>CANFQA010000086.1 GCA_947449015.1 Microthrixaceae bacterium | reverse complement strand
GACGGTCGTCTGCTCATGGTCACCTCTGACCGTCTCTCGGCCTTCGATGTGGTCATGGCCGAACCGATCCCCGACAAGGGCCGCGTGCTCACCGCCATGAGTGCGTTCTGGTTCGAGCAGTTCGCCGGTCTCGTCGGCAGTCATCTGCTCTCCACCTCACTTGCCGATGTTCCCGCCTCGGCCCAGAAGCCGGAGTGGGAGGGCCGCATCATGTTGTGCCGTCGGGCCGAGATGCTGCCCATCGAATGCATCGTGCGCGGCTATCTCACCGGATCCGCGTGGAAGGAGTACCGCACCAGCGGAACCATGCACGGCCAGGTGCTGCCCGAAGGACTGCTCGAGTCCTCGAAGTTGCCCGAGCCGGTGTTCACGCCCTCGACCAAGGCCGCCGAGGGTCACGACGAGAACATCTCGTTCGAGGCTGCTGTCGAACTCATCGGCCCCGAACTGGCCGAGCGGGCTCGGTCGGTGTCGATCGAGCTCTACACCCGCGGCGCCGAATGGGCCGCCGAGCGGGGCATCCTCATCGCCGACACCAAGTTCGAACTCGGTCTCATCGATGGCGAACTCGTGTTGGCCGACGAGGTGCTCACCCCGGACTCCTCACGGTTCTGGCCGGCCGCCGATTGGCAGCCCGGATCCACGCCGCCCAGCTTCGACAAGCAGCCGGTGCGCGATTACCTCGACGGCCTGGATTGGGACAAGCAGCCTCCGGCCCCGCCGCTGCCGGCTGAGGTGGTCAACACCACCAGCGCTCGCTACATCGACGCCTATGAGCGCATCACCGGTCGGTCCTTCGCCGACTGGCACGGCTGATCGGATAACTCGCGGCCGCCCCGACCCGGCGCGGTTGGTCGATAGACATCCTCAGAAGTTGAGGTCTTCAGAACTCGGCTTCATCGTGACGCTCGACCGCACCGCGGTCGGTCGCTGCTGTGCGACGATGTGAGGATGATCTTTTCAGTGCAGGTCGAGGTCCGACTCCGTCCCGGGATCGCCGATCCGCAGGGCTCCACTATCGAGCGCGCCATCCCCACACTCGGCGTCGCCGGTGTCACTGGTGTGCGAGTGGGCAAGTTCATCCGCTTCGACATCGATGCTGCCGATGAAGCCAGTGCCCGGGCCAGCGTCGAGGATCTCTGCCGTCGGTTCCTCACCAATCCCGTCATCGAGGACTCCTTCATCGAACTCTCGGCGGGGGCAGCTTCGTGAGTCCCCGCGTCGGGGTTGTGCTGTTCCCCGGATCGAACTGTGAGCAGGACATGATCGAGGCCATGGGTCTCGTTGGCGCCGAGCCCGAGATCCTCTGGCATGGCGATGCCACCACCAAGGGTGTCGACGCAGTGATCGTGCCCGGCGGGTTCGCCCATGGCGACTACCTGCGCCCCGGGGCTATTGCTCGCTTCTCGCCGATCATGGGCGCGGTGTCAGAGTTCGCCGCGGCCGGTGGTCCGGTGGTCGGTATCTGCAACGGTTTCCAGGTGCTCACCGAGGCTGGTCTGCTGCCCGGCGCGCTGCAGAAGAACGCCGGGCTCAAGTTCGTCTGCACAATGGTCGAGTTGCGAGTGGAGAGCACGGATTCTGCGCTGACCCGGGGCGCCGAGGCCGGTTCGGTGTTGCGCGTGCCCATCAACCATTTCGAAGGCAATTACACCTGCGATGCCGACACGCTGGCGCAATTGCGCGACGAGGATCGCATCGTGCTGCGCTATGTCGAGAACCCGAATGGTTCGATCGATGACATTGCCGGCATCTGCAACGAGGGTCGCAACGTGGTCGGCCTTATGCCGCATCCGGAACGGGCAACCTCGGAACTGCTGGGCAGCATTGATGGTCTGCCGCTGCTGCGCTCGATCCTGAACTAGTCGGAACGATCGCAACCAGCGGGTCGCAGGCGGTTCAACCAGCGCGCCTCCGAGTCGAATGACTCATTGCAGTTCTACATAGAACTCGCTACCGTGGGGTCCATGAGCGTCGACAGCCGACCACTTCGAGTGCCTATCCAAGAGGCTTCAAAGCGCGGGGTTTCCTGGTTGAACGACACTGCATCCGAGCGTCGCATCCTGCTGACCCGCTTCGGCCGCGTGAACGCAGTCATCGACTCTGCTGAACGCCTCGATGAAACCGCGGCCAAGGTGGAGGCCGCCCGCCGCGAGGTGGTCGAACAGTTCGCCGACCTCGCCCTCGACCGTTCCTCGAAATGGTCCCTTGAAGATGTCTGCACGAAACTCGGCCTCGATGTTGATCGGGTCCGGGATCGTGCTTTCACTCTCGGTCGCTGAGCATTGCGTCGCGGCGGGCGCTTCCCCGACGACCAGGCCGAGATCGTCTTCAGTGATCGGGTCGTGGAGCAACTCGGCGAACTCACCGATGACGAGGCACTCGGAGTGCTCGAGGACCTCGTTGGTCTGTGCGTTGATCCTGCGGGCAAGCATCCGCTGAACTCGCCGCTGGCCGGATGGAACACGCTCTCGGTGCTCGGCGGTCACGCCCGCGCTGTGTACAAGGCGTCGATGGTTGGATCGAGCGGTCTGCTCGAGGTGCTGTGTCTCGGGCCGCGATCCGACAGCGCGGTCTACGACATGGCGGTTGCGCTGCGTGACTCAGGCCTCCTCGACGAGTCCGAGATCACTGACCTCTGGGATGCGTTGGCCGTACTGGATGTTGTTGCCGAAGATGTCGGACTCGATGGTTGGGATTACGCCCCACCTCCGGCGCCCGACGGGATGGTTCGCGCCGTGGTTGCCCAGGGTCTTCTCGACGAAGACGTCGCCCGGGTGTTCTCTGCTGATGAACTCCAGGAGGCGATGGCCGAGGGATGGGGACCGGACGGCCCCGACCCGCACCGGGCACTCATCGCCGCACTCGAACGAGCCCGTCGTCGTTCGGGCGGAGCACCTGAACCGGATCCGGCCACAGTCGTCACCGCCCGCTCTGTACCTCGTTGTGGTGTGGTCATGCCCCGGGCTGGCGTCACCTGCATCCGCCGAGTCGGCCATCCCGGCCCGCATCGCGCCCG
>CANFQA010000085.1 GCA_947449015.1 Microthrixaceae bacterium | reverse complement strand
GGGCGCGATCAATGGTGGGAGTACAGCGCGTTTTTCCTTGCCGCGAACACCAACAAGCGCGGAGTCACACTTGATCTTGATCGCGTCGAAGGTCGTGCGATGGTTCTGGAACTTGTCGAGCGCGCCGACATTGTCATTGAGAACTTCACACCACGGGTGCTGGAGAACTTCAACCTCAACTGGGACGTTATTCATGCGACAAATCCCAGAGCGATCATGGTGCGCATGCCTGCATTCGGTCTGACTGGTCCCTGGCGTGATCGGCCCGGGTTCGCCCAGACCATGGAGCAAATCACTGGGCTCGCATGGATGACTGGTCACGTTGAGGATCAACCGCGCATCCAACGAGGCCCATGCGACCCCAATGGGGGACTGCATGCGGTGTTTGCGGCGCTCGTGGCACTCGAGCGTCGTGATCGCACTGGGGTGGGCTGCTTTGTTGAAGCTCCTATGTTTGACGCTGCCCTGGCTATTGCTGCCGAGCCGGTGCTCGAGTGGAGTGCCCATGAGGTCATGGTTGAACGAATGGGAAACCGTGGGCCGACAGCGGCCCCGCAGAACTTGTATCGCGCCGCTGGTGTGGAGCAGTGGGTGGCGATCGCCTGTGAAACCGACGACCAATGGCAATCACTCTGTGAGGTTCTGGAACTGCATGAGGAACTGGCCGACGACGCACTCGCCACGATGCAGGGGCGACGCGCCCAGCAGGATCAACTCGATGAACGAATCGGTGCATGGGTGAGATCACGAGAGGCCAACGAAGCTGTCGGGGCGCTGCGGGCCGTGGGGGTTCCGGTGGCAGTGGCTGCCGATCATCGACGCGCCTCATTCCATGAGCAGATGATCGCCCGTGCCTTCTTCGAGACCATCGACCATCCCGTGGTCGGAACCCATCCCACGCCCACCATGCCGTTTCGTTATGCCAGTGTCGAGCGTTGGCTCCGTGCTCCTGCTCCCACCATTGGTCAACACAACACTGAGATCCTCGGTGAACTCCTCGGCCATGATGCTGAGGAACTCGCCGCCCTCGAAACCTCCGGTGTCATAGGCACCCGACCGCAAGGAGTCTGAACCATGACCGATCTTTTCGATCAGTACAAGGTGATCGATGTCGACACCCATCTCACCGAACCGCCCGACACCTGGACTCGGTCCTTCCCAGCAAGCAAGCACGACATCGTCCCCCATATTGAACGCATCGATGGTGTGGACGTCTGGATGGCCGACGGTGAACGCCTCGGTGCTCCCGGCTACTACTCAATGGCCGGTTGGGACGGCATCATGCCGCAGTCAACACCACGAACCTTCGATGAGATTGCTCCAGCCATGTTCGACGCCACGGCTCGTCTGGCCTTCATGGATGCGGAGGGCATCGACGCCCAGGTGCTGTATCCAAACGTCGGAGGTTTCGGAAACGGGTATTTCCTTCGCCTTGGAGATCGTGAGCTCGTCGCCCAGTGCGTGCGGGCTTACAACGATTTCCTCACCGATTGGTGCAGCGCTGATCCGAACCGACTCATCGCTATCACTGCCATTCCGTTCTGGGATCTTGATCTGGCCATCGACGAGATTGAACGCTGCCTCGGCAACGGCCATCGCGCCATCAACTTCTGCAACCAGCCCGCTGACTACGGCCAGCCCCCACTGGCCCACAAGCATTGGGATCCCATTTGGGCCCGCGTGCAGGAGGCCGGAGTTCCGGTCAATTTCCATGTGGGTGGCGGCTCCATGGGCACACAGTTCACTGACGCCGCAGAGATGGGATGGATGTCCAACTTTGCCAAGGTGTCCTCGTTGATCTTCCTCGACAACATGCGCAGCGTTGCTGATCTCATCTTCGGAGGAATCTGTCATCGATTCCCTGATCTGAAGTTTGTCTCGGTCGAGTCCGGCGTGGGCTGGATCCCCGGTGCGCTCGAGACATTCGACTGGCAGTGGAAGAACGGTGGGGTGCGCGACGAGCACCCCGACTATGACCTTCTGCCGAGTGAGTACTTCGAGCGTCAGATTTATGGCTGCTTCTGGTTCGAGGAACAGGTTGCCCGCAACGCCATCGAACGGTTCCCGAACAACATCTTGTTCGAAACCGACTATCCGCACCCCACCTGTCAACACCCGGGACCGCGCACGGCGGCCCAGCGACCACGTGACTACGCCAATCGCGTACTCGCAGGAATCGATCCGCAGGTCGTCGAGAACGTGCTGTCACGCACAGCCGCATCGCTGTACGGCATCGCATGACCGCACTAGAGATCACGCCTCCGGAACTCGGCACCTCGTTCATTCATGTCGAAGTGCGCGACCGTGTGTTGCATCTACGCATCGATCGAGTCGAACGTCGCAACTCCTTCACCCAAGAGATGTACCGGGGCCTCAAGCGGGCGGCCATCTGGGCCGATGGGCAGAGCGAACTCGACGCTGTCTGTCTCACTGGCACCGACCGGTGGTTCGCGGCTGGCGGCGATATGGCCGGCAACAGCGAAGACCCTGAGGGAATCCGCAATGAATGGGATCCCACCGACAACTTCCCGTTCCGTCATATCGAGCGCTGTCGTAAAATCTGGGTGGCCAAGATCAATGGTGTGTGCCAAGCCGGCGGCATCGATATTGCGCTGCACTGCGATGTGGTCGTTGCGTCTGATCAGGCACGTTTTCGAATTCCGGAGCTTCTTCGCGGCATTCCCGATCCGTTCATGTCATCTCGTTTGGCTGAGGCAGTCGGTCTCGCCCGGGCGCGGTATTTGTTTTTCACCGCTGCAGAGATCTCAGCGGCCGAAGCCGAGGCTGCGGGCCTGGTTGGCAAGGTCGTTCCCCATGCCGAACTCGATGACCATGTTGATTGGGTGCTCGCGCAGATCAGTCTCACCGGACCCATTGCCAGAGCGGCGGTCAAACGAGATCTCAATGGCCGGCTTCCCTACACCGATGTTCAGCTGTTCCATCGGTCAATGATGACCCCCGAGATGGTCGAAGGTATGCGGGCATTCGTCGAGAAGCGCCCAGTGGAGTGGCCACGCGGCTGAGAGCGACCTCGGGTCGGGGTGTGGCGCCGGTACTGTTGCTGCGGTGAGCAGGGTCGGACAGTTTCTCGCAGCGATCGCTGCCGGCGGAGTCACGATCGCTGTCGCGTTGATCCTGCTGGTGCCTTCGGTGTTTGCTGTGGCGTC
>CANFQA010000084.1 GCA_947449015.1 Microthrixaceae bacterium | reverse complement strand
GGGTTCTGCCCGGATTCGGCCAGCTTCTTCCACCGCTGTTCGTACTCGTCGAGATCGACGCGCTCTCGCCAGGTTGCCCACTGATCGGAGCCCTTCATCGAATCCTGATCGTTCATGACGGTTCCTCGATCGCGGTTGTGAATGATGCATCGTCGATCTGATCCACCAAACCCCACCGCAGCGCGGTGGTGGCATCAATGAGCAGACCACTTAGTGCGAGCGCCGCCGTGCGATGCCGACCGATGCGTCGAGGGATCGATGCGGTACCCCCAGCGCCGGGAACCAACCCCATAGCCACTTCGGGAAGTCGGAAGGTTGTCTCGGGATGGGCAATGACCGTTTCGGTGAATGCTGGGAGCTCGACACCGGCCCCAACACAGGTGCCATGCACGAAGGTTCTGATGCGCTCACGATGGCGATCGAGTCCGAGCCCGACACTTCGGGAGGTTCGGATGAAATGTGCTGCGATCGGATGAGGTGCAGTGCCGAACTCGCCAAGGTCTCCTCCGCTCGAGAAGGCAAGGCCCCGGCCGCGAAGTTCAACCCGCTCAATCGTGCGATCGAGACTGACCAACTCCAGTGCGGCAACGAGTTCGTCACGCAGACGGGCACTGAATGCGTTGCGAACCTCGGGTCGGTCAAGGGTGACCTGCAGCGTGTCGCCAACACGATCCAACGCCACCACATCGCCGCTGCGTTCGGTTCGGGCCGACCGAGGTGCGCGTTCGCCCAACCATTCGGCGTAACGCGAACCTGTCTGCAGCAGGCTGTAGACCCAGGATTCGGCAACCACCGCATCTTTGGCACTCAGTGCCTCTCCTGATCGAAGTAACTGCACCAGCGCCAGTGCCGCATCGGACGAGGTGACGAACATGTCGGAGAGTACGGCGAGCAGATCAGCCAGAAGATCGATACCGAGGAAGTCAGACGGCGACACCCACGGCGAGGACGGCGAGGGCTGGGTACAGACCAAAAGATCGAAGGCGCTCGGTTCAACGTCGAACGAGTCTTCGGCGACGCCGATGATGACCCGGGGAGCTCCGACCGACACCGCCTCAAGGAGGTTGAGTTGCTCACCTGTGAGACCCTGATCGAGATCGATGAGGACCGCAGAGGGGACCTGCGCGCCAGCTCCCTCAGCGATCAACAGATCGAGGAGATGTTGCAACGACATCGGGGTGATCATGGGTGCACCATCACACCATCGATCCAGGTGCTGCGCACATGAACCGAATCGGGAGCGGCGAGCATCTCGGCGAGCGGCACATCCAGCAGACACAGATCGGCGGGTACACCGACCTCGACACGACGCGGCGAACCTCCTGGATCATCAAGCGGCGTCAGGAACCAGTTGAGCGCCGTTGGCGAGTCGACCTGCTCAGCAGCACCGACCACCTTTCCGCTGCGCGTTCGACGGCTCGTGGCTGTGGCGATTGCCAGCCAGGGATTACTCGAGGTAACCGGCGCATCACTGCCCGCGGCAATGGCGACGCCCGCTTCAATCAGGGAGGACTGCCGGTGCAGCACACCAAGATCATCAGTATCGACCGTGCCCAGATAGTGGTCACCGCGCTCGGCCACCAATGCGGGCTGAATGATGACGATGACACCACCGGTCACAAGCGCGTGATCAAGCTCTCGAGGGAGCACCGAACCATGCTCAAGACGGTCGCCCTGCATCATGCCCGCGTCCTGCAATGCCGTGACCGCGGCAATGGTCTCAACGCGGCTCACCGCGTGAATAGCGACCGGTCGACCAGCAGCATGCACCTCCCGGATGCGCTCGGCCATTGCCGTCGGATCGAGTCCGAGCATCTCATCGGCCAGAAGTTTCGCGGGGCCACTGTCGGCCCACTCCCCAACCTCGGCGTCCCCATCAACACCGAGCAGCAACAACTTCTGTGGCAGCGCGCCAGTGGTCCGCGCGTGGCGAAGCAGGTCGAGGCGGCCGGGGCCGAGATCAACGGTGGCATCAGTGATGCCGGTGATGCCAAAGGCGGCGAGTGCGCGTCCCACTGGCGCCAGATCGGGGGCGGTGACGCCAATCTGCTCGGCCAGCCACCCATCCCCTCGGTGCAACCACCCAGTGGGTCGACCAGCGTCATCGCGTTCAATGCACGGGTCGTTGCTGGCCTGTGCCCCAACACGGGTGATTGCCGCTGAGGACAGAACCCAGGAAAGTCCGGTGCGGTGTTGCACACGAACTGCGATATCGCCGACAAGCGCGTCAAGACGCTCGCGACCCAGCACACCATGTCGGTGTTCGTCATAGCCGCCAGCACGCACCCAACCATCGCCGGCAGATCGGCTCGCTGTCGTAATGGCGAGATCGAACGCTTCGGGCGTCGCGCAATCGTCGAGATCAACCGCCGCCAGACGAGCCGCCATGGCCAAGAGGTGCACATGATGATCGTGCAGTCCCGGAAGTAACGCACCACCTTCGGCATTGATGATCACGTCAGTGTCACTCTCGATCTGTGTCGATGCAATCCGCCCCGCACCGATGGGCACAAGCTGGGTGATGACCCCCGATTCGATCAACACATCGACACGGACATCATCAACCTCTGCATCGCGGATGAGGATGCGACCGCTCACCAGTCGAGCTCCGCGCCCAGTGCCACCGAACGTGCAATTTCGCGAAGAGCAACGTCGATGAGCACGCCGCCTCCCTGCGCGACAGCTTCGCCGATGAGCGCGGCGGCAACAATGCCAGTGAGCGGATCGGCGATGGCGTCACCCACCAACGCTGGTGCGCCACTGTCTGATCGGTCGAGCAGTCCAGCAGCTGCTGCGGTGTCATCTCCGAAGCCAACGCGATTGCACCACGGTCCGGTGCGGCCGTAGGCAGTGATCGACAACCACACAACACCGGGGCGACGAGTAAGAACTGCGGCTGGATCGATACCGAGCCGATCAAGCGCACGAGGCCGAGAACCCTCGATGATCACATCAGCACTGGCAATCAGTTCGCGCAGATCCGAACCCGCCTCCGCGCCAGCAAAGGGCACCTGCACGAAACGTTTGCCAGCATGGAGGCGCTCGAAGAGTTCCGGATCGCCGAGCCGTGTGCCGTCAGGACGTGTGGTCGACTCCACCTTGATCACATCGGCACCAGCCTCGGCGAGCAGACGCGAACACAACGGTCCTGCCCAAAGCGACGAAAGATCAACCACTCGCAGACCATCGATGGTTCGACCAGAACTGGTACCACCCACAGTTGTGCGAAGGAAGGGTTGCGAGGCGTCGAGGGTTCCACGAGCTGTCAGTTGCGCATCAACGTGATCAGCAGCGGACTCTGGAACCACCGCCACAGCAAGACCAAGCTCCTG
>CANFQA010000083.1 GCA_947449015.1 Microthrixaceae bacterium | reverse complement strand
GAGGGCGGCTGGGGTGGCGACCGCGGCCCGTCCGGAGATCGCAACGCCGCTCCCGATCGTGGCGCTGATCACTCGGTCACCTACAGCACCCGTCCCGATCAGGCGCTCGTCTACCGGCTCTCCGGCGATCGCAATCCACTGCACTCTGATCCGTGGTTCGCAGCACTGGCCGGGTTCGACCGACCGATCCTGCACGGTCTGTGCACCTACGGGTTCACCGGCCGCGCCCTGCTGCACACATTGTGTGATTCTGATCCGGCGCGTTTCCGTTCCATGGAAGGTCGCTTTGCTTCGCCGGTGTACCCGGGTGAGGAACTCACCGTCGAGATGTGGCGCCTCGGTGCTGGGGAGTGCGTGTTCCAGACCCGTGGCCAGGATGGTCGTGTTGTCTTCGCCGGTGGACGGCACACCTTCGCCGAGTAGCACTGCAGGGCTTCAGAACAGGCGCAGCTCGTTTGACTCGATGCCGCGCAGTTCGTCGTAGTCGACCTCGACGCAGGCGATGCCGCGAGCCTCGGCGAGCACCTTGGCCTGCGGTTTGATCGATTGGGCCACGAAGATGCCGCGCACCGGTCGCAGCAACGGGTCGAGATCGAGACGTTCGAGATAGCGGGCCAGCTGCTCCACGCCATCGATGTCACCCCGGCGCTTCACCTCGATGGCTACGGCGACACCGTCAGCATCGCGGCACAGAAGATCCACCGGGCCGATGTCGGTGGGCCACTCACGACGCACAAGCGTGAGACCCTCGCTGATGCTATGGGGATGTTGGGCCAACAACACCTGGAGATGAGCCTCGACCCCATCCTTCTGCAGACCCGGATCGATGCCGAGATCATGGGCCGAGTCGTGTAGTAGTTCCTCGATGGTGATGGTGAGCGTTTCGCCCTTGGGGTTGGTCACGATCCAGCAGGACTCTTCCTCGACCACATGGTTCGGGGCGTTCATCCAGTTGAGCGGCTTGTAGGCGCCGCCGTCGGAGTGGATCGCCACGCAACCGTCGGCCTTCACCATGATGAGGCGGGTAGCGCTGGGCAAGTGCGCCGAGAGGCGTCCGGCGTAGTCGACCGAGCAGCGAGCGATGACGAGGCGCATGAAGTGGCCACTCTACGTGGCCGAACCCGTTGACGGGTCTGTAGTGCAGTCGTAGCGTTGGGGATGTCGCTCGCGGGAGCGTCGGAATGGTGGAGCACCGATGACTGACAGAGCACTCATGACCCTTCCGGTGTTCCTTCCGAAGGGTGTTCGTGGTACGGGTCGTGTCTGGCTCCGATATCACCTCACTCGCTGGTTCATGATTCCATCCCGACTCTCCGCGCTGGCGATGACGGAGGTGTTGATCCTGATCGGGGTGATCGTCATCGGATTCACGGGTTTCGTTGTCCGTGGTGAATCGGTGGCCACTGCCATCGGTTGGGCGATTGGCTGGCTCTTCGTCGGCCAGGTCCTCGTCCCCTTCTTTGTGTTCCTTATCTACCCGTTGTCCCTGCCGCAGCAGTACGCGCTGATGGAGATGACGAAATTCGAGTACCGGGCGATGATCATCGAGCGACTGCAGTCGCTGAAGGCGCAGATCGAAGCCCCGGATCAGGATCATGGTCCGGACACGATGAAGATCGTGACCGAGGACATTCGTCAGCGAACCGTGCCACGCGGGGTCTGGGGTTGGACTCGCCTCGCGATTGTCGCTCTCGGCGGATTGGTCGTGTTGAAGGGCTCGAATCGAGTCCTCCACGGTCCGCTCCAGTTCGCATTCCTGGTCGCCTTCATGGCCGTCTGGTTCAAGGTGGTGGTTCCCCGGTTCCGACCGAAGCGTGTGGAGCGACCAGCTGATGACGACGACACGCTCACCCCACGAGCGCATCTGCACCCGCATGAACAAACTGATGAACCCGGTGAAGCCGAGCGCTGACTCCGACTACTTCACGCCGCGGCGGTCGAAGCGTGACTTGATGAGTTCGCGCCGTTCCTGCAGTTCGCGATAGGTGAGGCGGTTCGTCGAGACATCAACACCCACGGCGTCCTTGAGACCGGTGAGATCAACCTGGAAGGTGGCGGGATTCACGCCGACATCGGCGAAGAGTTTCTCGCCATGAGTCTGAGCGAAGTACATCGAGATCGACGTGATCTCGGCGAAGAGATCCAGATCGGGGGCCAGTCGGGCGATGGCGCCGTCGAGGAAGACCAGGTTCTTCACATAGAGCATGAGCTCCTTGGGAAGGCGGGCGCCGTAGCCCATGAGCAGCTTGACGACCTTCTGGATCTCTTTGATCATCTCGTCCGGGGAGAGCTGGGTGGGATCCAGCGGCGGACCATCGAGTCCGAGATCTGCGATGACCACCTCGAGATCGGTATCGAGCGGCAATGCACCGAGATCACGAAGTGCGCCGAGCTGGATGCGCACATCGTTGGTGGTGGCGCCGAGCATGAGCCGGAGGAACGCACGACGCTTGGCCTCGGAAAGGCGTGCGGTGATGCCGAAATCCAGCAGCGCCACGCGCCCGTCGGGTAGCACGAACAGATTGCCGCCATGGAGATCACCGTGGAAGATGCCTTCGATCATGGCGCCTTCCATGAATCCGATCATCCCAGTGCGGATGACCGCATGGGTGTCGACGCCGGCGGCGAGCATGGAGTCCACATCATCGAAGTTGAAACCATCGAGCCGTTCCATGACCAGCACTCGTCGGGTCACCAGTGTTGGATGCGGGCGGGCGATGACATAGCCGCGCTGTCCGAGGTTCACGAAACTTTGAGCCACGTCGAGCATGTTCTGCCCTTCGAGGCGGAAGTCGAGCTCCTCGCTAATCGTCTCAGCGAACAGCTCGACCAGTGCCGGCGGATTGGCCAGCGCCGCAAATGGCAACCGGCCCACGAGGAACGGTGCCAACCAGGCCATGACCCCGAGGTCCTTGCGCACGAGATCGGACACTGTGGTGCGCTGCACCTTCACTACGACCCGCTCGCCGGTGTGCAGGGTGGCGGCATGCACCTGGGCGATTGATGCAGCGGCCAGTGGCTTCTGGTCGAACTCGGAGAACAGGTCTTCGATGGTGCGACCGAATTCGCTCTCGATGGTTGCTCGCACCGAACTGAATGGTTCTGCAGGAACCTGATCGCGGCATTTTTTGAACTCAGTGACCAGTTCCTCGGGGAAAAGGCCCTCGCCGGAGGAAATGATCTGGGCGAGTTTGATGTAGGTGGGACCGAGATGTTCAGCGGCGATTCGTAGTCGGCGCGAGAGATCAGCCCGACTGTTGTCCTTGCCGCGGGAACGCAGATACCAGAGGCCAACAGCGGTGCCGAAGTGACGCAACACGCTGAACACCCGGGTGCCACGGGGAAGACGTCGAGGAGCGATCAGTTCGGGCAGACGGTGCTGGGTGAGCCAGCGGATGTCATCGACATGGGCCCGCCAGGGCATCTCATCGGGAACGACGATCCATTCAGGGGTGTCCGAAAACGAGCCGAGTTCGAGATCGGCCGGAACTGTGGGGGGAGCTTCCATCGCCCCGGAGTGTACGAGTGGCTCGGCGTCGAACCTCAGTCGGG
>CANFQA010000082.1 GCA_947449015.1 Microthrixaceae bacterium | reverse complement strand
GCTGTTGGCTGGCGGCGAGGTACTCGTCAACAACGAAGTTGAGGTGCGGCGTGGTCGGCAATTACGAAACGGCGACGTGGTGTCAATCGATGATGTTTCCGTCCGTGTGGTGTCTTCGATCAACTGAGGCAATCGAGAGAGCAATCGACTGGTGACTCGATTGTCTAGGCCGCCGGTTCCTTAGCGCGTGCGCTTCACTGCGTTGGAGAGAACCGATTCTGGGCTCCAGCCGATGTTGTTCCTGGATTGCACCGTGAAGGTGTAGGTCTCGCCAAGCTTCATGCCTTCGAGAACCAGAGACTTCTCTGAGGCACCAACGTTGTATGAGGCCACGAACACACCGTTTTTGTAGAGATTGACAATCTGACCCCGCAGGGCCGATCCACCGTTGGAACCAATTGTCCACGTGACCTTGACATTGCTTGTTGACTTCACTGCGGCAGCGACGTTGGTCGCAGCGCTTGGCGCAACGATTCGGGTAACGGTGTTTGAGAAGGCTGACTCGGTGCTGAGCCCAAGGCTGTTTCGGGCTTGCACGGTGAACTTGTAGGCGGTGCCGACGTCGAGCATTGACGGTGTTGTGAAACTTGTGTCCGTACCGGACACGCTCGTTGTCGCAACCAGTGAGGTGCCCCGGTAGGTGCGAACGATCTGTTCGGTGAGCGCCGATCCGTTGTCAGATCCCAGTGCCCAGGTGATTGATCCGGCTCCGCCTGCAGTGAGACTGGCGACGGGCACAGCCGGCGCGCTCGGGGCGGTGCGATACACCACTGGCGAAGATGGCGAGGACTCCGCGCTCAAACCGGCAGCGTTACGGGCTTGCACGGAGAAGGTGTAGCTCGCTCCTGCAGTCATCGAGGTGTAGTTCATGGATGTCACATCGCTGCTGACAACGGTGGGCTTCAGGAGCGTGGCATTGCGGTAGATGTTGACGGTCTGATCCAGGATCGGTACGGAGGTTGATCGGGTCCAGGTCACCGTGGTCGAACCTGCGGCCGGTGTTGTTGCGGTTACCGAAGTGGGAGCTGCGGGTCGTTCGGTAATGGGCGCTTGGGTTGCCCCCGTATTGAGCAGTCGGTTGGGCGAGTTGCTTCCACCGTCACGGACGACATCGGGGACCGACTGCGCAATCAGAGCGGAGCTGATCTGCGCGGGGGTGGCGGTGGGAGTCGCCTCAAGCAGCAGGGCGGCGGCACCAGCCACATGCGGGGTCGCCATTGAGGTGCCGCTCATGAGGACGGTCTTTCCATCTTTGTAATCGGAGGTGATCGACACCCCGGGAGCGAACAGGTCGACGCAGGAGCCATAGTTCGACCAGGACGCTCTCGTATCGGCGCTGTCGATGGCAGCGACGGTAAGAGCGTTCGGTACACGACTTGGCGAGGAATTGCATGCGTCTTTGTTGGAGTTGCCGGCAGCGACGGCCACGGTCACACCATCAGCGATCGTGGCATTCACTGCCTTGTCGACGTCGTCACTTACCGACATGCCGATACTGAGGTTGGCGACGGCGGGAGTGCCAGCCACATGATCTCGTACAACAAAGTCGAGACCGGCGACAATGCTGGAGGCGAAGCCGCCTCCCTTGCAGTCGAGGACTCGCACAGGTATCAGGGTGACGCCCTTGGCCACGCCGTAGGTGGTCCCGCCGAGGATGCCAGCTACATGGGTACCGTGACCGTCTTCGTCGGTGGAGTACGCCGGAACCTCCTTCGACGCTTTCGGCGTTGAGCATTTGCCGCCCTCTTCGAATTGGCTCTTTCCGTAGTAGCTGAACCCGTTGCTGACCCGTCCGCCGAAGTCGGTATGCGAGGCGAGAATGCCACTATCAACCACGTAGGCCTTCACGCCGGCGCCAGTGCGGTCATAGGAATAACTGTTGGATAACGGCAGTTGCGGCTGATCAATGCGGTCTAGGCCCCAGGTTGCCGGCGACTGCATCGTTTCGGCCGATACAGGGGTATCAGCCTCGATGGACAGAACCCGCGGATTGAGTCGGAGTGACTTCACCTGTGATGCGGTGAGGTCAATGACCTCGCCGGGAAACACATTGCTGAGAATGTTTTGCACTGCCATTCCGCGCTGAGCGTGGGCGGTGGCCTCGGCCGTTGACGTAGTGCCTTCGGTGAACTCGATGATGTAACGCTGGGTGGCGGCGAGCGTTGCGTTGGCCAGTGCCGATGAGCTGGTGTCGATCGTGATCGGTCCAGCAGCTGTTGATGTACTGGCGGCTGCTCCGGCGGGTACGGCTGGCGCAGCGATGCAAAAGATCACGACAAGGCACGCAAGAAGGCACGCGACAAGGACGGACGACCCCACGGCCGCCGAACTCCTCAATCTGTGCAGCGTGGGGTTCACGGCGAGGACACTACGCAGATAAGGCGAGCCTGAACAGCCAGCGAGGGTTGATTTATCCGTGATTTTGCCAAGTCCCGCTTGGGATCTGCGGTCCTGGGCGGGTTTGGGTCAAAGCGAGGGCATCTCGATACCGAGTAGCGAGGCGGTGATGGTGGCCACCGGGTTGTGGATGGCCATCATGGCCATGTTGGGGTCGCCCGAATCCATGACGAACATCTCCGAGAGTTTCACCATCACAAGGCAGAACTGGAACCCAGCGAGGATCTCGTAGAACGCCACATTGATGGCGGGCCGGCCCATGAGTTCTTGCCACAATGCGATGGTCGCTTCACGGTCCAGCATGCCCGGCAGTAGTTCAGCGCCAGCGGTTTCGAGGCTGAAGCGCTGGAGGAACAGCCACCAGCCCAGATCGCTCTCGGAATTGCCGAGCGACACCATTTCCCAGTCGAACACGCCGATGACGTCGCTGAGCTCTGGTCCGCCGTACATCTGATTGCCGGGTCGGGCATCGCCCCAGCACAGCTCGATGAACTCACCGTCGGCCGGCCAGTTGGCCGTGAGCCACTCCCAGGCCGGGTCGATGATGGGATGCGCGGCACCCTTGAGTGCCCATTCCTTGTAGTTGCGGAAGTAGCCGAGGCGCTGCTCGGGACCGAGCTCGCCATGGTGCTTCTGATCGAGATAGTCGAGTCCAGCGGCTTTCCAATCAACCTTGGCCACTCGGGTGAGCGCTTCGATGCCGTTGTAGGCCCATGCAGCGCGGGCGGCATCGGTCATCGCGACCACGAAACCCTCGGAGGTGTACACCGGCGTGTCACCAGGCACGAGGCCGTTGAGGCGATCCATGACGAAGAAGGGACCGCCCAGAACCGAGATATCGCGCTCGGCCCAACGGGTGCGCGGCACCGGCACGTTGCTGTGGGCACCGAGCTGTGTCATCACTTGGTACTGCTGGGCAATCAGGTCGATCTCGGGGAATAACAGGTTCATCGTCGGCTGTGATCGCAGCACCAGCTCAGCCTCGATCGCGGAGCCATCGGCCTCGGTCCAGCGGGCATCGACTAGGAAGGTCTCGTTGGAGAACCCGCTGGCTTGCGGCACCACGAGCTCGGTGATTTCGACGTTGGTGCACTCGGGCATCTGTCGGGCCATCCAGGCCTCGAGCACAATCTTGACCTCGGCTGGATCGCGCTGACCGCT
>CANFQA010000081.1 GCA_947449015.1 Microthrixaceae bacterium | reverse complement strand
TCGCCGGCGCGACGTGCAGTGATGGACATGGTGGCGGGGCTCTATGCGCCGTGACGACGGAAGGCAGTGATGCGGTCCTCGCCAACCTTTTCGCGCAGTTCGCGGTTGGTGATGCCAAGACCCTCTTCGGGAGCGAGACACAGCACGCCGATCTTGCCCTCATGCAGGTTCTTGTGAACCTGATAGGCAGCCTCGCCGGTTTCGGCCAACGGGTACACGGCCGAGAGGATCGGCTGGATCTTGCCCTGACAGATGAGATCGTTGGCGGCCCAGGCTTCGGCGTAGTTGGCGAAGTGCGAGCTGACGATGCTCTTGAGCTTCATCCAGAGGTGACGGTTGTCGTACTCGATCATGAAACCGCTGGTGGCCGCGCAGGTGGTGATGGTGCCGCCACGGGCAGCCACGAACACCGAGGCACCGAAGGTCTGACGGCCGGGATGCTCGAACACGATGTCGACATCGCGGCCGATCATCGAGCGGATGTCCTTGCCGAGACGGCGCCATTCGCTTTCGTCTTGGGTGTGTTCATCGGACCAGAACCGATAGTTCGCTTCCTTGCGGTCGATCACATGCTCAACGCCAAGGTCATTGAGCAGCGCCACCTTTTCGGGGCTGGAGACCACACCCACCGGCGTGCCGCCACCGTTGAGGATGTATTGCACGGCATATCCACCGAGACCACCCGATGCACCCCAGACGAGAACGGCATCACCCTGCTTCATGGGAGCGGCGTTCTTGGAAACCAGCATGCGGTAGCTGGTTGAGTTGCACAGTGCGTTGACCGAGGACTCTTCCCAGCTGAGATGCTCCGGCTTGGGCATGAGCTGGTTGGCCTTGACGATCGAGAGGTCGGCCAGTCCGCCGTAGTTGGTCTCAAAGCCCCAGATGCGCTGGTTGTCGCCGAGCATCGAATCGTTATGGCTCGATTGGTCCTGATCGTCGACATGGTTGCAATGCACGACAACACGGTCGCCCGGCTTCCACTTGCGCACCGCCGAACCAACGCGCAGCACAACACCTGACGCGTCGGAGCCCACGGCATGGAAGTCCTGGTCGTGACGCTTGCCCCAGTAGCTCTCACGGCCGAGGCGGCTGAGGAACCCGAAGGTGGACAGCGGCTCAAAGATTGAGGTCCATACCGTGTTGAAGTTGATGGAGCTGGCCATCACTGCGATGACTGCTTCGTCCGGGGCGAGTTCGGGCAGGGGGATCTCCTGCAGATGGAGCGCCTGGCGGGGGTCTTTGTCGGCCGACTCCATGCCGGCGAACATGTCCTGCTCTTCTTTGCGGACAACGACGGCCCGGTAGGACTCGGGCAGCTCGAGATTGGCGAATTCCTCGCTCGGAGCGCCTGCGGTGATGAGGTCGAGAATGTTCTGCATGGGCCGAAAAACTAGTGGTGAAGGCCCCGATCGCCAAGCGGAGCCAACCATGAGGTGATTCCGGTTACCCGCGGGTAATGTCATCTCGCTCGGGCAATCGAGTCCGAGCAGGGGAGCGACACCGCCACTGGGCAGGTCGGAACCCACCGTCGAACGAGTTCTGGAGGAACGTCATGGCTGCTTCGGTCATCCTGGGAGGCGCACGTACGCCCATCGGCAAGCTGTCGGGTGCGCTCGCCAGCTTCGAGGCCACTGACCTCGGTGCCATCGCTATCAAAGAGGCGCTTGTGCGCTCCGGTGTGTCACCAGAACAGGTTGACTACGTGTTTATGGGTCAGGTGCTGCTTGGCGGCGCTGGCCAGATGACTGCACGTCAAGCCTCCACCAAGGCGGGCATTCCGCTCGCCACCCCGTCGACCACGGTGAACAAGGTGTGTCTCTCGGGCCTCAACGCCATTCACCTCGCGGACCTCTACATCCAGGCCGGCCTCGCCGACATCGTGGTGGCCGGTGGCATGGAGTCCATGACCAATGCTCCCTATCTCATGCCCGGCGCCCGCGCCGGTCTGCGTATGGGCGACGGCAAGATCGTCGACTCCATGATGTTCGACGGTCTGTTCTGCGCCATCGACCAGATGGCCATGGGTGCCGGCACCGAGAAGTACGCCGCCACGCTCGGCCTGGACCGTGACTCGCAGGATGAACTCGCCTACGCCTCGCATGAGCGTGCCGCTCGCGCCCAGGCTGAGGGCCTCTTCGCCGACGAGATCGTGGCCGTCGAGATTCCGCAGCGCAAGGGTGACCCCAAGATCTTCTCCGTGGACGAGGGCGTTCGCGCTGAGACCACGATGGATTCGCTGGGCGCGCTGCGTCCGGCGTTCGACAAGGCTGGCAACATCACCGCCGGAAACGCCTCGCAGATCTCCGACGGTGGCTCGGCTGTTGTCGTCGCTTCCGAGGCCGCTGCTGAGCGTCTCGGTGTTACTCCGCTGGGCCGGATCCTCGGCTACGGCGAGGTTGCTGGTCCCGATCCGTCATTGCTCAACCAACCGGCCAATGCCATCAATGTGGCTCTTGCCCGTGCGGGCATGAGCGTTGGCGATCTCGACCTGTTCGAGCTCAACGAGGCCTTCGCTGCCGTCGGTGTGGCCTCCATGGCCACGCTCGGCATCACTGCCGACATCACCAACGTCAACGGTGGCGCCATTGCGCTCGGTCATCCCATTGGCATGTCGGGCAATCGAGTCGCTCTGCATCTGCTTCATGAGCTGAAGCGTCGGGGCGGCGGTCGCGGTGCGGCTGCGCTCTGCGGCGGTGGCGGTCAGGGCGACGCCATCCTGCTCGAGACCATCTGAGCGAACCGCGCTGCAGTCCGGAGCTCGCTCCGGACCATTCGTGATGTGTGAACTGATGGACCCGGGCTGCGGCCCGGGTCCGTTCGCGTTCAGTCGATGGTCCGGCGGCCTTCAAGGGCGCGGCCGAGTGTGAGTTCATCGGCGTATTCGAGATCGCCGCCCACCGGAAGACCACTGGCAATGCGCGTGACGTTCAGGCCGAGCGGTTTGAGGAGGCGACTGATGTACATCGCCGTGGCCTCTCCCTCGATATTGGGGTTGGTGCAGAGAATGACCTCGGTGATTTCTTCCGGCTCAAGCCGAGCGAGGAGTTCCTTCACCTTCAACTGGTCAGGGCCGATGCCCTCGATCGGGCTGATAGCGCCCTGCAGCACGTGATAGCGGCCGCGGAACTCGCCGGTCTTCTCCACGGCGACGATGTCGCGCGGTTCCTCAACCACGCAGATGACACCGCTTTCGCGTCGGGAGTCCGAGCAGATGCCACAGGCCGAACCCTCGGAGATGTTGAAACAGGTCTGACAGAAACTGACGCGCTCTTTGACCACTGCGATGGCGGTGGCCAGTCGGAGGGCATCGGTGGACGGAAGTTTGAGAAGGTGGAACGCGATGCGCTGCGCTGACTTGGGGCCTACCCCAGGCAGTCGGCCCAACTCGTCAATGAGGTCCTGGACCGGAGCGGCGTACATGCTCACCGGTCGGTGTCGTCCCCGACTGCGCCGCCGAGACCACCAAGCGCGCCGCCAAGACCACCGAGGGCACCGCCAAGACCGCCGAGGTCGAGCGCGGGCATGGCCGATTGCTGCAGCTCCTCGAGTTGGTCGAATGCATCGTTCAGTGCTGCGAGCACGAGATCCTCGAGCATGCCAATGTCGTCGGGGTCGACCGCAGTGGGGCTGATGGTGACATCAAGGAACTGCATGCCGCCGGTGACAGTGATCTGCACCGCGCCGCCG
>CANFQA010000080.1 GCA_947449015.1 Microthrixaceae bacterium | reverse complement strand
GCTGTTGTCGGTGAACGAACCGCTGCTGACGTCGAGGAACCCGATGTTGCACTGGATGCTGACGGTGCCGTTCACCGTGCAGTTATCGGGCACGTCGGTGACTTCATAGTTGGCCGGAATGGGGATTTCGAAGAGCACGCCATGGGCCACCGATGGGCCGAGGTTCGTGACCAAGAAGCCGAAGGTGGCGATACCGCCGGGATCGACAGTGTCGGCCACCGCAGTGGCCATCACTGAGAGATCAGCAGTGGGGCTGGTGGCATCGCTCACGATGTCGGTGTTGTTGCCAACGTTCGGATCAGTCGTTGTGGTCGACACCACGCCGGTGGCAGACAAGGTTGCCGACACCCCGGCATTGACGACACCGGAAATGGTGGTGGTGACCGAATCGCCAGACCCGATGGAACCGAGCGCGCAGGTGAATGTGCCCGCGGGCGATTCCACGCAACCCGTTGACGCGGCACGGGGTGCATCAAGCTTTGACGGGTCGATTGTGATGACCACCTGTGCCCCGGCCGCAGTCGAAGGTCCGTTGTTGGTGGTGATGAACGTCCAGGTTCCGCTGGTGCCGGGCACGAGCGGCACTGGCGACACTGATCCGGCCACCGAAAGATCAGCAGCGGGTCGCACAACGATGGCTCTGCTCGTGACGTTGTTGAGCACATCGGGATCAGCGATCGGTCCAGTGACTTGCGCGTTCACGGTGAGTGTTCCGTCGATGGTCGTCTTCAGTAGCAACCGGAAGATGGCAGTGCCACCGCTGGCCAGATCGGTGACGGGGCAGGTCACCACTCGTGCCGCGGCTGAGCACCCGGAACCTGAGACAAATGAAAGTCCAACCGGAAGCGAGATGGTGGCGGTGCCGCTCGAGGTGGAGGGTCCGTCGTTGCCGACGACGACCGCAACTGAAACATCAGTTCCGGCCAACGGAGAGACCGGCGAAACTGCCGTCAATCCGATGAGGAGATCGGCCGAGGCGGTGACTGTGACAGTGACGGTGGCTTCATAGGTTCCGCCGTTGGCACTGGCCCGGTAGGTGAAGGTATCGGTACCGGTAAAACCGGCCACGGGCGTATAGCGAATCACTGATCCGCCGTTGGTAATCGACGTCGACCCATGAGCAGCAGTGGTGGTGCTTGTGATGGTCTTGGCCGAGCCGAGATCGTTGCTCAGTACCGTGATCGACACCGGTAAGGCTTCGGTGGTGTCAGCGCTGTCGGCCACTCCGACCGGCAGCACGTTCACGGTGGAGCTGGCACTTGAGGTGGTTCCAATGGCGTCGCGCACTGTGTAGGTGAACGAGGCTGCTCCCGAGAATCCCGCGGTCGGCGCGAACTGCACCCGGTTTCCCACGATGGTCGCGGTACCACCGGAGTTCGCATCAATCGACGCCACCGAGAGTCCAGCGCCAACATCGTTGGCGAGCACGTCGATGGTGATGGGAACGCCAGCGTTGGTGGCCACAGTGTCAGAACAGGCACCAGCAGTGAACGCGAACTCGATGGCATCAAGCAGGTTGCCGCTACTGGGATTCGCGGTGGTGCTTCCATCGGACTCGAAGGCGAATCGCGTCGTGGTCTGACCGGCAGGCACGGTGTAGGTGCCGCTGTGCACGGTCCAGCCATTGCGATCGGTACCAACAAGGTTGGCTGTCAGTTTCGGACTGGTGTAGCCGGGGGCAGCGCCGGGCGCGCCGACGCGCACCCACATGGATTCGCCATTGCGGATCGTGGCCTTGTGGGCGATACGCCAGACCATGGTGGAGCCAGGAACTGTGGTGAGGTCCTGATACAGCGTTCCCGGCACAAGTGCATTCAGCTCAGCGAACTGCGAGCCGCTGTACGCGTTCACTCCCTGGAACGGTGAGCCCCAGAGTTCAACGATGTTCTCCGCGGTATTGCGCCATTCAACACCGGCGGTTGCTGTGTTCACGAGGGTGTAATTGTTTGCCGCCACTCGTGGCGTTTCAAAGTCGCCGTTGCGCAACCCAATGGTGGTGCCGCAGTTCGGCGACTGTGTAATGGCTGCGTCTGCGGGTGAGTCGATCCCGACTCCGGCGACCGCCGCAATGAGGAGACCGACGAGAAGTAGTGCAACGGTTCGAGTGGATGAGATCAGGGACATCGTTCAATCGTAGGATCTCTACGCCTCGCCGGTTTGGAAATTGTGCCCCGGCAGTTCAGGCCCCGCGGTTCAGGCTTCAGTTGAACGCTGCATGGTTGCGGCCTGAATGAAGATCCCCTCGGCACGAGCGGTGACCACGCCGTCGATGCTGATGGTGCCTTGGGTGAATACTTTGCGGCCTTCGACCCGATCGATCCAGCCTTCGAGGACCAATTCGGTATCGATGAACGTGGGCTTCTCGTAGCGAATCGATAAGGTGCCAGTGAACCCGCCGAGTCCGTGACACACATTGGTGGCGCCGAGCAGCTCGTCGAACACCAACGCGATGATGCCGCCATGCACCATTCCTGGCGGACCGTTGTAGGTGGCGCCGAGATTGGCAGTGCCGTGAATGCGTTCGCCATCGAAGTCGAACTTGGCCAGCGGCGAAATGGCATTGAGCGGGCCGACCACAGGGGAGTAGGGGAAGAACTCACTGGGCTTGGTTCCCGAGAGTCCCTGGGGGCCGTCGTTGTCGCGGCTGCGCATGCCCTGCATCGGCATGCCGTTCTCGCGATAGGGAATGAGCAGATCGGCGGCTTCGGCCGCGAGTGCCGCGGCGCGCTTGAGAATGTTCTCGGGGGCATTGGCGCGACGAATGCCGGCGATGAGTCCACGAGTGGCATCAGCCAGATCGGCATGAGCCTCGGGTTCGTCAACAACCCAACCGGGCATCTCCGTGAAGTCGAATGGAGAACTCATGCGTTGTACGCCGAGGTTGGATCGGGATCGCTTGCACCGGGCAGACCGGGTTCGATGCGACCGGTGAGCCATCCACCGTCGACAACCAGTTCGGTGCCGGTGATGTAGGAGGCATCGTCGCTGGCAAGGAAGGCAACGGCGTTGGCGATCTCGTTCGGATAGCCGATGCGAGCGATTGCCTGATTGGCGTACGGCACGGTCTCAAGTGCCGGATGGTTGATGGGATTACCCATCACGGTGTTGACGCCACCGGGATGCACCGAATTCACACGGATGCCGTAGCGGCCCCATTCCATCGCTGCGGTCTTGGTCATACCGCGGGTGGCGAACTTGGATGCGGTATAGGAGATGAGACCGTTCTTCGAGGACATTCCGTCGATGGAGGAGATGTTCACGATCGAACCGCCGCCGGCCTCGCGCATGGCGGGCATCACCGATTTCATGCCCAAAAAGCAACCGACCTGGTTGATGTTGATGACCGCCATGTACTGCTCGAGTGTGGTGTCTTCGATGGCTGATGGACGGATGACCGCGGCGTTGTTCACGAGCACATCGATGCGGCCACCGAACTCGATTGCGCTGGCGATGAGCGCGGCCCAATCGGACTCGCTACTCACGTCGATATGCACATAGCGGGCGGCGGTGCCGATATCGCCCGCTACAGCTTCACCCTCGGCGTCGAGCACATCACCGATGATCACTTTGGCGCCCTCAGAGGCGAACAGGCGGGCCTCGGCCTCACCTTGGCCCCGGGCTGCACCGGTGATGATCACGACCTTCTCATCGAAACGACCCATGATTCCCTCTCAAACACGCTGTGTGGACGACATGACATCGACTCCGAAATCGGCAGCGATGCACTTTGCGACTCTAGGCGAGGTGTTGATGGGCTCAGCCCAG
>CANFQA010000079.1 GCA_947449015.1 Microthrixaceae bacterium | reverse complement strand
GTGGGGATTGGCGATTTACTATCTCCTGCGCGTTCGAGTGCGGGTTGATGAGTCAGCGATTCTTGTCACCGAGGGACGCGATGGCCTAGGCGATGGAAATGGCGATGGAACCGGCGATGCGGCTTCATCTGGCAGCTCGTCGGCAGTTGGCTCGCAGTCCGCGTCAACTGCGGAGAGCACAGCAACAACGGCCAGACATGACGCAATCATCGCGGCCCTCATTGAGGGAGAGAAGTAATGCGCGTCTTTCGGCTACCGATCATCATGTTCATTGTTGGTCTGTTGATCGCCGGCGTTGTGGTCGAACACATCGGTACTGACTCCGTGACGACTGACCAACGTCTCGATGCTGAGATGCCGACTGTGCGACCGGCCTCCTCGGTTGGCTCCACCTGGTACTGCGCTGCAGGCTCTGCCACCGGTGACACAACTGGTTTCGCTGAGCAGACTGTTTCGATTGCTAACACTTCAGATCAGGAAGTGACCGGACGGCTCACTGCCTATACCGACAAGGGCGACACGTTGGCGCAGCCGATTCGAGTCGGTGCGCATGCTCGTCAGACGATTCGTATGAGCGATGTCGTGAAGGCGCTTTGGTCGTCTGCGTTAGTCGAGCTCTCCGGCGGCGAGGTCGCCGTTAGTCAGGTGTTTCAGGGCCCAGCCGGCCGCGCTGTGGGGGCGTGTTCATCGGCGCCAGCCCCCGACTGGTACTTCCCGTCAGGCACAACGCGCAATGGTTCACGCAATCTGCTGGCGCTGTTTAATCCGTTCCCCGGCGATGCAACGGTCGACATCAACTTTGACACCGAGGACGGTGCGCGGACTCCGCAACAGTTCCAAGGGCTCGTGCTTCGTGGTGGGCGAGTGACTGTGGTTGACGTTGGAGCGGTCGTTACCTTGCGTGAGCACGTCGCGACGTCAGTGCATTCGCGAACCGGCCGCGTGATCGTGCAGCAGCTCCAGAGCGCTGATGGTCGAGAGGGCGGTCAAGAGGGCCTCGCGGTGACACTTGGAGCCACAACGGTGAGCAAGGTCTGGACGTTCCCCGCCGCCACCCCGCCTGGCTCAGAAGCTCACGAAATCGTCTCGGTGCTCAATCTGGGTGAGACCGATGCCTCGGTCGAGGTGCAGGTGCAGATTGATCACGCCGATCAGGTCGGCAGCGTCGAGCCCTATCGCCTTTCGGTGCCAGCTGGGAGATCGGCAACGGTCGATCTCATGAGTGATGGACGTATTCCGAAAGACGCCATCCGTTGGATTATCGCTCGAACAGTTGAAGGGTCACCCGTGGTCGCTGAGCGGGTCATTGGGGCCAAGCGCGCAGCTGATTCCGGTGGGTTCACCTACACAATGGGACTTCCGGTCGGTGCCACGCGCTGGTTGGCGACGTTGGGCGCTCCGGCGTGGGCATCATCATCGGTCCTCGCTATTGCGAACCCGCTGGCTGTTGGCGATGCATCGGTCACGGTCACCGTGCATGGCGCCGGGGGAGCGAAGGACCTCTCCGGAGCGATCACTGTGGTCGTCGCTCCCGGAGAGCGAATGACTGTTGACCTCTCGGCGGCTCTCGGTAACCGAACTGAGGCCTCACTCGAGATCAGCTCTGATCGCCCGGTGGTCGTGGGCCAACTGCTTCAAACGAAAGCACCGGTCGAGATGCTGACGCCGGTGGCCTATCCCATCAGCGGAACCATCGAGCGATTCGGTGCCATCGTCGATCCCCAGGTATCACTGGTCGCAGCCGATGCACTGGACGACACGGGAAGTTCGTCGACCACTACGACAGCGGGCTGAGTATGGAGCGTCTGGTGGTCGCGCTCGTTCTGGTTCTGGCCGCGGTGATTGTCGCTGTCGTGCTCCAGCGGCGTCGACCGGCGCCCCCGACTGCCAAGGTCTGGAACATCCCGGCACAACTTGACCGCGCCGATTTCAACGAACCGTCAACCCCGTGGCTAGTCGCAGTGTTCACTTCATCGACCTGCACGGCGTGTTCCGATGTGGCGATGAAGGCGAGCGCCTTGATCAGCGATGTGGTCGCTGTGCAAGAGCTTGAGGTCGTGGCCGACGCGGAACTGCATCGTCGTTACGGGATCGACGCGGTTCCGCTCGTGCTGATCGTCGATGGCGAGGGCGTGGTGGTGAGACATTTCCTAGGGCCGGTCACCGCAACTGATCTTTGGGCAGCCATGGCCGAGGCCCGCGAACCGGGCTCAACCCCGGAAGGCTGTCACGAGCACGGCACCTGAGTCGCAGGCTGTGCAACCGCCGGAGAGTCAGTTTCAGAGTTCGGTGTGATCCACTCGCGACACCGACGCGATCTCGCCGGCATCAGCAAGATCGGCCGAACTCGTGAGATCCATCGAACTCGTGGCATGTGCGCTGTTCGGATTGGAAGCAGTTGACCCCGGTATGGCGAGTTCGAGGAGGCGGGTGACCTCTCCGCCATCGATGGTTTCATGTTCGAGAAGGGCACGAGCGACGAGATCGAGGCCGTTGCGATTCGCCAAGAGCAGATCTCGGCACCGGTCTTGTGCTTGACGCAGGATGCGCTCGACTTCCTCGTCGATGACGCGAGCGGTGTCATCGGAGTAATCACGGGTGTGCATGAGATCCTCGCCAAGGAAGACCTGACCCTGCTGGCCCCAAGCCATAGGGCCGACACGGTCGCTCATTCCCCATTCGCGGACCATCTTTCGTGCCAACTCAGTGGCTCCGACGAGGTCGTTATTGGCTCCGGTGGAAACCACGTCAAACACGAGTGATTCGGCGATGCGACCGCCCATACGCACGACGAGGGAGTCCTCGATGTAGTTCTGACGGTAGATATGGCGTTCCTCGATCGGTAACTGCATCGTGACGCCGAGGGCCATGCCTGAAGGGATGATCGTGACTTTGTGCAGCGGATCGGCCGTGGGGAGAACAGCGGCGCAGACGGCATGCCCGGCCTCGTGGTAGGCGATGGCTTCCTTTTCGACATCGGAGAGCGCCATCGATTCGCGTCGCTGACCCATGAGAATGCGGTCTCGAGCTTCTTCAAAATGGCGTCGGTGGATCTCTGACTCTCCGCCTCGAACTGCGAACAGAGCGGCTTCGTTGACCAGGTTGGACAGATCGGCGCCGCTCATGCCCGGTGTTCCCCGGGCGACAAGGTCGAGATCAACATCGGGAGCAATGCGCTTGTGCTTGACGTGCACCTCGAGGATCTGACGGCGGTCCTCTAACTCTGGCAACGGAACGACGACCTGGCGATCAAATCGTCCCGGACGAAGAAGGGCCGGGTCGAGGATGTCAGGACGGTTAGTGGCAGCGATCATGACGATGCCAGTTGTTACCTCGAAGCCATCCATTTCCGAGAGCATCTGGTTGAGCGTCTGCTCACGCTCGTCATGTCCGCCGCCAAGTCCGGCACCGCGTTTGCGGCCGATGGAGTCGATCTCGTCAATGAAGATGATGGCGCGACCGAGTTTGCGCGCGTTCTGGAAAAGGTCACGGACGCGACTGGCGCCAACGCCCACGAACATCTCCATGAAGTCCGAACCTGTGACTGAAAGGAACGGCACGCCGGCCTCGCCAGCCACGGCACGGGCAATAAGGGTTTTGCCAGTTCCTGGCGGTCCGACAAGGAGCACTCCTTTGGGAATACGCGCGCCGATCTCTCCAAACTTCTCAGGGTGTTTGAGAAAGTCGATGACCTCGGTGATGTCGGTTTTGACCCCTTCGTACCCGGCGACATCCTCGAAGGTTGTGGCCGGACGCTCGGCGTCGTAGGTCTTTGCCCGGCTGCGACCGATGGACATGATGTTGCCCATGCCGCCAGAGGCCCGCTTCTGCATCCACATGAAGAACCCGATGAGCAGGAGCACAGGCAGAAGCAGGGGGATCAACGTGCCCCAGATGCTCTGACTGGGTGTGTCGTACTTGACGCCCTTGTCAATGAAGAGTTTCTGATCGGAATCGGAAAGCTGGATCGGACCAGTGGTCGTGAAGGTGGTGCCGTCCTGGAGCGTTCCGGAGATTTTGCCGTTGCTGTTGTCGAAGGTGGCCTTCGAGACCTG
>CANFQA010000078.1 GCA_947449015.1 Microthrixaceae bacterium | reverse complement strand
CTATCGCTACTTCGCCACACCGAAGCGCAAGTTCATCATCGCTGATACCCCCGGCCATATTCAGTACACGCGCAACATGGTCACGGGCTGTTCGACTGCGGACCTCGCACTTGTGCTCGTTGATGCCCGCCATGGTCTCGTCGAGCAGTCGCGCCGTCATGCGTTCCTTGCGTCGCTTCTGCGAGTGCCGCATCTTGTGCTTTGTGTGAACAAGATGGATCTCGTCGATTATGACCAGAAGGTCTTCGACTCCATCTGCGACGAGTTTCGTTCGTTCGCCAGCAAACTTGATGTCACCGACCTCACCTTCGTGCCGATCTCGGCACTCAATGGCGACAATGTTGTGCATCGCAGCGAAAACATGCCCTGGTACGAGGGAACCTCGCTGTTGCATCATCTCGAAAACGTCTTCATCGCGTCGGATCGAAACCTGATCGATGCTCGCTTTCCGGTTCAGTATGTGTTGCGGCCAATGCAGAACGCGCATCATGACTACCGCGGCTATGCCGGCACCGTGGTCGGCGGTGTGCTCAAGCCAGGCGACGATGTCGTCGTGCTGCCTTCGGGTTTCACCTCAACCATCGCCAGCATCGAGACCGCGGATGGCCCAGTGGATGAGGCTTTCCCGCCCATGTCAGTGAGCATGCGCCTCTCCAGTGAGATCGATATCTCTCGGGGAGACATGATTTGCCGGCCTACCAATCAGCCTTATGTCGGCCAAGACATCGATGCCATGGTCTGCTGGATGGGTGAGGCATCATCGCTTACCAATGGTTCGAAGTTGGCCATCAAGCACACCACTCGTTCGGCCCGTGCGCTGGTGAAGAACCTTCACTATCGACTCGACGTCAACACATTGCACCGAGAGAACGAAATCAACGCCCTCGCTCTCAATGAGATTGGTCGCGTGTCACTGCGCACCACTGCGCCGTTGTTCTTTGACGACTATCGCCGAAACCGGGAGACCGGTTCGTTCATCCTCATCGACGAGGCCACCAATGCCACCGTCGGTGCGGGCATGATCATCGGCCCCACCCAGGCCTGAGCCTCCGAGTTCTTCGTGAGCGAGAAGCAGACCCAAACCCCGGGAGCCGTCTGGCATCCCGGCCATGTTTCCCGCGAAGACCGCTGGTCCACCTCGAATCGCTCAGGCGCGACGTTATGGTTCACGGGATTGTCTGGATCGGGCAAGTCCTCGGTTGCCGTCGAGGTCGAGCGTCTTGTTGTGGCCAACGGACGCAGCGCCTATCTGCTCGATGGCGACAACCTTCGTTACGGCCTCAACGGTGATCTGGGTTTCTCTGATGAGGATCGCACCGAAAACGTTCGCCGCGTAGGCGAGGTCGCTCGTCTTTTCGCCGACGCCGGTGTTGTGGCGCTTGTGCCGCTCATTTCACCATTCCGAGATGGTCGCGATTCCGCTCGCAAGGTGCACGCCATCGCCGGGGTTCCCTTCGCTGAGATCTTCATCGACACCCCACTCGAGATCTGTGAACAGCGAGACCCGAAAGGGTTGTATGCGCAGGCTCGCGCCGGTTCGCTCACTGGAATGACCGGCATCGATGCGCCCTATGAGCCGCCGGTCCAACCCGAGTTGCGACTGGTTCCTGCTGATGGCGATGCCACGGCGATGGCACTGCGAGTCATCGAACTGCTCGAATCGCTGAACTGAACCGACCTAACGAGGTCGAGGTCAAGGTCAAGGTCAGTTTCAAGGCCGGGAAGCAGGTGGAACGCGCTGATTAGGCGCCGCCGCGGCCGAGTTCGATAGCGCGGCCCACCAGCAAACGAACCTGTTCCTCATTCGCGCCGGCATCGACGAGCGTTTGCACCCGCTGCTCGAGATCGGCAGCCACGCGCTCATCGGCGAGTGACGTGTCGCCTCCTGTCGGGGCGAGTGCTCCGGGCGGTGAGACCGATGTGACCAGCACCAGGCTGATGGCGGCGACAGCAGTGACGAGTCCGAAGGTGATTGCCCCGCCGGTGCTGTCGAGAATGGAGCTGACGATCATCCCGATGATGCCGCCCACGAACACTGCCAGCACGATCCGACGAACGAATCGCGGGCTAATGCGCGCTCGGTCCTGGGGGAGAGGCAGCTGGGCGGTCATCGTGCCAGCGGCTTGTACTTGATGCGATGGGGCTGATCGGCATCTGCTCCCAGTTCCTTCTTGCGGAACGCCTCGTACTCGCTGAAGTTGCCCTCGAACCAACGCACCTGCGAATCGCCCTCGAATGCCAGCACATGGGTGGCCACACGATCAAGGAACCACCGATCGTGGCTGATGACCACGGCGCAACCGGCGAATGCATCGAGACCATCCTCAAGCGCGCGCAGAGTGTCAACATCGAGATCGTTGGTGGGTTCGTCGAGCAGCAGCACATTGCCGCCACGGGCGAGAACCTTTGCGAGATGCACACGGTTGCGCTCACCGCCGGAGAGCACGCCGACCTTCTTCTGCTGGTCTGATCCCTTGAAGTTGAATGAGGCGACATAGGCCCGACCGTTCATCTCTCGGCTACCGAGTTTGATGATGTCGTTACCGCTCGTGATCTCCTCGTAGACGGTGCTTTCAGGGTCAAGGGCATCACGGCTTTGATCGACGTAGGCAAGATTCACGGTGGGTCCGACGCGCATGGTTCCGGCATCGGGATCCTCCTGTCCAGTGATCATGCGGAACAGGGTGGTCTTACCGGCACCATTGGGACCGATCACGCCGACGATGCCGGCACGGGGGAGCGTGAAGGAAAGATCCTCGACAAGGAGTCGATCTCCGAAACCTTTCGAGATCCCCTCGGCTTCGATCACAACATCGCCAAGGCGATCGCCTGATGGGATGTAGATCTCAAGGCCGTCACCACGACTTTGCGCCGATTGGGATTCGGCAAGCAACTGTTCGTACGCGGAGAGACGAGCCTTGCCCTTGGCCTGGCGAGCCTTCGGTGCCATACGCACCCAGTCGAGCTCGTGGGCGAGCGTGCGAGCACGAGCCGATTCCTGCTTCTCCTCCATGCGGAGGCGTTCCTGCTTCTGTTCGAGCCAACTGGTGTAGTTGCCTTCGAACGGGAACCCCTTGCCGTGATCGAGCTCGAGAATCCAGCGGGCCACGTTGTCGAGGAAGTAGCGATCGTGGGTGATGGCGACAACGGTGCCCGGATAGTCACGCAGGAACCGTTCGAGCCAGGCCACCGATTCGGCGTCGAGATGGTTGGTGGGTTCGTCGAGCAGGAGGAGATCGGGCTTGCTTAGCAACAGTCGGCACAGCGCGACTCGGCGCCGTTCACCACCGGAAAGATTGGTGACCTCGGCGTCGCCCGCGGGCAGGCGCAGTGCGTCCATGGCGATCTCAATGGTTCGCTTGAGATCCCAGGCGCCGCTGGCTTCGATCTTGGCTTCGAGATCGGCCTGCTCCTCGCCGAGTTTCTCGTAGTCAGCTTCGGGATCGGCCCACTTGGCAAGGACAGCGTCGTAGCGCTCGAGCAAGGTGGCGGTCTCGCCGAGGCCGTCCATGACATTGCCCATGACGTCTTTGGCATTGTCGAGTTGTGGTTCCTGCTCGAGAAGGCCAACGGTGAATCCGGGTGAGAGTCGGGCCTCTCCGGTGTAGCCGTCGTCGAGGCCAGCCATGATGCGCAGCAATGACGACTTGCCGGAGCCGTTCGAACCAATGACGCCGATCTTGGCGCCTGGATAAAACGACAGGCTGATGTTCTTGAGCACCTCACGGTCTGGTGGGTAGAACCGATCGACCTTGTGCATGGTGAAGATGTACTGAGCGCTCATGGTGCTCAAGGGTACTGATGCATGGGAGGGGCTGCGGACCGAGCACCCGAACGGGGCCGGAACGCGAAGATGCCCCGCCGAAGCGGGGCATCTTCAACTACTCGAGCCAGATGGCTCAACGACGACGCGTTGCCTTCTTGGCTACGCGACGTGCGGGTGCCTTCTTGGCCGTGCGCTTTGCAGCGGTCTTCTTGGCGGGTGCCTTCTTGGCCGTGCGCTTTGCAGCGGTCTTCTTGGCGGGTGCCTTCTTGGCCGTGCGCTTTGCAGCGGTCTTCTT
>CANFQA010000077.1 GCA_947449015.1 Microthrixaceae bacterium | reverse complement strand
CGAGAGCAGTTGCGCAGTCGCGGGATCAACGCTGTCACCATCCGGAACGGTTTCGATGAAGCGTCGCTCCATGGCGATCGCGGGGCCGAGCGGTCACGACTAGGATTCGCCGCCGAAGAACTGGTCCTCGTGCATCCGGTTCGCGCCATCGAACGCAAAGGTGTTCCCATCGCACTCGAACTCGCTCGCGCCCTCGACGCCACCTATTGGCTCACGGGGCCCGCCGAGGAAGGCTACGCGAAGACCCTTCAGCAACTCCTCGACCAAGCCGCGAACTCGGGAGTACGGATCCGCCACGAACCAGCCTCGTCACTTGGCAATCTCTATGCGGCGGGCGATGTGGTGGCGTTTCCGTCGCTTTGGGAAGGATTCGGCAACCCCCCAGTGGAGGCCGCCCTCACCCTGCGGCCAGCTGCGGTCGGCGACTATCCGGTGGCCTCCGAACTGCGGGCGCTCGGTTTCCAATGGTTCGACCCGAGCGATCCGACAGGTCTGCGGCAGTGGCTGGCAGCACCGGATCCAGCCCTGTTGGAACACAACCGAACCGTGGCCCGTGACCATCTCTCTCCTGCCATGGTCACCGCCGCGCTGGAATCCCTTCTCGATGAGGCAGGCTGGACACCGTGACCGACTCCCCCAATCTTCCCGCCACCGATCCTGTGCGCGTGCGGCGCGCCAAGATCCAGCGGCTTTCGAGCACGGCCCAGCGCATTGGCTATGCCATGTTCGCTGTTGCCGTTGTGGCGTTCTTCATCGGCTTCTTTGCCGGGTTCACCGATGGAGTGGTGTCGCTCATCGTGACCATGCTCATCGCTGGGTCCGTGCTGCTGGCTCCAGCCATCGTGGCTGGCTACGCAGTAAAAGCCGCCGAGCGCGAAGACCGCGAGAACGGCGTCTGAACCTCGCCGTCACCGGCAAAGAGCGCGACTCAGGTTGGATCGAGACCGCGAAGGCCCGACCAGGCCAAAGCCGCCACCTGCGCAGCAAGTTCATCGACGTCGAGGTCGATCTCCTTCTCCAGCCAACGGATGCAGGTCTTTTCGTTGAGGCCAACAAGGCCATAGGCGAGCAAGCGTTGGCGTTCGCGGTCGAGACCGGGAACCACGATGAGATCGGCAAGGCTGTCGACCAACTCGCGATGCACTCGTCGGGCGACCTCGCTGAACTCCGGATCGCGGCGCACCTCGGTATCGAAGAGCACGACGAACCCGTCGCGGTTCTCATCAACCCAGTGCATGTACGCAGCGGTGCCGAACTGGACCTGCTGGCGCGGCGATGATGCGCTCTCGACTGCTGTCCGAATGGTGGCGCGCAGGTCGCCTCCTAGTTCAACGAGCAACTCGAGAAAGAGCTCTCGTTTGGACTCGAAGTGCTGATAGAGCACCGGCTTGGTGACCCCAGCCGAATCGGCGATGTCGTTCATTGATGAGTCGTGGTACCCGAGACGCGCAAACGTGACTAACGAGGTGTCCAACAACTGTTGTCGTCGTGCTTTCGCCGGCAGCCGTGTGCTCAACGGTGACTCCGTTCGGGGGGACATCACTTCTCGGTCGGGGATCAGTGATCCCCGACCGATCACCGATGAGATCAGAGACCTGACTTCTCCAGGATGTGAACGCCGCAAGCCGAACCAAGACCGATGACATGGGCCAGACCGACCTTGGCGCCTTCGATCTGACGAGGCCCAGCCTCACCGCGCAGGTGATGGCAGATCTCCCAGATGTTGGCGATGCCAGTGGCGGCGATGGGATGACCCTTGGACTCGAGGCCGCCGGAGACGTTGACCGGCGTACTGCCGTCACGCCAGGTGGCTCCAGAGTTGAAGAAATCAACCGCTCCGCCCTCGGGGCACAGCATGAGATTGTCGTAATGCACGAGTTCCGCAGTAGCGAAGCAGTCGTGCAGTTCGACGAGGTCGAGATCCTCCGGGCCAATGCCTGCGAGCTCATAGGCCTGCTTGGCCGCGAGACGCGTGAGCGTGTTGACGTTTGGGAGGATCTGACAGCCCTCTTCATAGGGATCAGAGGTGAGCACTGAGGCCGAAATCTTGACGGCCCGCTTCTGCTGTTGCGATGACAGCGTGCGCAGCTTCTCGCCCGACACGATGACCGCAGCAGCGGCGCCATCACTGTTGGCCGAGCACATGGCACGGGTGTTCGGATAGGCAATCATCGGCTCATTCATGATCTGCTCGAGCGACATATCCTTCTGGATCGCCGCGAGCGGATTGAGCGTGGAGTTGCGGTGGTTCTTCTCGGAGATTCGAGCGAACAGCTCGAAGCTGGTGCCGCCGTACTTGTGGCCGTACTCCATGCCGACCTGCGCGAAGACGCCGGGCATCATGTCGGTACCGGTCTTGCCTTCGAGGGTGGAGACCGCACCGAAGCGCCCGGTGGGGGTCCAGGTGTCGGACGCGGCGACGCCCATGCCAGCGCCGAGCATGCCGGCACCGGAAAGCTTCTCAACACCAACAGCGAGACCCATCTCGCATTCGCCAGCCTTGATGGCCATGATGACGGTGCGGATGGCGGTAGCGCCGGTGGCACATGCGTTGGCCACGTTGAACACCGGAATCCCGGTCTGGCCGATCTGCTTTTGCAACTGCTGTCCAACACCAGCGGCAGCACCCATGAGGTTGCCAGCGGCGAGCACGCCCATATCAGCCATGGTGACGCCAGCATCGGCGAGTGCAGCCATTGCCGCTTCTGAAGCGAGGTCGACGACATCTTTGTCAGGATGCTTGCCGAACTTGGTCATGTTGATCCCGAGGATCCAGAGGTCATCGTTTGCCATGAGAGGTCTCCTCAGTTGATTGGTTCGAAGCCGTAGCCGATGGCTTCGGTTCCGGCGCTGTCTGCGCCGAGCTGGACGGTGGTGAGACGGACCTTCATACCGAGCGTGACGTGCTCGGCATCGGGGGTGGTGTTGACGACATTGCCGCGCACACTGGTGCCACCGCAGTCGACAACGGCGGGGACATAGGGCTCGGTGCCGGGCATCCAAGGCGTGACGATGGTGAACGCACGCACTTCACCTTCGGCAGGGATGTCGACCTTGGCGAACGCGGTGCCGAAGCAGGACGCACAGGCATTGCGGCGGTCGAAGAAACGGGCACCACAGGAGGTGCATTCATTGGCGACGAGATGTGGTTCATCTCCGAGCACCAGGTACTCGACCAACGGGATCTGGTTGGACACAACTCCCCCTTCGTGGCGACGGTCGCCGAATTGCTCATCGTATGGCACCCGCTCGCCTGCACCCAATACGAACCCGTGACCCCGGATGAATGAGCCTCACCATGTACGGTCTGTCGCAGTTTCGTGAGCAAAATCAGCATTTCCGATGCACTCACGACTATTCACGCTTTGAACGGGAGTGTCTCTGATGCAAATTTTCGTCAAGACCCTCACCGGTGCGACCATCACGCTCGATGTTGAGCCCAGCGACACCATCGAAAACGTGAAGCAGAAGGTCCAGGACAAGGAGGGAATCCCTCCTGATCAGCAGCGCCTCATCTTTGCTGGCAAGCAACTCGAAGATGGCCGCACACTGTCGCATTACAACATTCAAAAAGAAAGCACCGTGGATCTGGTGCTTCGCCTCGGCGGAGCGAGCGCAACGGTCGCCGCATACGCCGACAAGTCACTCACTCCTCAGCTCAACGCCGGGCAGAACCTGCTTGAGATCAGCGACGGCACCACCGCCACACAAAAAGTGGTCGGCGTACTCGGCGGTGCTGCCCACCTGCTCAGCTTCTGGATCAACGGAACCGTCATCTGGACAATCGAATTCACCGCGGCCACCGGTGTGTCCTTGAGCACAGAGACAGCAACGATCTCCCAATCCAGCCCCGGATTGGCCAAACAAGAAATCACCGTCACCGCACCAACCGGCGCAGAAGGCGCCAACCTTTCGTTCCAAGGCAGCAACGGAACATTGCTGTTCGACGCGGTGAGCTTCGCAGTTCTCGGTGCCCGACCATCACCACCTGAACCCATCACCAACCTCGTAGCCACACCCGGCGACGGACAAGTCCATCTCGAATGGTCCGCTCCAACCAGCGGCCCCACCGCCACCGGATACCGCGTGCACTGGCAATCAGGCCACTACATGCTCGCCACCAACTCCACCTCAATCGACATCACCGTAGCCAACGGTGTTCCCAACCGATTCAAGGTCGTCGCCGTCAACGCCGGTGGT
>CANFQA010000076.1 GCA_947449015.1 Microthrixaceae bacterium | reverse complement strand
TGGCGGGCATCAACGAGCACAAGTGCGAGGTCCGCAGTCGAACAGCCCGTGACCATGTTGCGCGTGTACTGAATATGGCCGGGGGTATCAGCGATGATGAACTTGCGCTTCGGTGTGGCGAAGTAGCGATAGGCGACATCAATAGTGATCCCCTGCTCACGCTCGGCACGAAGGCCATCGGTGAGAAGTGCAAGGTTGGTGTACTCATCGCCGCGTGAAGCACTGGTGGCCTCCACAGCTTCAAGTTGATCGTCAAAGATGGCCTTTGAGTCATACAGCAGGCGTCCGATGAGCGTGGACTTCCCGTCGTCGACGGATCCAGCAGTAGCGAAACGAAGAAGTTCAGCCATTAGAAGTAGCCCTCCTTCTTTCGATCTTCCATCGCGGCTTCGGTTGCTCGGTCATCAGCCCGAGTGGCGCCGCGCTCGGTGACTCGGGTAACCGCCACCTCTTCGATAACTTCCTCGACGGTGACAGCGGTGGACTCAACTGCTCCCGTGCATGACGCGTCGCCCACCGTGCGATAGCGAACAGTCATCTCGACAGCTTCCTCGCCCTCCATCATGGTGACGAAGGGACCGACCGCTAGCCACATGCCGTCACGCTTGAAGACCTGGCGCTGATGGGCGTAGTAGATCGTGGGTAACTCGATGCGCTCGGCCGCGATGTACTGCCAGATGTCGAGCTCGGTCCAGTTGGAAAGCGGGAACGCACGAATGTGCTCGCCTTGCTTATGGCGACCGTTGTAGAGGCTCCACAACTCGGGACGTTGGTTCTTGGGATCCCATTGGCCGAACTCATCACGGAAGGAAAACACGCGCTCTTTGGCCCGGGCCTTCTCTTCATCGCGGCGACCGCCACCGAATGCAGCGTCAAAACGATGCTCTTCAATCGCGTCAAGCAGCGTGGTGGTCTGCAGACGGTTGCGACTGGCACGCGGGCCTGTCTCCTCAACAACACGGCCCTTGCTGATGGATTCCTCAACCGAGGCGATGACCAGACGTGCACCAGCGCGTTGCACGGCAGCGTCGCGGTACTCAATGACCTCGGGGAAGTTATGGCCGGTGTCGACATGCATCACCGGGAATGGGAGCGAGCACGGGGCGAACGCCTTGAGCGCGAGATGGAGCATCACCACGGAGTCCTTGCCACCGGAATAGAGCAGCACGGGGCGCTCGAATTCGGCCGCGACCTCGCGGAAAATATGTACCGACTCCGCCTCAAGCGTTGCGAGATGTGAAAGTTCGTAGTCCATCAATGCCTTAGTGTCCGGGGATGCAGCGTTCCGTAGCTTTCCTAATTCCCGACCACACTAGTCAGGTTTCAGCACCGGCCCGAGAGGGCGGTGGGAGCAGGGTCAATGAGTCTGCCATGAGCGATCACGAATTGGCCCTCGACCTCGCCCAACGGGCCGGCGCATTACTGCTCGAGGTTCGGGCCGAACTGGTGGCCTCAGGCGCAGATGAACGCACCATCAAGGATGCTGGAGATCTGCGATCCCATAACTGGCTCATGGAGCAACTCGCCTCCCTGCGACCCGAGGATGCGGTGTTGTCCGAGGAAGGCAAGGACGATCAGGCCCGTCTCGCATTCTCCCGGGCCTGGATCGTCGATCCGCTCGACGGCACTCGTGAATACAGCGAACTCCGCGACGACTGGGCGGTGCATGTTGCCCTGTCCATCAATGGCGAACCGGCCGTGGGTGCCGTGGCGCTGCCCGGGCTGAACATGGTGCTCTCCACCGCGAATCCGTCAACGGTGCCCGAACGTCGGGCCGGGCGTCCGATACAGGTCGTTGTCAGCCGCACCCGTCCGCCGGCAGTTGCGGTGGCAGTGGCCGAACAGCTCAGCGGCGAACTGGTCCCCATGGGATCTGCGGGCGCGAAGGCCATGGCCGTTGTCCGAGGCGAGGTTGACGTGTACGTGCATGGCGGCGGCCAGTACGAATGGGATAACTGCGCCCCGGCCGCGGTAGCCATTGCCGCCGGCTTGCATGTGTCACGCCTCGATGGCTCGCCATTGCGCTACAACAATTCCGACCCGTATCTGCCGGATCTGGTGATTTGCCGCCCGGAATTGGCCGCCGAGGTCCTTCGGATCGTCGAATCTGCCGTCTAACGGGGCCGTCAAACGGGCCCGAGGGCAATTGTTGACTTTTCCGATCGGGTTTTACCCCTTATGCTGACCGGCTCCGACCGCGACGCAAAGGCCAACCATGCAGTTTCCGATCAATCTGAACCTCGATGGTCGTCGATGCCTGCTCATCGGAGGCGGTCCGATCGCCACTCGCAAGGCTGCGCAATTGCTGGCCTGCGGCGCGGAACTCACCGTGATCGCGCCGGAGATCACCGACGAGCTTCGCTCCCGGCCGGTCACCATCATCGAGCGTCGTTTCCAGTCCGGTGATCTCGAAGGGTTCCGACTCGTGGTCACCGCCACCGCCGATCCCGTTGTCGACCAACAGATCTTCGATGAGGCCGAGCAACTCGGCATCTGGGTGAATTCCGCCGATGATCCCGAGCGTTGCACCTTCACGCTCCCTGCCGTCATTCGTCGCGGCGATGTCATGGTCACGGCCTCGACCGGTGGCACCAGCCCCGCGCTGTCTACCTGGTTACGTCAACAGCTCAGCGGCATCATCGGCGAAGAGTTTTCGCTCATCGCCGCCGAACTCGCTGCCGAGCGCTCTCGCATTCACGCCGCGGGAGCCAGCACCGAAGACATCAACTGGCGCCCCATCATCGAAGCCATTGTCGAACGCCATGGTATCGAAGGATTCGCCGTTCGAACCGCGGCGGTTACCTCATGACCGTGCATCTTGTCGGCGCTGGCCCGGGCGATCCCGAACTTCTCACTGTGCGCGCGTCGCGTCTCATCGCTGCAGCGGACGTCATCGTGCATGATCACCTCGCCGACGCGTCCATCCTCGCCCTCGCTCGCGCCGAGGCCGAGATCATTGATGTCGGTAAACGTCCCGGTCGTCCCACACCGCAGGAAACCATCAACGCTTTGCTGGTGCATCTCGGCAGCCAGGGTCTTGAGGTCGTACGCCTGAAGGGTGGCGATCCGTTCGTCTTTGGTCGCGGTGGCGAAGAAGCCGAAGCGCTCATTGCCGCCGATCTTGCGTTCACGGTGGTTCCCGGCATCACCTCAGCAGTAAGCGTTCCCGCCGCCGCCGGAATTCCAGTCACCCATCGCGGAGTCTCCGCCTCGTTCACTGTGGTCACCGGTCATCGCGAAAAAGGCGGCTCTCGTTCCATCAACTGGGAAGCACTCGCCCAGGTTGGTTCAACCATCGTTGTACTTATGGGCGTGTCCGAGCGGGCCGCCATCGCTGAACGACTCATCGCTGGCGGACTCGATGCCAGTACGCCGGTGGCCGCCGTGCGCTGGGGCACCCGTCCCGATCAGCACACTGTGCGAACCACACTCGGCGAACTCGGCGTCACCCATCTCGAATCTCCCTGCACCATCGTCATCGGTGCAGTGGCTGCTTTTGAACTTGGTGCCCGCACTGAACGCGAGCTCACTGGCGGGGGTCTCTGAGATGCGCCGTTCCATTGACGATCAACCCCTTACTGAAGCCGACCTTCCCGAAGGCGCCGATGATGCCACCCCGGTGTCATGGGCCGTGGCTATCTGCGATGACTACGACGATGCCGAGCCACGCCTCGTGCTCACCGTTGAAGAACTCGGTCGTCCCGGCACGGGCATTGTCGTTCACCTCGATCCCGACCACGCCCGTCGCCTGCGCGGCGCCCTGCACGATGCCTTGCGAGAGATTGGCCAGGACCATGGCCGCTGATATCTCTCTGTCCAACTTCCCCATGAATCCCACACTGACCGGAGCGTCATGACGACAATCGTTCCCGCCCCCCAGAACCGCGACCTCGACGCCGAACAGCAGGCCGATATCGAGCGGTTCGAGATTGCCATCGCCCAGTACCTCGCCGAAGAGATCCCAGAAGACGTCTTCCGCGTGATGCGCCTCAACAACGGCATTTACGGACAGCGCCAGGGTGGCACCAATCAGATGGTGCGCATCAAGCTGCCCGCCGGCACCATCACTCCCGAACAGTTCGACCTCATGGGAGTGCTGGCCGATGAGTTCTCCCGGGGTTGGGGCCACATCACCACACGACAGAACATCCAGTTCCATTACGTCGAGCTGACCAAGGTTCCCGACCTTTTGCGTCGACTCGCCGAGGTCAACCTCACCACCCGTGAGGCCTGCGGCGACACCGTTCGCAATGTCATGGCCTGCCATCTCGCGGGGGCCTGCCCGCACGAGAAGCTCGACGTCACCCCGTGGGCCGAGGC
>CANFQA010000075.1 GCA_947449015.1 Microthrixaceae bacterium | reverse complement strand
TACGGATCGAGGTCCAGTGAACATCCAGCAGCAGGTCGACCATCTCATCGACACCCGTCCCGGCAAGGAACTGCTCACTGCCGTCTACGACGATCCGGCGTACCCCATCATCGACGGACTGATCTATCGCTCCGGTGGCAACACCGCCACCTACATGATCCTCACCGACAACGGTCGCATCATCGTCAACACCGGCATGGGGTACGAGGCGCCGCATCACAAGCGGGTGTTCGACGCCATCTGCCCCGGTCCCACCCATCACATCATCACCACCCAGGCCCACGTGGATCATGTGGGCGGTGTCGATCTTTTCACCGAACCCGGCACCACCTACATCGCCCAGGCCAACAACCCGGCATGTCAGGCCGATGACAAGCGCATCCAGGGCGTGCGCATGCGCACCGCCGGCATCTGGTTCGACATGCTCGGAACTGATGCCAAGCGCATCTATCAGGAGAACCCGGGCGTCTCGATGAAGCAGTCCGAGCCGATGCCCGACATCCTGTTCGAGGATCGTCTCGCGCTCACGGTTGATGGTCTGCGCATCGAACTGCTCGCCGCAGTGGGGGAGACCACCGACTGCTGCGTGGTGTGGTTGCCCGAACATCGGGTGGCGCTGGTGAGCAACCTGTTCGGTCCGTTGTTCCCGCATTTCCCCAACGTCAACACCATCCGCGGTGACCGCTATCGCTTCGTCGAACCACAGCTCGCCACCAACCGCATGGTGCGCGAACTGCGTCCCGAGATGCTGGTGACCGGACGTCACGAACCCATCGTCGGCGCGGACCTCATCGAAGCCTCGCTCGAGCGTCTGCATGACGCCGTGATGTACGTGCATGACCGCACCCTCGAGGGTTTCAACGCCGGCACCGACGTGTGGACGTTGATGAACGAGATCGAACTGCCACCCGAACTGCGTGTCGGTCAGGGCTACGGCAAGGTGTCCTGGGCTGTTCGCACGTTCTGGGAGGAGTACGTGGGCTGGTTCAAGCTGCAGGCCACCACCGAGCTCTATCCCGACAGTGCACCGGCTGCGCTCGCCGAACTGCTGGCCATCACCGGCACCGATGTTGCGCTCGAACGGGCCGAAGCTGCGCTTGCCGCTGGCGACGCGGTACTGGCTATCCGTCTCGGAGAGGCCGTCGCCACCATCGATGCCGACAACGATCGGCTCCGTGCGCTGATGGCCGCAGCCCATCGTCATCTGCTCGACAACGGAGGCGACGTCAGCTTCTGGGAGAACGGGTGGCTGCGCACCGAGATCACCCGCTGGGGCGGCGAGCTGCCCTGAGTCGCAGACGAGAAACGGGGGACACCATGAAGTTTGATCTGAACGATCCGGGCACAGTGCTGCGCGCCGATGTGCTCGATGACCCGCGCCCGTTCCACGATCAACTCCGACGCGAGGCGCCCATCTGGCAGATCCAGGGACAGGACTCGTTCCTTGTCTCCGACCCGGCGCTCATCAAGGAGGCAGTGGGTCGCACCGAAGACTTCTCCTCGAACATCGTGAGCCTTCTCCACGATGACGGCAACGGTTGTCCTGTGCCCTATCGCATCTCCAACTATGGCGATCCGATCCACGTGTTCTCCACTGCAGATCCACCTGAACACACCCGCCATCGCCGACTCGTGCAGCCACATCTGAGTCCGGCCGCAGTCGCAGAGCTCGAACCCGAGGTCGAGCGCATCATCGACGAACAACTTGCGATCGTGCTCGATACCGGTCGTCTCGATATCGTCGCCTCGTTCAGTGATGTGGTGCCGGCACGCACGGTCTGTGCGCTGTTGGGCCTGCCCGACGGAGACTCGGCGAAGGTGATCGAGTACACCCTTGGAACTGGTGCGCTCCTCGACGGCGTCACCACGATCGATGGCATGGGCGCAGCGGCAACCTCTGCGATCGAACTTGCTGTGCATATGCATCAACGCATGGACGAGATGCTCGAACGCGCATCCGAGGATCGAGTCGGCATGCTCGGTGTGTTCGCCGATCAACTCGACGCCGGCGAGGTCAGCCGCGACGAGGTCAGCTCCATGCTCACCGTGTTCGTCACCGCTGGTTCGGAGACCACCGCGAGTCTCATGGCAACCTGCATCGAGACACTTGCCCGGGATCGGGAACTGCAGGATCGTCTGCGTGCCCAGCCCGAGCTCATCAGCAACGTCATCGAACGAATCCTTCGTGACAGCGGGCCTTTCCAGTTCCACTATCGGTACACACCAGCCGACACCGAACTCGGTGGCGTCACCATCCCGGCGCACAGTCGCGTGCTGCTCATGTGGGCAGCGGCCAACCGCCCCGCCCCCGACACGCTCGATGAACCAGCGGAGTTCGATCTCGAAGCCCGCCCGGCCCCGCACTTCGCCTTCGGTCGTGGTCTGCATTTCTGCATCGGCGCACCGGTGGCTCGCATGGAGACTCGACTCGCGCTCGAGCGACTGCTGGCCGCCTCCGCGTCGATCACGCTCGATCCCGACTCGGCGCCCACCCGTCGGCCGAGCATCTTCATCCGTCGTCACGCGACCCTGCCGGTCGTGATCGAGAAAGCCTGAGGTCCAGATGAGTAACGCACCCAGCTTCCGACGCGATCTGAACATGGGCAGCACATGGTTGCTGCCGTCATGGAGCGCGGCGCCGGTGGGCGATGAACGAGCCGTGCTCGAAGGGGCCAAGGCCGCGGGGTATCAGGGCATCCAGGGAGCGAACCCGGAACTGTGTCGCGAACTCGGCCTCGTGCCCACCACCTTCGACATCCGCATCGAAGTGGGCGGCATGCTGGATCAGGCCAGGCGTTTCGTCGATCAGGGATTCGCCTGCGCCACGCTCATGGTCGGCACCGGGCTTGAAAGCGATGACGATGCCACGCGGTTGATGGAGGAGATCGTTGCTGCCAGTGCCACCGCCGGCATCCCGCTCTATGTCGAAACCCATAGGGCTACTGCTACTCAGGACATCTGGCGCACCCTGCGGCTGGTCGAACGATTGCCGGAGCTGCGGTTCAACGGCGATTTCTCGCACTGGTACACCGCGCATGATCTGCCCATCGGCGATTTCGGGGCCAAGCTGGATCTCATGTCACCGGTGTTCGAACGGGTGCGCTACCTGCACGGTCGCATCGGCACCTCGGGTTGCATCCAGGTGGATATCGCCGACGGTCGTTCCGAGGGTCAGCCCCATGTCGATCACTTCCGGGCCATGTGGACCCGGGCCTGCGCCGGCTTCATCGCCAACGCTGCCACCGACGCCGTGCCGCCGCCCGATCTGCAGTTGGGATTCGCTCCCGAGCTGCTGCCCAACGAGTTCGGCTACGCCATCAAGGCGCCGAATTCGCAGGGTGTGCTCGATGAACTCGGAGACCGCTGGCAACAAGGTGTGGTGCTCACCAATATCGCTAAGGAGTGCTTCAGCGCACTACGGGAATGAGTTGCCATGGTTCGCTCAGGCGACCACACCCGATGCTCGTAGCGCTTCAATTTGATCGGCGAGGCCCAACTCGGCGAGAACTTCATCGGTGTGTTGGCCAAGTGCCGGAGCGCCGCCGGCAAGGTTGGCCGGCGTGCCATGGAAATTGGTGGGATGCCGGGGCAGTCGCGCCCGTCCGACGACCGGATGGTCGAACTCCTCGAACATGCCAATGGCCACTGCATGCGGGTCCTCAACCATTTCGGCAGCTGACAACACCATGGCAAACGCCACTCGTTCACGCTCGAATCGTTCGATCACTTCGACCTGTGTGAAGTTCGAGGCCATGGCGTAACACATGTCCATAATTGGCTCGAGCACATCACGGTTCTTGCGACGCTCGGCCACGGTGCGAACACGCGGATCGTCCCAACCAGGAACATCGAGTGCTTTGCACATGCCGGCAAAATCCGCGTCTGTGGTGGGAACAACGATGCCCCAACCGTCAGCGAAACGCATTGGCGCAAAGCCGGCGTTGAAGCTCGACGGCATGGTTCCGTCAGACTCCAGCAGCACTTCGTTGCCCGCGGCCTCAGCCCACAGGAATGACACGCAGGCATCATTCATACCCAACTCAAGATGCTGACCACCACGACCCATGGCCCGCGCGTACAACGCTGCAGTGATGGCTTGGGTTGCATACAGCGAACTCACTTTGTCGGCGGCGTTCTGCTTGATGAACGTTGGCGGACCATCGGGTTCGGCCTGGGTCGCTGCGAAACCGGCATAGGCCTGAATGGATGTGTCGTACGCGCTGCGATCGCGATAGGGACCAACTGGTCCGTATCCGGAGATCGACGCGTAGATGACATCGGGATTCATGGCTGACACCGCGTCGTATCCCAATCCGAGTCGATCGATCACACCCGGCCGGAAGTTCTGCAACACCACGTCGGCTTCGGCGGCCAGTTTCATCACGATCGCTTGGCCTTCCTCGCTGCCGAGATCAACTGCGATGCAGCGCTT
>CANFQA010000074.1 GCA_947449015.1 Microthrixaceae bacterium | reverse complement strand
GTGGCATGGGGATCGGAGGTGGGACGCATGACGCCGATGGCATCCATGGCCCGCCACCAGATGGTTTCGCATTTCGTGGCGATCTCCGACCAGTCGCGACCCTCGTCATTGGCTCGGTTGATGATCTTGTCGTCGATGTCGGTGATGTTCGAGACGTAATTGACCTCGAGCCCCGACCACAGCAGATACCGGCGCAGCACATCGAACACCAACGAGAAACGACCATGCCCGAGATGCGGTGGCCCGTAAACGGTGGGGCCGCACACGTACATGGAAACCCGCCCCGGCTGGCGGGGTTCGAACGGGATGACCTTGCCCGCAGCGGTGTCGAAGAGGTGCAGCACGGCCACTCACGCTACCCGCCCCGCCATGGTCGGCCGCGAGCCGACCGCCGATGGCGCACTACCGTGAGCAACATCATGAGCACGGCCGCCCCCACCCCACGCCCTGACTGGACCGTCCCCGACAAGCCCGGTCTTGAGGAACTCGAATCCCGCTGGGACGCCATCTGGGAGTCGCAGGGCACCTACCGATTCGACCGCAGTGTGGGCCGGGAAGACGTCTTCTCCATCGACACACCGCCGCCGACGGTGAGCGGCTCGCTCCATGTCGGCCACGTGTTCAGCTACACCCACACCGACACCATTGCCCGTTACCAACGCATGCGCGGCAAGTCCGTGTTCTACCCAATGGGCTGGGACGATAACGGTCTGCCCACCGAACGCCGGGTGCAGAACTACTACGGCGTCCAGTGCGATCCCACGCTCCCCTATGACCCATCGTTTGTTACTCCAATTCCGATGAGCGAGCGCCCCAAGGATGAGCAGAAGAAGCTGCCGGCAAATATCAGCCGCCGCAACTTCATCGAGCTCTGCAATGTGCTCACTCAGGAGGACGAGAAAGCCTTCGAGCAACTGTTCCGCACACTGGGACTGTCGGTCGACTGGTCGCGCACCTACGCAACCATCGATGACCACTGCCGACGCGTTGCCCAGCGTGCCTTCCTGCGCAACCTTGCGCGCGATGAGGCATACCAGGCCGAAGCTCCGGTGCTGTGGGACGTCGATTTCCGCTGTGCGGTTGCCCAAGCCGAACTCGAAGACCGCGAAATGCCCGGCGCATATCACCGCATCCCATTCGTGCACACCACAACCGGTGAACCGATTTTCATCGAAACCACACGGCCGGAACTCATTGCCGCGTGCGTGTCGCTGGTGGCTCATCCCGACGATGCGCGCTATCAGCCGTTGTTCGGCACCACCGTTCGTTCGCCGCTGTTTGGCGTCGAAGTTGAGATCCGGGCGCATGAACTCGCTGACCCCGAAAAGGGTTCGGGCATTGCCATGATCTGCACGTTCGGTGACATCACCGATGTCACCTGGTGGCGCGAACTTCAGCTCGACACCCGACCCATCGTCACCGACAACGGTCGTATTGCCGCCGAGGTTCCCGAATGGATCACTGCCAGCGGCCCCGATGCGGTGGCCGCATATGGCGAACTCGCCGGTAAAACCGTCAAGCAAGCACAGGTGCGCATCGTTGAGCAGTTGCGTGAAGCCGGCGCACTCGACGGCGAACCGAAGCCCATTACCCATCCGGTGAAGTTCTACGAGAAGGGCGATCGTCCGCTCGAGATCCTCACCAGCCGTCAGTGGTATCTGCGCAATGGCGGTCGCGATCTCGCATTGCGCGGCGCTCTGCTGGAACGTGGCACCGAACTGCACTGGCATCCGCCGCATATGCGGGTGCGCTACGAGAATTGGGTGAACGGACTCAACGGTGACTGGCTGGTGAGTCGCCAGCGGTTCTTCGGCGTCTCGTTCCCCATTTGGTATCCGCTTGATGCCGACGGTCAGCCGCTCCATGACTCACCCATCTGCGCCGATGAGTCCGCACTGCCGATTGATCCCGCCACCGAGACCCCTGCGGGCTACGACCAATCGCAGCGCGACCAGCCCGGTGGGTTCACTGGTGACCCCGACGTGATGGATACCTGGGCCACCTCATCGCTCACCCCGCAGATCGCCACCGGTTGGGGCGAGGACCCGGACCTGTTCGAGCGAACCTTCCCGATGGATCTGCGTCCGCAGGCCCATGAGATCATCCGCACCTGGTTGTTCTCCACTGCAGTGCGCTCCCATCTCGAACACGACTCCCTGCCATGGCGCAACGCCGGCATCTCGGGTTGGGTGCTTGATCCCGATCGAAAGAAGATGTCGAAGTCCAAGGGCAATGTCGTCACGCCGTTGCATTTGCTCGAGCAGTACGGCGCCGATGCTGTGCGCTACTGGGCAGCAAGCGGTCGACCGGGCACCGACACCACCTTTGACGAAGGGCAGATGAAGATCGGCCGTCGCCTTTCCATCAAGCTGCTCAATGCCAGTCGGTTCGCGCTTGGTCTCGGCACCGATGGTGAATCCTCGGTGGTTCGTGATCCTTCGGTCATTACCAATCCACTCGATCGAGCGCTGGTGGCAGAACTCGCTCGCTTAGTTGAGGAAGCCACCGTTGCCTTCGACGGGTACGACTACGCCAGGGCACTCGAACGAACGGAATCGTTCTTCTGGCTGTTTTGCGACCAGTACCTCGAGTTGGTCAAGACCCGGGCCTACGGCAGCCGCGGCGACCATGAAGCCGCCAGCGCCCAAGCCGCTCTGCAGCTAACCCTGTCGACGCTTCTACGTCTGTTCGCTCCGTTCCTCCCGTTTGTTACCGAGGAGATCTGGTCCTGGTGGCAGAACGGGTCGGTGCACACCACGTCTTGGCCCGACGCCTCCGAATTGCGCACCCACGCCGCTGATGGCGATCCGCTGGCGTTCGCAATGGGCGCTGAGGTGCTCAGTGCCGCCCGCCGGGCCAAAACCGAGGCGAAGCGCTCACTCAAGTGGCCAGTGGAACTCATCGCCGTCACCGACACAGGCGCTCGCGCCGCTGCGCTGCAATCAGTGGTGGCTGATGTTCAGGAAGCCGCGAACGCCTCGTCAATCACCATCGACCTGGCCGCCGAAGGAATTGTCACTGTCAGCCTCGCCGCCGATCCCGACGGGGCCTGAACCCTCGCCGCGAGTATCGGTGATGACCACATGGGTGGGCCCGCCGGCATAGGCGAACTCGATTCCGGCATCGGCAAACGCCACCTTGAGGCGTGACCGAAGTTCGCGCAGCACGGCGAACTGTCCGGCTGGAAGTGTGCGGATGACCAGTCGCACCTCAACTCCAGCTGGCGAGAACTCCTGAATACCCCAAAGCTCGGGGGAATCAGTGATTGCCATGGCGAAATCGGGATCGGCTGCCAGTGCATCGGCGGTGGCCTTCATGACCTCACTGGCCCGGGCCACATCCACCGAATATGGCAGCACGACATCGAGAAGCGCGCGTGCCCATTCCTGAGAGCGATTCGCCACCCGGGTGATCTGACCGTTGGGCACATGCCACACGGTTCCTTCGACATCGCGCAGATGCGTGGCCCGCAATGACACCCGTTCAACCACACCCTTGGCGCCTCCACCAAGGTCAACGGTGTCACCCACGCCAAGCTGATCCTCAGTGACGATGAAGAACCCGGCGATGAAGTCGCGCACCATTTGCTGGGTGCCAAAACCAAGGGCCACGCCGAGAATGCCAGCGGTGGCGAGGATGGGACCAAGGCTCACGCCGAGCACGTCGAAGATGGCGACCATGGCCACGAACCACACGACCGCAGTGGCCAGAGAACGGAATACCGCAGTGAGCGTGCCGACGCGGGCCGTATTGCGCAATGAGTCATCGCCAGCAGAGAGAAGCACCGACGATGTGTGGCGACCGATGCGGCTCGAGGTACTGCTCTCGGCAGTGTTCATGAGCCGACGCAGCGCTCGAGTGATGAACCAACGCACCACTCGGGCCACGATTGCGGCCACCAGAACAATGGCCAGGATGGTGATCGGCTTGGCCAGCAGCCACTCCGCCGCGTTGGCCCACCATTTCGAGCCGGTCCAGTCGTACACGTGCTCGCATCCCCAGCCGGGATCACCACCGCAGGCCGCAGTGACCTCAGCAGCGGGAACAGTCGCGAGTACTGGGGAGTACGCAAGGGTGGACACCGGGGTGAACACTGGGGTGAACAGGGCGCTCAACATGGTCATGGCACCTCTGACGGTACGCGAAACGGGACCCCATTGGGGTCCCGTTCACAGAATTCTGCGGTCGCCCTTCGGCGTCACACAACTGCCAGACCGAATCAGTCGGCCAGGTTGGCGGCCACAAAGTCCCAGTTCACGAGATTGTCGAGCACGACCTCGATGAACTTGGCGCGGGCATTGCGGTAGTCGATGTAATAGGCGTGCTCCCAGACATCGATGGTGAACAGCGCCTTGGCGCTGTGCTTCATGGGGAGATCGGCATTCGGGGTCTTCATGATGGAAAGACCGCTGCCGTCGGCAACCAACCATGCCCAACCCGAACCGAACTGCGTGAGTCCGGCCTCGGTGATCTGGGCCTTGAAGTCCTCATAGGAGCCGAATGAGGAGTTGATGCGATCGGCGAGTTCGCCAGTGGG
>CANFQA010000073.1 GCA_947449015.1 Microthrixaceae bacterium | reverse complement strand
ATGTTCAAGAACGCCTCAGACTTTGATCAGGACCTCGGCGGCTGGAATGTCAGCCTGGTTCGCACGATGAGCAACATGTTCACCGGTTCCGGGCTTTCCACAGCTCGATACTCCAGCGCACTCATCGGATGGTCTTCGCGAGTCCGGCGCAACAACGTCCCACTTGATGCTCCTGGTATCCGCTACTACCCAATGGCCGGAAAGGGCCGAGGCTTGCTCATCTCGAGTAGTCATTGGGTCATTAATGATGGTGGTCCAGGATCTTGGAAGGCCAGTCCGGGAACTCCTAGACAGCCAATCGCGACTGCAACCAGTCGATCAGTCACGGTGAAATGGCCAGCCAACGCCGGATCGTTCGGGGCAACCGTGACGGGCTACACCGTGCGAACCTACAAACAAGGCGTGCTGCAGGATCAAACCTGTTCCACGTTAGGTAGCGGCACCAATTGTGAAGTGACAGGACTACAACCGGTCACCACCTACTCGTTTACGCTTTCAGCGACACTTGACAATGGAGCAACCAACGAGTCTGGGGCTGTGGACAAAAAGACTCACGCGGATGTTCCCGATGCCCCAGTGGTCCTCAATCTCGTATTTTCGACCGGCCCCCTCTCCCGAGGTGCTCGAGTTACTTGGTCGACTCCGAAGTCAAATGGCAGGGCGCTCACCCGCTACAGAGTCGAGGCTCACAGTGTTGCCGATGACTCGGTTGTCCGGGTCTGCGCTCAACATCTGCCGGCACCGATTCGGACATCATGCACGGTGCGAAAGTTGACGAAGGGTTCCAGTTACTACTTCAAGGTTTTTGCCTACAACAGCAAGGGATCAAGCCTCGCTGGTGTCTCGAGCTCGTTCAAGATCGCCGATTAGTGACTCACGTTGAACGGGCGAGGCCAAGGCGCTATGTCTTCGCCTCGCCCTTCGATGTTGAACAGTAGGTAACGCTTTGCCTCACGAAGCGCGCTTCATGGGCGAACTCGGCAACTGTGTGCGGCGGTGCTGACCTTCACCAGATGATGGGGCCAGTAGCTGAGGTGGCGTCGCCTTCGCTACGGACCCCCTTTGACACCATGTCCTCGGCAATGTCCTGCCACAGTGCAGGAAGCCGATAGTGCGGCACGCGCGGGAACAAATGATGCACAGCGTGATGATCATGACCGCGGATAAGAAGTTTGGAACCCGGAAACACCGCCACCCGTGTGTCGACGTAGCGACCAACCGCGTTGGCTGGATGATGGGGATACCAGGCGAAGATGAACAGCAACCACAGCGCTTGAAGTCGTGAGGGGAGATACCAGAGCATCAGAGCGGGCCAGCCATATCCCGTGAGAAACGCAACAACAAGCACCGCAGTGGTGAGAATCCAGAACCGCAACTGTCGGATTCCATCTGTCCGTCCGCCACCTGCGGCCATGGAAAGTTGCATGCGCCGGGGAATCAGACGTCGAGCAGGCGGAACAAACGCTAGGAGCGGAAGCAGCGTGATGAGCATCACCTGACCAAGCCATGCAGTTAGAACGCCGGAGATAGGACCAGCGGTGAAGTGATCGGGATCGCGCAGTGGGTCGTTGGTATGTGCGTGATGGCGCATATGTGAGGACCGGTGGGCTTTGTAGGAGAAGCCGAGCGGAATGGAGCACGCCATTCCGATCAAGTCCTCGACGAACTTTGAGCCCGGTGTGCGACCCATGATGTTTCCGTGCGCCGCCTCATGCATTGGCATGTAGAAGGTGGTGGCAACGATGGTGTTGATGATCAGCCCGAGCCACAGGGGAATCACGTCAGTGATTCCGAGCAGGATCACTGCGATCCATACGATTGCCGAAACGACAAACTCGAGGATGATCCGGGATTCGAGGCCGCCCCAATAGGCATTGGCGATTGCACGTTCGGCCCGCAGGATCTCACGTGGCTCGAGGGGATTTCGATGGTCCGCAGTCATCGCCGCATCCTATTCACGTCAGTCGGACTGAGACTTCCAAAGCTGATGGGGTGAGAGGTCCCGTGGGCCGTCGAACGGAAGGTTTATGGGGGTCCCACGAGCTGCGCTGTAGGCCGCGCAAATGATCTCGAGGACACGGCGTCCGAATTCGGTATTCATCGGCTGGGCCAGCATGGCCGGTGGGGCCGAATCTCCGGCCCAAATCCGGCAGACCTCCTCGAACTGTGCGATGTAGCCGAGGTCATGTACGAAGTCATCGACGTTTTCCGGAGCGGTTGCCACGCCGATTGCCTCGCCGTTGTGTTCGAGCCCAACAGTTGGAAGTAACTCCGCCCGTACGACGCCAGTTGCACTTGACGCTTGCAGATCCCAGGTAGTGCTGGTGTCACGCCAACTCGCCTCGAGATGGGCGCGCAGGCCAGAGCGGAACTCAAGCTCAACAACGGCGTAGTCATCGACTTCGATGTTGGCGGACCGCTGCAACTGCGCCGACACCTTCACTGGCCTGTCGTTGCCCGCGGCCAGCAGCGCGAGCGCAATCGGGTGGGCGCCAAGATCGAACAGGCAACCCCCACCCCAGGCCGGGTCAAGGAAGTCGCCCCAGGTTGGTCTGGGTGAAAGCGCGCGGATGTCGAGGTACTCGATGGGCCCCAAGTGGGCGATGAATCGCAACGCCTCCTGTATCACCGGTGCGAATGCCTGATTTTCGCCATAGACCACGCCGCCAGACGCGTTGGCAGCAGCCGCGACGATGGCATCAGCCTCGGCAAGAGTTCTGGCCAATGGTTTCTCAACCAACACTGTGGCTCCGGCGGCGAGCGCAGCGATGGTTTGGGCGGCATGTGCTGATGGGGGAGTCGCTACGACGACGACGTCGGCTCCGGCGGGAAGTTCGTCGTAGCGGACGCTCGGGCAGCCAATTTGCTGGGCCCGTTCCGCCGCCCTCTCTTGTGTTCTCGAAGCAACGGCAACGATGGGAACCCCGGTGGCCTCTGCGGCGATGGCGTGGATCATCGAGATCATGCCCGCCCCCGCAAGCGCAGCGGAGGGCCTGCCCGACTCGGTCTGGGGCTCAGGGGGCGTGGGGTGATCCCGGCGACGACGCAGCACGTCCCGGACCGTACCCGTTGGGCGCTACGGTCATGAGCGCAGGGGGGAAAGATGCGTAGTTCAGGATTTGGTGATCTGCATGACATGGTGGTGGTCGACCTGTCGACCGGTATCTCTGGTGCCTATTGCGCCAAGTTGTTCGCTGACGCTGGAGCTGTGGTGACACGGGTTGAACCCGCCGAGGGCGACCCTCTGCGCGCTTGGCGATGGCCGACCGCGGAGGGGCCAACTCCGGCCGATCTCGGATCAGGCGATGCGCCGATGTTCCGGTATCTGCGCCATGGTCAGCGTTCGGTGGTTCTTGGCGGTGATGCATCGGCGAACGCTCACCTTCGTGAGATGTGCGCGTCGGCCGATCTGGTCATTACTTCGGGCGCGCTGGTGGAGCGATATGAAGGCACCGTTGTGGTGTCGATCACCCCCTATGGCTCTGCGGGACCTTGCGCCGATCGTCCCGCCACCGAGTTCACCATTCAGGCCGAGAGCGGCGCGCTGACCATTCGGGGAACGGTCGAATTCCCACCAGTGCAAATGGGTGGCCGCAGTGTCGAATGGGTGGCAGGCGCATACGCGGCGGTTGGGGCCATGGCCGCTGTTCGCAGATCTCGGGCCACTGGGTTTGGCGAGTTTGTCGATGTGTCGTTGCTCGAAGTAGCCAACCTGACCGCGACCACGTTTGCTGATCTTTTCAACTCGCTCCAGGGGCGGCCGGAGGCTGATCCCACCGTTCCCAGTCGCTCGGTGGAGATCCCGTCGATTGAGCCGACCCTTGACGGTTGGGTTGGATTCAATACCAATACCCGGGAGCAGTGGGAGAACTTCTGCATTCTCATTGAGCGTCCCGATCTGTTGGAGAGCGCCGAATTCGCATTGCTTGGTGCTCGCGTCGCCCGAGCCGCGGAGTGGAACGCCATCGTGCATGAGTGGACGACTCGGCATGCCACCGCCGAAATTGTCGAACGGGCTGCGGCGCTGCGAATCCCAGTGGCACCGGTGTCTGATGGATGCTCCGTGATCGAGTTGGAGCATGCGAAACAACGCGGAGTGTTCATTTCCGATCCGCATGGCGAGTTCGTTATGCCGCATCGACCCTTCACCATCGACGGCGAACCAACCCCTTCTCCTGCACCTGCTCCGGCAATCGGAGCCGACAACGATGAGCCAATGCCGAAGCGACGTTCTCGGCCGGCTCCGGTTGGCGATGCGGCGCTGCCTCTTGCCGGGCTGACAGTGGTCGATCTCACGGCATGGTGGGCCGGCCCGTCGGCGGCGGCAACGTTCGCCGCGCTTGGTGCTGATGTCATTCACGTTGAATCCACCCGTCGTATGGATGCCATGCGTACTGCCGGTGGCATGTTTTACGGGCGCGATCAATGGTGGGAGTACAGCGCGTTTTTCCTTGCCGCGAACACCAACAAGCGCGGAGTCACACTTGATCTTGATCGCGTCGAAGGTCGTGCGATGGTTCTGGAACTTGTCGAGCGCGCCGACATTGTCATTGAGAACTT
>CANFQA010000072.1 GCA_947449015.1 Microthrixaceae bacterium | reverse complement strand
CCATCGATGGTTCGACCAGAACTGGTACCACCCACAGTTGTGCGAAGGAAGGGTTGCGAGGCGTCGAGGGTTCCACGAGCTGTCAGTTGCGCATCAACGTGATCAGCAGCGGACTCTGGAACCACCGCCACAGCAAGACCAAGCTCCTGTGCGTTCTCAACCACCATCGCGGACTCGCGACCAGTGATCGCGTCGGCAATCACCTCCCATGGCGGAGCGGCCGGATTCGAGCAAGCACTGGTCGCGACACCTAACCATGCCGGCAGTAACTCGAGATCATCGACTCGGGGCAGATTGACCGCTACCCACCCATCAGCCGCTCGCAGCAATCGGCAGGTTCCGTTGGCCGACTTATCGCTCCCTCCACCGAAAGCCAACGAGCGTTCGCGCAACAACGACTCAGCGTCGCGACCGTCTCGACCCACATGGTTCAGCGCGAGACCGGCGAACTCAGTGGCGGCGATCCACCCGGAACCGGCATCACCCATGAGGCTGCATCCGGTATCGGGGACCGCAGTCATGTCAGGACTTGGCAGCGATCTGCGCCCGCAAACGAGCCAGTAACTGCTCGAACGCCGGCTCACCCAAGGACCACAGTTGCGGGCCGATCTCGGTGGCCACTGCATCATCGGAATTCGTGATGGCATCCATGGCGATGATGGTGGACTTCATCTGACGCACCAGCGAGGCCGGCGCGCTCGCGGCGCGGGCCGCAAGCACCCGGGCCTCAGCCAGAAGTTCCGCGTCTGCAACACAACGCCAGGCCAGACCAATCTCGGCGGCGCGAGCGCCATCGACGACTTCGCCGAACACCACAAGTGCCATGGTGGTCTGCAGATCAGTGATGCGGCGCAGTCGCCAGGTGTTGCCACCACCGGGATGTAATCCGATCTGCAGGAATCGCGTGTCGAACTTTGCCGATTCGCCGGCGAGGATGACATCGCAGGCCAGTGCCATGTTGAGGCCGGCGCCAACCGCTGCGCCGTTGACCGCGGCGATGGTCGGGATTGGTGTTTCAGCCAAACGAAGGAAGCCCGAGTAGATAGTGCGCAACTTCTCTTCGCTGTCACACGCGGCGAGATCATCAAGATGAGCGCCGGCGCAGAATGCACGGCCAGCACCAGTGATAATCAGCGCGCCAATATCGGCACGTCCCTCGAGTTCATCGATAGCGCCAATCACCGCTTCGTTGAGCGCATTCGACACCACATTGGCCCGTGACGGATCGTTCAGCGTGAGTAGCGCAATGCCATCAGTGACGTCGAGGGAGATGAGATCAGTCATGGTTGGTTCTCCGTTCAGCGGGGAAGGCCCAGCACTCGTTCGCCAAGGATGTTGCGCATCACGTTCGAGGTTCCACCCATGATCGTGTACGCCGGCGCATAGGCAATACCTCGACAGAGTTCATCCCAGAGCATGGCATCGGGACCCATGACGCGAGCCACGAAATCGGCAACGCGCTGCTCATATTCGGTGCAGGCACACTTGGTGGCCGCCGCGAACCCGGCCGGAGTCTGGCCGAGCACACTGCGGATGACGAGGAGGCGACCGACCCGATATCCGATCTCGAGTGCAGCAATCTCTTGGCGCAGAACACGGTCAGAAGTGTCGGCCAGTGTCAATGCGTGCAGATAGAGCGCTCGGTTGGAGACCAATCGATCGATACCGCCACGCTCATGTTCGAGCTGCCGCATGGTTTGGGAGAACGCCGCACCCTCGACGCCGACGAGGTTGCTCACCGGCACCCGCACATCGTCGAACCACACTTCGTTGAAATGGCGGGCGTCAACAAGATCACGAATGGGGCGCACTTCAATGCCCGGCGTGTCCATCGGAACGATGACCTCACTGATGCCGAGATGCGGTTTGCCCTCAACGGACTCAGTGCGACAGATCAGGTAGCAGTACTCGGCCTGATGGGCGAAACTCGTCCAGATCTTGCGACCGTTGATCACGAACTCATCACCATCGCGTTCAGCGCGAGTCGACAGCGAGGCGAGATCGGAACCGCTGTCGGGTTCGCTCATACCGATGCACCAGGTGACCTCACCTCGAAGCATCTCGGGCAGATACCGCTCCTGCTGCTCAGGGGTGCCGTAGGTGATGAGCGCCGGGCCCATCTGACGATCCACGAACCATGACGCCGCCAACGGTGCACCCGCGGCGATCAGTGCCTCGCTCATGATGAGTCGGTCGATCGCGGGACGTCCGCCGCCGCCGTATTCGGTGGGCCAGGTCATGCCGATCCAACCGCGGGCACCGAGTTCGAGGGAGAACTCGCGGGAGAACCCGCAGAGCCAGGAGTCGTTGCGCCGTCCGTAGCGCATCACAGCATCGGCGGCGACTGCTTCAGCCTCGGCCTGCAGCGCCAGCAGCTCCTCGTCGAAGGTGAAGTCCATCTCAGCCGGCCAGGTCGGCCAGCACCTCGCGGCGCAGCAACTTGCCAGTGGGCGTATGTGGGAGCTCAGCGCGAAACACGATGGTCTCGGGAGTCTTGGAGCCACGCAGATGCTCGCGGCAGTAGGCCTGTAGTTCATCAACCGTGGTGGTACGACCGGCTGACAAAACAACGGCGGCGGCGATGCTCTGGCCCCACTCTTCGTTGGGCAGACCAACGACACAGGCCGAGTCCACTGCGGGGTGACGCACGAGAACATCTTCGATCTCGGCCGGCGCGATGTTTTCGCCACCACGAATGATGGTGTCATCGGCGCGACCCTCGATGAAGAGGTAATCGTCGGTGTCGATCCATCCGCGATCGCGGGTGGGGAACCAACCGGCCTCGTCAACAACACTGCCGGCGTCGTACTCGCCGGAAACCTGCTCGCCACGAAGGAACACCAAGCCGGGTTCACCCACGGGCAACACCGCGCCGTGTTCGTCGCGGACCTCGACTTCGATACCCGGCAGCACCTTGCCAACCGAACCGAGACGCACCTTGGCCACCGGATCGCCGGCAAAGGCCGCTGCGTGATCATCGGGACCAAGCAGCGCAATGGTGGAAGAGGTTTCGGTGAGGCCATAGGCGTTGACGAAACCGGTGCCAGCGAACAGTTCAAGAGCCTGCTCGAGCACCGGCAGCGGCATACGCGCCCCGCCATAGGAAAGCGTGCGCAAGGTGGGCACGTCCGCGGGGCTGCCATCGAGATGGGTGACGACGCGAGCCAGCATGGTGGGAACAACCATGGCCTGCGTGACACCTTCGCGACGCACGGTGTCGATCCAAACCTCGGCGTCGAACGCATCGAGATACACGATGCGACGACCGGCATAGAGGTTCGACAGCAGATTGGCCATACCGGCAATGTGATACGGCGGCACAGTGACAAGAGCGGCCTGCTCTGGCTCTGCTCCGGCGAACTCAACGGTGCCGATGACATAGGCAGTGAGATGGCGATGGCGCAGAATGGCGGCCTTCGGTGTGCCCGAGGTACCCGAGGTGTAGAGCAGCACGGCCACATCTTCGGGATCAACAAACCCGGGAAGTTCAACATCGCTCGTTGCGGCGAATGATTCATTGAGTAGGTCGCGTCGATCAACTGTCATTGCCGCACCCGCGCCAATGACTGGCATGACTTCGGCGACCACAACCGCGCCCGCGTTGGCCTCTACCAGTGGCTGCAACTGCTCTGCGCCAAGGCGGTAGTTCAACGGAATGAACGGGATGCCCGCATAGGAGGCCGCAAACAATGCGATGGGGAACGACACATCGTTGGTGCCGCAGTAGACGACACCGGTTGCACCCATCTCGAGGAACCGTGCCGCGACCCTACGAGCGGCGGCATCGAGATCGATAGCGGAGAGGGCGACATCACCCGAGACAACGGCAATGCGCTCGTCGGAGGCCGACGATGCCATCTCGAGCAGGAGCGAAAGATTCACCGGTGATCAGTCCGAGGAGGGAAGGGGCTTGGCGCCCTTGATTTCGATGACACGACCGTCGGCAGCCAACGTGCCGGGACCGGGTTTGGCGCAGAGCACCTCAAGTCCGGTTTCCTCATCGGCATAGCGCTTGCCCACAAGTGCGCCATCACCAGCAGCATCGCCATGACCGCCACCGGGACGATCAGCGGTGGCCTCAACAATGGCAACACCGCTGCAGGTGAGCGCAACGGGAGCACTCGGGGGCTTGACCACCACGAGTTCGGTGCTGCACTCCGGGCAAGCGAGTCGACTGCCGGCCTTGATCTCCATCGTTGTTCCTCCCCTAGGGGCCCATTCGGCCCGATTCACGCCCCGGCAACGTATCGCGCCCGGGACATCGCGCCGAAGCCCAGATATCCAGCAGCCTGACCAACCCCCCGATCACCCGCCACCTGAGATCCGGCGATGTGCCACGATCTGCGAACTGTCCATCGTTCCCGAGCGTTCGGGTCGATCATCACTGGGGGAACCATGACCACCTTCGTCGCCGACCGCTTCGCCGGGAAGACCGCACTGATCACCGGCACCGGCTCAGGCATCGGCCGTGCCGTGGCCGTCCGCCTTGCCGCCGAAGGTGCGCAGGTTCTCGCCCATGAACTCAATGCCGAATCGCTGGCTGAAACAGTTCGCATCATCACCGAGGCCGGCGGCACGGCCGTTGG
>CANFQA010000071.1 GCA_947449015.1 Microthrixaceae bacterium | reverse complement strand
TTCATCCTGTTGGCCGTGGCTGGCAATGAAACCACTCGCACCGCCATCAGTCATGGTGTTGCCAACCTTGGGCTCAACCCCGACCAGCACCGCATCTGGCTCGATGACATCGACGGCGTCATGGCCACTGGTGTCGAGGAGATTGTGCGTTTCGCCTCGCCGGTGGTCTGGATGCGACGCACGCTCACCCGAGACTTCGAACTCTCCGGTTTCGAACTGAAGGCGGGGCAGAAAGTTGTGCTTTATTACGGATCGGCCAATCGTGATGAAGCAGTGTTCGCCAATCCCGATCAATTCGATGTGCGTCGCGATCCCAACCCTCATGTGGGTTTCGGTGGTCCCGGACCGCACTTCTGCCTTGGCGCACATCTCGCCCGTCGGGAGATCACACTCATGATGACCGAACTCCTCACCCGTCTGCCGGGTCTGGAGTTGGCCGGGGAGCCCGAGCAGCTCCGATCCAACTTCGTCAACGGCATCAAGCACCTTCCGGTGCGCGTTCGGCGCTGACCATGTCGCAGTGGACACTTGTCGAAGGTGATCCGCGTCGGGTGTTCACCCCCGAGGTGTTTGCCGCGCTGGGCACTGCGGTTGCTTCGGTGCGTGCCGCGGCACCGGCCGCAGCACTTGAGTTGATCCGGCAGCGCGAAGCCATGTTGTTGGGGTTCACCGCCGAACTCGAAGCCCCAGCCTGGGGCGAGGTGTCAGCCGAGCAGGTTGCATCCCTTTCGGCCTGGTCGTCTGCTGCATGTTTCGGCGAGGCTGATCGTGCGGCTCTCGCCCTTGGCGAGCAGTTCGCCATTGATGTCACCGGCGTGGCGTCAGGGCCATTGCCGGCAGCAGCTGCGGCCTTCGGGGGATCGGTGTTGCCGCTGGTGCAGGGGATCTTCCTCATCGATATTGGCCAACGCTGTGCAAAGGCGCTCGGCCGTCTCTTCGATACCAATGTCTCCTCGGCTGACTGGGCTACGCCGGGCGCCGAGGTAACCATTGATCCCGATTCCATGGCTGCGGTCAGCGCGCTGTTGCGTGAGACCGCCAAACTCCAGACGATTGATCCAGTACTGCGCGAACTCGTGCGTCTGCGCGGCGCCCATCATCACCAGTGCCGTCGTTGTCAGTCGGTGCGCAGCGTTGCGGCTATCGAAGCCGGCGCGGACGAGGAGCTGCTCGCGGCAACTCTGCCTGGTGCTGAACACGCGTTATCGGAGCGGTCGCGCACGGCACTGTTGCTTACCGATGCGGTGCTGCTGGGAACAGTGGACCTCTCAAATGAACTGGTATCACGCGTGCACGCAGAACTCACGGCCGCCGAGGCCGTAGAACTCATTTGTTACGTGCTGCGCAACTCAGCCAACAAGATCGCGGTGGCCTTTGGGGCGGATGCAGCGATTGTTGATGAGGGCTTTGAGTATCAGTCGATCGATGCTGACGGTGAAACACTCACCGTGGAGGCGCCGGCTTCGCTGTAAGTCATCCAGCGACCCGCATCGAAGTCGTACAACTTGCACTTGCGGGTGTTGGATACGAAGTCACGGAACCGCAGTGGCTCGTCGTGCACCACATCAGGGAAGGCTTCTTTGATGGCCTCAGTGGCGAGTTCGAGGTTGTACATCGGAATGCGCATGTCGACGTGGTGGGGGAGATGCACCATGATCCAATGGAAGAAGAAGTTGAGTCCGAATCGGGCTCGCAGCACGGTGGTGCCTTCCATCTGACCGTGGAACTTGGTCCATTCACGACGCTTCCACCAGCGGATTGAGGGCTGGATGTGATGCACGTGCACGAATGATCCGATGATGTATCCGAAGATCAGGAACGGGATGACCAGCACCTTGATGGGCAGCCAAACCACCGCGAGCACAGTGCCGGACTGCATCCATCCGATGAGGCCGAGAAGGACCGAGGAGATTCCGACGAAGGTCCACACGAAGGTGCGGTCGCGACGGATCGCTTTGGCCCAGCGAACCGGCGGCGCACCAATGATCATCTTCTGCCACCACACCTCGCGCAGGAAATAGGCGCCAGCGCCGAGCCATGACCATTCGAAACGGTGACGAGCTCGCTCAAACTTCGTCATCGAGGCGTACTGCTCGGGGGTGTATGGATGCCAAACGAAGTCGAATCCTTCGCGCACTGTGTAGTTGTGATGAATGCGGTTATGGCCCAGCACCCATCCCTCGTAGACATGCCAGGAAGGGAGCATGGCGATTGTGCCAACCACGCGGTTGAGGCGCTTGCTGGAGAACAGTGCGCCGTGGGCAGAGTCATGGGCGATGACGAATAGTCCGGAGATAACAAGTCCGGAAAGAACCCAAAGGGCCACAGTGGCGATCGGGTTGTGAATGAGGATGAGGCCGGTGACTGCTGCCGCGTAGATCACGAGGTCGCGGGCGAAATAGGCGAGGCCCTTCCATGTGGGGTTGTCATAGGCCGCTTCGGGGATGACCTCAATGACCGGAAGGAGCGAACCCTTGCCGACGGCCTTTTCGCGGTCGACATCGGGACGATCTTCGGTGCGGGAGTCGTGTTCGGCGAGAGCGGATTCCGGGGGGACCATGGGTCCACTCTACCTACCGGTCGGTAGGGAGTGCGTCACCAAGGGGGAGAAGAGAGGTCCGCGAATTTCGGTATTTCTGGGAGCCCTTCCGTTGGGTATCGCCGGCGCCTACGGTACGACCTGAGTCGGCCACGGGGGTGGCGGTTCTTCCGGAGGCGATGTCATGTCCAACACCACCTATCTCGAGGGCAACTTCGCCCCGGTTCCTGACGAAATCGATGCTGTCCAACTCGAGATCACCGGCACCGTGCCCGAGGCACTTGAAGGCCGGTTCATCCGCACTGGCCCGAATCCGATCAATCCCGATCCCTCCAACCATCACTGGTTCATCGGTGAGGGCATGGTGCACGGTGTGTCGCTGCGTGGCGGCCGGGCCGAGTGGTATCGCAACCGCTGGGTGCTCGGTCCCAGCGCGGCCGCCCATCTCGATCGCACCCCCACCACTCCCGCCGCCGGTGGTGTGTTCCCCGGCGATGGCAACACCAACCTTGTGCATCACGCCGGCATGGTGCTCGCGCTCGAAGAGTTGAGCTGCCCGTATGTCATTGGTCGCGATCTGCAGACACTCGGTCAGACCAACTTCGGCGGTCCATTGCCATTCGGGATCAACGCGCATCCCAAGTTCGATGCTGCCACCGGCGAGATGCATGTGATGGGCTACTCGTTCGCCGAGCCCTATCTGCGCTATCAGGTGATTTCCGCTGAGGGTCAGGTCGTACACGGTGTTGATGTTGATGTCGCCGGCCCCGTCATGGTGCATGACATGGGTCTCACTGAACGTTTCGCCATCGCGCTCGATCTTCCCGTGTTGTTCGATATCGAACTGGCCATGAGCGGGCGCCGTCTTCCGTACCGGTGGTTCGAGGAGTACACGCCGCGAGTCGGGTTTATCCCGCGTGGCGGCATGCACGCCGGTGCACCTGCACCCACCATCTGGATCGAAATCGATCCCTGTTATGTGTTCCATCCGCTGAATGCCTATGACGATGGCTCCAACGTGGTCATGGATGTGGTGCGTCATCCCACGATGTTCCGCGACGACCTTGATGGTCCCAACGATGGCGACCCCTGGCTTGAACGCTGGGTGTTCGATCTCGATCGACGCTCGTTCTCGTCGGTGGTCATCGATGATGCCGCCCAGGAGTTCCCCCGCATCGACGAGCGGCTCACCGGCCTGCCTCATCGCTATGGCTGGTCAGCTGGCGCAACCGTAACCACGCTCGGGTCCACCGATCTCGAGGTTGGTGGCTCGGTGTTCAAGCACGATCTCGTGGCCGGCACCACCCAGCGCCGGGATTTGGGCAAGGGGCGCATCGGCGGCGAGTTCGTCTTCGTGCCTGCCGGCGAGGACGCGGCTGAGGGCGAGGGCTGGCTGATGACCTATCTGAACGATCTGCCCAGCGGAACTGGCGAACTCGTCGTGCTCGACGCCCAGGATCTCAGCGATGTTGCCCGGGTGCATCTTCCCCGCCGTGTGCCAGTGGGTTTCCACGGCAACTGGATCCCCGATTTGGCTCTGCGCGACTGAGCAATTCGCGGCTCCGCCGACACCACGATTCCCCGACGCCAGTTGCGTCGCTCATGACAGAATCGGTCCTTCGCGTGTCCGTCGGGCGCGCCGGATCGCAAGGAGAGCGCGATGGCTGGATTGTGTGAGGGACGGGTCTGCATCGTCACCGGTGCCGGGCGTGGCATCGGGCGTGAGCATTCGCTGATGCTGGCTGCTGAAGGCGCCAAGGTCATCGTGAACGATCTCGGTGGTTCCCGTGATGGCACCGGCACCGATCGCGGTCCGGCCCAGGAAGTTGTCGATGAGATCATCGCCGCTGGTGGCGAGGCTGTCGTCAACACCGACGACATCAGCGATTGGGCCGGTGCTGAGCGCATTATTCAACAGGCCATCGACACCTACGGTCGCCTCGACGTGCTCATCAACAACGCCGGCATCCTGCGTGATCGCATGCTCACCAACATGAGTGAAGCCGAATGGGACGCCGTCATCAAGGTGCATCTCAAGGGCACTGCCGGCCCCGCTCATTTCGCCGCAGCGCACTGGCGTGATCGTTCGAAGGCCGGCGAGACCGTGGATGCTCGAATCATCAACACCACCTCGCCCTCGGGCATCTACGGCAATATCGGCCAGACCAACTACGGAGCGGCCAAGGGTGGCATCGCCTCGTTCACGATCATCGCTGCCGATGAACTCGCCCGTTACGGCGTCACTGTCAACGCCATCGCCCCGGCTGCGCTTACTCGCCTCACTGCTGACCTTGGTATCGGCGACGCTCCTGAAGAGGTCAAGGAAGCCATGTCGGTGAAGTGGATCGCCCCGATCGTGGTGTGGTTGGCCAGCGAGGAGTCGCGTGGCGTCACCGGGCGCATCTTCGATGTGCGTGGCGATCTGCTCGCAGTGTCTGAGGGATGGCATCAGGGCCCGAAGGTCACCAACGTGCTCGACCCTTCCGCGGTTGGCCCATTGGTCGAAGAACTCATGAACGGTGCCCGCCCCAATGCCGACATGCTCGGCAACGATCGAGTCTGAGGAAACCATCATGCCCATCAACCACGACGTCGTCGGCGCCACCGGAGCGCCGGTCACCCATAGTTGGACCTCACGCGATTCGCTGCTGTATGCGCTCGGTGTTGGCGCCGGTCTCGACGAACTCGCTTTCACCACCGAGAACAGCCATGACATCACCCAGCGCACACTGCCCACTATGGCCGCGGTGATCGGCGGAGGCATCGCCGGCGCGGTAGCCGCCATCGGTGAGTTCAATTTCGCCATGCTCGTGCACGGTGAGCAGTCCTTCGTGCAGCACCGTGAGAT
>CANFQA010000070.1 GCA_947449015.1 Microthrixaceae bacterium | reverse complement strand
GGCCAGGTTGGCGGCCACAAAGTCCCAGTTCACGAGATTGTCGAGCACGACCTCGATGAACTTGGCGCGGGCATTGCGGTAGTCGATGTAATAGGCGTGCTCCCAGACATCGATGGTGAACAGCGCCTTAGCGCTGTGCTTCATGGGGAGATCAGCGTTCGGGGTCTTCATGATGGAAAGACCGCTGCCGTCAGAGACCAACCATGCCCAACCCGAACCGAACTGCGTGAGTCCGGCCTCGGTGATCTGGGCCTTGAAGTCCTCATAGGAGCCGAATGAGGAGTTGATGCGATCGGCGAGTTCGCCAGTGGGAGCGCCACCACCGTTGGGGGTGAGGCAGTTCCAGAAGAAGGTGTGGTTCCAGACCTGGGCGGAGTTATTGAAAAGGCCGGCCTCGGAACTCATGATGATCTCCTCAAGCGACTTCGAGGCGTTCTCGGTGCCGTCGACGAGCTTGTTGAGGTTGTCAACGTAGGTCTTGTGATGCTTGCCGTAGTGATACTCGAGGGTCTCAGCGCTGATATGCGGGGCCAAGGCATCTTGGGCGTACGGAAGTGCGGGAAGTTCGAAAGCCATGAGGTGAAATCTCCTGGATGAGAAGTGAAGGGAACGGGTGTGGAGGCTAGCGGAACCTAGCGAAGACCCAACATGGCGGAGCAGCCAGGCCATGCGCCCCAACCCTGCGAGGCGAGGACGCGGGTGGCGATGTCGATCTGCTGCTCGCGGCTGGCCAGATAGGCGTCGGGGGCGTAGTCGGCGCCGCCCATGCCCAGCCATGTGCTGCGAACGAACTGGACGCCACCAGTGAACCCGTTGCCGGTGTTGATGGACCAGTTGCCGCCACTCTCACACTGAGCGAGACGATCCCAGACACTGCCATCGGCAGCAGCGGGAGCGGCCCGGCCGGTGTTTCCACCCGCCGGTGCCGGGGCACGGTTGGCGGACTGCTCAGCAGCGGCGCGCTCGGCAGCCTGCGCGGCGATGCCGGCGTAGAAGGCGTTGGCGGCATCAAGGCGGGCCTGCTCGGCGACTGCGTTCACGTAGGCAACTGCTGCGGCCATGACAGCCGGGTCAGCAGTGGGAAGCACTGCCGGGGTGGCCACGAGGGCGGAACCCGCCGATGTCGAACTCTGGGCCGCAGCGGTCAGGGTGCCCGAAGCGCCAGAGTTGGTGGCGGCGGCGGCCACGCCATGAGGCTCACCAAAGATGCTGAAGGCAACAACGCCGACGAGAACTGCGAGCGCACCGAGGCCGATGAGCAGGTCGTGGCGCAGATGGGCGAGTGGCGAACGATGCGTTGTGCCGGTGCCATCGACGGTGAGTGTCGCTGGGGACTCGTTCACCGATGAGTTTGCGAAGCTGAATGCGGGGGTCATTTCGAGTTACTCCTCCAGTGCGGTTCGTAACGGAACCGCAACAGTCGGAGTACAGCCTGCACGGTTCGTCACGGAAGCGCAACATTTGAGACCCAACCGACACGTGACTCAGGTCACATCCACCAACGACTCCAGACGAACCTGCTAGAAGCCCCAAATGGGGTGCAAGCCGGGACTGGCCGCAGACTCGATCCGGACGCCACCAGGCCCACCTCATCCACGGTGCCCCGCCGCGATCCCTTGTGCCCCTTGGGTTCAGGCCTGAACCGCGGAGAGCCGGGTCAGCAACAGGTCGGCTGCAGCCCAGCCTGAGGCGGCGGCTCCGGGCACTCGAGCACCCGCGAACGCATCGCCGGCAAGCACCGCCGGAGGAAGTCCAAAAAGTTCTTTTGCGAACCCCTGATGAGCGGTCTCAGGACGCGCATACCGCCATCGCTGCACCTGGACCCCACCCTCGACCGGCGCCGCTGAGAGACCCGGAACGGCACCAAGCAGCGTGGCAATCACCTCGTCATCGGGCGCATCCCACAGCTGTCGACTTGTCTGCGGACCGGCATGCACCGTCAGCGCCGGCACCGGCGAGATGCCCTTGCGCTGGTTGTCGGCCACCCAATCAAGTGGCTCGGAGGCCGGTCGCAGTGCACCCGGATCGGGCAGACCCGAAGGGCCATCAAGCAGGGCCAACACCGCAATACAGGGGTGATAGGTGATGGCGAGGAGCTCCTGGCGATCATCAGCAGTGAGCGGGACCCCGCCAGCCTCAAGCAACTCCAGGGTCTGGGGAACCGGAGCGGTGAGTAGTACTGCTGAGGCCTCAATGGCAGAACCATCGTCAAGCACCAGGTTCCACCCAGCATCGGAATCGCCGGCGAGCACCTCAATGGCCGCCACGCGAGAGGCGGTGCGAATCTCAAGACCAGCGGCCAGATGCTTGGCGATGGCGGTCATGCCTGTGGCCCCCCGCCAACGGGGGTGACCATCAACGACAACGGCGCCATCGGGTTCCAGACGGGTGTCGAACCATTGCTCAACCACCCCGGCCTCCCGCCAACGAGTGACCTCGGCGGCGAAGGCGGCATCGGCGGAGGTGAAGAACTGCGCCCCATGGTCAAAGACCCCATCGCCAATACGTCGAGTGGCAAGCCGTCCGCCCACTCCCCGACCTTTATCGAGCAGCAGCGTGCGATGACCGGCAGCACTGAGGCGATGGGCAGCGAGCAGACCCGAAAGGCCCGCTCCCACGACAACGACATCGAACCGTTCGGTGGTCACGGGTCAGTCGAGGTTGGCGTCCGCATTGGCGATGCCAACCGGACAGCTCACACCAGTGCCACCGAGCCCGCAGTATCCGTTTGGATTCCGGGCGAGGTACTGCTGGTGGTAATCCTCGGCGTAATAGAAGGGGCCGGCGGGAGCCAACTCGGTGGTGATGGCATCGAAGCGCTTCGCCTGCAAGATGGTGTCGAACCGATCGCGGCTGAGCTCGGCGGCAGCCAACTGAGCCGCATCGGTGGCAAAGATGGCCGAGCGGTACTGGGTGCCGACATCATTGCCCTGTCGATGCCCTTGGGTGGGGTCGTGGTTTTCCCAGAAACAACGCAGCACGGCGTCAAGGGTGACCTCCGCAGGATCGAACACGACGAGCACGACTTCGGTATGGCCAGTGCGTCCCGAGCACACCTCTTCATAGGTGGGGTTCGGGGTGTAACCGCCGGCGTAACCCACCGCAGTGGTGACGACGCCGGGCAACTGCCAGAACTTGCGCTCGGCCCCCCAGAAACACCCCATGCCGACCACGATGGATTCGGAGCCTTCGGGGAAAGGCGGGACCATGGGGGTGCCAAGCACCAGATGCGATGCAGCCACACTCATGGTGGCGCTGCGGCCGGGCAGGGCGTGCTCCGCGTCGACCATCTCGGGGTTTTTGAATCCGAACATGTTCTGAGGCTACCGACCGTTGTGGGTCAGTGCCCCAGCAGAGCAGCCACCGCCGAGGCAAAGGTCTCGCTATGGCGATCGACGTCGGCAACGGTGGTGGCCGGAGCCATGAGCGCCATGTTGTGGAACGGCGCCAGCAGGACGCCTCGGTTCATGCACCACAGATGCATGAAGGCATCGAGTTCGTGGTCGACCGCGGCCGCGGCTTCGCCCCCATTGCGCGGCGGCGGACAGAACCAGTACTCAGCGCGACAACCCAATTGCTGCACATGCCAAGGCAGTCCCGCCTTGGCAATGACCTCGGCCACCCCTGCGGTCCATCGAGTGGCCAGGGCAATGGTGTGTTCGTAGTCAGCGGCGGTGAGTGTGGTTGACAACGTGGCCTGCGCGGCTGCGAGCGAGAGCGCATTTCCGGCAAGTGTTCCGCCAACACCACTGACATCGGTGTCCTCGCTCATGAACATCGCGCTTGCTCGCTCGGCGAGCTCTGCCGATAAACCCCAGGCCGCCATCGGCACACCGCCGGCGATGGGTTTGCCGATGGTGAGAATGTCGGGTTCAAGACCGAACGCTGCGGTGTAGCCACCGGGGCCGGCGCAGATGGTGTGGGTTTCATCGATGATGAGCAACACGCCGGCTGCACGCGTGCGTTCACGCAGCGCTTCGAGGTACCCAGGCTCGGGCAACACAATGCCAATGTTGGTCAGCGCCGGCTCGGTCAGAACGCAGGCCACATCGCCATGAGCGAGGGCAGCATCGAGGGCGTCGAGATCGTTGAACTCAACCACGCGGGTGGTGAGCGCCGGATCCACGGCGGCACCAGTGCTGCCGGGACGGGCACTAACAGCGCCGGTCTCGTCGAGCACCGCGAAGGTCTCATCGACAGTGCCGTGATAGCACCAGTTCATCACCACAACTTTGGAGCGACCGGTGAGGGAGCGAGCCAGCCGCAGGGCGAAACGGTTGGCATCGGTGGCGGTCAGAGCGAACTGCCAGAACGGAAGTCCGAATCGATCGGCAAGCAGCGACGCAACTGCCTCGGCCGATGCACCCGGCAACATCGTGGTGATCCCCTTCGGCGCCTGCATGGCCAGCGCTTCGACAACCGCCGGCAAACCGTGACCCGCCATGGCGCCAGTGTCGCCAAGACAGAGGTCCACGTACTCGTTGCCGTCAACATCGACGAAGTGTGCTCCCGAGGCCGACTCGACGAACACAGGGAACGATCCGGGCCAGCGGCGCATCCAGTTCATCGGCACACCAGCAACCAGATGACGTTGGGCTTCGGCGGCTAGTTGCTGCGAACGGGGATGAAGCGCAACGAATGTACGTTCCTCATCAGCGCGCAGCGTGGACAGTCGGTCGGGATCGATACCGGTCATGGGACCACGCTAGGACGACTGAGCGCCCGAGGTGAGCAACACAGAAGCGGGCCGTAGGCTGCGGATCGTGGCAAACAAGATGCGCATCGACACCATTGAGTTACGCATCGTCGCGCTCCCGCTGGTAACGCCGTTCGTGGCCGCCCATGGCACGACCACCACGCGCACTGCGGTTATCGTGCGTGTCGGCGGACCCGAGGGCGAGGGATGGGGCGAGTGTGCCGCTCTTCCCGAACCCACCTACACCGGCGAATACGTCGATGGCGCATTCGCCATGTTGCGCGATGACCTCGGACCCCGCCTGCTTGCCGCCGGTCCAGTCTCCTCCTCCGACCTGCGCACCCTGTTCGCGCCAGTTGTCGGCCATCCCATGGCATGCGCTGCGCTTGAGTTGGCGCTGCTCGATGCCGAATGCGCCGGACAGCAGCGCAGCCTCGCTCACCGCTTTTCCACCGAGGCGCGCCACTCGGTGCCTGCCGGTGTCGCCATTGGCCTGCTCCGGTCCCCCGCGGAGACTGCCGTCGAGGCCAGCCGGCGTGTTGCCGAGGGGTACCAACGCCTGAAACTCAAAATCGAACCAGGCCGCGATCTCGAAGTGGTGCGCGCCGTGCGCGATGCCATCGGCCCAGAGATTGATCTTATGGTCGATGCCAACGGCGCCTACAGCGCGAGCGATACCGATCTGTTGGCCCAACTCGATGCATTCGCACTCACCTGCATCGAACAACCGCTTGCTCATAGCCACCACGATGATC
>CANFQA010000069.1 GCA_947449015.1 Microthrixaceae bacterium | reverse complement strand
GGCGCATCCGGTATGACTGCCGGAGGAACGAAGGTCACCTTCTCAAGCAGGTAGTAGCTGCTGTCGAGGATGTAGATATCACCATCGGGGTTCGTAGTAACCCGTGTGGTGCTACCCAACTCCGAATCAGCGACAGGGCCCGGCGTCGGAGAGGCCCGGTACCCGGTGCCAGCGACGACGGACAACGTTCCGTCGGGAGTGATCTTGTCGATCAGGTTGTTGGTGGAGTCTGTGATGAACACGTCGCCGTTGGAATCCACCGCGATGCCATTCAGCGTGCCGAGATTGGAGCTGGTGGCTGGACCCGGAGTCGGAAGCCCATCGGTACCAGTGCCGGCGAAGATCGACAGCGTGCCACCCGACGTCACCTTGAGGACCAGTTTGCGGTCGGAATCAGCGATGTAGAGGTTGCCCGAGGAATCAATGGCGATCCCCGTGGGCGTTCCCATGGCTGAGCTGGTCGCAGGACCAGCGGTCGGTGCACCGTAGGAACCGCTGCCAGCAACGACGGACAGGGTTCCGTCCGTTGTCACCTTGAGAACCTTTCGGTATCCGCCGTCGAGGATGAACAGGTTGCCGGTGGAATCGACAGCGACACCGCTCGGGGAGCTCAGGTCGACACTGTTGGCCGGACCAGGCGTGAGGACGGGTCCCGGGCTCTCCCAGTCGAACGGATCGAACCAGGTGCCTGTTCCGGCGACGATCGACAGGGTCCCAGCCGGCGTGATCTTCACGACCCGACGGCTGGAGGTGACCGCGACGTACAGGTTGCCCGAGGCATCCACAGCAAGCCCAGAAGGACCAGCTAGGTCGGCACTTGTCGCCGGACCCGGCGTGATGGCGGGCGGCGCACTGGACCAACTGACCGCTGTGCCAGTGCCGGCGAAGACCGACAACGTGCCACCAGAGGTGATCTTGAACACCTTGTTGTTGTTGGAATCCGCGATGTAAGTGTTGCCAGAGGCGTCAACAACGAGACCGTTCAGACCGCTCAGAGCAGAGCTGGTGGCCGGACCCGGGGTCGGCGTGCCCGAGGAACCAGTGCCGGCGAGGACTGACAACGTTCCGGCCTGGGCCGGGGTCACCAGTCGCAGCAACGGAGTGAAAGATGACGAGGCAGAAGACGCTGCACCACTGCCGAGCGAATTCACGGCTCGGAGCTTCACGGTGTAGGCCGTGCCGTTGGTGAGACCGGGGATTGTCACCGGCGATGAGGTGTCAGCTGGTGACAGGGCCGTCCACGCACCAGTTCCATCGAGTTGGTACTCGTAGTTCGTGATCGCCGAGCCACCATCGGCACCGGCGGTGAAACTCACCGAGGCCGAGCCCTTCCCGATCGTCACGTTCAACGAAGTGGGCGCAGCGGGCGTGGTGGGTTCTGTGAGTTCCGAGGTCATCACGCGCGTGGTGGGGAAGCTCTGCGCCGAGACGGCGACGAACTTCCCGTTGCCGTAGGTGATCGACATCCACGTGCAGTTCCATTCCGCCGGCGGACGACTCGACCAGGTAGCACCATCGGAGGAGGTCATCACCGAGTTGTTGGCCACCGCCACGAACTTGCCGTTGCCGTAGGTCACCGTGGCCCAGTAATCGCTCTTCGCTCCGGTGCGCTCAGTCCATGTGGCGCCGTCGGTGGAGGTCATCAGCTTGTCGTTGCCGCCGTTCTGTACGGCGACGAATGTTCCGTTGCCGTAGGTGACCGAGCCCCAGGTTCTGGCGGCGGCACTTCGCGCCGTCCAACTCGTGCCGTCGGTGGATGTCATCACCCGGTTCGTGCCGTTGAAGGCCACGGCGACGAACGTTCCGTTGCCGTAGGTGACCGACTTCCAGAAGTTCGCCTCGGTGGCGGAGCGAGCGGTCCAGGTCACGCCATCAGGGGAGGTCATCACGCGATGCGAACCACTACCCGCGACGGCGACGAACGTCCCGTTGCCGTAGGTGACCGCATACCAGTTGTTCGCCTCGGTGGCGTTGCGAGCGGTCCAGGTCACGCCATCGGGGGAGGTCATCACGCGATGCGAACCACTACCCGCGACTGCGACAAACAGACCGTTGCCGTAGGTGACCGAATTCCACTCGTTGTTCTCGGCAGCGCTGCGAGCGGTCCATGTCACGCCATCGGGTGAGGTCATCACACGATTGGTGCCGATGTAATAGGAGACCGCGACGAACAGGCCGTTGCCGTAGGTGACCGAGCTCCAGTAGTTCGTCTCGGTGTCGGTGCGTCCTGTCCAGTTGATGGCGTTCACGTCGGCCGGCGTCACCGACACCGCATCGGACACTGCGCCATCGCCCGCGGAGTTCACCGCACGGAGCTTCACCAAATAGGTGGTGCCGTTCGTGAGCCCGCCGATAGTTACTGACGGGGTCGTGACCGCCGGCGAGAACTCCGACCAAGTACCGCCGTTATCGGTCGAGTACTTGTAGTTGGTGATAGCCGCACCATTGTTCGCACCAGCAGTGAACGAGATCTCAGCCGAGGCGTAACCCCGGTAGGCGACCAGCGATGTTGGCGCGTTCGGTGTAGTGGCCCCACGCCCGGCCCCTGCGATCGACGCAGTGCCCACCGTGAAACTGACCATCAACGCAAACACTGCAAGCACTGCAACGACGTGACGACGAACAACCATCGGATCTCTCCTCGAGAGGTATCTGGGCGATCTCGTGATTGGAGGAAGAAACCTCCCCAACCGAAGGAATCCTAGAGGAGTCCTCCGGCGAGGTTCTACAGATTGTGAAAGCAAGTTGCGTGTGCGGCCGATGGCCAGCTGCCCTCTTGTTCAGACCCCGAGGGTCGTCAATAACTCGCCATGATCATCGACGACGACATCGGCCTCGGGGCCATGCGACTCGTCGTTGTCATCGTTCGCCCCGCGGTAACGCAACGCCAGCATTCCCATGGCCCGGGCTCCGGCCACATCGGTGCGCCGGAGATCGCCGATATGGGCCGCCGCGGCCGGATCGACTCCGCCGAGTCCGGCCAGCGCATGATGGAAGATCGCCGGATCGGGCTTGTACACACCGACATCGTCGGAGAATGACCAGTGATCGAAATACTCAAGCACGCCGTTGCGGTCCAGCAGATGACGCAGTGTCGTTGAGGGTGTCAGCGCCACATCGCAGATGATGCCAATGCGCAGGCCCCGAGCCTTCAATGCTTCGAGGGTCTCACCAATGTTCGGCGTGAGTTCAATCTCGACCTCACGGCCGGCGCTCACATAGGCGTCGATGATGCGTTGGCGCACTTCGGCCGGCGGCGAGTGACCGAGCATGTCGAGCACCGCTTCGATCGCGTGATGACCGGTGAACTGCTCGTTGGTCGACCAGGCCGCATCAAACAGACCCACTGCGTGATCGAACGCCGCTTCGATGGCGTCGTGCTCGGCGGTGAACCCGTGATCGGCGAACACCTCGCCGATGGCAAGACGACGCGCCACACGAAACGCCGTGGTGTCAGAGCGAACCAGCGTGTCCCAGAAATCAAAAGTGATGGCCTGCACCGAACGGTCGGTCATGGCCGATTCAACGCTTCCGGATGACTCCGTCGCGCACGGCAGCCTCAGCAGCCGCGGCGGCCACAAGAGGAGCGATGCGATGATCGAACACCGAGGGGATGATGTGGGTGGGCGAGAGTTCCTCGGGGCTGACCGCGGCGGCAATGGCATGCGCGGCCGCCACCTTCATGTTCTCGGTGATCTGCGTGGCGCCGACATCGAGCGCACCGCGGAACAGACCCGGGAAAGCCAGCACATTGTTGATCTGGTTCGGGAAGTCGCTGCGACCGGTGGCCATAACAGCAACAACGCCGGCGGCCTCCTCGGGACGGATCTCGGGATCGGGGTTGGCCATGGCAAACACAATCGGGTCGGCGGCCATCGAAATCACATCGGCCCGGTGAATGAGGTTCGGACCGCTCACGCCGATGAACACATCAGAACCAGGCATGATTTCGCCGAGGGCGCCCTTACGGGATTGGGGGTTGGTGTTCTCGGCGAACCACTGCTTGGCCACATTGAGATTGCCACGACCGTCATAGACCGCACCTTCACGATCGACACCGATGATGTTGCGGACACCGGCGTTCATAAGGATCTTGGAGATGGCCACACCAGCAGCGCCAACACCGGCGATGACGATGGTGAGATCCTCCATGCGCTTGTGCACGATCTTTAGTGCGTTGTCGAGCGCGGCGAGCGTGACGACTGCGGTGCCGTGCTGATCGTCATGGAACACCGGAATGTCGAGCAGTTCCTTGAGACGATCCTCCACCTCGAAGCACACCGGCGCGGCAATGTCCTCAAGGTTGATGCCACCGAAGCTCGGTGCGATGCGCACGACGGTGTCGATGATCTCCTGCGGATCCTTGGTGTCGAGACAAATGGGGAAGGCATCGACGCCGGCGAACTCTTTGAACAGCAGGGCCTTGCCTTCCATGACCGGCATGGCACCAAGCGGGCCGATGTCGCCCAGGCCGAGCACTGCGGTGCCGTCGCTCACGATGGCCACGGTGTTCTTGCGAATGGTGAGCTCATGGGAAAGGTTCGGATCAGCCTCGATGGCCTTGCACACGCGAGCAACGCCGGGTGTGTACGCCATGGAGAGGTCGTCACGATCGCCGACCGGGATGCGAGCGAGCGTGGCGATCTTGCCGCCCTCGTGCAGTTCGAAAGTGCGGTCTTCCCAGCTCAGAATGTGAATGTCTGCGCAGGCGCCGACGGCCTCGATCACTTCCTGCTGATGGGCTTCGCTGGTGCAGTTGACCACCACGTCCTCATCAAGAAATGCGTCGGTGGCCTCGAAACCCTCGAGCGACCAGATGTTGCCCCCGGCGCCGCCAATGGCGGCGGCCAGGTGCCCAAGCGCGCCCGGAACATTGTTGAGTCGAACGCGGAGACGGATGCTGAATGCGGCGGTGGGAGTGTCAGCCATAGGGCGCAGACGGTAGTGCGACCGGACCGCTGCGCCATAGTCCGGAACCTTTCGGAACCGGCCGGTTCAGGCTCCCTCGTAGTCGAACCCCAACTCCGGAGCGGTGACCAGCGCCCGGAACTCCAAGCCTTCGGCCTCGGCCATGGCCCGACAGGTGCCACCGCGGTCCACCACAACCAGCACCATGACCGGCTCGGCCCCAAGTTCGCGAGCCACATGCACCGCTTCCATCGGCGACAGTCCGCGAGTCACGGTGTCCTCGGTAATGACCACCTTGTCGCCGGCCTGAAGCGGTCCGGCCAGGCGCCCGGCCACACCATGGTCCTTGGCTTCCTTGCGGATGGTGAAGGACCGGAGATCACGACCGCGGGTAGCGGCCACCGCAGCGATGCCATAGGCCACCGGATCGGCACCCACAGTGAGACCGCCGATAGCGGTCACATCGGCCGGAATGATGTCGAGCGCGAGATCGGCCATGAGCAGAAGACCCTCGGGCCGACACGCTGTCTGCTTCGAGTCGATGAACCAGGAACTCTTACGACCGGATTTGAGGGTGAAGTCACCCGTACGAACCGAATGAGCCAGCAGATGATCGATAAGGAGTTGCTTGGTATCCGGTGCGGTCATGATGACGACGCTACCGGAGCGACAGGTTCGGAAGAGTTCCGCCGAGTCGATCTCAGATGAGTCGGACAGTGCCGTCGCCGGCCACGATGCGGCCCACTTCGACTGCACGATGGCCGGCAGCCCGGGCGACATCAAGCGCTTTGAACACATCAGCCTGCGGAACAACACAGATCATGCCAAGGCCCATGTTGAACACCTTGCTCATCTCATCGTCGGCCACACCACCGAGACGTTGGATTTCGGCGAAGATCGGCGGGATTTCCCAGGACCCAACCGTGACTTCAGCTGCGGTGCCGGCAGGTAACACACGATTGAGATTTCCAGGAATGCCACCACCGGTGATGTGGGCAACGCCGCGCAGATCAACCGCTCGTTGCAGCGCGGCGATGGCCGGCGAGAAGATCACCGAGGGAGCAAGAAGTTCATCGGCGAGCGTGTGATGGGCACCGGGATAGGCGGGACCGTCGAGCGGCAACGCAGCCCGCTCCAACAACACTCGTCGGGCCAATGAGTAGCCGTTGGAACGAAGGTTGGTTGAGGGCAGACCGATGAGCACATCGCCCGGGGCGATGGTGGCACCGCTAATAAGCGCATCGCGCTC
>CANFQA010000068.1 GCA_947449015.1 Microthrixaceae bacterium | reverse complement strand
GCGACCGATGGACATGATGTTGCCCATGCCGCCAGAGGCCCGCTTCTGCATCCACATGAAGAACCCGATCAGAAGGAGCACAGGCAAAAGCAGGGGGATCAACGTGCCCCAGATGCTCTGACTGGGTGTGTCGTACTTGACGCCCTTGTCAATGAAGAGCTTTTGGTCGGAATCGGAGAGTTGGATCGGACCAGTGGTCGTGAAGGTGGTGCCGTCCTGGAGCGTTCCGGAGATTTTGCCGTTGCTGTTGTCGAAGGTGGCCTTCGAGACCTGGTCATCGCTCAACTTCGAGATGAAGTCGCCGTAGTTAATGCTGCTGCTGGTCGATGCCGAGGCGAGGAACTGCAGCAGGATGGCGCCGCCCACCACAGCGAGAAGCACGAAGATGGTCCAGCGGGGCCAGCCTCCTTCGCCTCCCAAGCGGGACTTATTCCCGGACTCTTGTGCGGGGGGCGTTGCATTCTCGGGACTCATGGCCCCAGCCTACGCGCCTGCTGCGAAAATCCCCATCAAGGAGCGGTCAGGAATCCAGCAACCGAACTGCGTGCCCGTCGCTGGTCGATGAGGTGCCAGCCGTTCGGGACCTTGAGCGAGTCGGCATGTCGACGGCAAACGTCGTAGCAGGCCGGATGGGCTTCATCGGCGAGTGGGTCGAGGAACACGGTCCGTTCGGCGTAGTCGTAGCCGAACGTTGCCGTGGCGGAGTCGCCGCAACCGGGGCGAGCGCAGGAACGGGTCATGCACCGACGGTACCGCCGAGGTCCGCTCACGGCGCGGACCTGTGGCCGGTAACCTCGGCGAGTGGCCACCCAGAAGCGTCCGACCGGTCGGGTAACCCAGTCCAAAAAGCAGGCGGCGATTGCAAACTCCGCGCCTGCTCCCCAAGCTCGCTCCAATCGTGTTCGCTCCTCCGCGGCGGGCGAGGTTGGCGGTGGTTCTGAGAGTGGGGCTGGCTTGGCGGATGGCCCGGCTGATTCATCTGGCCAGTTCGAGAAGCCCCGCTATGGCGCGGGGGCACTCATCTTGGTGTTCCTTGGGGCGCAGTTGCTCTCGTCCATCGCCTACATGGTCGCCACGAGTCGCACTACTTATGACTTCACTGTCCCTGCAGGCGTTGGAGCAGCGGTTGGGCAGGCCACAGCCAAGTTCGCAACTCAGCAGGACATTCTCGTTTCCGTACCGCCCCCGCTGTGGCTCACTGCACTGCTGCAACTCCCACTTTGGTTCGGCCTCGGAGCAATTCCGATTTGGTTTGCGGTCAAGCGTGGAAAGGGCGTGGTCGCCGATCTCGGTCTGCGCATGCGCCGCATTGACATTCCGATCGGACTTGCGGTCGGTGTGTTCTGCCAGCTGGTGATGGTTCCGCTTCTCTACGTGGCGCTGTCGAAGATCATTGGTGTCAAGGACGTCTCGGCTGCAGCTCGCCAACTTACTGATCGGGCCTCGTCGCCGGTCTCGATCCTCCTGCTGTTCCTGATTGTTGGAATCGGAGCGCCAGTGGCCGAGGAGATCTACTTCCGAGGGATGGCCCAGGGCATCTTCGGGCGACGCCTGAGCCCCATGTGGGCCATCCTCGCCGCAGCAGCCTTCTTCGCGGTCACTCATCTGCAACCGCTTCAGTTCCCGGCACTGCTGGCGTTTGGTGTGGTGCTGGGAGTGATGCGATGGCGATCGGGTCGTCTCGGGCCCTCGATCTGGGCACATCTTGGTTTCAACATCGTGGCCGCGGCGTCGCTGGTATTCCACCTTGGTATCGGCTGAACCATGACCGGCATTGGCCTGTTCGCGGATGCCACGATGGTCCCGTTATGAACGAGGATCAGTCGTCGAACATCTCGAACAAGGCGATAGCTCCGATCGATGACGACGCAGTGATGGCCGGGCTCGCAGCGGCCATTGATCCGCCCGGGCGGGTGATTACCGCACTCGGCGGTGCCGGCCGGCGGATAACCAGAGGTCTGGGTCGCCTGGGTGCACTCGGGGTTCAGGGATGGGTCACCGCAGGGATCGTTGGATTCTGCGTGCTCTTCGTCTTTCTGCAGCTCGGCCCGGCCAATGTGCTGTCATCGTCGACGCCTGCAGGTGGTGACATGGGCGCACATGTCTGGGGCCCGGCCTACATGCGCGACCACTTGCTGCCGTCGTTGCGGCTCACCGGTTGGACCCCGGACTGGTTTGCGGGCTTCCCTGCCTATCAGTACTACATGGTGCTTCCATCGCTCGCGATCGCACTGTTGAGCTTTCTGCTTCCCTACGGCATTGCGTTCAAGCTTGTCGCAATCAGCGGGTTGCTCACTCTTCCGGTCGCGTGTTGGGTGTTTGCCCGACTTGTGCGACTGCCGTTTCCCGCTCCGCCGCTGTTTGCTATCGGCGCCACATTGTTTCTGTTTGACCGGTCGTTTTCGATCTATGGCGGAAACATCGCATCAACAATGGCGGGTGAGTTCTCCTTCTCCATCAGCCTTACGTTCGCGGTGCTGTTCCTCGGTGTCGTGGGTCGGGGATTGGAAACTGGGCGTCATCGCGTTCTCGCGGCGGCGCTGCTCGCTGTGACAGGCCTGTGCCATGTGTTGCCGTTCCTGTTTGCGGTTGCCGGTGCAGCCATCTGGTTGGTTGTCTCGATCGGTTACCGCTCAGGGTGGTTCCGTCGAGCCTGGTGGCTCATCGCCAGCGGCCTTGTCGGATTCGCGCTGATGAGTTGGTGGATTCTGCCGTTCGCGCTGCGCACTTCGATGATGAACGACATGGGGTGGGAGAAGAAGACCAACTACTTCAACATGTTGCTGCAGCGTCAGAACCTTGACCCGCAGTTGGTCAACTCACCACCCATCGCCGTTATCGCACTACTTGCCCTGCTTGGACTGTTCATGTCGATCGTCTGGCGACGTCGCGGCGGAGTTTTCCTGGCACTGGTCGCTGGCACCGCTGCGGCCGCATTCATTCTCATGCCGCAGGGGCGCATCTGGAACGCACGCATCCTGCCCTTCTGGTACCTGGCGCTCTACCTGCTCGCTGCCGTTGGTGTCGCCGAGTTCGGGCGGGCCATCGCCACGGTGTTTGCTCGTGATCCCGATCGCCCCAGCACGGTGGTCACCGTGTTCACGGCAGTGGCTGCATCACTCGTTGCCATCGTGGCACTGGCGATGCCGCTGCGGGCCATGCCTGAGAAGATCAGCTTGGGTCCGATCGAGATCAACCTCGGTGGGATTCACTCCGACGGGGCCTACCACTGGTTGTTCCTGTCCACGACTGACTCGAGTTTTGTGCCGGGTTGGGCACGTTGGAACTTCACTGGGTACGAAGGAAAACCCGCGTACCCCGAGTACCACGACATCGTGCAGACCATGTCCAATCTGGGTTCTACAAACGGGTGCGGTCGGGCAATGTGGGAGTACGAGGAGCAGCACGATCGCTACGGCACGCCGATGGCGCTGATGCTCCTTCCGTTCTGGACTGATGGATGCATTGGGTCAATGGAAGGTCTCTATTTCGAATCTTCCGCGACTGCTCCGTATCACTGGCTCAACGCCGACGAGCTCTCGACGGCTCCGTCCAACCCGCAACGTGACCTTCCCTATGTCCCGGGTGCACCGACGCAGTCGCAATTCGATCTGGGGGTCCAGCATCTGCAGATGCTTGGCGTTCGCTATTACATGGCGATCTCGGACCAGATGATCCAGCACGGACGCTCCAACGCATCGCTGACCGAGGTTGCAACGTCTGGTCCTTGGGTGGTGTTCGAGGTGGCTGACAGCGAACTGGTGAGTCCGCTCAGCAACGAGCCCGCTGTGCTCACCGGGGCTGCGACCTCGAAGCAGTGGCTCAATGCGATGCTGCCTTGGTACGCCGACGCCGCAGCATGGAAGGTGCCATTGGCTGCTGGAGGACCAGCGCAATGGCAACGGATCGCTCCGGGGGAACAGCCCGCTGCTATTCCAGTCGAACCGACTGGAATCAGCGCGATCTCGACTGGCACCGATCAGATCTCATTCGACGTGACCAGAGTGGGCACGCCAGTGGTCGTGAAGGCTTCCTACTTCCCCAACTGGAGCGTCAGCGGCGCCGAGGGGCCATGGCGACTGTCGCCGAACCTCATGGTGGTGGTGCCCACCTCTCAGCATGTCTCGCTTCATTACGGGTACACCTGGGTCGAAGAACTTGGCTGGCTCATCACATTGCTGGGCATCGTGGGCGTTGTTCTTCTGTGGCGGGCCGGACCCATGGCCTTCCCGGAACCACGACCATGGATTCGCAGACGAAGGGGGAGCGATGGTGGTCCACTAGGGTCATCGCCCATGTCGAACCCGACCGATCTCGACGCCATCTTCAAGGCCTATGACATCCGCGGCACCGTGCCTGACCAGCTCGATACCGCACTGGTCGAGCGGATTGGGGCTGCGTTCGCCAGGTTCGTGGCCGACACCAGTGGCGCCACCGAGATCCTCATTGCCCATGACATGCGACCTTCGGGCCCCGGGTTTGCCGATGCGTTCGCTGCTGGTGCTGTGGCACAGGGCGTCGATGTGGTGCATCTCGGTCTGGCCTCCACCGATCTGCTGTTTTTCGCTGCCGGCCATTTTGATCGACCCGGCGCCATGATCACTGCCTCGCATAACCCAGCGCAGTACAACGGGCTCAAACTCTGTCTCTCCGGTGCCAGGCCCATTGGCGATGAAACTGGCCTGCAGGAGATCAAGGACATGACCGCCTCGGGTCTCCGACCCGCTGAGACCACAGGGTCAATCACTGCTCGCGACGATGCGCTCGAAGCGTTTGTCACCCACGTGCACTCGTTCGTGCAGCTCGACACGCTGCGTCCGCTTCGAGTGGTGGCCGATACCGCCAACGGAATGGGCGGCCTCACCGCTCCTGCAGTCTTCGAGGGGTTGCCCTTCGAACTCGACCTCATGTTTGGCGAACTCGATGGCACCTTCCCCAATCATCCTGCTGATCCGATCCAGCCGGAGAACCTCGTCGACCTGCAAGCCCGTGTGCGTTCCGTCGGCGCCGATGTTGGACTCGCGTTCGACGGTGATGCCGATCGCGTGTTCCTTGTTGATGACACCGGTGCGCTGGTCTCAGGTTCATTGACCACCGCAATCGTTGCTGATGTGATGCTGAAAAAATATCCCGGCGAGATCGTGCTCCATAACCTCATCTGCTCAAAGGCTGTTGCTGAGGTCATTGTGGAAGCTGGTGGCACTCCGGTGCGCACACGCGTTGGGCACTCGTTCATCAAGCAGGTCATGGCCGATACTGGGGCCTGTTTCGGCGGCGAGCACTCGGGTCACTACTACTTCCGTGAGAACTACCGAGCCGACTCAGGCATCATTGCCGCAATGGTTGTACTTGAGCTTGTCTCGAGCACAGGAGCACCGCTGTCTGAGTTGCGCAAGCCCTATGAGCGCTATTCGGATTCCGGCGAAATCAACAGAACGGTTTCCGATCCAGCGGCGGTCATCGACCGTGTTGCTGCGCGCTTCGCCGCTGCGGTTCAGGATCGTCTCGATGGTCTCACCGTCGATCTCACTGTCGGAGATGGCGCTGATCCCGAGGACCGCTGGTGGTTCAACCTGCGTCCGTCGAACACCGAACCGCTACTGCGACTTAATCTCGAAGCGTCAACGCCGGAACTCTGTGAGCAACATGTCGCCGAGATCCGTGCACTCATCGCTGAACTTGCCGACTGATCCGCTGCACAAGGAGCTCCATGTCCCTCGATCCGCAACTGCTCGAGATTCTCGCCTGCCCCGTCGATAAGGGGCCCCTCTATTACTTCGCTGACGAGGACGCTCTCTACAACCCTCGCCTCAAACGGCGTTATGACGTCAGAGATGACATTCCAATCATGCTTCCCGACGAGGCAACTGTGGTTGAAGACTCCGAACATGACCGTCTCATGGCCCGCGTGGCCAGTGAAGGGCTCACCCTGAGTTTCGAGGCATGACTCGGTGATCCTCGACAGCGTCGGCATGTTCGACGCCACTGCGGCGACGCCCGAGCAGATGGCCATCGCCTCTCTGTCGGCCACCTCGACGCTGGCATCGGTTCGTCTGCCCAAGCATGAGTCGATTGCCAACGTTGTTGTTCTTGGCGTCGGCACAAGCGGACAGGTTGGCTCCACCTTGCTCGAGGTTGCTGGCCCACTCATGTCTGTTCCGGTGGTGGTCCATCGCGGCTACGGCATCCCAAATTTCACTGATCCCTCAACCTTGGTCATCGCAATCTCATCGAGTGGCGAATCAGAAGAGACTCTCGAGGCAGCGCAAGCGGCATTCACCGATGGGGCGGAGATCGTCTGCATCACTGGGGGAGGGGCGCTCGCGCAATTTGCCGAGGAGAACAACCTTCCAAAATTCGATGTTGCTGATGTTCCAGTGCGTCGAGCGGCCTTTGTTTCCATGCTGGTGCCGGCGCTGCTCACCCTTGACGCGGTCGGTTTCTTTCCCGGCGCACCGACGTGGATCGATGATGCCATCACGCAGCTCAGCCGCCGGCGTGACGAACTCATCAGCCCGGAGAACCAGGCTCGGCGTATGGCTCGTCGCCTTGGGAGGGCGTTCCCGATTATTTACGGCGGCAACGGGCTCGGCGGTGTCGCTGCAGAGCGTTGGAAGACCCAGTTCAACGACAACGCCAAGGTCGCAGCGTTCTGTAATCAGGTACCTGAACTCACCCACAACGAGATCTGTGGGTGGGGCCAAGACGGCGATGTCACGCGTCAGATCTTCCAACTCTTCATGCTCCGTCACGACTTTGAACATCCCCAGGTCACTCGTCGTCTCGACCTGCTCGACGACCTCCTTGATGAGGT
>CANFQA010000067.1 GCA_947449015.1 Microthrixaceae bacterium | reverse complement strand
GGGCTGCACCGGTGATGATCACGACCTTCTCATCGAAACGACCCATGATTCCCTCTCAAACACGCTGTGTGGACGACATGACATCGACTCCGAAATCGGCAGCGATGCACTTTGCGACTCTAGGCGAGGTGTTGATGGGCTCAGCCCAGCCAGCCCAGTCAGCCCAGTGCAAGCGCGACGGCGACCACGACGCCGAACGCGGCAATCACGGGACGCAGCACGCGAGCCGGAATGCGTCGGGCCACATGCGAACCACTCCAGCCACCAAGAAGGCTCATGGGGGCCATCACCGCCACCATCCACCAATGCACCGGACCGAACATGGCGAATACCACTAGGGCCAGAAGATTGATGACCAGCGACAGTGCTCCCTTGAGGGCGTTGGTGTGCTGCAGGCTCTTGTTGAGAAACACGCCAAGCACGGCCAAAAGCAGCACGCCGAGACCGCCGCCGAAATACGCGCCGTAGGCCCCGGCGAAGAATGTGGAGAAGGCCAATGCCGCGAAGCTCCGGGTGAAGCCATCCTGCGGGCGGCTCAGTACCCAGCGCTGGATGCGCGGTTGTAGCACCAGCAGTACTGAGGCCAGCAGCACCAGGAACGGCACAATGGCGTCGAAGACTTTCGCAGAGGTGGCCAGCAGCGTGGCTGCTCCGGTGGCCGCACCGAGCAAGGCCACCGGCGTGAGGCGACGCAGTTCGTGAGTTTCCTCACGCAGTTCGCGTCGATAGCCAAAGGTGCCGCCCACATAGCCGGGGAAGATCGACACAGTGTTGGTCACATTGGCGCTGAGGCGAGGAAGACCAATGGCAATAAGTGCCGGAAACGAGACCAACGATCCGCCACCGGCAATGGCGTTGATGCCGCCGGCCAAGAAGCCACCTCCAGCAATGAGGGCGATGTCGGCAGCGTTCGTCATCGGCCGAAGCGTAGTTGTGGCTTCTCGCGTCGAAGCGCCCAGCGTCGTACTGTCTGGGCATGGCCACGATCGACGCGAACGGGATCACCATCTATTACGAAGAATTCGGTGAGGGACCGCCACTGCTGTTCTTCAACGGTTCGTTCTCCACGCTGGCCACCAGCCGGCCGCTGGTGCAGGTGTTCGGCTCGCGTCTGCACACTGTGGCCCACGATCAGCGTGGTCTGGGCAACACTTCGATTCCAACGGGTCCGTACACAATGGCGCAGTACGCCGCCGATGGCCTCGCGCTTGTTGATGCAATGGGCTGGGATACCTGTCGTGTTGTTGGCATCAGTTTTGGTGGCATGGTGGCCCAGGAATTCGCCGTGACCAATCCCGATCGTGTTGAGCGACTCGCGCTGTTGTGCACCTCGGCCGGTGGTGCCGGTGGATCGTCCTATCCCATGCATGAACTCCGGGCTATGCCGATTGAGGAGCGGGCGAAGGTTTCACTCTCCATCATGGACACCCGCTTCAGCGAGGAGTGGTTCGCCGAACATCCCAGCGATCTGGCACTGGTAACGGCTATGGGTGATCGACCATCGCCGGCCGAGGGCAGCGAAGCCGCGCGCGGTGAGTTCGAACAGGCCAACGCCCGTCGTCATCACGATGTGTGGGATCGCCTTGGTGCGATCACCTGTCCAACACTTGTCGCCGCTGGTCGCTATGACGGCATCGCGTCGCTACCCAATAGCGAAGCGATCGCGTCACGAGTACCGAACTCACAGCTGCGCGTCTATGAGGGCGGTCATGCCTTCTTCGCCCAGGACCCCAACGCGTTTGGTGAGATCCTGGACTTCCTCGCCGAGTAGCTCTCGCTACTCGGCAGGCATGGCTTGTGCCATGAACTGGTTGAGGTCGAAGTACTCGCGCCATTTGGCGATCTTGTCGCCCTCGAACTCGAAGATGCCCATGACCGGCAGCGACACCTCGCCGCCATCGGGCTTCTCGAAGATGTCAACGCGCTCGGTGATGACAACCGGACCATTGGAGATCATGGTGTCAATGCGGAACTCAACAATTTTCAGCCCCGCGGTGAAACCATCGATCATCATGCGGATGGCCTCATGACCCACCATCGGATCCACGGGGATGTTGTGGTAGATCCCGTCTTCGGTGAAGAACTCGACCACCCGATCGAAATCGGCATCGGCCCAGGCCTGGCAGAAGTCTCGGACGAGCTGTTCGTAGTTGTGTGAATCGGACATAGGTCCCCCTCGGTTCATGGCGCTTTTCCGCGCTTGCTGCCGACATCCTGCCAGTTCCGGTGATGGCTGCGTGTCGTTGGCTCTACGGTGTTTGCCGCAGGTCCGTAGAGGGTGACACGCAGGGGGACAACCATGGCCGACTTCAGCATTGATCCGGAGTTTGAGGCGCAGCTCGACTGGATCCGCGAGTTCGTGGCCACCGAGATCGAACCATTGGATCTGGCCTTTGCCGGCGAAGAGATGGTCTACGACAAGTCCAGCCGTCTCTATGCCGAAGTCATTCGCCCGTTACAGCAAGTGGTGAAAGACCGCGGTCTGTGGTCCTGTCATCTCACTGCCGAGTACGGCGGTCAGGGATTCGGACAGGTGCGTCTCGCCTACATGAACGAGATCCTCGGACGCTCCCAGTTCGGCCCCACCGTGTTTGGTTCGCAGGCCCCCGATTCCGGCAACGCCGAGATCCTCGCCCATTACGGAACACCCGAGCAGAAGGCCACCTACCTGGAACCGCTGCTCGATGGTCGTCTCTCCTCCTCGTATTCGATGACCGAGCCCCAGGGTGGTGCCGATCCGTCGATGTTCACCACTCGTGCGGTGCGCGACGGTGACGAATGGGTCATCGACGGCGAGAAGTGGTTCTCCTCCTCACTGCGCTTCGCGTCCTTCGTGATCGTGATGGCCATCACCGATCCCGAGGTGTCGGTGTACAAGGGAATGTCGATGTTCCTTGTACCCACAGACACGCCCGGTCTCGAGATCGTGCGCAATGTCGGCGTCGGCGGAGAACCCGAGGGTCATGGTGGCCATGCCTATGTGCGCTACAACGCCGTGCGGGTGCCGGTCGACAATCTGCTCGGCGGTGAGGGCAACGCATTCGCGGTGGCGCAAACCCGTTTGGGTGGCGGTCGTCTGCATCACGCCATGCGCACGGTCGGTGCCGTGAGCCGTTGTCTCGACATGCTCTGCGAGCGGGCGCTCAGTCGCACCACCCAAGGCGAACTGTTGGCCCGCAAGCAGGCCACTCAGGAGAAGATCGCCGATTCATGGATCGAGCTCACCCAGTTCCGTCTTCAGGTGCTGCATGCGGCGTGGCGGGTTGATCAGGTGGGTGGGCACGCTGCCCGCAAGGAAATTGCTGGCGTAAAGGTGGCCACACCGAAGGTGTACCGCGAGGCGGTGCTGCGCACCATGCAACTTCATGGTGCACTCGGCGTGTCCAACGAAATGCCATTGGCCGCCATGTTGATGGCTTCAGTGGTCATGGGCATTGCCGATGGTCCTACCGAGGTGCATAAGGGCACGCTGGCCCGCGAAGTACTCAAGGATCATCGACCCACTGACGGCCTATGGCCGAGTGAGCATCTTCCCGATCGCCGGGCTGCGGCTCGCGCCGAGTTCGCCGAGCTGCTCGAACACGCCGCTGCTGAACACTGAGGTTGTTCGCACCTAGGTGCGCACAACCGAATGGATTACATGCCGAGTTTGCGGTGATCCCAGGAGATGGTGCGGTCAACGTGCATCTTCACGACCACGCGCTTGTTGAGCATGATCTCGACGAACGGCTTCATCTCTTCGGTGTAGGGCGCGTTGTAGCGGCTGAACACGCTCACGCCGAGTTCCCAGATGCGATCGGGATCTTCGACGATCTCACCGCGTCCGATGAGGGTGACGCCGCGGAGGGTCTCATAGGTCTCGCCGTCCTCGATGAGCACAGTCATACGCGGGTCGCGACGTAGGTTGACGATCTTCTGGGCCTTGGCCTTGGACTCGATGCCAATGGCGCCTTCGAGGAAGCCGTACCACATGGCAATCGAGTGGATGCTGCCGTCATGGGCGAGGGTCGACATGGTCATGGAATGACGTCCCTGAAGGAACTCGTCGATCTCGTCTTGCGACATCACGATCTTGTTGCGCTGGTTCACTCCGAGCGGCTTGAGTTCATCGGCCATGGTTCCCCCTGGGGCGTTCGCGGAAAAGCGAACCGTAACACCGGCGATGGTCGTGATCGGTCCTGATCGGCCGTTCTCGGCGCCGCATCGGCCTGTCACGGCATAGTGTTCGCCCGTTCGAGATCGACCAAGGGGAGAACGTGGATTCAGTAGAAGCAGCCAAGCAGACCGCCGCCGCCATCGGGCAACTCGGCGGTGCGTTCATGACCGACGGCAGCACCTTTGCCCGGGGCGGCGAACTCGGCTTCGGCGGTCTGGACTTCTATGTCCTTGGTCGCGGTGGCGTGCTGGGCGACACGACTGCCGAGGTCATCACCTCAGCGTTCATCGTCTGGAACCCAGAGGCCATTGCCACCCAGTGGGAACTCGGTCGGGCCGTCATGACGCCGGCCGAGGCTGCCAACGAATGGGTTGCGGTCTGCGCGTCCTTCGGTGAAGCCAACCTCCCCGACTTCGAGGGCTACGGGCGACTCAACGAACTCATGGCCGCAGTTGTTGCTGGTGCGTCGCCGGCCTGTGCCGCGTTGTTCGCTGGTTGGCGCACGATGCCGGTGCCCGGAGCCGATGCCCCGAAGGCGCGTGCCCAGCATCTACTCAATTCGCTGCGCGAACTGCGCGGCGGACTCCATGGTGGATCACTGCTCGCCAATGGTGTCACCCCGCTCGAAGCGGTGGCCTTCAATGCGCCGTTCATGGCTCCGATTTTCGGATGGGATGCTGAGAACCTCCCCGATGGCGCTGCAATCAAAGAGCGCTGGAAGGCCGCCGAGGCCGGTACCAATGTGGCCATGAGTGTTCCGCTCAGCGTGCTCACCGAAACCGAACTCGCTGAATTCGTCGAACTCAGCAACGCACTGCATGCCGCGGTGCAGGCCGCCAAGGAGGCATGACCATGGATGTGCGCGAAGCGCTCTACACAACCCGGGCGATGCGACGGGTCAAGCCCGATCCGGTTCCGATGGACATCCAAGAACGCATCATGGACGCCGCCGTGCGCGCCCCCAGCGGTGGCAACACCCAGAACTGGCGTTTCATGCTCGTGGATGACAAAGACGTCATCGCCCAGATCGGTCCGATCTATCGCACATCGATGGGACTGCTCTGGCAGACCCTCTATGCCGAGCGCGTCGCTGAAGCGGCAGCGGACCCTGATGCCGAGGAGTCCAAGGCGTTCACGCGGGTCTACAACTCGGCGCAGTGGTTGGCCGACAACTTCGAAACCGTGCCGCTGTATCTGTTCGGATTCACCCAGAACGACACCAGCGGCTCCTCCATCTACCCGGCCCTGTGGAGCGCACAGCTGGCCGCTCGTGCCGAGGGCGTCGGTGCCTCGCTCACCCAGGTGCTGGCCTTCCAGCATGACGATGTGTTGAACATCCTCGGCATCCCCACCGATGAGGGTTGGTACATGGCTGGTTGTGTGTCACTCGGCTATCCCACCGGCAAGTGGGGCGTGGCCGCCCGTCAGCAGGCCCACGAAGTGTCGTTCCGCAACCAGTGGGGCTCGCCTCTCGGCTTCGAAACCCCCGAACCCCTCTGGCCCTAGTCGCCGATCGCTCGGTTACTCGGCCTCGTTGGCCGGCGCCCAGTGCGTGCGCAGGTCCGCGAGCCACTCGGGGAAGTCCACCGGCGGGTCGGGCAGGGGAGTGACCCCGTGCTCTTCGAGCGCCGCTTCATGCAGTTCGGGTTGATCGCCCCATGAACGCGGGTCGCCCATCATGACTTCGAAGAGCTTGGCGCCTTCTTCGCCGGCCCGGATGGGACCGAACGCAGCGCCGAAGGGCAACTCGACATGGGTTCCTTTCGGGCACCAACGATCGCCGAACCACAGGCCACCGTCGATGACGAACACGATGTGCGGGCTGTAGTGGCCATGTCGGCGCACGATCATGCCCGGGTCGTACTCGGCGTACAGCGACAGGTACTGCGGATCGGGACTGAACGCGAACCACTTCTCGCGCACATAGGACTCGGTGCCATCCGCGTTGCGCTGGGCGCGACACAACTGCCAGGGCATATCCGGGTCATCCATATGCCGGAAGATGACCTCCTTGCCGGGAATCGGCAGGGGGATCGAGGTTGGGTCGACAGCGGGATCGGTCATCGCAGGTTCAGTGGTGAGTAGTCGGGATCAGATGAAGTTGAACTCGACATGGGCGGATTCGAGACCGCGCACGAACGCGTTGGCCATCTCGACCGGTTCGGTACCGGGCACCAGCTTCCAACCGCTGGTGCGACGCAGCAGTTCCTCGAAGAACACGCGGATCTCGAGACGGGCCAGCGATGCACCGAGACAGAAGTGCGTGCCGAAGCCGAAGGCGATGTGGTTGTTCGGGGTGCGGGTGACATCGAGCGCTTCGGCGTTATCGAAGTACTTCTCGTCGCGATTTGCCGAGGAGTACATGAGCACGACCTGGTTGCCCTTGGGGATGGTGACCCCATTGACCACAGCATCATCGGCGGCCACACGACACATGTTGTGAATCGGTGTGACGTAACGGATGAACTCCTCAACCGCCACCGTCATATCGGCTCCGGCACGCAGCTTGGCCAACTCCGCCGGGTTCTCGATCAGGTTCAGGATGGTGCGAGCGATCACCGTGCGGGTGGTCTCGGCGCCACCGTCGAGCAGCAGCAGCGAATCGGCGATGGCAGTTTCGGCATCGAAGGGGCAACCGTCGATCTCAGCAGTTGTGTAGTGCGTGAGGATGTCATCGGCCGGGCAGGTCTTCTTGAGCTCGAACAGATCGGCCGCGGCCTGCGCGAAGTCCATTGCCGCGATCATGCCGGCATCGTTGAAGTACCGGGGCCCGCCACCAAGGGCGATGGTGGTCTCGGACCAGTACTTGAGCTTCGGCCAGTCGGACTCCTCGAAGCCGAGCAGCTTGCCAATCATCATGGCCGG
>CANFQA010000066.1 GCA_947449015.1 Microthrixaceae bacterium | reverse complement strand
GATCTGCTTGGTCGGGCCCGTGAACTGGCACCTGAACTCGACTGGCATCTCGCCGATCTCGCCACCTTTGATCTGGAACGCACCTTCGATGTGGTGGTCGCCGCCGGCAATGTCATCGGTTTCGTCGCCACCGAAGATCGTGAAGCTGCGGTTCGGGGCTGCGCTGTTCATGTCGCCCCCGGCGGTCGCCTCATCGCCGGATACTCACTGAATCGCCGTTGGCCCTCGCTGGAGCTCTACGACGGTTGGTGTGCGGCAGCTGGTTTGGAACTCGAGCACCGCTTCGCCACCTGGGAGGGTGACCCGTTTGAGGGCAGCGGCGGCGACTACCACGTGTCGGTTCACCGGCGCCCGGCGTCCTAAGGGTTCGATCGCCAAAGGGCCGGCCACCGAACCGGTGGACTGTGGCAACATCATTGGCCAGAAGGGGGACTTCGCTATGGGTGACATCGCTGCTCGTCCAGATTTCGACGAGGGCACTGCCGTCGACATCGGTTCGCTGCGCAGCCGATCCGAAAACGCCGGTGTCTCCGATCGTCGACCCATCACCGTCCCCGCTGATCGCTATATCTCGGCACAGTTCGCGGCCCTTGAACAAGAACGCATGTGGCCGAAGGTCTGGCAGTTGGCCACCACGCTCGATTCGGTTCCCAATCCTGGTGACTTCGTGGAGTTCACCGTCGGCAGGTTGTCGGCCATCGTGCTGCGCGACCAGGACGGACAGTTGCGTGCCTTCCAGAACGTCTGCCTGCACCGTGGCATCGAGCTGTGTCACGGGTCGGGTGAGGGTCTGACCGAACTTCGCTGTCAGTACCACCGCTGGTGCTGGAACCTCGACGGTGCACTCAAAGAGATCCCCAGTCGTCGCGATTTCGGTGTGGTCGATAACGACGAGTACGGACTGCGGGCACTCGCCATTGACACCTGGGGTCCGCTGGTGTTCGTGAACTTCGACGCGGATGCCATGCCACTGGCGGACTACCTGGGTGGCGCGATTGCGGACGCCGCCCATCAGGGACTCGATGATTTCCGCTGTCGGTTCCAGGTCACCGTGCCGGTCCCGGCCAATTGGAAGACAACGGCCGATGGGTTCAGCGAAACCCTTCATGTGCAGGGTCTGCATCCTGAACTGCTCCAGATCTACGACGATCTCGATTCTGATCAGGTGGCCTGGGAGCATTCCGCGCGCAGCCGTCAACCCTACGGACGCCCATCGCCGCGCATCCGTCCGAGGCCATCAGATCAAGACATCTGGAACGCGTATGCCACGGTGTTCTCCAGTCGTATTGGTCTCGACCCAGCTGACCCGGGCGAGGTTCCCGAGATCAGCGAAGGTCGTACATTGCTGTCAGTGATGGCTGATCAATTACGTGCGGCGCGTGCCGCGCAGGGCATCGATCTCGATCGATTCAGTGATGAGGCACTGATGACGTTGGATCAGTACAACATCTTCCCCAACATCACTGTGCTGGTCTTCCCCGATCTGCTGTCGGTCTTGCGGTCACGCCCAGGCGACTCGCCCGACGAATGCTTTCTTGATGCGTTCCAGTTCGATCGAGTGAATCCCGATGACGACACAGCGCGCACCAAGCCATTGTGTGTTGATGTGCCCCTCGGCGAAGCATCCTTCGGTGTGGTGCTGGATCAGGATTTTGCGCTGTTGCGTCATGCACAACGTGGATTGCACCAACCCGGCTTCACCCGACTGACGCTGGCCCAGGAGGAGATTCGCGTGGTTAACACCCACCGCAATCTTGAGCGCTACCTCGGTATCGAACCCAGCGAGATCCAGGGCGATCATCCCTTCCGCTGACGCGCTGGCCACTGACATGTGGAGCTGTCGGCTGCGATGCGCTCTACCATCGAGGCTGTGAGCAACGGAGTCGTCGTCACCGCTACCCGTCGTCGGTCCGATGGTGGACCCAGCGCGCGCTCGCTGCTCATCAGTGTGCTGGGTCAGTGGGTCGGTCCCAGCGACACACCTGTCTGGAACGCCACGCTGATTAGCGCGCTCGATGCATTGGGTATTGAAGAACGCGCCGCCCGGCAAGCCGTCAACCGCACCGCAACTGATGGCTGGCTCGAAGGTGAATCGGTCGGTCGGTACACAAAGTGGCGCCTCACGCCTTCTGGTCGGAGGCTCGTGAAGACCTCGGCCCAGCGGCTGCAGCGCTCCTTTGCGCCTGATGTCACATGGAACGGTCGGTTCCTGCTGCTGGCGCTGACCGGAACTGCTCCCGATCGTGCTTCGCGCGATCGGCTCGCCACTGGCCTGGATTTCGAAGGATTCGGCGTGCTGAGTTCCGGTCTCTGGATCGCCGCTGATCTCGAGGCGCGTGCTGGTGTCGAAGCGTTGCTCGAAAGCGTGGAGTTCGCCGGGCAGGTGCTCATGTTCAGTGCCGAGACCATCGACGGGGCCGAGACCCCGGCTGAGGTTGTGGCCATGGCCTGGGATCTCGAGACTGCTGCAGCAGCCCATCAGGCGTTCCTCAGCGAGTTCGACGGCGTGGTGCCGGCCGATGATCGCGAGGCATTCGCGCTGCGCACCCGTCTGGCCCATGAATGGCGTCATCTGCTGAGCGTTGATCCCGCTCTGCCTCCACAGTTGCTGCCGGCGGATTGGGCCGGCACCCGGGCCCGCGAGGTTTTCCATGCCTGTTACGCCGCCTGGGCCGAACCGGCAAATTTGTACTACACAACTTTGTCGGACGAGGCGGTTATGTCGTAGATTGTCGTCATGACTGAACTCGGATACCCCGTCTTCGATTGCGACAACCACTATTACGAGGCCGTCGACGCCTTCACCCGGCATCTCGATCCTCGTACCGGCCCCCGCACCATCCAGTGGTGCACCATCAACGGGCGTCAGTACCACGTCATCGGTGGCAAGGTCAGCCACGCCGTGGTCAATCCCACATTCGATCCGGTGGCACTTCCCGGTGTGCTCAAGGACTACTTCCGCGGCAATCCCAAGAACGAGAACCCCGTCGAACTGCTGAAGCAGCGTGAGCCGGTCCGTCCCGCCTATCGCGACAAGGACGCCCGCATCGCCACTCTTGATGAGCATGGTCTCGAGAAGGTCTGGCTGTTCCCGACCCTCGGCATGATCTACGAAGAGCCGCTGCACAAGGACCCGTGGGCTGTGCAGCAGGTGTTCACCGCGTTCAACCGTTGGATGCTCGAGGACTGGGGCTTCAACCATAAGGACCGCATCTTCACCGCCCCCTACATCACGCTCGTCGATGTCGACTGGGCTGTGAAAGAGGTTGAGTTCGCCATCGACAATGGTGCCACCACCGTCGTGATGCGTCCCGCCGCTCCCACCACTGTTGACGGCCCCCGTTCACCAGCCGATCCCATGTTCGATCCGTTCTGGGCCCGAGTGAACGAAGCCGGTATCACCGTGGTCGCCCACGCCGGCGACTCCGGGTACAGCTCCAATGGCTATGCCGAAGACAATGGCTTCTCCGCCGGTTTCGGTTCGCAGGGCCGTCCGCAGCCGCTGCGCATGGCCACCATGTTCGACCGCCCCATCGAGGACTTCCTCGGTTCGCTGGTCTGCGACAAGGTCTTCGAGCGATTCCCCAACCTGCGTGTCGCATCCGTCGAGAACGGTTCGGGTTTCCTGCGCGGTCTGCTCAAGAAGCTCGACATCACGGCCAACAAGATGGCGGGCTGGTTCCCCGAGCAGCCGTCGGAAACCTTCCGCAAGCACATCTGGATCAACCCGTTCTGGGAGGACGATGTGCACGAGGTCGTCGAACTCATGGGATCTGATCGCGTCATCTTCGGCTCAGACTGGCCCCATATTGAGGGCATGCCCGTTCCGCTCGATTACGTGGACGAGCTCAAAGAGTTCTCGCCAGCCGTGCAGCAGATGATCATGCAGAGCAACACGGAATTCCTGAATACTCGTCGCCCAGCGTGAGCACCCACTCTCCGGGGGCATTCAAGGCCCAGTTTTGGAGAGTTCAGACCGCAATCGGGTTACGAACCCGGGTGCGTCGAGTTGTGCGTCGGTTCCGTTTGGACCTCGCGCGGTTCGCAGTCGATCGCCAGAAGTTCTCGTTCACTGTTGCCTTGCGACATGTTCTCTGGAGCCATGGGCGTATCTCGGTACATCGGATCGAGAGCAATGGGATCTCTGTGCTCGCTCGATTCGGTGGCAACAGCAGCGATCTTTTCATCTGGCATGAGATCTTCAGCGACGGCGAGTACGAGGTCGTCGACATCGTCGATCCCGTGTGGATCCTCGATCTCGGTGGCAATGTTGGCTACGCGGCGGTCTGGTTCGCGAAGAGGTATCCGAAGGCGCAGATCATCACCATCGAACCCGAGAACGCGAACTTCGAAATTCTCCTCGCCAATGTTTGCGATGAACCGCGTATCCATCCGATACGCGCTGCGGTCGCTTCCGCCGGCGCGCCCCGACAGGTGATTATGAGTACCGATGGTGAATGGGGCGGAGCCGGTCTGCAGACGGCGCCGGTGGATGAGAACGCCGAGACAACCGACTCACTCGAAGTTGTCGACAGTGTCGATGGGGCAAGCATCCTCGACAGGTTCGGCATCGAGCGCCTGGACCTGATGAAGATCGATGTCGAAGGGGCCGAGAAGGACATCTTCGGCAGTTCTGAGCCGTGGATTGATCGGGTCGATGCCATCGTGGCGGAACTCCATGACAACATCGTCGACGGATGCGAGGAGACCTTCGCCCGAGCCACCACTGGTTTCACCTTCCGCCGCAGGTATGGCACTCGATCAACCATTACCTACGTTCGTCGGGAGCCACCGACCCGCGTCGGCTGATGGATTCCTTGAGGTTCAGCCGCGTTCAGCGATGATGCGATCGCGGATCTCCCGCTTGAGGATCTTGCCGGTCGCGCCCCGGACCAGTGGCTGATCCTGGATGAACCACTGGGTCGGAATCTTGAAACCGGCCATGCGGGGCTTGAGGAACGCCTCAAGCTCGGCGATATCAAAGTTGCTGCCGGGCTCCACCATGATGGCGGCCACGACCTCCTCGCCGAGGCGTTCATGGGGCAGACCGAATACGGCGCACTCGTGCACTGGCGGGTAGTCGTAGATCTGGGCCTCGACCTCGGCGCAGTAGACGTTCTCGCCGCCGCGCAGCACCATGTCCTTGGCTCGGTCGACGATGAACACGAAACCTTCGTCATCGATGTAGCCGAGGTCGCCAGTATGCAACCAGCCGTCGACGATGGCTTCGGCAGTGGCTTCTGGCCGGTTCCAGTACCCGCGGATGAGCATCGGGCCCGACATCTGGATCTCGCCGACCTCACCGGGGGCGAGTGTGTTGCCGGCCTCGTCCTGCACCCGCATCTGCATGATCGGCAACACGCGGCCGGTGCTGTTGGGCTTGTTGACGTAATCGTCACCGATATTGCCCGGCCCGTAACCCTGGGTCTCGGTGAGGCCGTAGCCAAGCTGCGGACGCCCCTTACCCTCGAATGATCCTTCGATCTTGCGCACGAGTTCGGGCGCCATGGGAGCGCCGCCGCCGCCGATCGAGGCAAGGCTTGAAGTGTCGTACTTCTCGAAATCAGGATGACTGATGAGATCCTGCGACATGGTGGGGACACCTACGAAGTTGGTGACCCGTTCGCGCTCAATGAGTTGCAGCGCGCGCAGCGGGTCCCATTTGTGCATCATGACCAAGCGAGATCCCCCCGCGATGGAGCCCAGCATCACGGGCACACAGCCGGTGACATGGAACAGCGGCACGATGAGGATGAAGCAGGTGGGGTACTTGGTTGCCGGTTCTGCGCCCTCGACGACGGGCTTGGGATCGGAACGCATGTTTTCGACGATGCCGCGACAGGCGAACGAGAACAGGCCGTTGAGCACGGCTCTGTTGGTAGACACCGCACCCTTCGGATTTCCCGTAGTGCCGGAGGTGTAGAGGATCGTGGCATCGGAGTCGGGGTCGATGTCAACCTGCGGAAGCGCTGCGCCGACCACGAGCACCTCGTCGAGATGATCGACCCCTTCGGGGAGTTCGCCTTCCATGCGAACGGCGATACCGCGCACGCCGAGAGCGGCGAGTTGGGCGCCGATGCGCTCGACGCGCTCCTCGTCAGCGATGAGGACCTTGGCGCCGGAGTCGATGAGTCCGTATTCGATCTCGGGACCTGTCCACCATGCATTGACCGAGACCGAGACCGCGCCGATGGAGACAATGGCACCGAAGGCCATGACCCATTCGGGGTAGTTGCGCATATCGACAGCTACGCGATCGCCGGGCTTCACGCCATAGCGGTCGACCAGCAACGCAGCGATGGCGTCGATGCGGGCAATGACGTCGGCATAGGTCCAGCGCTCATCCTCATAGACGAGGAAGACATTGTCGGCGGGCTGGTTGCGCAGACCGGCGAAGAGGTCGCGAAGAGTATTGGGGATGTTGCTGAAGACCTTCTGGGTGCGACCGAGCACCTCGGTCTCGACGATCTCCAACGGTCCCCCCGGACCGGTGAGGAACGCAGTTGCTTCATCGAATGTCATCGCCACTGGGGCACCCCTTCGTACTGAACGAACGGGTGAACCGTAGGCGCCAGACGGGGGTCCTTGCTACCGAACGGTAACTAGGGGGTCACAGAACCCTGACGGTCATGACCGCAGCGTTCATCAGGCGGTCATCTGCGCCGCGATCACGGGCGGTAACCCGCACCAGGACATCGCGTCCACGAGATCCGATGGCCGTGGCTTGGGCCACGATGGGCCCGTCACGACCGGGGTTCATGTAATGGATGGTGAGATCGGACACGATGATTCCGGGGGTGGGGCCGGGATCACGTCGGCCTGCAACCAGTGCCCGTGCAGCGGAGTCGAGCAGGTGGGCAACTGAACCGCCGTGCAGGATTCCCCATGGGTTGCGCAGATGCTCGGCCGGATTCAGCAGGAGCATGCCCGGGTTCTCGCCGGCCTCGAGCGAGAAGAACTGTTCGGGCGCGAGTCGATAGAGCGGATCGTCACTTGGCTCGTGCTGGTTCAACATGACCGGTCGGGTGAATGGCGGCGGACCGCCGGCGGGCGTGAGCACCGCGCAGGTCAACCACGAGGTGGCCACCTCATGTCCAGCCTGATCGCTCACGGTGCTGCGAGTGACGGCAGAGGAGCG
>CANFQA010000065.1 GCA_947449015.1 Microthrixaceae bacterium | reverse complement strand
GATGAACAGCGCAACAAGCACGGCAAGTTCGAGCACCGGAAGCAGCCAGCGCGGTCGCGGAGTGAGCGTGGCCGGCAGCACGTACTGCAAAACAATCGCCACAATGATGGCGAGTGTGACTGACCATCGTGGCTCGCCCTCGGTGATGCGCTTCCACGCCGGTTCGACAATGTCTCGCTCCGCAGCCCGCATCACATTCTGCGGATCGAGCAATTTTTCAATACGTTCGAGTCGCTCATGGATTTCGGGATCACGATGCGGTTCAGTCACACCCCCATTCTCATGCCACCAAATGGCAAAGGGGCGGACTGCCCTGCGATAGGTCTGTCATGGTGAGACACTTGGCCATGGACGACAGCCGCCCTGACCCAGCACTTTGGTCGCGTGCACGGGTCATAACCGGCATTGGCCTGGTCGCCGCCATGCTGGTTGGTGTTGTGCTCCTGTTGCGGTCCCCAACAGGAGCAGTTCCCGGCTTACGTCGATCCACAACAACCATGGCTGCCTTCGATGCCTCCGTCGACAGCAACGCACCCACCGCCGCGTCCAATCTCGAAGGCTCGTCTTCGACGGTGACCACCGCTTCCGACATTCCCGTCCCAAGTACCGACCCAGTCGTGGTTGAGTTCGTGGATACCTCGCGAGCCACAGTGAGCGGTGGGAACACCGTTGATGCTGTTCGTCGGCTTCCCACAACCGTGTGGCATCCGGGCACGCCCGGTCCTCATCCTCTCGTCGTGTTCGCACACGGGTATCAGGTCGGTCCCATGACCTACGCCCGTTTCTGCGCAGCGCTAGCAGCACAGGGCTACGTGGTGGCTGCGCCTTCGTTTCCGCTCGCCGATGAGTCACGGGGTAATGGACTCGATCGTGAAGACATTCCCAACCAAGCCATCGATGTCGACTTCGTGATCAACGAAATGCGAGCCACAGATTGGACTGTTGATGACAGCCCGGTGGCAGTTGTCGGGCACTCCGATGGCGGCACTGTTGCGCTTCTTGTTGCCGAACGAATGGGTGCAATGCATCCGATGGTTGGCGCGGTCGTTGCGATTGCTCCCGATTCGCTCAAGGGCGAATTCACCTCGTCTCCTCCGCCGCTGCTGATCATTCACAGCGTTGATGACGAGACCTCCGCGTTCTACAACAGTGAGGTCGCGTTTGCAGAGTTCACGGGTTCTCGATGGTTACTGGCCCTTGAAGGAGCTCAGCATTTGCCGCCAATTGTTGGTGGGACACCATGGACTCCGGTGATCGATCAAGCAGTTGCGCTCTTCCTCAACACTGAACTGCGGCGATCAGGAACTACCGACAGTTCTGCGCTCACCAGCGAACTCGACGAACTCGATCTGTCGCATATCGCTGCGGCTAGCTAAGGACTGAGCACTCAGCGCTCAGTCCTTAGCGCTGGGCGTTCTTCACGAAATCATCGAGGCCGTGACCCTCAGCCAATCGAGTACCGGCATGCCATCCACCGCGAATATGACGGCGCACACCGTGCGGCGGGTCCTCAGTGGCTCTGGCCGCCGAATGCCACAGGTTCGCATCGTGCAACAGCACATCGCCGTAGTCGCAGTAGACGGCGATCTCGCCGGACACCTTTTCGAAACCCAATGGGATGCCCTCGGTCCCGCTGAGATGGCTGCCGGGCAGCACTCGCAGGAAACCATTCGCCGGTGAGGTGGCATCGAGGTGCACTGTGAATGCCACTGACGGCCAGATGTCGAGATGGGGTCCCGACTGCCAATCGGTATGCCAACCAATGCGTGAGTAGCCCGACTCACGGCCCGGTCGTGCATCTTGGTACACCACGCCGAATCGTTCGTAGTCGAGCAACCAGGCATCGGGTCCAAGCAGTCGCTCGATCACGCTGGTGATTGCGGGATCATGCGCACATTCATTGGCGATGGTTGACACCTCGGTGCAATGGCACACGTAATGCGCAAAGGGTTCGCCAGCGACCATTGCATCGGGATCATCGAGGATGACCGTTCCGCATTGTTCGGGCAGTAGTCCCAAGAGCAGGTCGCGCTGACAACGCTCCATATCGGCCTGCAACACAGTGAGTTGTTCATCGCTGAATACGCCAGCTATGCGCACAAAACCGTTCGCCGCAAAGTAGGTGACAATCTCGTCAAGTTGTTGGGGCCCGAACGCGTCAGGCGGAACCGTCATGATGGACAACTACAGAACCCGTCGGAAGATCTTGGCCTTACGAGCCGTGTAGGGCGGATAGGCAATGGACGGATCAATCTTTGTACCGCGAGTGAGCACAGGCTTGAGGTGCTGGAACAGTCGAACGCCGGCCTTGCCGTGGTAGCCACCCATACCGCTTTCACCAATACCACCGAACGGAAGGTTCGGGTTGGTGAGATGCATCAGCGTTCCGTTGACGGTGACACCGCCGGCGGTGGTGCGGGTAAGCACATTTTCGACGACGTTCTTATTCTCAGCGAACACATACAACGCCAGCGGATGGGGGCGGGCATTGATGAATGCGATGGAGTCGGCTACTGACTTCATCGGAATGATGGGGAGCAACGGACCAAAGATCTCTTCGGACATGAGCTGTGAATCGGTATCGACATCAACGAGCACCGTCGGCGAGATGTAGCGCTCGTCGCTCTTGGTGTCGCCACCAATCGCCGCTGTCCCGCCAGCCATCAGTGATTCGAGGCGGTCGAAGTGACGGGGCGACACAATGCGGCCGTACGAGTCGCTCAGATGCGGATCGGTGCCGTAAAACTCGCCGATCGCCTTACGGAGTTCTTCAACCAGCGCGTCCTGCTTGGACTCGGCCACAAGCAGGTAATCGGGAGCGACGCAGGTCTGACCAGCATTGAGCCACTTGCCCCAAGCAATACGACGAGCGGTGACGCGCAGATCAGCTGACTCATCAATGATGACCGGGCTTTTGCCACCCAACTCAAGGGTGACCGGCGTGAGATTGGCAACGGCTGCAGCCATGACAACGCGACCAACTGTGCCGTTGCCGGTGTAGAAGATGTGATCGAAGCGCTGTGAGAGCAGATCGGTGGTTTCGGGCACGCCACCTTCAACAATCGACACCGCTGCGGGGTCCATGTACTTGGGCACGAGTCGACCGAGTAGCGCAGATGTTGCCGCCGAAACTTCACTCGGCTTCATGACCACGCAGTTACCAGCAGCGATCGCGCTCGCCGCGGGCACCAGGAGCAACTGCACCGGATAGTTCCATGGGGCGATGACCAGAACAACGCCGAGCGGTTCGGGAACGAGATGCGACTTGGCCGGCTGGTTGAACATTGGCGTGCCGACGCGCTCAGGCTTGTTCCACTTTTTGAGCTTCTTGATCATCGTCTCGACCTCGCCAGTCACAAAGGCGATATCGGTGATGAAACCTTCGACAGTGGGCTTGCCCAGATCGGTGCGGAGCGCTTCGAGGAATTCAGCCTCGTTCTCTGTGAGCATCTTGTTCATCTGCTCGAGCTGATGGCGACGCCAGGCCAAAGAGCGGGTGGCCCCAGATTCGTAGGTGGACCGGAGGGTGTCTGCGATGTTCGACATCCCGATAGTCAACCATTCCGGGGCCCGAAACGCTTGGGAATCCGCGTTTCCGGCGCCTCGGTAGGCTCCTGCGATGGCCCGGGACATCATCGACGACCGCTTCATCGGGGCCCTGCACCTGCGCGCCCTCACCCATGCCGGTCTCGACCACGACCCGGCAGGCGAGCACACCGCTGTGCAGGCCGGCACCCTCGATGCGCTCATGAACGGTGGGTATGAGGGCGACACCACACTTGCCGAACTTCTGCGCCTCGGAGATCTCGGACTCGGAACCGTGCAGCAACTCGACGGTGAGCTCATCGTTTTCGATGGTCGGGCCTGGTCGGCCGGAGCCGACGGTTCCATCCGCGAGATGTCGCTCGACACACTCACGCCGTTCGCCGTGGTCACCCATTTCGAGGCCACGGTCACCGAACAACTCGTTGGTCCGCTCGCTCTCGCCGAATTACACGCTCGAATCGATGAGCTCGCCCCGACTGATGCGCCGGTCATCGCTGTTCGCATCGATGGCGAGTTCTCTGCTCTCTCGCTGCGCAGTGTTGAGAAGCAGTCTCCGCCCTATAAGCCGTTGCGCGAGGTGGTGGCCCATCAAACTGAGTGGGCGGTCGCGCACGCAACGGGCACGTTGCTCGGCTTTCGATTCCCCGATGCCACCGCTGGCGTCGAAGTGCCCGGCTACCACCTGCATTTCCTCTCGACCGATCGCACCATCGGCGGCCATGTCATGAACATCACCCTCGAGTCGGGATCGCTGGCCATCGATCCATGTGACGAACTCCATGTCGAGCTCCCCGCTGGTGTGGGACTTGGTGTTCCCGGTGCAGCGGACCGCGCCGAGATCGCGGCGCTCGAAGGCGGCACCGCTCACTGAGTTGTCAGTGGCACGCTTTGTCCGTCGCTCGACTTTTCAATCGTCTCGCTCACCGAGAAGACGCCACACCGCGGCGTAATGTGCGGCCACGCCGGCGACCACGGCGACATGAAAGATCTCATGAGAACCGAAGTGCTTCGGCCATGGATTCGGTTTCTTCAGGGCGAACACCAATGCACCTGCGAGGTAGGCCGCGCCACCACCGATCAATTCAGTCACTGTTTTGCGACCGCCCACCTTCGCCACTGCCGGTGCCAGCACCGCGCCGGCCACACCAAGCACCGGGTAGAACCACGATCCGGCACGATGCTTCTCATCAAGAAGCGCAACCTTTGCCGCCACCGCGACACCAGTGATGCCCCACACCGCACCAAGCACATACTTGGCTTGTTCAGGTGGAAGCACGGCAACGGCAATCGGAGTCCAGGTACCGGCGATCATCACGTAAATCGTGGAGTGATCGAGTCGTCGCATGAAGCCCGCCATCTTCTTCGAACGACTCAGTCGGTGATACGTGCCCGACACAGCGAACAAGCCGCACATGCCGACGCCATAGACCGCAGCCGCAGCGCGTTTCCGACCCGGACGAGCGTTGATGATCATCGCCACCGCAGCAGGCGGCGCCAGAAACGCGCTCACGGCGTGGAGTTTGCCCCGATAGCGAGGACGCGCATCCCAACTCAATTTCCAGAGGAACTCATCCAGTGTGGCAAACGGGTGAGCGACGACGGCTGCGTCAGCCATGGAACCACGCTGCAGGCAACGGCATGGCGTTCGTTGGGTCGTTTTCGATATCGAGTGGATGCGGGAACTGCGTCGCCCAACCATCGCTGACGACAAGATCGCGGCGTACGAACGTGAACTCCATCACCTGTGGCGTGGGCACACCGGCCACGTCGACGATGCCGCAGAAGTTGTTCGGGTGAATGTGCACGACATCGTGGCTGGCAAGGAGTTTGGCGAACACTGACGCGGCGATGGCGAAGAACGGATCGGCGGCAAGATGCCCAAGGAAGTGGAACTCAATGGCCATGACGCGGAATCGACGCAGCAATGCCGGGGTGGCCGCAAGCAGTGAGGCGTACTCGGCACCCTCGATATCCATCTGCAGAAGAAGGTCACTCGTGCCTGGACATGAGCCATCAACCCAGGCATCCAGAGAGATCGTGGTGTCATCGTCATACCCGCCAATGAATTTCGGGATGAAGTGAAAGTTGGGGTGCTCCACAGCCGGGCCGTCCACGGTGGCGTCCGCCAGAAAGACCTGCATGCCACGCTCGGCGCAGGCCAGTTCGAAATCCGAACAGGTGCCCACGCCTGGGGAGAAGCAAGCGTCGGTGCCGTCAAGAACATCAGGGAGTAGGTAGCCGCCGTCGTCATCGGGTCCGATACGCACAAGATCGACCCGATGGGGATGCAAGGCCGTGGCAAATGCGGCCATCTGTTCGGCGTTGGTGGGTCGGTGCTCAAGCAGCGCCGCCGCAGGTTGATCAGGTTGGGAAGTCACAGCTGCAGCACTCTCGGATCGCTCGGGCTCAGAGCGTGATCGTACCCACGTCGTTGTCCCCTCCGGCATCGGGGAGAAAGGAATCGGAGGTGGGTCATGGGTCCTAGAGTGACCCGGTGACGCGAGCCAAGCTTTGGACCCCAACATTCATCCTTGTGGTGGTGCTGCAGTTCACGCTTGTCATCGTGAACGGGTCGAGCACCATGGCGCTGCCGGCCATCAAGGTGGGGCTCGGAGCCACAAACTCGAATCTGCAGTGGTTCGCTGCCCTGTTCGCACTCGGATTCGCTCTCGTGCTGGTGATGTCGGGCCGTCTCGGCGATCTCTACGGCACCAAACGACTCCTGCTCATCGGCTTCGCTGGTCTGGTTTTGGCAATGGCGCTTGAAGCCATCTCGCCGAGCATCTACCTATTGATGGCCGCCAGGCTCATGCAGGGGATCGCCGGTGGCCTCACCGCACCGCAACTCTCGGCCATGATCCAGCGCACCTTCGATGGTCACGACCGCACCCGCGCATTCTCAGTGTTCTTGATGGTGTCGGCGGGCGGGTTCATGGCTGGTCAGCTCTCAGCCGGTGCGCTCATTAGTGCCGACGTGTTCGGTCTGGGTTGGCGTTGGGCGTTCCTACCAATTGTGCCGATTGGTTTCGTGTTGTGGTTCTTCGCCGCGAAGTTGCTGCCGCAAACCCCGCCCGGCGTTGCTGGTCGACTCGACATCACTGGTGCCGCGGTACTTGGTGTCGTGTCGTTTTTGGTGATGTTCCCGCTCATCCAGGGTCGCAATGCTGGTTGGCCGATCTGGATCTTTGTGATGTTGGCCTGCGCGATCCCCGTGTTCGCAGTCTTCGTGACCTTCGAACGTCGGATCGTGGCCACCGGTGGCAGTCCGCTCATCGATCCGTCACTGTTCAAGATCCCCACCTTCAATGCCGGCAACATCATCACGATGATGGTCGGCATGCTCGCTTCGGCTGCGCCGCTCTACATCATCCTCACCATTCAGATCGGATTCGGACGTAACGCCCTGCAAGCCGCGTTGCTGACCTGCCCGATGCCATTCGCCAACATGTTCGGTTCGTTGGCCACTGCGCCACTGCTGCGCCGTTTCGGTCGCGGTGCAATTGCCTTCGGTGCGCTGTTCTGCGGATTGTCAGCGGTTGCGATCCTCATCGCCGTTCACGGCGCCACCGATTCGATCAATCCGATTGTGCTGGTGCCGGGCGTCGTGCTGCTCGGATTCGGCCTCGGCATCTCGATTGCGTCAGGTATTGCCATCGTGCTCGGTGATGTTCCCCACGCGAACGCGGGCAGTGCTGCTGGTGTGCAGGCCACCGGGTTGCAGCTTTCCGGTGCGGTTGGCATCGCCATCTACGGCATTGCGTTCTACGGGGCGATCGGTGCCACCGAGAACCTCAGCGGTTACCTCGCTGGAATGCGTTGGGTGATGTGGATCTCGATCGGGCTGGCCCTCGTACAGGTGGCGTTGATGTACCGCTTGCCCAAGCACCGCTTGGGTGCCCAGGAGGACATCCCCCTCGGCGACCCCGAGCTGTTGGTTTTCCCCGATTTCCACGGGGACTGACCGTCAGCGGCCGTCGGCTCGGGACCAGAGGAGCTTCTCCCACCGAACTTCCATGAAGATCAGGATCGCCCGGGCATCACGACGTTGATGATGGCGTCATTGACGAACGATCGCCACGGAAGGCTCGTGGACGCAAGATCTTGACGACTGGCGGGGGGTGTCACCAGACCGTGGAACTGATCCGACGAGGGCAGCCAGTAGAACACCGCCTCGCCAGCCCCAT
>CANFQA010000064.1 GCA_947449015.1 Microthrixaceae bacterium | reverse complement strand
GGCCTCGGGACGGGCAGCGTGACGTGGTTGTTGGGCGCGACCGCAAGCGGCCGGGGCAAGAAGCGCGATGGCGGGTGAACACCAGTGAACCCTTGACTCGCACAGGGCCGCTCGGCTGATCGATCCCCTGCGATCCAGCACTAGATCTGGCGACAGCCCGACGGCTTCGTGAACACCGCACCCTCCGGGGTGATGTCGGCGGCGACACATCTCCCCGGAGCGAGATCCGTTCCCTCGTAGATGAGTCGGACGATGCCGTCGAGCGACACCGAGAACGAGAGCACCTTGGCACCGGCGACAACTGGCGCAAGCGCCAACGGGCCGTCACCTTGGAACGAGCCCACCTTGCTCGCCCAGATCAGCCGATCGGTGAACCCATCGTCATGCGCTGCCACCTCGACGGCGGTGTCGACTCGAAAGGAGAGCTCGGGTACCTCGGCATCGGCACGGCTGTTCAACCAGAACGAGTAGCCGATCAGCCCCGCGATCACTGCGAGCACCAGGAAGGAAAGCCACACCGCGATCCGCGTCAACGATCAATCCTCGGCCTGACCGGTGTTGCCCAGCCAACTGCGATAGAGCTCGGCATAGCGACCACCCAACGCCACAAGTTCTGCATGCGAACCGAGTTCGACCAACTCGCCGGCATCGAACACCATGACCAGATCGGCCTGCTCTGCAGTGGACAGACGATGAGCGACGCTCACTGTGGTGCGTCCCTCAGCCAGACGATGCAACGCCGTCGTAAGCGTGCGCTCGGTTCGGGGATCAACCGCGCTGGTGGCTTCATCGAGGATCAGCAGACCGGGATCGGCCAGTTGCGCGCGAGCCAGCGCCACCAGCTGTCGCTCACCCACGCTCAAACCCTCGCCGCGCTCCCCCACTTCGGTCTCGAGACCACGGGGCAGACCATCGACCCAGTCGGTGAGTCCGAGCTCAGCGACCGCAGCGCGAACATCGTCGAGCGTGGCACCGGGACGGCCCATGGCGATGTTCTCGCCGAGTGAGGTGTCGAAGACAAACCCATCCTGGGGCACCATACGAATGCGCTCGGCGCGTGACTTCGGATCAATCCGAGGCATCGCCACACCACCGATGGCCATCGAACCAACTGTGGGATCAGCGAGTCGGCTCAGCAGCTTGGCAAAGGTGGTCTTCCCCGACCCGGTTTCACCAACAATGGCCACCGACGCACCGGCAGGAATCTCGACCGTGACATCACGCAGCACTGCTCCACCGGTTCGATAGGTGAAGCCAACATCGTCGGCATGGACACTCAACGGGCCTTCCGGCAACGCAACACCATCAGTGGGTTCGACAAGTTCGATGGGGCGGTCGAGCAACTCCAGCACCTTCGACCAACCGGCAATGGCGGTCTGAGTCTGGTCAAGGATCTCGCCGATCTCGGCAATGGGGCCAAGGATGAGCTGCACAAGGAACAGACAGGCAACGAGGCTGCCGGCGTTGAGTCCCCATTCGGACCCCCACCACACACCGGCCATGGCGACTGAGGCGAGGGCAAAGCCACCGAAGGCGTCTCCCAGCGGGAACATGAACGCGAACCACTTGGCCGCGCCCATCTCGCTTTGGTACTGACGATCGATGGCGATATCGAGGCGACGGCGGGCACGACGTTGCATGCCATAGGCACGGATGGGAGCGGCGCCCTGCACTGCTTCGGACATCTCTCCCATGGTGGCGCTGACCCGAGTTCGAACCGTGGTGTACGCCTTGAGCTGGCGACGCTGCATGAACCGGAACAACGGCAAGATCGGTGTAGCCACGACAACGGTGATGACTGCCAACTGCCACGCGTAGAAACACATCACGGTGAGCGTGCCAATGACAACAACCGAGTCGACGATCCACGCAATGGCCCCGTACTGCACGAACCTGGCGATGGTTTCGATATCACTGGTGACCCGTGCGGTCAGCTCGCCTCGTCGGGTGTCTTCGTGATCGGCCATGGACAGGCGATGCACATGAGCAAACGCCCGCACTCGCAGATTGCGCAGCATCGCTTCGGCGGCGGTGACCAGCCGGATGTAGGTGAATCGAGTCAGGATGGCGACCGACACGATGATGACCGCAGCGCCGCCGCAGGCCGCCAAGGTGAATCCGGGACGGAATCCTTCGTTGGCCAGCAGTCCCTTATCGATGACCTGCTGCACGAGCACCGGAATAGTGAGTCGGCCCGCAGCCCCAATGATGGCCATCATCAACGTGAGTCGAAGGCCCTGGCGCAACTCAGGGCTCTCGCGCAGGCCGCGACGCAAAACCGCGAGGGCACGAGCTTTCTTCTCGGCCTCAACCGCGTTGCGTTGATGCTCGAGCGCGGTGGTGTCATCGAAACCGGCACCATGTTCGAGCAGCAGCAGTTCGTCGTTCACTGCGGCATCAAAATCCTCATAATCGGGAGCAGTGTCAGAGTGCTCGGTCATACGCCGCCCTCCGTCCCGATTCGTCCCTCGGCATAGGCCCGCACCAGATGGGCATAGCGGGCATCAGCGTCGAGTAGTTCACTATGCGTTCCCTGGGCCACGATGCGCCCTTGTTCGAGGAAGGCCACGCTGTCAGCAAGTTCAATCGTGGAGATGCGATGCGCGACCACAAGTGTGGACGTGGCGAGGGTTTCGCGCAGATCGCGAAGGATTGCTGCTTCGATCACCGGATCGACAGCACTGGTGGCATCGTCGAGGATGAGCACGCGCGGTCGGCGTAGCAGCGCTCGGGTGAGCGCGAGCCGTTGGCGCTGACCGCCCGAGAGTGTGACGCCGCGCTCTCCAACCAGCGTGTCCCAACCTTGCGGAAGACGTCCTACGAATGTGGCCGCGTGCGCAACTGCAGCAGCGGCATTGAGAGCGTCGTCAGAGACATCAGCACCAAGCGTGACATTTTCGCGCACAGTATCGGCGAACAGGAATGACTCTTGGAACACCAGCGCAACGGCATCGCGGACAGTCATTGGATCAAGATCACGGACGTCCACACCGCCGATGCGCACCACACCCGATTCGGGATCGACCAGTCGCGGAATGAGTTCGCACAACGTGGACTTACCAGAACCTGTGGCGCCAACGAGCGCCACCACCTTGCCGGCCGGCACTTCGAGATCAAGCCCGTCGATCACCGCGGGGTCATCACCATGTCGGCAGGTGACTGACTCGAAGCGAACCGCCAGCGGTGTGTCGGGCAACTCGGGGGCGGTCTCAATGCGACCAACCGGTTCGCGTTCTGCGGCCATCACCTTGTCGAGACGGGCACTCACCACTACTGCCCGCGGCAGTTCCTGCAGGAAGAAGCCGAACACCCGCATGGGAAATCCGAGCAGACCGAACAGCGCAGCCGCCTGCACAACCTGACCAGTGTTGAGTCGCCCGATCGAGACCTGCCAGGAACCAATGAGAAGCAACAGAATGATGCCGAGGTTGGGTAACGCATCGATCATTGGTTCGAAGGTGCCGCGGATGCGACCCATGCCGATACGAGCCTGACGGAGCTGATCAGAGGCTTCACCCAGACGGGCCTCTTCCTCGCCGGCACGTCCGAGTGTCTTGACCACAAGCACACCGTCGAAGCTCTCATGAGCGATTCGGCTGACCTGACCCACGCGCTGCTGAATCTCTCCCAGGGGCCTTTCAACGCGACGGGTATAGGCCCGATTCACCAGGGCCAGCCCCGGAAACAGCAGCAGCGCCACCACCATGAGCGCCCAATCCACAAGCGCCAGCGAAACGACGGCGAACACCACCAGCGTGACCACACCCACGCTGAACGGCAAGGGGTTGAGCACCTCGCTGGCGGCCACGATGTCGGCATCGGCATGGGCCAGCAATGTTCCCGTGGGCGTCTCGCGATGGTACTTGAGCGGCACATCGAGATATGTGCCAGCGAGGTCACGCCGCCACTGACGCTGGGTGCGGAAGGTGAGCAGCGCGGCGAAGTATCGACGCAGCACGATGGTCATGGCGCGCAGCAAACCCACGCACAGCAATGCCACACCGGTCAGAAGCACGGCATGAGAACTAACCCGTCCGGTTTCGAATGTGGGCACGATGACGTTGTTTGTGATGCGGCCCAACACGATGGTGGTGCCAACTGCGGCCCCGGCATAAATAGCGGCACCAACGATCGACACGAGGAATGGCATCGGCTGCGCTCGCACATAACGAACAAGCAGACGAGTGCCACGGCGAACGATGCCCGGAGTACGCATGGTAGGGGTGGGTGACCCCTGATCAGGCGAGGTGGTGCTCGTCACGGTTGAAACGCGAGCGACCGGGCGATCTCGCGCGTCGCAGTCGATCGGTTGAGCGTGTAGAAGTGCAAGCCCGGCGCACCCTCATCGAGAAGTCGTTGGCATAGCTCAGTGGCCAGTTCAACGCCGAGGGCGCGAACTCCGGCAGGATCATCGGCCAATGCCTCAAACCGTGCAGCGAGATGCACGGGGAACGCAGCACCGGCGAGCTGGGCGAAGCGGGTGACCTGGCCCACATTGGTGACCGGCATGATGCCGGGAAGCACTGGCTTCGTGCAGCCCAAAGCCGCCAGTTCTTCGATCATGCGCAGATAGGGCTCAGGTTCGAAGAAGAACTGGGTGATGGCGAAATCTGCGGCCTCGAGTTTGGTGGCCAGATGGCGACGATCCGACGCAAGATCAGGCGATCGCGGATGACCTTCGGGATGCGCGGCCACCCCAATGGAGAACTGCCCACGCTGCGCAATGAGTTCGACGAGTTCGACGGCACGGCTGAACTCACCATCGATCACGAGGCCTGAATCATCAAGAACCGGATCACCGGCAAGCGCAAGGATGTTTTCGACACCTGCGGCGTTGTACTCATCGAGCAACGAGGAAAGTTCTGCGCGGGTATGGGCGACGCAGGTGAGATGCGCCATCGCAGTGATACCAAGATCGCGTTCGATATCGATGACGACATCGCGTGTGCGTTCGCGTGTGGAACCGCCAGCGCCGTAGGTGACAGAAACGAACGAAGGATTCAGTTCATCGAGTTCGGCAATAGCGCCCTCAAGGGCCACGGCTGCTTCATCGGTCTTCGGGGGGAAGAACTCGAACGAGAGTGTGCGCCGTTCGCGCAGGAGATCAGCGATACGAGTCATGGTCAGGCGGAACGGCGCTCGGCGGCCTCGACGGTGTTCACCAACAACATGGCCCGCGTCATGGGACCAACACCACCGATACGCGGCGAAAGCCAACCGGCCACCTCAGCCACCTCATCGGCCACATCGGAGACGAGTTTCTTGCCCTCGAACGACACACCGGCCGCCACAACCGCGGCGCCAGGTTTCACCATCTCGGCGGTGATGAGACCGGGCGAGCCGGCGGCGGCCACAATGATGTCTGCCTGGCGGGTGTAAGCGCCCAGATCAGCCACACCGGTGTGCACCACGGTGACCGCAGCGTTGGCATTGGGCCGCTTGAGGGTGAGCAGGTTGGCCAGCGGTCGACCGATGGTGAGGCCACGGCCGACGATGACAATGTGGCGGCCTTCGATCGGTACATCGAAATACGCCAGCAATGCCTGAATGCCAGCAGGTGTGCACGGCAGAGGACCATCCACTCCCTGCACCAAATGACCGAGATTGACCGGGTGCAGACCGTCGACGTCCTTGGCGGGATCCACCGCGAGCAGCGCCGCTTCGAAATCGAGATGCTTCGGGAACGGATACTGCATGAGATAGGCGTCGACCGCTGGGTCCGCGTTGAACCGGGCCACCACCTCGAGAACCTCGTCCTGCGTGGCATCGGCCGGAAGATGCGCGTGATGCGAGGTGATACCGAGCGCTTCGCAGTCCTTGTGCTTCATGGAGACGTAGTTGGCCGAGGGCCCATCGTCGCCTACGAGCACCGTGCCCAATCCGGGCGTAATCCCAGCGGCAATGAGTGCCTGCACCCGCCCTGCGAGTCGTTCCTTGATCCCTGCGGCGACCAGTTCGCCATCGAGCACCTGAGCAGTCATGGGGTTGACCCTACCGGCCATGAGTACCGTGGTCGGTGTGAGCGCCCCATCCGACCCAGCAACTTCGGCCCCCGGTGCCGTGCCCGTCGGACCGCTGCGTATCGGCCCGATCACCGTTGACCCGCCGGTGGTGCTCGCCCCCATGGCCGGGGTCACCAACCTCGCCTTTCGACAGTTGTGCCAGCGCTTCGGTGACGGCTTGTTCGTCAGCGAGATGGTCAACGCCCGGGGTTTGTTGGAGGACGGCGAGAAGACTTGGCAGTTGGCCTCGTTCGGCCCCGAGGAAACGCGACGCTCGTTGCAGCTCTACGGCACCGACCCCGCCGTTCTGGGTGCCGCGGTGCGTCGCTTGGTGGCCGAGGATCATGTCGACCATATCGATCTCAACTTCGGCTGTCCCGCCCCCAAAGTCACCCGCCATGGCGGCGGTGCTGCTGTGCCTGCCCGCCCTGCGCTCTTCGGTGCCGTGGTGGCCGCTGCAGTCGAGAACGCGGGGGCTGTGCCGGTCACGGTGAAGATGCGCATTGGCCTCGATGACGACCGCGTCACCTTCCTCGAAGCCGGCCGACGTGCCGCTGACGCCGGAGCCGCTGCTGTTGCTCTGCATGCTCGAACCGCCCGTCAGCGCTATTCGGGTCGGGCCCGCTGGAGTGCCATCGCCGAGTTGGTCGAGGCCTTGCCGGGCACGCCAGTGCTGGGCAACGGCGACATCTGGACCGCTGCCGATGCCCTCGCCATGATCGAACGCACCGGATGTGCCGGGGTCGTCGTGGGTCGAGCCTGTCTCGGTCGCCCCTGGTTCTTCGGACAGTTGGCCGACCTCTTCGCCGGTCGACCCATCCGCCCCGAACCACCTCTCGGCGAGATGGCAATCATCGCAACCGAACACGCCCGCCTGCTCACCGGCGCAGTGGGCGAATACCGGGCCATGAAGATGATGCGCAAACACATGGGTTGGTACCTGACCGGCTATCCCGTGGGTTCTGCCGTGCGCCGTTCGGTCACCGCGCTCGACACGCTCGCTCAACTCGATGACCTGTTCGCTCCGCTGGATCCCACGCTTGTGGTGGAGCCTGACGCTGCTGCATCTCCCCGCGGCACCCAGACCGGACCGCACGAGGTCGTGGTGCCCGATGGCTGGCTTGATGCCGACTCCGTGACCCCACCCGACGCACTGGCTGACTCGATGGTGAGCGGCGGATGAGTGAGCGACTGATCCTTGCCTCAGCATCGCCGCGTCGTAGTGGCCTGCTTGACGAACTTGGACTCATCTTCGAGATCGCCCCACCCGATATCGACGAGTCCGTGCTGCCCGGGGAGGCCGGGCGTCCCTACGTGGAACGCCTCGCCCGCGGCAAGGCCGCAGTGATGGCTGCGCCCGGTGCGGTTGTCGTGGCAGCCGACACCACCGTTGATCTCGATGGGGAACTGCTTGGCAAGCCGGTCGATGCCGAAGACGCCAAGCGCCTGATCCGCGCCATCGCAGGCACAACGCATCATGTGCACACCGGGGTGTGCGTGCATCGCACCACCATCGGTGGCGAGATCATCATCCGCTCGGCAGTGGCCACCACCGCGGTCACCATCGCTCCCATCGCTGAGGACTGGATCGAGTGGTACGTGGGCACCGGCGAACCGCTCGACAAGGCCGGCGCCTACGGCATGCAGGGCCCCGGCGCCATGTTCGTGGCCGGCATCACCGGCAGCCCCTCCAACGTGGTGGGACTCCCCCTCGACCTGCTGGCCCGCCTCACCGCCGAGGCCGGGGTCGACCTGCTGTCGTTCCGCCGGTAGTCCGC
>CANFQA010000063.1 GCA_947449015.1 Microthrixaceae bacterium | reverse complement strand
TCGTGGATGGCCGCCTCCGGCAAGCAGTTCGTGGCTGGTGAGGGTTCGATGTCGAAGCTCAAGGCCGGCGAGGTCGCCGTGTGGGTCACCGAACAGGCCATCCAGATCCTCGGTGGCTACGGCTACACCCGTGAGTACCCGGTGGAGCGTTGGCACCGTGATTCGAAGATCTACACAATCTTCGAAGGCACTTCGGAGATCCAGCGCCTCGTCATTGCCCGAGCAATCTCTGGTCTACGTATCGAGTAGTTCTCGCCGCTGGGTTTCGGGAGTGGTGTGAATGCGCTGTACCCAGTCGGGCCATCCATCGGGATTGATGGTGAGGAACTGATCAGAGCGCAACAGATCAGACAGGCCAGCGTTCGCAGCTGAAAAGTAGGTAGTGAGTTGTTCACGCGTCGCTGGATCGAGCGTTGCTTTACCCTCTCCCCGTTTGAGCCAGGTGAACTCGTTTCGTTCAGGTTCAGCAAGTCCGAGGAAGGAATGCAGCAGCGAGAGACTTTCTGCATTGTTGGCAAAGAGGTTCTCGCTGAACATCACCAGTGTGGGGACCTCGGGGCGAAGTCGCGCGATGACCGACAATTGCTGTGTGTAGTGGCCGCGCTTCACGTATTCAGGGATCAGAAGAGTTGTCGGTGACGGTGGATCGACCTTGCCGGAGTCCTCGACGACCGCTCGGAGGTTGTCGGCAATCGCTTCAGAAGCCGAGAGGTGCTCCAGCTCATGCGCGACGAACATCCCATAGTGCGAAAGCGCTCGTTCACTAGGGTCGCGCAGTACGACGATCCAGCGCGAATTGGGAAGATCACGCGAGATGCGAGACATGGCCAACGGCTCGACCATATAACGGGGTGTTGCTTCGCCTGTGATCGCTCCAGAGGCTCGAAGTTCGCTTCGTAATGGAAAATTGGATCGGTACCAACCTGGGCCGAGTACCCGATACGAATTCGGATTCTGCTTTTCAGAGAAATAGTGGAGTTCCTTCACCTCCGGCGCGATAACTCCGGGAAGCGCAGCGAGATAGGCGAAAAGCGAGGTAGTGCCGCCCTTCATGGCGCCAAGGATCAGGAAGTCCGGTAGCGCCCGGTGGCGGTTGGTCCAGCGCAAGCGGGCCGAGCGGAGGCGGCTCCGTGCTCGGATCTGTTCTCGCAATTTCATGTCAGCTCGCTATCAACTCATCCGGGGAGGGTGCTCCGGATAGGTCGCTGCGATGAGCGCCACCCATTGCTCGTCGCGCACGGGATCCTCGGGACGGTCAATGCCGACAGCGCGTGCGTGGAGATCGGCTTGGAAGATATCGATGACAGTGTCGAGATCTAGCGCGTCCTCACCGGCATCTGCGCGGCGGGCTTCTTCGGCGTCGAGAAAGACATCGGCTTTCCACGACACCGTGATTCGCACCTCGGCATCGGTGAAGCTGGTGATGACTCCACCGTCAGCGTCGAGCACATCCCACCCCGCACCGCTGTGCACCATGCGGCTGTGGCTGTCGATACCGCGGGGCATCTTCGCATCGGCGGGACCCACCGGTGCCACGCCATGGAACGTGGCTTCGTTATCGGCGACGATGCTCACATTGCGCATCGGCGGGGATTCAGTCATCTGCGAACCTTCGGGACCGTCTGGCCAGTAGTTGAAGTCGCCACCCTCGCCCTCGTAGAACCAGGACACCGCGGTTGCGATATGAATACGCCACTGCTCGAACATGCCCGAGTTCTGCATGACCTTGAGTAACCAGATGGGATGATCGGCTCGGGTGAAGCCGCGAAACGCAGGCACATCGAGGTGCGGCATGAACGGGAACGGGGTCGGGCCCATGATGTTCACATAGGCGTTCGTTGGTCGCACGATGCAGTCGGGTCCGTACACCGCGTGAGCCGCCGCGATGAAGTGCGGATTGTCGATGATGACCTCGGCACCGTCGACGAGCGGGCGGCCGGCGCCTCCGACGTCCTGGCGGAACCACGGCGGGACGAACACCGCCGGACGTGATCCGAGCGCGGCCATTTCGGCGTCGTTGCCGGCGTAGTTGGCCAGCGGCCAATACGGGCCGGTGGAGCGCACGACATTGAGCACCGCGTCGACGTCGTCGTATGCCGGGCTAATTCGGGTAGCAGTCGTTGCACTCATTGTTGGACCTCGCATGGTTGGTACGTGCGGGTGACTTTACGTGTCCCAAGGCCGCTGCGTCCGCCTCACCGCTGCGTGCGACAGGGCCTGTTACCGCGGGGTAACTTGGCGAGATCCCCCACTCCGGCGACACCGTCGTCGGCCGATCCCCGAGGTTGCCCCATGGCCGATTTCAGTCTCGATCTCAACGAGGACCAGCAGACCATCAAGGACTGGGTTCACGAGTTCGCCGTCAACGTTGTTCGTCCCGCCGCCGAGGAATGGGACGAGCGCGAAGAGTTCCCCATGCCGATCGTGCAGGAAGCCGCCAAGGTCGGCCTCTACGGCTGGGAGTTCATGGCCAACAACATGGCGGACCCGACCGGTCTCACCATGCCGATCGCTCTCGAGGAACTCTTCTGGGGCGATGCGGGTATCGGCCTATCCATTTTTGGTTCCGGTCTGGCTGCTGCCGGCATCATGGGCAACGGCACCCCTGAGCAGGTTATGGAATGGGTGCCGCAGTGCTACGGCACCGCCGACAACGTCATGCTTGGTGCGTTCTGTGTGAGCGAGCCCGATGCTGGTTCCGATGTGTCCTCATTGCGAACCCGCGCGGTCTACGACGAGGCCAACGATGAGTGGGTGCTCAACGGCACCAAGGCCTGGATCACCAACGGTGGCATTGCTGATATTCATGTGGTCGTGGCTGCGGTCGATCCTGAACTGAAGGGTCGCGGTCAGGCCAGTTTCATCGTGCCTCCCGGCACGAAGGGTCTTTCCATGGGTCAGAAGTACAAGAAGCACGGCATCAAGGCCTCGCACACCTCCGAGGTCGTACTTGACGATGTGCGCGTGCCCGGTTCGTGTCTGCTTGGTGGCAAGGAGAAGCTTGACGCCAAGCTCGCTCGTGCTCGGGAGGCCGGCCGATCAGGTGAGAAGCAGCCAGCCATGGCCACCTTCGAAGCCACCCGCCCCTCGGTGGCGGCAATGGCGGTTGGCATTGCTCGCGCTGCCTATGAGTATTCGCTTGAGTACGCCAAAGAGCGCGTGGCGTTCGGTCGCCCGATCATCATGAACCAGTCGATCGCCTTCAAGCTCGCCGATATGAAGATGGAAATCGACGCCGCTCGTCTTCTCACCCATCGTGCAGCCTGGATGGCCTCCACGAAGAAGCCGTTCGTTGCTGGTGAAGGTTCAATGTCCAAGCTGAAGGCTGGCGAGGTTGCCGTGTGGGTGACCGAACAGGCCATCCAGATCCTTGGTGGTTACGGCTACACCCGTGAGTACCCGGTCGAGCGTTGGCACCGCGACGCGAAGATCTACACGATCTTCGAGGGCACTTCTGAGATCCAGCGTTTGGTTATTGCTCGCAACATCTCGGGTCTGCGCATCGAGTAGTTGTCTCTCAACTCAGCATCAAGACGATGGCCGGCGCTGGGTCGGCCATCGTTCGTTCCCAGCGCTGATTCAGCGTCAGAGAACAGTTGCCGCCATGTGCTCGATTGTTCGCGCCAACCCGTCAACAAGTGAAACGGTCGGCGACCAACCCAACAGTTCCTTCGCTCGTGAAATATCAGGACGTCGCCGCGTTGGGTCGTTCTCAGGTAGATCCAGATGAACGACTGTCGAACTCGAATCGATCAGGTCCAAAACGAGCGCAGCGAGCTCGGCGACCGTGAACTCATCGGGATTGCCGAGATTGATCGGCTCGGCTACCAGCAATGCATCGGCATCAAGGAGACTGACCAGTCCACGCACCAGATCGTCGACGTAACAGAAGCTCCGGGTCTGTGAACCATCGCCGAACATCGTGAGCTCTTCGCCGAGCAGCGCCTGACGAATGAAGGTGGACACCACCCGGCCATCATTGGGCCGCATGCCTGGGCCGTAGGTGTTGAAGATCCTCGCGATTCGGGTGTCGAGGCCGAACGTGCGTCGATGGGCCATGGTTGCTGCCTCGGCGAATCGTTTCGACTCGTCGTACACACTTCGAGGTCCAATCGGGTTCACGTTGCCCCAGTAGGACTCGACTTGCGGATGTTCGAGTGGATCTCCGTAGATCTCACTTGTCGAACTAAGAAGGAATTTCGCATCCTGGGATCGGGCGAGTTCCAGCAGGTTAAGTACGCCGAGGCTCCCGACTCGCAGAGTTTCGATCGGAAACTTCAGGTAGTCGATTGGGGAGGCCGGGGAGGCGAGATTGACGACCGCGTCGATTGAGGAGTTTGGTTCGATCGGAGTGCAGATGTCTTGCTCGAGAAGCGTGAACATCGGGTTGCTTTCAAGCGTTGTGAGTTCGGAGCGATGGCTGGTGATGAAGTTGTCGACGCACACCACCCGGTCACCTCGGGCCAGTAGCTGTGACGCCATCGAGCGACCAAGGAAACCGGCGCCACCCGCGATGAGAACGGTGGCCATCAGTTCCGACCGATCCCTACATAGGTGAACCCGATGTCTCGGAGTTCCTTTGGGTCGAGGATGTTGCGAGCATCGACGATGGAGGGGTTGGACATCAGGGTGAAGATACGCCCGAAGTCGAGGACTGAGAACTCCGGCCACTCCGTGAGAACTACGAGCACATCGGCCCCGACGCAGATTTCATAGGGGTCCGAACCAACGGAGATGCGGTGTGCATCCAGACTCGGATTCTTCGTCTGGGTTGGATCGAATGCTCGGACTGACGCGCCGCGAGCGATGAGTCGATCAAGAACCTCAAGTGATGGGGACCCCCGGAGGTCATCGGTACCGGCTTTGAACGTGAGGCCGAGTGCGGCCACTGTCGCCCCCGAAGTCGGTGCACCCGCAGCGCGTTCAATCCGGTTCACCATGTGATCGATCTGAGCAATGTTGGAATCGATGACCTGCGCCAGGAGCGGGAAGTCGAAACCTGCCTGCTGGCTGGTCTGCAGCAGCGCACGGGTGTCCTTTGGCAAACACGAGCCCCCCCATCCCGGCCCCGGATGCATCAACTCTGGCCCGATGCGATGGTCGAGGCCGATCCCGTTGAGCACATCATCGATATCGGCATCAACGACCTCGCAGAGTTGCGCGAGCGAGTTGATGAACGAGAGACGTGCAGCGAGCATGGCATTGGCGCCGTACTTGATGGTCTCTGCGCTCACGGGATCAGTGACGATCACGGGAGCATCGATGCGTTCGTAGAGGCGGAGGAACCGATCTGCCACCGTCTGGGATTTGGCCCCGACGACGATCCGATCTGGGTTGAGAAAATCTGACACGCTCGAACCCTCACGGAGGAACTCCGGATTGGAGACGAGGTGCACATCGTCTCTTGCGAGTATCGCCTCGGCAACCTCCTCGAACCCGATCGGCACAGTTGACTTGTTCACGATGATGGTCCCGCCCCGGACGCGGGTTGCGAGTTCGCGAATGGCTTCCATCACGGAGGCAGTATCAGCATCCCCAGTCTGTGACATTGGGGTGGGGAGACACAGGAAGATGATCTCAGCCTCGGCGACTGTTGCGGCCGAACCGATCTGGAAGCGAAGCCGGCCCGTTTCGAGATTGGCTCGGAGCAGTTCCGGCAGACCCGGTTCGAGGATTGTGGGGTTCCCGAGGTTGAGTTGCTCGACCTTGCCGCTCTCGGAATCCACGCACAGCACTCGGTGGCCGAGCTCGGACAAGCACGTAGCCAGTGTGAGCCCGACATAGCCAGCTCCTACGACTCCAACGGAGAGACTCACCGATGTGTTCACCTCGAACTGGTTCAGACGGACGTCTGCGAGCATAGGTGTAACCTGCCGACCTCATTTGGGGCCGTCTTTGGACGGCCCTAGGTCGCGGGTTCAACGACCGATGATTTCGCCTTCTGCCCGGGCTTCTGCCAGCGTGCGCTCCATGTCGATGGTGGTGCATGACCTGTTGTCGACTACTCGACCTCCGTTCGCCCACACGTCGGTCACATCGGCCCGGGATGCGGCGTACACCACAGTGGAGATTGCGTCGTAACTGGGGTTGAGAGAGGGAGAATCGGCATCAAGGAGCACGAGATCGGCTTGCTTGCCAACCTCGATTGAACCGACCCGATCCTCGATGCCAAGCGCCCGGGCGCCTTCGATGGTGGCCATGCGCAGAACATCGATAGCGGGTAGCACAGTGGGGTCGAGGCGGTTGCCTTTGTGAATGGTTGCCGCGGCGCGCATTGCCGCGAACATGTCGAGGTCATTGGAGGAGGATGGGCCGTCGGTACCGAGCCCCACGACTGCGCCGGCAGCGCGCAGTTCGGGAACGCGGCAAAAACCGCTCGCCAACTTCATGTTCGAGAGTGGGCAGTGTGCAACGGCTGTTCCGGTTTCGGCGATGCGACTGATCTCGTCATCGTTGAGTACGACGGCATGCGCGAGCACGGTCCCTGGTCGCAGCAGGCCGTAACGGTCGAGCAGTTCGACTGGGGTGCGCCCGAACCGTGAGCGGACATCGGCGACTTCGTTGGCGTTCTCCGAGGCATGGATGTGAAATCGCGTTCCCAACTCCACGGCGAGCGCCCCAACCTCGGCCAATTGTTCGGGTTCCATTGTGTAGGTGCCATGTGCGAACAACCACTGGTGAGGCGCGGTAGCTCGCGCCCGCTCCATCCGTGTGTTCCATGGTGTGCGGTCGGGGCCGTCGAACCCGATGAAGATCGGTCCGGCCTGCAGGCCGAATCCGGCCCGCTCGGCCTCGTCAAGCGTGGCGAGGGGCCACCAGTACATGTCGAGCGCAGAGGTGCAGCCCGAGCGAAGTGCTTCGGCGAACGCGAGACGCGCGCCGGTTCGCACATGGGCTTCGCTGAGCACAGCGGTTTCAGCGGGGATGAGACGATCGAGGAACGCCTGAAGTGACAGATCATCGGCGTAGCCCCGAAACAGCGTCATCGCGAGGTGCGTGTGGGCATTGATGAGCCCGGGGATCACGATGCCGTGACGAGCGTTGATGGCGGTGTCGATGGGGGTACTCGGCACCTGGCCTGCAGGGAGCACCTCGACAATGGTGGAGCCGCTGAACACCACAGTGCCGCCACGGATCACCTGGTCATTAGCGTCGGCGGTGATGATGGTGGCGTTGCTGATTGCTGTTGTCGTCGAATTCTGCATCACTGGCACTGGAGCACGATACGCACGGTTGCGAATCCTTTGGTCATGGGTTTGAAGCCGGGCTCGAACCTTGTAAATTAAAAAAAGTAGAAAACTCAATCTTCTCGGTATCTCAATCTTCCCGGTATTTGGTGCAGTACTCGAGTGTCATATGTCGGCTGAGAACCGTGCAGCAGAGAAATGGGTTGGTGGGGAATGAACGCTGAACGTGGGGCGGAACCGAACGGCACTCGTTCGGCGCTGGGCCTGCGAATGCGCGTGGCCCTCAAGCGACTCATTGACATCGTTGTGGCTGGGGTGCTTCTCCTCCTGCTTCTGCCGCTCATGGTTCTCATCGCCCTTGCGGTCCTCATTCGCAGCGGTCGCCCGATTTTGTTCCGTCAGATTCGGGTTGGGCGCTATGGAAAGCACTTCCAGATGCTCAAGTTCCGGACAATGTCAGTTGGTGCAGAGGCTCAGATGGCTGAGCTTGCTCAGGACAACGTCAGAACCGGTCCGCTGTTCAAAATCAACAACGATCCGCGAGTCACGCCGGTGGGTCGGGTGCTGCGGCGTGCCAGTCTCGACGAACTCCCGCAGCTGTTCAATGTTCTGGCCGGCACGATGAGTCTCGTCGGCCCTCGACCTGCGCTTCCGGATGAGGTTGACGAGTTCCCAGCGTCATTGCGAATCCGGGAGTCGGTTCCCCAGGGACTGACCGGGCTCTGGCAGGTTGTTGGTCGTACTGACACCGAGTTCGCCACCTATGAGGAACTCGATATTCGATACGTGAACACTTGGACCGTTCGACGTGATCTGCTGATCATGCTTCGCACGCCGTTCGCCATCGTGAAGCACGCGTTCATGCATTCTCCGGTGGACCTGCCAACCGGGTTGTCCTCGTCGGATTCGGTCACCAGCCTCGACGGCGATCGCACCGACTGAACCTTGCGAGCGCGATGTCAGTGCTGATCGGCACGCAGCATCGCCGAGATTGGGCCTCAGGTGGGTGGGGCTTGGGTGGTGATTGGTCGGGTGGCACGAGCTGCGCTTGTACCACCGGCGTTGACGGCGACGACCTTGAATCGGTTGGGAACACCGTTGGCTACGGTGATGTCGATTGAGGTGGAGTTGGTGGCGAGCATGTAGTGGCCTGATTGCCAGTGCACGCGGTATCCGGTGGCGGTGGGGCCGCTGGTTGGAG
>CANFQA010000062.1 GCA_947449015.1 Microthrixaceae bacterium | reverse complement strand
CCGCTTCGACAACGTGGCGCGCGCCGCTCGTCGTGCTGGGTATGCGCCGGCCTTGTTTGGATACACCGACCAAGCCATCGACCCACGCACAGTCAACTCTGATGATCCGCGGCTGTTCACCTACGAGGGCGTGCTCCCCGGATTCGACTGCATCGTGGATCTCACTGATCAGCGCCTGCCCTGGGCCGACTGGGTGCGCGAGAACGGTTTCGAGATTCCCACCGATCCCGATGAGGCACTAGCCACCGAGTCGCTGCGCCCTGCCGAATTTGGCGTCTCGGCATTTCTTACCGATCGGTTCCTCGACTGGCATGCCGAGCAAGAAGGTTCCTGGTTCGCGCATATCAGCCACCTTCGACCGCATCCGCCGTTCAATGCGGCGGGACATTGGGCCGATGCGTATGACCCGGCCGATGTCGATCCGGCCATTGCGACACCCGAGCCCGCGCATGCGTTGCACGAAATGCTGCTGTCGATCCCGTACTTCGCTGCGCCTGCCGATGATGGGGGTCTACGCGAGATGCGGGCGCAGTACTACGGGATGATCGGTGATGTCGACGAGCAGTTGGGTCGAATCTGGAGCGCGTTGCGCGCCAACGACCAATGGGATGACACATTCATCATTGTTGCGAGCGACCATGGTGAGCAGCTTGGCGATCACGGTCTTCAGCAGAAGATGGGTTGGTTTGAGCCGAGCTATCACGTGCCCGCGATCATTCGCGATCCTCGTCGGCCGGAAGGTCACGGGTTAGTGGTCGACGCGTTCACGGAAAACGTTGATCTGTTCCCCACCTTGTGTGCGGCGATGGGAATCGATATTCCCCGGCAGGTTGATGGTCGTCCGCTCACTGACTTCCTTGAGGGCAATTCACCCAGCGACTGGCGTGACCGCACGCACTGGGAGTTTGACTGGAGATTCTTCCTGCCGGGGGCAACCACCTCGGGCTGGCCCGATGACCGACGTGGCACGCACAATCAGCTCACCGTGCAGCGATCAGACACCACGGCCTATGTGCAGTTCGGTGATGGTTCGGCCCTGCTGTATGACCTCGTTGCTGATCCCACGTGGTCGACACCAATTGACGATCCGGTCGAGGCTCTCCGTGAGGCCCAAGCCATGCTGGTGTGGCGCGCGGAACACACTGACCGCACACTTACCGACCACTTCCTGTATCCGAGGCCGACATGAATGCAGAGAACTCCCAATCGCGAACGCGTTCGCGACGTGCGGTGGTCTTCTTCGCCATCATTGCTTCGATGCTTCTGGCATCGACGATCGCGACATCATGTGCATCGGAGAATCATTCGGCGAATGTCTCCTGTGCGACCAAGTCCACTGTGCAGTACTCGCAGATCCCGGGCGTCGACCCGAATCTCACGAGTCTCGATATCTTCACGCCGGCGGCAGAGGCCGGATCCTGCGAAGCCAGACCGTTGGTGGTTTGGATCCACGGTGGGGGATGGTACGAGGGTGATCGCTCGGAGTACATGGACGACAAGATCGCGCTCTTCAACGGCGCCGGCTTCGTCTTCGCCACCATCAACTACCGCCTCACCGACACCACTGCGGTCCCCGCGGAGCCGCAGTACCCAGTTCATAATCAGGATGCCGCTGACGCGGTGGCGTGGTTGGTCAAACACGCCGATGCCTACGGGATCGATGCAGATCGGATCGCAGTGCTGGGTCACAGCGCGGGCGGAGGAATCACCGCTGCAATCTCGACCGATGAGCGGTTCCTCGGACGCAGTGGTCTGCCGCTACGTGCCATTCGATGCGCCGGGTCGATGGATGGCGAGGGCTACGACATCGTGTCTGGCGCAACGTCATCAGACGCGTTTGTCTCGGGCTCCTATCAGAACGTGTTCGGAACTGATCCTGCTGTCTGGGCCGAGGCATCACCGATTCGCCATGTCTCATCGGGAAAGGGAATTCCGCGCTTCTTCATCGCTGCGCGCGGGGTCGATTGGCGGATGGATCAACACAACGCGTTCATTGCGGCGCTCGACGCTGCCGGCGTGGCTGTGACTGTGCTGGATGTGAGCACCCTGTCGCATGCTGATCTCACGACGCAGATCGGGCGACCCGACGACATGATCGTGACGCCAGCACTTCTGGACTTCTTGGGCGGCTGCTTCAGCAATCGCCGTCGCTGAGTTGGTAGCCAGACGACAGCGAGCGCCCTTGAGATTCAGGCGAACGGATGGAGATCGGTGAGGCTCTCCGACACGTTCCACAGCAGTTCGGCGTCTGCGGCATTGCGGGCCTTGCGGCTGGGTGTCTCGGCAACAGCGTGACCACGTACGAGATAGCGCGGGCCGTAGTAGCTGCCACCCTTCACTCCGGGCTCCGTCGCGGCGCGCAGGAATGGCAGCGCTCCGATAGTCGCTGACTGGCTGAACAACTTGCCGGACGGCTCGAGAAGGCGGTTGAGAATGCCGGTGCCTTCGGCGCCAAGGTCGGTGTGGCTGGCACCGGGATGCGCAGTGACAGCAATGGTGGGCGCACCGCTGGCGGCAAAGCGCTTTTGGAGCGCGGCGCTGAACAGCAGGTTTGAGAGCTTGCTCTGGAAGTACGCGCCCCACCGCTGATAGCGGTGGTGGTCGAACATGAGATCGTCGAAGTGCATGCGGCCGGGGCGATGGCCCATGCTCGACATGCTCACCACCCGTGAGCCTTCGGTTGCTCGCAGAATCGGCACGAGATGGGCAGTAAGGGCGAAGTGGCCAAGATGGTTCACGCCGAACTGCGTTTCGAATCCATCCTCGGTGGTTGAGCGGTCCAGGGCCATAAGGCCAGCGTTGTTACCGAGAATGTCCAGACGCGTGGCATCGCTGGCGAACTCTTCGGCAAACACTCTGACCGACTCAAGACTGGCGAGATCGAGTTTGCGCACCTCGAGCGTGGCCTCGCCGACGACAGCACGCACTTGGTTGGCAGCAGCCTCGGCTTTGTCGAGATTGCGGCAGGCCATGATGACCGTTGCCCCTGCCCCGGCGAGTCCCTTGGTGATCTCGAGTCCGAGCCCCGCGTTTGCGCCGGTAACGATTGCGACCCGACCGGTCTGATCGGGGATGTCGGTGGTGTTCCAATGCGCAGCCATGATTCTCCTCGGGGTTACCTAAGCGCGAAGTTGCGGATGATTTCGGCCAGTTCGATCGGCTGATCGCCCTGCACGCTATGTCCTGCTTCGGCCACGTGGATGATTTGGGCGTCGGGACGGCGTCGACGCACCTCTGCTTCGTCCTCATCAGAGACCACCGATTGAGGACGCATGCCTCGGACAAGTAGGAGTTGGGCAGGTGCTGTTTCGAGCGCATCCCAGAGATCGGACATGTCAGGTCGTTCGGTGCCGCCGCCGAAGCGCTGATAGCGCCACACCCAGGAACCGTCCTCACGCTGAAGGGCGTTATGGAGAATTCCCCGCCGTAGCGAACTCTCCGATCGGGTCGGGTTGAACTCGATGGTGCGGGCGAGCAGTTCGTTGAAATCGGGGAACGAATCCGGACCGTTGACGAAATCAACGATTGCTTTCGATTTGGTTTCATCAACACCCGGGGTGATGTCGACCAGTACCAACTTCGAAACGAGCGTTGGGGCAACACGGGTGAGCGCAAGTGCAGTAATGCCCCCAAGTGACATGCCGATGACCGCACGCGCATGTGGCGCGAGCGCTTCGATGACCATTGCAATATCGGCGGCATTCGACGCAGTGTCGAGCGTGCCACCGCGACCGCCATCGGAGTGGCCATGACCCGGCAGATCGATGGCGACGAGTGAACATCCGAGTGCGAGAGCCACGGTGTCCCAGGTGTGGGCGTTCTGCGCGCCGCCGTGCAGGAACACGAGTTCCGGCTCACCATCGCCCCAGATAAGCGCGCTGAGCGCTCGACCGGGCTCAACCTCGACCGCAACACGTTGCACAACTGGCGCGGCGTCGAAGGGAAGGCTGAACTCTGCAGCATTCTCATGGAAGTAGGAGAACTCGTCGTAGTGGACTCGCTCAATGCTCATTGGGGCTCTCCCTGTTGAGGCGTCATCGGGTGATCGGGTCAGCGATAACTGCGACGGTTGCGCGCCAGCAGCGAAGGCGGGTCGACCGACGGGTCTTCCTCGACCACATCGGTACCGGGAGCAGCGATGGTATCGATGGCGTCGAGCAGCGCCGGGTCGAGTCGCAGATCGGCACAACTGAGCAGATCATCGAGCTGCTCCATCGTGCGCGGCCCGATGATGACCGAGGTGACCTGAGGATGTTCCATGGCCCATGCAGTTGCCATATGAGCGAGTGGGATGCCGGCTTCGTCGGCAAGATCTTGCAGGGCGAGCACTGCTTCGAGTCGGGCACGATTGGCAGGCGTATCGAGTTCGAGACCCCAGCGCTTGGCCATGAGATTGAGCCGTGAACTCTCCGGCACATCGCCGACAGTGCGGTAGCGACCCGACAGCCAACTGCCGGCCAGTGGGCTGTAGGTGATGACACCCATGCCATAGCGATCGCAGGTGGGCAGCACTGAACGTTCGATGCGTCGCTTGAGGATCGAATACGAGGCCTGTTCGCAGCGGAATCGGTTGTAACCCATTCGTTCCGCGGTCCAGTGAGCCTCAACCATCCGTTCGGCAGGCCACGCTGAGTGACCAATCGTGCGGATCTTGCCGGCGCGCACTGCGTCATCAAGTGCCCCCATCGACTCTTCGATGTCGACGGTCTCGTCAAAGCGATGCAGTTGGTAGAGGTCAATGTGATCGGTGTTGAGTCGACGAAGACTGTCGTCGAGCGCACGAGTGATCCAGCGGCGTGAGTTGCCCTTCATATTGCGATCGGCGCCCATGGGATGAAACACCTTGGTGGCGAGGATGATGTCATCGCGTCGACCGGCAAGTGCCTTGCCAACGATCTCCTCGCATTCGCCGCCGGAGTACGCATCAGCGGTGTCGACAAAGTTGATTCCACTGTCGAGGGCTTTGTGCATGATGCGTACGCACTCGTCGTGGTCACGGTTTCCCATGAGTCCAAACATCATCGTGCCGAGGCAGTGGCGGCTGACTGAGACGCCGGTGCGACCGAGCATGCGGTATTTCATGGAGATCCCCCTGGATTCGACGAACAGCAAGTGGCCGAAACGGTAGTGCGATGTGGCGCTAGAGGCCCCAAGCTCTGCGCACGACGCCGTTGGGGTCATCTTCCACCTGCACATCACGGCCGAGAATGAGGGTGCTGCGTCTGTCGGTGTCGTACTGGGGCCAGTCGGTTGTCTCGGTCGAAGGATCACCGGTTCGGGCAAAGGCGCTCCACAGCGTTTGCATGGTGATGGCGAGATCATGAGCCTCGGCCGGATCGCTCACGAAGCGTTCCCATCCGCCCACCTCAATGGTGTCGAACGGAAAGGGAATGTCGATGCCATGGGGTGCACCGAGAGATGGTTCGGCGGCGGTCCAATCGAATCGGTACATCCACACCGGGGCATGTTGGGCGTAGGCCGCAGCGAACCGTAGGGCGGCAAGCCACATGGCATTGTCGGTGTTGATGCGACTCCACACCGCAGGAGCTTCGGTGGTGCCGGTCTGCGCGTAGGCCGCAATGAGGGCCTCGGGATCGCTCCCGAGATGGGTGAGGCGAGCATGAAGCCCGGCGGCATCAAGTGAGGCTGCAGCCGGATCGAAGCTGGCAAACAGGTTCATCTCGTCGCGGGTGGTTCCGATGATGAGCGGCACGGTGGAGACACCGGCTTCGGCCGCCTGCTGCCAGGTGTAGGGCATGACATCGCCATCGACACACGGATGGAACGGCATGGTGCCGACTGTGGCGAACAGTTCACCAGCGGCTTGTGCCTGAGCGGCGAGTACCTGTGCTGGTTCAAGTGCACGCAGCGCCTCGATGTCGTCGGGGTGAACCCCGGCACAGCGGGCGAACGCTTCAACCACGAGCCGAGCTCGATCGCGGTCGAGCACAAGATCAGTGGCGCCGCTCTGCACGATGGCCCGATGGAACAGACCTTGCGCGCGAGGTGCGGACAGAACCGACAGCACGCTGCCACCGCCGGCTGACTCACCGAAGATGGTGACGTTGTCGGGATCACCACCGAAGGCAGCGATGTTGTCGCGCACCCACTGCAATGATGCGATCTGATCGAGAATCCCGACATTCGCGGTCGCGGTGTCATCGTCGAGCACGAGGAACCCAAATGCGCCGACGCGGTAATTGATGGTGACGACCACGGTGTCGGTACGGGTGCACAGCGTGGTGCCGTCGTAGGCCGAGAGCGAACCTGCGCCGAGCGAGAACGCCCCCCCATGGATCCACACCATGACCGGGCGACGGGCGCTGTCGGGGGCTGGGGTCCAGATGTTGAGCGAGAGGCAATCTTCGCCCTGATCCTCGCTGCCCATGCCCGGGACAAGTCCGTCGAGCGGCCCGCCGGTGGGCTGCCAGGCCGCTGGGCCGAACGCGGTTGCGTCGCGCACATCGGCCCAGGCCGGAGCGGGCTGAGGAGCGCTCCAGCGCAGCTCGCCCACAGGTGCCGCTGCGAAGGGGATGCCGAGGAAGGCATGGTGTCCGCTGCCGGTCATGCCTCGTACCGCACCGCTGGTGGTCTCAACAGTCGTCATGGGTGAAGCCAATCACATGGCGTGACTTGGCGCCCCATATTGGGGCCTATCGTGGGTATGTTGGCCGACGCACCAGCTGACAACGACCACCGGGGGGAGGCCACAATGTCCACGCAGCAGACCGGAACTGAAACAGGCGCAGGTGGCTTCGTTACTGCCGAGGTGCCCGAAGGGGTTGAACTCTCCGCTGGTGGCGCCGCAGTGTGGTCGCCGAGTATCACGCCGGCCATTGGCGTCGAGCTCACCGAGCATCAGGCTCTCGCCTGTGCGTTCCGCATCCTCGCTCGCGATGGTTTCTCGGAGAACATTGCCGGCCACATCACTTGGGCCACCGATGACAACACCTCGATGCTGGTCAATCCGTGGGGATTGTGGTGGGAGGAGATCAAAGCCTCAGATATCTGCAGAGTTGATCTCGATGCCCGCGTGCTTGAGGGCCAATGGGATGTCACCCCGGCGGTGCATATTCACACTGAACTACATCGTCGTCATCCCGAAGCACGCGTCGTGGTCCACAACCACCCGTACTACGCCACTGCACTTGCGGCCATGGGTGTTCTGCCTGAGTTCCTGCACCAGACCTCAGCGATGTTCGACGGGGAGCTCGGGTTCGTGAGCGAATATGGCGGCGAAATCGATTCGGCTGAACTCGGGGCTGATCTTGCCGAACGAATCGGTGACGCGTCCGTGGTGTTTCTCGCCAATCACGGCGTGATCGTCACTGCGGCCACCATCGAAGAAGCCACCTACAAGTCAGCCTCGCTCGATCGACAATGCCGACTTATGTATGACGTGCTTGTCTCAGGTCGGTCAGCCACCACTGTTCCTGCTGTTGTTCGACCGGCCATGAAAGCCTCACTGCTTGAGCGCGGCACCGAGGTCTACTGGGCAGGTGCCGTGCGCCGCATCATTCGTGAACACCCTGACGTACTGGAGTAGCAATGACGATCAGTCTCGATGACCTTTCTGCAAACCCGAACTTCACCACCGGCGGCAAGTCGGTCACCGGTGAAGTCACCTTCCTGCCTGAACCAGAGCGTCGGCCTCGGCAGTACACAATCATCTCGGCCGACGATCACATTGTGGAGCCTCCCGACACTTTCGAAGGTCGCGTTCCCGCGGCGCTCGCTGAGCGGGCCCCCAAGGTTGTCGAGAAGGCTGATGGCGCTGAGGTTTGGATCTATGACGGCATCGAGATTCCCAATGTGGGGTTCAACGCCGTGGTCGGTCGGCCGGTGTCGGAGTACTCCTTCGAACCGGCGCGTTTCGATGAGATGCGTCGTGGTGCCTGGGATATCAATGCCCGTGTCGCCGACATGGATCTCAACGGTGTGTATGCCTCAGTGAACTTTCCGTCGTTCCTGCCGGGATTCTGTGGTCAGCGCTTGCAACTGACCACCAAAGACACCGATCTGGCGCTCGCCACTGTGCGCGCCTGGAACGACTGGCATATCGAGTCCTGGGCCGGTTCGCATCCCGACCGCATCATCCCGTGCCAGATCCCGTGGTTGCTTGACCCGCAGATTGCTGCCGAGGAGGTGCGTCGCAACGCCGAGCGCGGTTTCAAAGCCATCACGTTCTCCGAAGCGCCGCACATGCTGGGTTTGCCATCACTACATACCGGTTACTGGGATCCATTGATGGCCGCGTGTGCCGAGACAGGCACGGTTGTGAATCTCCATATCGGTTCCTCCGGCACCTCGCCGGCCACTGCCCCGGACGCACCGGCCGACACTGTGGGCGTGCTGTTTTTCGGCTACGCCATGTTTGCGGCGGTCGACTGGCTGTATTCGATGCTGCCGGTGCGCTTCCCCGATCTGAAACTATGTATGTCTGAGGGTGGTATCGGTTGGGTGGCAGGTCTGATGGACCGCCTTGATCACATGCTCTCGTACCACGAGATGTACGGAACCTGGGTGGGCACTGATCTCACGCCCGCAGAGGTCTTGCATCGCAACTTCTGGTTCTGTGCGGTCGAGGATCCCTCGGCGTTCGT
>CANFQA010000061.1 GCA_947449015.1 Microthrixaceae bacterium | reverse complement strand
GTGTCGATGCCGCCCAATGGTCGAAACTCCTGCCCGGCATCTGGTTCTACGACCCGTCGTTCGGTGTTACCGCCGCAGCCTCCAGTTCAATCACTGAACTCGATGGCGAGAACGGAATCCTGCGCTATCGCGGCTATCCCATCGAACAGCTGGCCGAGAATTCCACCTATCTCGAGGTCGCGTATCTACTGATCAATGGCGAGTTGCCAAGCGCCGAGCAGTTCGAAGCATGGAAGCACGACATCACCTATCACACGTTCATTCATGAGAACGTGCGGAAGCGTTTCATGGAGGGCTTCCATCATGACGCTCACCCCATGGGCATTTTGGTCTCCACCCTCGCCGCGCTGTCCACCTTCTACCCCGACGCAAAAGACATCTTCGGTGCCGAGAGCCGCCACAAGCAGATCATCCGTCTCATCGCCAAGATGCCCACCATTGCCGCTGGCGCGCATCGCCATAGCGTCGGCATGCCCTTTGTGTACCCGGACAACAACCTCGACTTCTGTTCGAACTTCCTGTCGATGATGTGGAAGGTGGCAGAGCCCCATTTCGAGCCCGACCCAGTGCTCTCACATGCGCTCGATGTGCTGTTCATCCTCCATGCCGATCACGAGCAGAACTGCTCGACCACTGCCATGCGAGTTGTGGGCTCCTCACACGCTGATGCCTACTCGGCCAGCGCTGCTGCTGCAGCCGCGCTCTACGGCCCGCGTCACGGCGGCGCCAACGAGGCAGTCATCCGCATGCTCACCGAGATCGGCACTATCGAGAACGTGGCTCCGTTCATCGAGTCAGTCAAAGAGGGCAAGGGTCGCCTGCAGGGCTTCGGCCACCGGGTCTACAAGAACTACGACCCCCGGGCCCGAATTATCAAGAAGGTTGCCTATGACGTCTTTGAGGTCACCGGCAAGAACCAACTGCTCGACATCGCACTCAAGCTTGAGGAAACAGCGCTAAGCGACGATTACTTCATCAGCCGCAAGCTCTACCCCAACGTCGACTTCTACTCCGGCCTTATCTACCAGGCCATGGGTTTCCCGATGGAGATGTTCACCGTGCTGTTCGCCATTCCGCGTGTTGCGGGCTGGCTGGCGCACTGGAACGAGATGCTCGACCAGGACGCTCGCATCGCCCGTCCCCGTCAGCTCTACACCGGTGCCGAGGTACGCGACTACGTGCCCATGGCCGGTCGCTGAACACCGCGGCAACCACAACAACGGCGAGGTCAGCGACGTTCAATCGCTGACGTCCACCAGGATCTTCCCCACGTTCGCGTTGCTTTCCATATGCAGATGAGCAGCGGCAATAGCGTCGAGAGCAAACCGAGCATCGATCACCGGACGCAGTAGCCCCAGATCAAACAGCGGCAGCATCTCAGCGGCGAAGCGCTGGGTAATCGCAATCTTCTCTTCGAGTGGTCGGGCTCGCAGCACAGTGCCGACGATGGTCGCCCGCTTCGGAAGCAGCATGCCGATGTTGACGTCGGTGCGTCCGCCACCCATGGTCCCCACCTGCACAATGCGCCCACCTGTTCGCAGCGCAGCAATGTTGCGATTGACGTACTCGCCGCCGATGACGTCGAGCACCATGTCGACCCCTTCGCCATTGGTAAATGCGACAACCGACTCGACGAAGTCTGTGCTTCCGTAGTCGATGGCAAGGTCGGCACCAAGAGCCTCGCAGGCCGCAATCTTGCCTGCGGATGCTGTGACGATTACTCGAGCGCCAATGGCGCGAGCGATTTGGATAGCAGCCGTGCCAACCCCTGATGCTCCTGCGTGCACCAGTGCGGTGCGGCCGGAGGTGAGTCCTCCTTGCACCACGAGTGCATCGAACGCGGTGATGAACACCTCGGGAATAGCAGCAGCATCGTTCAGTCCGACACTGCTCGGAATCGGCATCGTCTGACGTTCGTGCACCACGAGGCGTTGTGCATAGGCGCCACCGGCGACAATGCCCATGACCTCATCGCCGATATTGCGCGTGCTGACGCGATCGCCCACTGCCACCACGCGACCGGCAAACTCCATGCCCGGAATCTCCGGCGCGGGGTGCGGGAAACCAGCCAGTGGTGGACTGGGATAGAGACCGCTTCGTTGCAGGAGGTCCGCCCGGTTGAGCGCGGTGGCGACCACCTCGACCACGACCTCCTCGGGCCCGGCGACCGGCTCGGCAACCTCGACAACCTTCAGCACGTCGGTGTCGCCGTATTCGCTGAGAACAACTGCCCGCATGGGTGCTCCTGTTCATGCATCGCTCGGATGCGATCGGAACAAGAGCCTACGATCGGACCACCAGCGACGGGTTCGTGCGAGCGGAGGATCCAATGACGGGCGTAGAATCTGACATGGCTACTGACACAATCCACCACCGCACCTGCCCGTTATGCGAGGCATCCTGCGGTCTGGAGTTGACCATCCGAGATGGCGCGGTGCTGCGCATTCGTGGCGATCGCGACAATGTGTTGTCCCGCGGTTTCATCTGCCCAAAGGGCTCGGCGCTGCAGAAGCTCCACGAGGATCCTGACCGCCTGCGCTCCCCCATCGTGCGCCGCGGCGACGACCCGGCCACCGCAACCTGGGAGCAGGTCAGTTGGGATGAGGCGTTCGCCATTGTCGAAGAGGGCCTACGCGGTGTGCAGCAGCGTCACGGGCGCGATGCCGTGGCGGCCTACTTCGGGAATCCCGGTGTGCATTCGCTTGGCGCGGTCATCTTCAATGCACCGCTGATTCGGGCCATGGGTTCGAAGAACATTTACTCGGCGTCCACGGTCGATCAGATGCCCAAGCATGTGTCGAGCGGCTATCTGTTCGGCAATCCCATCTCCATTCCCGTGCCCGATCTTGATCGCACCGATTTCCTGTTCATGCTCGGCGCCAACCCGTACGAATCCAACGGTTCACTGTGCACTGCGCCGGACTTCCCGGGTCGGATGAAAGAGATTCGTGCCCGCGGCGGTCGCATTGTGACTGTCGATCCGCGCAACACCAAGACTGCCCAGAATTCCGACGAGTGGATTCCCATCCGCCCGGGAACCGATGCTCATCTGTTGGTGGCCATGTTGCAGGTGCTGTTCGCAGAGGATCTTGTCGATCTCGGTTCCGTTGCAGAGTTCACCTCCGGCGTCGAAGAGATCGCTGACGCGGTGGCGCCGTTCACGCCGGAGCGAGCTGCCAGCATTACTGGCATCCCGGCAGCAACCATCGTGCGACTTGCTCGTGAACTCGCTGCTGCTCCTACTGCTGCGGTCTACGGCCGCATTGGTACCCATACCGTCGAGTTCGGCAGTCTCGCCTCGTGGGCTGCCGAAGCACTCAACATCTGCACCGGCAATCTCGACTCCCCCGGCGGCATGATGTTCCCACTGGCGGCCCACGAGTCGGGCCGTGGCAAAGGTAAGGGTCGCGGTTTCACCACAGGTCGTCGTCATAGTCGCGTACGCAACTACCCCGAGATTCGCAGCGAGTTCCCGGTGGCCACTCTCGCCGAAGAGATCACTACTCCAGGCGATGGCCAGGTGCGTGCGCTCATCACGGTCGCCGGTAATCCCGCGCTCAGCACTCCGAGTGCCGATCGTCTTGATGCCGCACTCACCGAACTCGAGTTCATGGTGTGTGTGGATCCTTGGCTCAACGAAACCACCCGGCACGCCAATGTGATCCTGCCGCCACCCAGCGCACTTGAGCGCAGCGATTACCACATGGCGTTTTTGGCCATGGCAGTGCACAACTTCGCCGAGTGGTCGGGTCCGCTGTTTCCCACCGACTCGTTACAAGAGAGCGACATCATTGCCCGCCTGGCACTCATCGTCACCGGTCCCGAAGCGGGCTCTGATCCCCAGGCGCTCTATGACCTCATGATCGATGGTGCACTGCAGGGCGCGATTGCTCTGCCCGACTCCCCCATCGCCGATCGCACTGTCGATGAACTACGAGCGATCCTCACCGCGGACCCTGACCGCATGGCTGTCGATCACATCGTGGACATCATGATCCGCACCGGCGCCTACGGCGACTGGTTCGGTGCAGTGCCCGACGGTCTGTCACTTGATGTGCTTGCCGATTCACCGCACGGAGTTGACCTCGGTGATCTCAAGCCTCGTCTTCCTGGTCACCTGCGCACCGAGTCCGGCACCATTGAGTTGGCCAATCCGGCCATCGTCGGCGATTTCGCCCGACTCGAAGCCTCCTTCAGCGGACCACTCGCGGACCCCAGCACCCTCGTGCTGGTGGGCCGACGCGATCTGCGTTCCAATAATTCCTGGATGCACAACGTGAACGTGCTGGTGAAGGGCAAGGAGCGCTGCACCCTCAATGTGCATCCCGATGATGCCGAACGCTTCGGCCTCATTGATGGCGGCGAAGCAACGGTGGCGTCACGAGTTGGCGCATTGGTCATCGGCGTTGAGGTCACCAGCGACATCCTCCCCGGCGTTGTGAGCATCCCCCATGGCTGGGGCCACTCACTGCCGGGAGTTCGCGCCGGCATCGCCGTTGGACGACCGGGCGTGAACACCAACGTGCTCACCGATCCCGAACAGCTCGATCCATTGTCCGGCAATGCAGTGCTCAACGGCATACCAGTCACCGTCGCTCCCGCCTGACCCTTCTGGTCGGCCATCATGGGCCGAACCGCGAACTACAGATCCTTGGTGACCGCGGTTGGTGTGTTGGCGTTCACTTCGGCCTCGGCATCCGCGCGGATGGTGCGCGTGAGGATGAGGAACACCAGACCCCAGGTGAGACTGGTGAGCGCAATGATGCTGATGGTGAGTGACGGACCGATGATGCCGCTCACCGTGCCGGCGAACACCAACGAGATGCTCATAGCGAGTGTGACGAACGCAGCATCGGCGGCGAAAATTCGGCCGCGGAGTTCATCAGGGGTGGTGAGGTTGAGACCGTAGGTGGTCAGTGACCACTGGGCGCCACCGCCGAAATGGGCGAGCGCGATAAGCACGAAGGCCACCAGCAACCAGGGCACGATCGACACGAACAAATACATCGTTCCGTACCAGATAGCGGCGAACCCACAGGCCAACAGCACTCCATGAATGCCACGGCGCGCAAGGCGACGCACGAGCAGCGGTCCGATGAGCACACCGATGCCGCGTCCAGCTAACAACAATCCTGTGGCCGCGTCGGTGCCATGAAACTTTGCTGTTGCCAACACTGCGAGAAGGCCGACCACGCCGGCGCCGAAACCGAAACCGATATGTGAACCCAACAGGGCCAGGATCGTCGGGTGCTTACGGGCGTGACGCAACGCTTCAACCGAATCGTGAATAGGTCGCATGCGCGGCGCCACGGTGCCGCTTGCTCGCTCGGCCTGCAATGACTGCCGGATGCTGATGATGAGTAAACCTGCGATCACGAAACTGGCCGCATCAGCGAGGAATGCCGCGTCGCGTCCGAAAGCAACCGTGAAGGCGGCACCTAGCGCCGCGCCCACGGCCAGCATCGCCCCCCAGGTGGCACCCATAAGCGCTGCGGCAGTTGGAAGTTCTTCCTCGGTGACCAGATTGGCCACACCGGCCTGCGCTGCGGGACCGAAGAACGCTCCCAGCGCGGTAACTCCGCCTTGGGCGACGAACACAAACCACGCCATACCGTGCCCGGCCAGAAGGAATGTGAGCGCGACGGCCGCCTGAAGGAATGACACCAGAATCATGATCCGTCGACGGTCGAACCGATCGGCCATGGGGCCAGCGATCGGGCCCATGATGAACGTGGGCAGGGTCTGGGCCACCCAAAACACCGAAGCAAGCAGATCTGAGCCAGTGGCATCGAGCAGAAGACCGAGGGCGGCAACGGTGGCGAACCAATCACCGGCATAGCTAATGAGCTGTGCGATAAAGAGCCGGCGGAACGCGCCGTTGGATTTGAGTAGTGACCACATCGGGGGCTGTGATCCGACTCAGAGGTTGCGAACTACCACGTCGTACGGATGGAACGAACTCACGAGGGCTGGTACCCGTCAAGGATCCCGGTGAGTCCAGTGGGCGTGTGCGGACCGAAGACCAACTGTTCGAGCACACCGACACCAACGCGGTCGCCCATGCGTACCCGACACAAGGTTTGGATATGAATGCTCGATGGGTCGAGCGGCTCGAAGGCATCGAGCGCTATGGACTCGCCACCGACCTCCAACTCGCCATGAATGGAACCATGCGCCCAGTGCGGATGCATGTAGCCAATGCCGCGCATACGGAATGTGTAGAACGGCTCGAACTCGATGCGATCGGTTGAACCGTCTGCATGGGTGACTTCGATAGAGGCCGATTCCATCTCGCGTTTGCCGGGCTGCCACTTCAGGTCGTAGGCAACACCTTCGAGTTCCTCAGACTGGGCCACGTCTCCATAGGTCGGAGCATCGGGTGACTCCAGCACCGGCACAACCAGTGCGCTCTGCATCCATCGACTGCCGTCGCTGTGTTCGAACAATGCGAGATGCGTGCAGATGTCGTCGAAGTGCAATGGCGCCCACAGCCAGAAGATCTCGGGAGCTGCCGCTGGGAAGTTGGTGGGCGCCTGCGTTCCCACACCGCGCACACCCCAGGAACGATCCCGCACACCAAAGGTGGTCGCAGCCGACACCTCGATGGTGCGGTCGCCGACGGTGACCGTGCCCTCCCATGTTCCCCACTGGGTGAGGCGGGTGTAGTCCATGATTTTGGTGCTGTTACGCACGATGGTCTGCTTGGGTTCTTCGATAGCCGCCGTGCGGGCCCGGAACACAAGGTTGCCGGAAAGTCCGTGCTCGTTCGGAGCGATGACAAGACGGATCTCGCGCAAGGGCTCGACTACCTCAACGGTGATGGGCCCGATGGTGGTCGCTCGATCAATGGGCATGAGGCCCGAGGCGAACACCGAATGCTCGACGCCGTCGATCACGAAACTGAACGCGGCGTCGATAACACCACGGTTCGGGTAGTGACCCATGGCGCCACCGATCATGAACGCACCATCACGATCGAACCCGTTGAAGAAGTACCGGTCGTAATGGTTCGGATCAGCCGAGACTGTTTGGGCGATGGGATCGCCGGTCTGGTGGATCGGAAAATCGTCGAATGGCGTGAGCATGGTTCCCCCTCGAACAGTGCAGGTTCACAGTCTGCCCCAGCACGGAGATGCTCTCGTCAGCCTTGAATGATGAGGGCCTGATCTGGACCCAGATGCCCTCGCAGGCCTGTCGGATCCACCAGATCAGAGGCCAACATCACCGTGGATCCGGCTGGCATCAGCGACTCATCAAGCACCACCTGCTCATCGGTCATGTTGATGAGGATGTGGCAGATCTCGCTATCGAGTCGCCTGCTGAAGGCGAGCACACCCTCAGGAGCGTCAAGCAGTTCGAACTCACCGCTGCGCAAGGCCGGCGTGGCCTTCCGCAATGCAAGCAGTCGCCGATACAGGTTGAGGATCGAATCCGGATCGGCCTGCTGGTCGGCTCGATTGCGCACGGCGGCCTCGGGGGGCAGCGGGAGCCATGGGCCCGCAGCACCCAATCCGGTGGGCCAGCCGTGCCCATCGGTGCCATCCCAGGGCAACGGACCACGGCAGCCATCGCGACCACCGGGGTCGACAACCTGCTCGGGTGTGATCTCGGCATCCAGCAGACCGAGTTCTTCGCCCTGATAGAGAAACGGGGTGCCCCGCAGTGTGAGCAACAGCACCGCAGCAGCACGGGCCCGAGCCTCGGAGCGACGGGCGGTAGTCCCCGCGTCCTCTCCCCTGCGCTGCGCTGCAAGGTCATAGCGGGTGCGGTGTCGGGGGTTGTCATGGTTCGACAGCACCCAGGTGGGCCAGGCCCCACGCGGATCGAGCGTGGCTTCGGTGTCCTCAATCGACGCCCGCCAGCGTTCGGAGCTCCATGGCGCGTAGAGCGCCGGGAAGTTAAACGCCATATGCACCTCATCGCCATCGCCGTAATAGCTGGCGATCGCTTCGGTGGTCATGAGATAGATCTCTCCGACGAGCACCCGGTCGTCGGCATAGGAATCCACCAGCGACCGGATGGCCCGCACGCGTTCGTGAGTAACCGGGACATCGTTGAGGGCGCAATGCGGAATGCCCGCGACCGCAGCCGGATCATCGGGCAGGTCGGGATACTTGCCAATGGTGTGCAGAACGTCGGCGCGGAACCCGTCGACACCACGATCAAGCCAGAAACGCAGAACATCGTGCATGGCCTCGACCACAGCGGGTTCATCCCAATTGAGATCAGGTTGCGCAGGATCAAACAGATGCAGGTACCACTGGCCCGTGTCGGGATGCACGCTCCACGCAGGAGCGGCGAGATCGAACGCAGCGACCCAGTTGTTCGGCGGCGTGCCGTCTTCGTCCGGTTCGCGCCACACATACCAATTGCGATGCTCCGAAGTATGCGACGACGCCGCATCAAGGAACCACGGGTGCTGGTCCGAGGTGTGATTAGGAACCCAATCGATGATGACGCGTAGGCCCAGCGCGTGAGCCTCAGCAAGGAGCGCATCAAAGGCGGCAAGGTCTCCGAAGATCGGATCCACATCGCAGTAGTCGCTGACGTCGTAGCCGAAGTCAGCCATTGGCGATCGGTAGAACGGCGAGATCCACAGCGCATCCACGCCCAGCCATTTGAGCTCCGGGAGATGCGCACGGATTCCGTTGAGATCGCCAACGCCATCGCTATTCGAGTCAGCGAAGGAACGCGGATAGATCTGGTAGAAAACGGCGCCTCGCCACCAAGGAGCCGATGCCGCCGGCTCCGGGCAGTTGTGCGGCTCACTCATGAGCAGACGTTAACGGTGGAGAACGCCCAGACTCGTCCTCCTCGGAATCTCCGCAATGACGTGGGGGGACGGTCTCCTCAATGCGCTCTTTGTTCCGTCGTTCGTGTTCGCCTTCACGGTCCAATACCATTCCAACTACGAACAGTGTCCGATGGGGTTGCTCAAGAGTCAGGTGTTCAGGATGAGACCGACGTGCGCTGTGAACGTGGTCTAAATATAATCAAGAGTGCGGTTTTTCTTGCCTAAATCCTTGCAGGAATTTTACCTTGGCATCGGAGGCCCAATGTCTACCTCGGCTCCTCGACCACCGTTTCGCGCCATCATCGCCGCGGTCATCTCTATCGCAGTGATGACCGCGTCACTGATGGTGCCGATCGCCCCGGCAGCGGCAGTCAGCGGTTGCAAGACCTTGGTCTTCAATGCCAACGGCGGTTCGGGCTCCATGGGCGATCAGGGGGGTTCATGCCGCGCCCCAAACAACAGCTACACCCGCACCAATTACACGTTCTCGAAGTGGAACACAGCGTCGAACGGGTCGGGCACAAGCTGGAACCCGGGTGAAACGGTGGTCTCCTCCTCCGAAACGGTGACGCTTTATGCCCAGTGGACATCGACCGCCTCAACAACCCCAGCCGCGCCGACGTCGCTTCTCGCGACACCCGGCAATGCAACGGCATCAATCGCGTTCAGTGCCGGTTCCGACGGTGGATCAACAATCACGAAGTACCAGTACTCCACCGACAACGGCAGCACCTGGACAGACACTGACGCTGGTACGACCTCACCAGTCACGATCAGCAGCCTCACGAACGGCACGACCTACTCGATCAAACTGCGCGCTTACAACACCAACGGAGCCGGCACTGGCTCATCAGCAGTGTCAGTGACACCGCGCACCATCCCAGCCGCACCGACAATCACCAGCGT
>CANFQA010000060.1 GCA_947449015.1 Microthrixaceae bacterium | reverse complement strand
CCGGGCTGGAACCCTTCGGTGGCGAGTTCCTGACCGGCCATGAGCCGGATGGTGAGCGCGAGATCAGCGGGCCCGGCGGCAGCCTGCACGAGCGCCGAGACCACATCGAGATCGAGCGAACGCGGGTACACCTGACCGACGTTGGTGAGCACGGCGCTGAAGCCCAGGCCGGTGGCGATGCGGGTCTCGAGCTCGGCGAGCTGCGCATCGTCGCCGTCGAGCAGATCGAGCATGTCCTGCTGGGTGCCGACCGGACCCTTGATGCCCCGCAGCGGATAGCGGGCCAGCAGATCGTCAACACGATGCAGGGCCTGCAGCAGTTCCTCACCAGCGTTGGCGAAACGCTTACCAAGGGTGGTGGCCTGCGCCGGCACGTTGTGCGAACGACCGGTCATGACCAACGTGGCGTGCTCAGCAGCGCGCTCGGCGAGACGGGCGAGCGCGGCGAGCATGCGTCCGCGCACCAGCACGAGTGCGGCTCGCACCTGCAGCTGCTCGACGTTCTCGGTGAGATCGCGGGACGTCATGCCCTTGTGGATCTGCTCGTGGCCGGCCAGCGCGCAGAACTCGTCGATGCGAGCCTTCACGTCGTGGCGGGTGACGCGCTCACGGGCGTCGATCGAGGCGAGATCGACCTGATCAATCACCGAGCGGTAGGCGTCGATGGCCTCGGCGGGCACGTCGATGCCGAGGTCGCGCTGGGCCTCGAGCACGGCGATCCACAACTGGCGCTCCAGCACGACCTTGTGCTCGGGGGACCACACGCGTGCCATCTCGGGGCTCGCATAGCGGGCGGCCAGGACGTTGGGCACGGATGTGGATGCCATCGGATCTCCTCATGCACCCGCAGCGGGCGTACCCCTCAGGCTACGACATGCACCACTGCCGGCCTTGAACGATTCCAGCACCGATCCCTGATCACGGGGCATGATGACTAGGTGCAGTACCTGTGGTGGTGTCTCTCGGCGTCAATCTTCGGGCTCGTGGTCTGGAGTGTGGTCGATGCATCCCGTCGCCCAGCGTCAGCGTTCGAACCGACGGCGAAGACCAAGCGGAACTGGATCATCTCGATCATCGGGTTCGCGGTCATCTGCGGCCCGATCGGCGGGCTGTACTCGCTGTACTACCTGCTGAACGTCCGCCAATCCCTGGCCTCGGCGAGTACCGAGGACTGAGCCGGTGGCTCAATCTCGTCGTTCCTCCGAAGGTCCAGCAGGGCGCGCTGCGCGGCGGATCCGGTCAACCCTTCGGCTCGTGTCCGAGCGACGCACCGGGTCCACGATCCGGCCCAACCGCAGACCCGCGAGCAGATATGCGAGATCCTCGGCGCGAGCTTCGATCGCGATGACTTCGGACACTTCGAAACGACCTTTTCCGAGATCACGCACCACGATGCGGTGCTCCGGGTGCCCGCTCACCTCCACCACGATCTTCCCGCAATCGGTCAGGTCACCGGTCTTCGCATAGTCATTCAATCGAACTGGCGTCATTTGCCCAGTGTCGAGGAGCTTGAGTAACCGAAGCACCTCGATCGCGACCTCACGAGACCTCTGTGCGATTTCGCGGAGGTCTTCGAGAGCTTCATCACGAAGCGTGACCTTCAGATACGGCTGCGGCCTGCGGTGGCTCACAGTTCGTCGAGATCAATGCCCAGTTCGGCGGCCGCTTCAGCCAACGTGGTGCGGTTGCCGGAATCACGAGCGTCACGCTCGCGGATCCGCTCGGCGATCACGATGTCCTCAGCCACATCAAGCAGGAGTTCGAAGGTCTCGAACGGGAGGAGCACCGCCTCCGGCAGGCGATGATCACCGAACACGACCGGCTCGGCGCCTATGCCCTCTGCTCGGAACCGCGCCACATGGGAGGTCAGGTTGGCTCGTGCGTCGCTGATGGTCTCCGGCATCACAACTCCTTGTACAGGTTCCTGTACATACTACCCGAGAGCCTCGATGCCCCGGCGGTCAGAGAGATCGGCTCCAAGACAGCGATCCTCCAGAGTCGTTCAACTCAGACCTGAAGCGGAGGTTCAGCCCTGGGCGCGGCGGGCGCGGTCTTCGAGGAGCTTCTCCTGCAGATCGGTGTCGGTGATGGCCAGCATCTCGACGACGAGCAGCGCGGCGTTGAGCGAACCGTCGATGGCAACCGTGGCCACCGGGATGCCCTTGGGCATCTGCACCGTGGAGTACAGCGCGTCGACCCCGTTGATGGCTCCGCCCGACAGCGGCACACCAACTACCGGAAGCGTGGTGTGAGCTGCAACGACACCGGCGAGATGTGCGGCCATGCCGGCGCCACAGATGAACGCTACATACCCATCGGCACGAGCTGAGGTGGCCAGCGCGGTCACTTCAGCAGGATTGCGATGGGCGGAGAGCACGCGAACATCGGCTTCGATGCCGAACTGGTCGAGCGTGTCGACCGCGGGCTGCATCTTGTCGCGATCGTTCGGCGATCCCATCAGCACGGCGACCTTCATCGGAGCTTCTCCTCGGGGTAGTGGCCAACGCCGATCTAGCGCCGGAGTCGTGACAACAGTGTGGTTCAGATGATCGCAGATGCAGCGATGTCGTTGCGGTGCTGGAGACCGGGCCAGGAGATATGGCCGACAGCTTCGAACGCCCGGCTGCGGGCGGCGGCAATATCGGCGCCCTGTCCGGTGACCGCGAGCACGCGACCGCCGGCGGTGATCAATCGACCATCGGCATCGGCGGTGACACCGGCGCAGAACACGCTCACGCCCTCAATAGCCGAGGCGGCGTCGAGCCCTTCGATGACATCGCCGGTGCGCACATCTCGCGGGTAACCCTCAGCGGCGCAGACCACGGTGACCGCAGCGCCATTGTCGAAGGTGGGGGCGTCACGCAGTTCGCCGGCGGCGGCCTGGGCCAGCAGTTCACCGAGATCGCTAGTGAGTCGGGGCAGCACTACCTGGGTTTCCGGATCGCCGAACCGCACGTTGTACTCGAGCATCTTCGGGCCGGTCGGGGTGAGCATGAGACCGGCATAGAGCACGCCGCGGTAGTCGATGCCCTTGGCCCGCAATGTGGCCAACGTGGGCGCCACGCAATCGTTCATCACCATGGCCACGACATCATCGGTGGCCACAGGTACCGGTGAGTACGCGCCCATGCCGCCGGTATTGGGGCCGAGGTCGCCATCGAAGATGCGCTTGAAGTCCTGGGCTGGTGCCAGCGCGAACGCTCGGGTGCCATCGCAGATCGCCAGCACCGAAACCTCGGGACCAGTGAGGCCCTCTTCGATCACCAGCGTGCGGCCGGCATCGCCGAAGGCTTCGCCCGAGAGATAGTCGCGCACCGCATCGCGGGCCTCATCGATCGAGGTCGTGACCACCACGCCCTTGCCTGCGGCCAGACCATCGGTCTTCACCACATAGAGCCCATCGAGCGTGTCAAGAAAGGCGAAGGCCGGCTCTATCGAATCGAAGGTTCCATGCGCGGCGGTGGGCACACCGGCCTCGACCAGCACGTCCTTCATCCACGCCTTCGAACCTTCGAGGCGCGCCCCGTCAGCACCGGGACCGAACACGAGTCGTCCCATCGCCCGCAGTTCATCGGCCAGACCCGCCACCAATGGCGCCTCGGGACCGATCACATAGAGGTCAGCCTCGAGTTCGGTGGCCGGCGTGGACACCGAACCGGGGATGCCGGGATTGCCCGGCGTGACCACGACCTCGTGATGACGACGCAGCACGGTGGCCAGCGCATGCTCACGACCGCCGGAACCGACGACGCAGATCTTCATCAGACGTTGAAGCGCAGGTACTGCTCGCGGCCGGGACCGACACCGACAAGACCGATGGGCACACCCACCTGCGCCTCGAGAGCAACCAGATACGCCAGCGCTTCGGCCGGCAGTTCCTCACGAGTGGTGATACCGGAGATATCGCACTTCCAGCCCGGGAACTCCTCGTACACCGGCGTGACGTGATGCACGACTGACTGGTGATACGGCAGTTGCGTGAAGATCTCACCGTCGAGTTCGTAGGCCACGCACATCTTGATGGTGTCGAAGGTGTCGAACACGTCGAGCTTGGTGACAGCCAACTCCGACAGAGAGTTGAGCCGAACCGAATGACGCAGCATCACCGCGTCGAGCCAGCCGGTGCGGCGACGACGACCGGTGTTGGTGCCGTACTCATGGCCGATATCGATCAGCGCGTCGCCGATCTCATCGGTCAGTTCGGTGGGGAACGGACCCGCACCAACGCGAGTGACATAGGCCTTGGCGATGCCAACCACCGAGTCGATGTAGCGAGGCCCGATACCGGCACCGACACAGGCGCCACCGGCGATGGGGTTCGAAGAGGTCACGAACGGATAGGTGCCGTGATCGAGATCGAGGAAGGTGGCCTGTGCGCCTTCGAGCAGCACGCTTTCGCCCGCTTCGAGCGCGTCATGCACGATGCCGACCGAATCGCCGATCATCGGGGCAAGGCGCGGCGCACACAGGTTGAGGTACTCATCAGCGATGACGTCAGCATCCAGCGGAAGTTGGTTGAACACCTTTGCGAAGATGGCGTTCTTCTCCTTCAGCACCACGTCGAGCTTCTGTCGGAAGATCTTCGGGTCGAGCAGGTCCTGCACTCGCAGACCAACACGGGCCGCCTTGTCGGCATACGCCGGGCCGATGCCGCGCTTGGTAGTTCCCACCTTGTTCTTGCCAAGACGACGCTCGGTGAGCTTGTCGAGCTCCTGGTGATACGGGAGGATCAAATGTGCGTTGCCACTGATGCGCAGCTTCGAGGTGTCGACACCCTTCGACTCGAGCATGTCGAGCTCGCTAATGAGCACGCGGGGATCGACCACGACACCGTTGCCGATAACCGGTGTGATGTGCGGATACAGGATGCCGCTGGGCACCAACTGCAGTTTGAAGCTGACCCCGTCGACCACGAGCGTGTGACCGGCGTTATGTCCACCCTGGTAGCGAACCACCAGATGCTGATCCCGGGCGAAGAGATCGGTGAACTTGCCCTTCCCTTCGTCACCCCACTGGGTTCCGACGACGACGGTGGCTGGCACGATGAACTCCTGGGAAGGGGTTTGGGGGACCGGAAAACACTACCCGTTGACCCTTGCGAAATCGCAGTCGATTGTGCCTCAGGCCGCGGTCGAACTGGCTCCGGAGGCAAGGTGGCGGCGTCCGAACAGGAACGCCAAGCCGTAGAGCACCAGCGCGACGATCATGAGGTTGCGGTACCCGACCATGAGCGAGACGTACTCGAGCACGCCGCCGACCATGGCGCCAATGAGATTGGCGGCGAAAGCGGTGGTGGTGTCGCCGCTGTCCCGGAACCGCTGCGAGAACACCATGTTGGCCAGGAAGATCGGCGAGAACGCCAGCACCACTGCGGCCACGAGGCGCACCGCAAAGGGCAGATCGAGCAGCAGATGCTGGGGAATGATCCAGTTGATGACGATCGAGCCGGCGAGCAGGCCATAGAGGATCCACGGTGATCGCACCCGAATCCGTTTGGAAAGCGTGACGGCACCCAGCACGGCCACCAGCACGCCACCGAACACCAGCGCATTCACTAACCATGTGGTGCCGAACAGCAGAGCGAACTGCACCACGTTCTTGGTTTCGAGCAAAAGGAACGCCACACCCATGAAAAACAGATCGGTGTAGGCGCCCATACCCCGCAGCGGTCCGCCCACGAGACGCACACTCAGGAACGACACCAACAGGATGAGGCCGAGGGCGACCAGATAGAACGACGGGATCGACGGGTTCTTCAGGTACGGGAAGGGTCGATCGTCGTTGACGGGCGCCGGTGTGCTTGCGTCACGGATCCACTGGTCCTGGGCCGGGCAGTCGATCGCATCGGGCTGCAGGCTTACCGTGATGACCGCCTGGCCGCGATTCTCGAGATGGGTCACGCACGGCGAAGTGCCGAATGTCTGCTCGAGAGTGTTGGCGTAGCGATCAACCAGCCAGAACTCGCGGTAGTTGTTGTACATGGCGAACACACCGTCGTCAGTGAGATGTGCCTGATAGGAATCGGCGGCTTCCTTGGTGAACAGGAAACTCTCGAGCCGCACCGATGAGGCGCCCTGCACAAGGGTGAGCGAATCGGGCAAGGCCAGAACGATCATGTCCCACTTCTGATCGGTCTGTTCGAGAAATGCACGCCCGTCGTCGATATGCACGGTGACTCGCGGATCGTCATAGGGATGCTTCGGGTGGTACGTGGCGGCGAGGTCGAGCAGACGACGGTCGATTTCGACGGCGTCGATATGTTCGGCTCCTTCATCAAGTGCCTTTTGCACGTCATTGCCACTACCCGCGCCGATCACGAGCACGTTCTTGGGCGGCGTGGTCGCGGCCCGACGCTCATAAATCGTGTTGTAGATCGGTTCTTTGGTCTCATCAACCTGGAACCAGTGCGGGATTCCGTTGACGAACACGCCGATACCGTTGGGCCCGAGCACGGCGTAATTGGCCTTGTAATACGGGGTCCAAGCCACACCGGACTTGGTGGATTCAATGCCAAGGGTGCTGAGCATGGCGATCAGCGGCAAGCACACCAACACCAACATCCCGAGCTTCTTCGGACGGATCGCCCACAGCAGGATGAGTGCACTAACCGTGCCCCACACGATGGGCTGGGCGCCGACAAAGGCGAGGATCGTGAAGATGACAATGCCGACGATGCTGCCGATGAGATCGAACTGGTAGGCGTCGAGATTGGCCAGCTGACGGAACGTGCGGGCGATGCCGTCGCCGATGCAGGCCAGAACGGCAGCCACCACGATGAAGATGGCCGGCAGCAAAACCTCACGCGGCGGACCGTTGGGCTTGAGTTCGCGGCCGAAAAAGATGAGATCGGTACCCACTGCCTGAAGCGTGACCGGCACGTAGTGCACGAACAACACAAGCGCGCCGAGCACCAACGGGGTGAAACGCAACAGCGAGAACTCCGAGCGACCGGCCCACAAGAAGCCGAGTCCGACACCAAGGAACGAACCCAGCAACACGATGTTGGAGAAATACGAGAGGTAGACGACGCTGCCGCCCAGCCAACGGATCAGCGCCAGTTCCACGAACAGCATGAGGAACGTGAGCACCACCAAGCGGGTGCGCAGCGCCCGGGGAGACGCTGTCGTCACTCCCTGTTGGGGGTTCGGATCGGAGATGGTGGGGTCGGTAGTGACATCAGGCACGCACGGACGCTAGAGGCTGGCGGTTCGTGCTCCCAGTATTTCCAGCTCACCATCGACAGCATCGACGGTGACCACCGAACCGTCGCCGAACTCGCCCTCGAGAATGGACAGCGCCAATCGGTCGGCCAGCTCGCGCTGGATGACCCGCTTGAGCGGCCGAGCGCCATAGGCAGGATCAAATCCATCGGCGGCCAACGCATGCTTGGCCTCGGCAGTGACCTGCAGCGTGATGCGCCGCTGGGCAAGACGTTCGATGAGTCCCTTGAGTTGGATATCGACGATGTGCTCAAGGTCGTCCTCGGTCAGTGAACGGAAATTCACAATGTCGTCGATGCGATTGATGAACTCGGGCTTGAAGAACTGTGTGGGATCACCCGCCAGGTTCGAGGTCATGATCAGCACCACATTGGTGAAGTCCACCGTGCGACCCTGGCCGTCGGTGAGTCGACCGTCGTCGAGCAATTGCAGCAGCACGTTGAACACATCGGGATGGGCTTTTTCGATCTCGTCGAGCAACACCACCGCATAGGGCCGGCGACGAACGAGTTCAGTGAGCTGACCGCCAGCGTCATAACCGACGTAACCAGGGGGAGCGCCGATGAGCCGCGACACGGAATGCTTCTCCATGTACTCGCTCATATCGATGCGGACCATGGCCCGCTCATCGTCGAACAAGAAGTCCGCCAGTGATCGAGCGAGTTCGGTCTTGCCCACACCGGTGGGACCGATGAACAGGAACGAACCAATGGGACGATGCGGATCGGAAAGTCCCGCCCGACTTCGACGAATGGCATTGGCCACAGCAACAACTGCTTCGTCCTGACCGATGACACGCTCATGGAGCACATCTTCGAGTCGGACAAGCTTTGCCATCTCGCCCTCCATGAGGCGACTGACAGGCACGCCGGTCCATTTGCTGACGACCTCGGCGATGTCCTCCTCGTCCACCTCTTCTTTGAGCATCTTCTCGGTGGACTGGAGTTCGTCGAGCGCAACCGACGCGGCCTCGACCTGCCGTTCAAGTTCGGGCAGTTGGCCGTAACGGATCTCGGCGGCCTTTTCGAGATCGGTCTCACGCTCCACCTCGCCGCGCTTCACCTCGAGCTGTTCCTTGAGGTCGCGGATGCGATCGATAGCGTCCTTCTCCGCGTTCCAGTGCGCCTTCATCCCGTCGATCTGCTCGGTGAGATTGGCGAGCTCTTCGTCGAGCAGCGCAAGTCGCTCGATAGACGGCACATCCGTTTCCTTGGCCAACGCCACCCGTTCAATCTCGAGCTGACGGATCCGTCGTTCAACAACATCGATCTCGGTGGGCATGGAGTCGATCTCGATACGCAACTTGGACGCCGATTCATCGACAAGATCAATTGCCTTATCGGGCAGGAAGCGTCCGGTGAGATAGCGATCAGACAACACGGCGGCGGCCACCAGCGCGGCGTCTTGGATACGTACGCCGTGATGCACCTCGTAGCGCTCCTTGAGGCCACGCAGGATGGCGATGGTGTCCTCGACCGAGGGCTGATCCACGAACACCTGCTGGAAGCGACGCTCGAGCGCGGGGTCCTTCTCGATGTACTTACGGAACTCATCGAGCGTGGTGGCGCCCACCATGCGCAACTGCCCGCGGGCCAGCAGCGGCTTGAGCATGTTGCCGGCATCCATGGAACCTTCGGCAGCACCGGCACCGACCACGGTGTGCATCTCGTCGATGAACGTGATGACTTCACCTTCGGAGTCGGTGATCTCCTTGAGCACCGCCTTCAGTCGTTCCTCGAACTCGCCTCGGTACTTGGCGCCGGCGACCATGGAGGAGAGATCAAGAGAGATGAGTCGCTTATTGCGCAGGCTCTCGGGCACATCACCTTCAACGATGCGACGAGCCAATCCCTCAACAATGGCGGTCTTGCCCACACCGGGCTCGCCGATGAGCACCGGGTTGTTCTTGGTGCGGCGCGACAACACCTGAATCACGCGTCGGATCTCGTCATCGCGACCAATGACCGGATCGATCTTTCCGGCCCGCGCTGCCTCGGTGAGGTCGCGCCCGTACTTCTCCAGCGCTTGGTACTGCTCTTCAGGGTTCTGGCTGGTGACGCGATGGCTGCCGCGCACATCGGCGAGCGCCAGCAGCAGCTGCTCGCGATCAGCGCCCACTCGATCACCGAAGGCCAACAGCAGATGCTCGGTGGAGAGGTACTCATCGTGCAGTTCGCGACGAGCGTCGTCGGCTCGATCAAACAATGCCGTGAACTCTCGACCCACCCGGGACTCGCCGCCGTAGGCCTTAGGCAGTGCGTCGATGGCCTCGGTGGTGCGCGCCCGCAGTTGCGCGGGGGCGATGCCCACTTTCTGCAGCAGCGGCAGCACGATCCCCTCCTCCTGACCGAGCAACGCCATGAGCAGATGATCAGGGGTGACCTCTGGATTGCTCAGCGTGCGCGCCTCGGCAATGGCCACGTTGACGGCATCTTGGGTCTTGAGCGTCCAGCGGTTCGGATCGAGAGTCATGGAGTTGTGTGTTGCTCCTG
>CANFQA010000059.1 GCA_947449015.1 Microthrixaceae bacterium | reverse complement strand
GTCTCGAAGGTCGCGAACCAGTCGCGTCATCGAGAGAGGCTGCCTAGTGTCCAGCGAATCGCGTCCAGAAGGCGGCATCCTCGAGGCTGGCCTCGAAGGTCTCAGCCACAACTTCCTCACCGGCACCCTCGAGGGCTTGGTCAAGTGGGCCCGCTCCCATAGCGTGATGCCGGCCACCTTCGGTCTGGCCTGCTGCGCCCTCGAGATGATGGCCGCTGGTGGTCCGCATTACGACCTCTCTCGCTACGGCATGGAGACGTTCCGCGCTTCCCCGCGTCAGGCCGATCTCATGATCGTGGCCGGCCGTGTATCGCAGAAAATGGCTCCGGTGCTGCGTCAGATCTACGACCAGATGATGGAACCCAAGTGGGTCATCTCCATGGGCGTGTGCGCATCCTCCGGTGGCATGTTCAACAACTACGCCATTGTGCAGGGTGTTGATCAGATCGTGCCGGTTGATGTGTACGCCCCGGGCTGTCCGCCCTCGCCAGAAACGCTCATGCACGCCATTCTCACGCTGCATCAGCAGATTCGCGACGGTGAACTCACTCGTCGTCCGGGCCAAGGCGCCGGCATCGTCATTGAACAGGTCGGCGCCAGTGGTGCCACGCCTGTTGCTCTGGGACGGAACTGACCATGGCCGACGAAGCCGCTCTCGACGGAGCGGACGCCACCGACTCCGATGCCACGCCCGAGGTCGCTCCTGAAGAGCTCTTTGGGACGCTGCTTACCCATTCGGGTGGACAGCTCGTGTTGCATCCCAGCCGCGAGACCTATCCCGCACTTCTGCGCACCTTGCACGAGGCCGGCTACTTCTCGATCATTGATCTCTGCGGCGTCGATTACCTCACTCATCCCGGGCGCAGTGGCGTTCCCGCTTCGGTGTCGACCGAGCGTTTCGAGGTCGTGGTCAATCTGATCAACCATCAGCAGCGCTCGCGACTTCGCCTTCGTCTTCAGATCCCAGCCGACGACGCACGCCTGGCGAGCGCGTTTGATCTGTACCCCGGTACCGAGGCCATGGAACGCGAAACCTTCGACATGTTCGGAATCTCGTTCGACGGTCATCCCGATCTCACCCGCATCCTCATGCCCGAGGACTGGCCCGGCCATCCGCTGCGCAAGGACTACGACCCCGGTCGTATCCCCGTGCAGTTCAAGGGTGCTCCCGCCAATCGATAACCGCGACTTCTCATGACCACCACACACGACGCTCCCATCAACCTCGCCCAAACCTCAGAGGGCGCACAGGAACTCTCCAGCCGCGATGTCATCGCAGGGGCTGAGCGACTGCGCGAACTCGGTGCGGTGCTGCGCCTGTCCGAGTCCGAGGCGCTGAACGCCGAGCTCGAGCAGACCCCCGACGAAGAGACCATGATCATCAACATGGGCCCGCAGCATCCGAGCACCCATGGTGTGCTCCGATTGATGCTGGAGCTCCAGGGTGAGACTGTGCTGCGTTGTAAGCCCATCATCGGGTACCTGCATACCGGCATGGAACGCACCGGTGAGACCCTCACCTATCTCCAGGGTCCAACCAACGTCACCCGCATGGATTACGCCGCTCCGCTGTTCACCGAGCTGGCATTCTCGCTCACCGTCGAGAAGTTGCTGGACATCGAAGTGCCTGAGCGAGCGGTCTGGATCCGCATGCTCATGACGGAGATGAACCGCATTTCCTCCCATCTTTTGTTCATGGCCACCAACGGCATGGATCTCGGTGCGGTGTCGATGATGCTGTACGGATGGCGTGAGCGCGAAGAGGCGCTGCGGTTCCTGCAGGAGGTCACTGGCCTCCGGATGAATCACAACTACATCCGTCCCGGTGGCGTCGCCGCAGATCTCCCCGACGGCTGGCGAGACAGCATTCTGCGTCTGCTTGACATGCTTCCGCCGCGGCTCGACGAGTACGACGTCCTCATGACCAATCAGCCGATCTGGCGTGAGCGTCTTCAGGGAGTCGGTGCTATCTCGACCGAGGAGTGCCTTGCCCTCGGAGTCACCGGCCCGATTCTGCGCTCCACCGGTTACAACTGGGATCTCCGTCGCGATATGCCCTACATGGCCTTCGACCAGGTCGACTTCGATGTTGTGGTTGGGTCCTATGGCGATTGCTTCGATCGGTTTGCCATTCGTCTCGCCGAGATTCGCGAGTCGATGAAGATTGTGCGGCAGTGCCTCGAGAAGATGCCCAAGGGCGACTACCGCATCCAGGACAAGAAGGTCACGCCGCCACCGCGTGCGCGCATCGACGAGTCCATGGAAGCACTCATCCACCACTTCAAGATCTTCACCGAGGGTTTCAAGGTTCCCGAGGGTGAGGCCTATGTAGCCATCGAATCACCCCGCGGCGAACTGGGCTGCTACATCGTCAGCGACGGTTCCCCGAACCCGTATCGCATGCATGTCCGTGCCCCCAGTTTCGTCAATCTGCAGACGCTGCCCCATCTCATGCACGGCAATCTGTTGGCCGATGCCGTGGCAATCATCTCCTCGGTCGATCCCATTCTTGGGGAGGTTGATCGCTGATGGCCCGCCTGTCTGCGGAGAACACTGAGATCGCGCTCGAGATCATCGGGCGCTATCCACGATCCAAGTCCGCCCTTATTCCTCTGCTGCATCTCGCGCAGGAACAAGACGGCTATGTCACCGATGAGGCCATGGCCCACATCGCCGATCTCGTCGGGGTGAGCGCTGCCGAGGTGTTGGGCACCGCATCGTTCTACGAGATGTTCAAGTTCGAGCCGGTGGGCCGCTACATGGTCAACATCTGCACCAACATCTCCTGCCAGCTCATGGGTGGCGAGGAACTGCTCGAGCACGCTGAGCACACCCTTGGTATCCGTCCCGGCCAGACCACCGACGATGGCCTCTTCACCATCGAGGACGTCGAATGCATCGCAGCATGCACTGAGGCTCCTTGTCTGCAGGTCAACTACCGCTATTTCCACAAGATCACCAACGGGGAGTTCGATCAGCTCATCGCTGAGCTCCGCTCCGGTTCCCGCACTGACATCCCGGCTCACGGCACGCTGGCCAAGGTGCGTCAGCGCATCCCCGCGGATCGCCGTGCTGGTGTCATCACCCCCGAGGACACCGCCCACCCGGTGTGGCTCGCTTCGTCGCAGGAGGCGCAGTCCTGATGAGCACCACTGAAGTCCCGCGCATCATCACCTCGCGCTTCGACTACGAGGACAGTTTCACGCTCGCTCGGTACGAGGCCACCGGTGGCTACCAGGCTTTGCGCAAGGCGCTTGGCATGGCGCCATCGGCGGTTGCCGATGAGGTCAAGTCCGCCAGTCTTCTCGGACGCGGCGGCGCTGGTTTCCCAGCCGGCGTCAAGTGGGGTCTCGCCCCCGCCGAGGTTTGGCCGCGCTATCTCGTTGTCAACGGCGATGAGTCCGAGCCCGGTACCTACAAGGACCGCCTCCTCATGGAGCTCGATCCCCATCAACTCATCGAAGGTGTGCTGCTTGCGTGTTACGCCATCGGTTGCGGTCAGGCGTTTCTTTACGTGCGCGGTGAGATGCCGCTTGCTCAGGAGCGCATCGCCACTGCATTGAATGATGCGTATGCCGCCGGATACATCGGCCGCAACATTCTTGGTTCCGATTTCTCCGTTGATGTCGTGCTCAGCTGGGGCGCAGGCGCCTACATCGTGGGCGAGGAAACTGCGCTCATTGAGAGCCTCGAGGGCAACCGCGGCATGCCGCGCCTCAAGCCGCCGTATTTCCCTGCGGCCAAGGGTCTCTACATGCAGCCCACCATCGTCAACAACGTTGAGACGCTTTCCAATCTGCCGTGGATCGTGAGCAATGGGGGAGAGGCATTCGCCGCCTTCGGCGCCGAGACCTCCCGTGGCACGCGCATGTTCGCAGTGTCCGGTCACGTGAAGACCCCAGGTGTGTTCGAGGTCGAGTACGGCGTCACCACGTTCCGCGATCTCATCTTTTCGCCGCAGTACGGCGGCGGCATCCGCAATGACAACGCCATCAAAGCGTTCATACCCGGTGGCGCATCGGCTCCTTGGTTCTTCGAGGAACATCTCGATCTCCCACTCGAAAAAGTCACGGTCGACCGCGCTGGTTCGATGCTCGGCTCGGGTGCCATCGTCGTCATGGACGAAACCACCGATGCGGTGAAGGCCTGCCTGCGCCTCGTTCGGTTCTTCTCACGTGAGTCCTGCGGCAAGTGCACCCCGTGTCGTGAGGGCACCACCTGGCTCGAGAAGATCCTGCAGCGCATCTTGGATGGCTATGGCCGACCCTCGGATCTCGCACTGCTCATGGACGTCTGCGACAACATCTCACCCGGAATCGCTTGGCCCCCGAAGCAGACCACGATCTGCCCACTCGGCCCATCGGCCGTCTCGCCCATCGCGTCAGCCATCGAGCGCTTCCGTCCTGAGTTCGATGCCCGCATCACCCAAGCAGAGCAGACCCGCATCTCCGTGCCGGTTGCGTTCCCGAAGGCGGTGACCCATGCCTGAGTCTGAAGCGCCCGCGGTTGACGGTGTCGTGGTTGAGATCAATGGTCTCGAGGTGATCGCTCGCAAGGGCGAATTGCTCATCGATGCCGCTGAGCGTGCCGGCACCTACATCCCGCGATTTTGTTACCACGAGCGCATGAAGCCGGTCGGCATGTGTCGTATGTGCCTTGTCGAGGTCGACTCGGGTCGCGGCCCGGCGCTTCAACCCAGCTGCATGATCGAGTGCACACCGGGCATGAAGGTCGAGACCGAATCCGAGATCACCAAGAAGGCACAGGACGGCGTTCTCGAGTTCCTGCTTCTCAACCACCCGCTTGACTGTCCGGTCTGCGATAAGGGCGGCGAGTGCCCGTTGCAGGATCAGACGATGGCCTATGGCCCCGGCGAGAGCCGCATGGTTGAGGAGAAGCGCCACAAGGAAAAGCCGATCCCGATCAGCGAACTCGTGCTGCTCGATCGTGAGCGCTGCATCCTGTGTGATCGCTGCACCCGCTTTGCCAAGGATGTCGCTGGTGACCCGCTCATCCACTTCATTCATCGGGGCAATAACACCGAGGTCAACACCTTCCCCGACGAACCGTTCGCCTCGTACTTCAGCGGTAACACCGTGCAGATCTGCCCGGTGGGCGCGCTGACTGCCAGCCCCTACCGCTTTAAGGCCCGCCCCTGGGATCTCGAAACCACCGAGTCCACCTGCCAAGGCTGCTCGGTGGGCTGTCGTATCTCCATCGATTCCTCGCGTGATCAGGTCCAGCGTTACTCCGGTGTCGACATCGACCCGGTCAACTGGGGTTGGCTCTGCGATAAGGGCCGATTCTCGAGCGAGACCGTCAACGCCGAAGGTCGTTTGAGCGAACCGCTCATGCGCACTGCCGCCGGACTCGCTCCGGCACGGTGGTCTGATGCATTGTCGGCTGCAGCCGCTGCGCTCGCTGCGGCCTCACCGACGAGCATCGCTGTCATCGGTGGCGCTCGCCTCACCAATGAAGACGCCTATGCGTGGGCGAAGTTGGCCAAGGGTGTGTTGGGCACAGACAACGTGGATGCCCAACTGGCCGACGGGTTGCCCGTCGACGCAGTGCTGGGTCTTCCCTGCACCACTATCGACGAACTTTGTGCACCGGGCGGCACCGTGTTGCTGCTTGGTCCCGATCCCAAAGAAGAGCTTCCGGTGCTGTTCCTTCGACTGCGACATGCAGTTGAGAACGACCGCGTGACGCTTCTCGAAATTTCACCGCGAGCCACTGGTATTTCCTCGCTCGCCCGGGCGTCGTTGCAGCCTCGTCCCGGCGAGACCGGGGAGCTCATGCGTGCGCTCACCGCATCCTCCGACACCGACCGCGAGATCGCCGGAGTTTCCGCCGATCGCATCAACGCCGCACGCGCACTGCTGGCCGCGGCGAATGGTCCGGTCAAGGTTGTGCTTGGCCGCGCATCGCTGAGCGAATCGGTCTCGGTCACTCTTGATGCGGCAACCGTTCTGCTCGGTGCCCGTCCCGACACGGTGTTCCTTCCGGCGCTGCGTCGAGCGAACATCCACGGTGCGCTCGACATGGGCTTGGCTCCGGGCATGCTTCCGGGTCGAGTCACCCTCGATGCCGGCCGCAACTGGTTTGCCGAATGCTGGCCCACTGTTCCGGCTGCTCCCGGGCTCGACACCATTGGCATTCTTGAGGCCGCAGCCGCGGGAAATATCGACGTGCTGGTTCTGCTTGGCGCTGATCCGCTCGCTGATGTTCCCGATGCCGAGTTGGCCGAACGCGGTCTGGCCGGCGCCCGCACAATCATCAGTGTTGACACCTTGCTCAACGCCTCCAGCCTGCGTGCCGACATCGTGCTCGCTGCAGCCGGCTTTGCCGAGAAGGCTGGAACCACCACCAACCTTGAGGGTCGGGTCAGTGCACTGTCGCAGCGAGTCACTCCGCCCGGCACCGCTCGGGCCGACTGGGTGCTGGCTTCAGAGTTGGCCACTCGTCTCGGCGCCGATCTGGGGTTCACTACCCCGAATGAGATCCTCGCCGAGATCGGCAGCGTCGCGCCTTCGCATCTCGGTCTTTCGCTTGATCTTCTCGCCGGTGCACCTGATGGACTTTTGGTGCCCGCCGATCTTCCCGAGCCGATCGAGGAACTCCTCGAAGAACTTGCCGAGGAACTCGTCGATCAAACCGCTGCGGATGTCAGCACTGACGCTGCCTCTGACGGTGAAACTGCCGAAGGGGCTGAATCGGGCGAAGGTGGCGAAGAGGTCGACAGCACTGTGCTCGCCGAGATTGAACTGGCAGAGTCAGCTGCGGCCCAGCCATCAACGGTGACTTTCATTCCTGCTGCGGTCGTGTCGGCACCGCCAGTCGACTCCTACTCCTTCCGTCTCGTGGCCACCCGCAAGCTCTATGACCAGGGAACCATCGTGCAGTCTGGGAACCATCTGGCTGGCCTTGCCCCGGGCACCTCGGTGCGAGTGAGCCCCTATGACTTCGATCGTCTCGGTGTCGCCCCTGGTGACACTGTTTCGGTGCGTTCACCGCGGACCACGCTCATGATGCCAATTCATGCCGATTCCGGCGTCTCTCGCGGAACCGCTGCTGTTGTGCTCAACCAAGCCGACTATCGGGTGAGCGAACTCATGAACATCGCTGATGTCGTAACCGAGCTGCGGATCGAGACCACGAAGTGATCGCCGCAGCTTCCTCCATCGCTGCGGCCACCGTGAGCGGAGATCCGCTGCTCGCTGGCCACATTGACTTGGTAATTGTGCTGATCGTGATCCTCAAGGTCGTGGTCATATTCGGGCTCATGCTTGTGGCCACGATGCTCATGATCTGGTTCGAGCGAAAGGTCGTGAGCGACCTGCAGAACCGTGTTGGTCCCAACACTGCCGGTCCGTTTGGCATCCTGCAGACCCTTGCTGATGGCATCAAGTTCTTCTTCAAGGAAGATCTCAAGCCCGCTCGGGCTCAAATGCGCGTGTTCATCCTCGCTCCGTTCCTCACGGTGGTGCCGGCGTTCCTGCTGTTCACCATCGTCCCGTTCGGCGGCGACTTCTCCAATGGCCACGACGGTTCGGTCGAACTGTTCGGGCACACCACATACCTGCAGCTCGCCGATCCGGCAATCGGCATTCTGTTTGCGCTCGCGCTGTCGTCAATCGCTGTCTACGGCGTCATGCTGGCAGGCTGGTCGTCCGGTTCGAAGTACCCGCTCATCAGTTCGGTGCGCGCATCGGCTCAGATGGTTTCCTATGAGGCGGCCCTCGGTTTGTCGGTGTGCTCAGTCGTGCTCGTTTCGGGAACGCTCAGCACCCATGGCATGGTCATGGCGCAGGCCGGTGAGGGTTGGTTCAGTTTCATCCCGCATTGGAACATCATCGCTGCCGGTGTCGTGCCGTTCGTGGTGTTCCTTCTTGCCAGCCAAGCAGAACTGAACCGTCCGCCATTCGACCTTGTTGAGGCCGAGCAGGAACTGGTCGGCGGCTATCACACCGAGTACAGCTCCATCCGCTTCGCTCTGTTCTTTGTTGCCGAGTTCATGAACTCGGTCACCATGGCGGCAATCATTGTCACCCTGTTCCTTGGTGGTCCGGCTGGTCCGGCCATTCTCGGTCCCGGCTGGCTGTGGGGAATTTTCTGGTTCCTTCTCAAGGTCCTCGCGTTCCTGTTCCTGTTCGTCTGGATCCGCAGCAGCGTGCCGCGTGTCCGCTATGACCAACTCATGGATCTCGGTTGGAAGGTGCTCATCCCGCTCTCGCTGGGCTGGGTCATCCTGCTGGCCACCTACTACGTGGCCCGCGACCAGCACTGGAACGGTGTGATCACCATCGCGCTCGGCGCAGCCCTCGGTCTCACCGGGTATGGCCTGCTGCGATTCGCGATCGGCACCTCGAGGGTCAAGCGTCTGCAGGGAGTGGTTGAGTAATGGGTTATCTGGGCGGTTTCCTCGTCAGCTTGCGCCAGATCGGTCGTAAGCAGCGCGTCACCACGCAGTACCCCGAGGAGAAAGCGCCGAAGGCGCTTCGGGTGCACGGTCGTCACGTCCTCAATCGCTACGAGGACGGTATGGAGAAGTGCATCGGCTGCGAACTCTGCGCCGGTGTGTGTCCGGCGCGATGCATTTACGTGCGTGGCGCCGAGAACGATCCTGAGAACCCGGTGTCACCGGGTGAGCGCTTCGGTTACATCTACGAGATCAACTACCTGCGTTGCATCCACTGCGATTTGTGCGTTGAGGCCTGCCCCACCGAGGCCATCACCGAATCCAAGATGTTCGAGTTCTCCTTCACCAATCGGGCCGATGCCATCTACACCAAGGCTGAACTTGTCGTCGACGATGCCGGTCTGCCGCAGCATCTGCCCTGGGAAGACTGGCGACCGGGTGAGGATCTCAACACTTCAGCGTGGATGCGTGCCACCGCGCCATCGGGTTCAGCAGAATTCGAAGGCATCGTTGGCTGGTCCGGCGAACTCGGTTACGGCATGCGTGCCCCCGAGGCCGATCAGGAGATCAAGGACGCCATCACTTCGCGCTCAAGTCACGGTCACGATGATCATGGTCACGACGATGACGGAGATGATGACCACGGTCACGACGATCACGGACACGGGGGTCACTGATCATGGAGACCGCAGTGTTCATTGTGTGCGCCCTGATTGTGCTCTCCGGCGCAATCGGTGTGGTGATGTCCCGCAATCCGGTGCATGCCGCGTTGAGCCTTGTCGCCACGCTGTTCGGCATCGCCGTGCTTTTCCTCAATCTCGGTGCGCAGTTGCTCGCCGTCGTGCAGGTCATCGTCTACACCGGCGCAATCGTCGTGCTGATCCTGTTCGTACTGATGCTGCTCGGGGTTGACGAGGACGAGGATCTTGAGACTGAACCGATCGTGGGACAACGCGTTGTCGCGGTGCTCATTGGTCTTGTGCTCGCTGGGGCTGTGCTTGCGGTGATCATCATCGGTAAGGACGCCGCTGTGACCGGTGCCCACTCTGCCACCGCTGCGATTTCGCCGACTGTTGCCAACGTGGTGCAGATCGGTCAGCAGTTGTTTACGACCTACGTGTTCGCGCTGGAGATCACCGCCGGTCTACTCACCATTGCGGTGGTCGGAGCAGTCCTGCTCTCCCGCCGCCCCAAGGACCTCCAACCGATCCCGGAGCCGGAATCCATGACCGAGATGGGCGATGACCCGTTGACCGTGACCACTGAGGAGGCGGCACACTGATGAGCCCGAACCTCCCGCTTGCCTATCTCGCCCTCTCGGCGATTCTGTTCGCCATCGGTGGCGTGGGTCT
>CANFQA010000058.1 GCA_947449015.1 Microthrixaceae bacterium | reverse complement strand
GGTGATGGTTCGGTATCGATCTCGTTCACGCCGGGTGCTGATGGTGGCGCGGCGATCTCGAAGTATGAGTTCTCGACTGATGGTGGGACTACTTGGGCTGATGCGGTGGGCACGACCTCGCCGGTCACGGTGAATGGTCTGACCAATTACACCGCCTACACCATCAAGTTGCGTGCGGTGAACATCGCTGGGAACAGTGATCCCTCTGATGCGTCAGCTTCGGTCACCCCGGTGCAGAGTGGACCGACACTGTGTCCGAGTACTGCCTTGAGCAAGTTCAAGATCCAGGCGTGTTGGAATGCGTTCACGCCCACTCGGGGCACCGTCATGCGATACCAGGCAAACGTCTTCGTGACCGGCACGCGTACCAAGGTGCGGTTTCGTCGTTGCATCACGAGGTCGATCGCTACGTCATGTGTGAACCTGCGCAAGTTGGAGCCGGCCACTATCTACGACGTCCGGGTGAAGGTTTTGATCCGGATCGCACCGAACCAACTGTTCTGGACCTTCTACAGCGACGCGGTACAGGTCACGACCTTGCCGTGATGTGCAACAGTTATCCGGTCTACGAACGCAGGGGGAAACATGGCCGTCGATCCACAGGCTCAGGTTGTACTAGATCTGCTCGCAGCGATCGGTTTCACCTTCGGCGGAACTGATCCCGTTTCGCTGCGCGAGAGCATGGCGTTGGGCAACACACCCAGCCCAATCGAACTCGCCGAGATCTCTGATCGGACCATTGATGGCCCTGGTGGTGACATCCCAGTTCGCATCTACCGGCCCAGCACCGAGCCGGGTCTTCCGGTCGTGGTGTTCTTTCACGGCGGCGGATGGGTTGTGGGCGATCTCGAATCGCATGATCACGCCGCCCGCGCCATCGCGTCGAAGGCTGACTGTGTGGTCGTTGCGGTCGATTACCGCCTCGCTCCCGAGCACAAGTTTCCCGCTGCCGTCGATGATGCATGGGCAGCCACCGAATGGGTAGCCACTCATGCTGATGAACTCGGTGTCGATGCGACTCGCTTGGCTGTTGCCGGTGATAGCGCTGGCGGCAATCTCGCCGCTGTTGTGACCAACCTCGCCCGCGATGTCGATCATGTCGAGGTCATCCATCAGGCGCTGATCTACCCCGTCACCGACGCCACCTGTGATCGTCCCTCGTGGACGGACAACGCTGAGGGCTACATGCTCACTGCGGCGGGCATGGAATGGTTCCACGGCCACTACGCCAACAGCGATGATGACTTTGCCGACCCGCGTTACTCGCCGTTGTTCGACGACCTCGCCGGTGCCGCACCCGCCATTGTCATCACGGCGGGGTTCGATCCGCTGCGTGATCAGGGCAGGGCCTATGCCGAGGCGCTTGGCGCTGCCGGTGTGGACGTCGAGCACATCAACTACGAGACCATGTTCCACGGGTTCTTCACCATGGACGCCGCCATTGATCTCGCCGGCGAAGCCCAAGACGCGGTGGCTGCCGCACTGAAGGCGGCCTTCGCTCGCTAAGTGCGGGTTAGGCGAACCGGGCGGCCAGGTCGGCGAACTTCACGACCTCGACCTGAGGCGTGTCGATCTCGCCCTCGGGCAGGAAGAACCGCCAGAACACCGTGCCCAACGGCCGACCCTCAGTATCGATCCAGTTGGGATGACCCGGATCCTCATGGGCCAGCACCATGGTGAATGTGCCATCGGCATTGAGCGTGGTGTTGGCGCGGTTTCGGCTGACCTGACGGTTCACGTAGTCGTACATCTGTGACCAGCGATTCCAGAGACACACATTGCCGAACCGGCACGCGGGCCAACGGCCGGTGATGATCAGTGCCTCATCGGGGCCAATCAGATACGGGGCCATCGAATACGCGGCATCAAAGGCAGCGAAGGCCATATCGCCGGGAACAACCGGCTGCGGGAACACATTTGGAACTCGTGACACGAACGGGATGGGCGTGTCCTCTGATGGTGCAGGTGAGTTGATGGTCTTGGTAGCCACATGGTTGATAACTCGTTGGATTCCAGCAGCGACTCGCTCGTCGTTCCAGCGCGTAGGAGCCGCAGGAGGGTCGAGCACTTCAATGCTGATGGGCACATGCAAGGTCTGCGAGGCCGAAGCCGCCCATGGAAACTCGAAATAGTGACGGGTGGTGATGCGGCCGCCGTCGGTGGGAATGCCCAACCAGTTGCGCTCTGCCGGTGCGCCGCCGAGACGGATCTCGTAATTGCCCTCTGCGTCGACATCCATATCGTCGTCTCGCAATACGCCTGAGGTATGCGAGGAGTACGAGCCGTCCGCGGCACCGGCTTCCATGGTGAACGAGGTGTAGACCGCGCCGGCAAGGTTGCCGCGCACGATGTACTCGCGACCCGGAGCCACGGGGGTCTCGAAATACAACGCATCCGAGTTATCGCCAGTGAATGACCGGGTGGGCGACACGATGCGGTTGAACACGGGCCGCTCGGGGTCGAACTCCTGATGTGAGTACAGGGCGCTCTGCAGGATGTGGGTGAGGATGCGGAACCCCTCGGCGACATCGTCGTCGCTCATGGCGACTCCGGGCACCACCCATTCATCGGCAGCCTGCTGCAGCGTGCTGAGCAGTTCGTTGAACTTTTTACGCGATTCGAGTTCGCTCATGTCTCCCCCTCGAGAACGATGAACCGCCATCCTCCCAAACTGGGGCGGTCTCTGCACGCGTATGGTCGCCTGCGGACTACGTTGCCGACAGAACAGCATCGGAAAGCTCAGCGCAGCGCTGTGGTCGACGACCAGGGGGAACATCATGGCCAGCATCGAGGAACCATCCACCGAGCAGCGACTTGCCGAAGCGCTCGACTATCTCGATATCCGTCGCACCCAGAACCGCTACGCCGACATTGTCACCCGGCGGGCTTGGGCCGAGTTGCACGAGATCATGCGACCGACCTGTTCGCTCGAGTTGAACCTCGGTGATCAACAGATGCGTTTCGACGGTCCTGATGCCATTGGTGGATTTATCGGTGAGTCGCTCACCCAGTTCGAATTCTTCGAGTTTGTGATCCTCAACACCGTGATCGAAGTGGACGTGGCCGCCGGTGTGGCCGGGGCTCGCATGTACATGCAGGAGTTGCGCCAGAACGTGTCCGATGGTCGCCGCACCAATGCTTATGGCGTGTACCACGACCGGTTCGAACGTCATGACGGTAAGTGGTGGCTGGCCCGTCGTCGCTATGGATCCTTCTCACGCACTGCGGTGCCTGGGCCTGAGCATGAGCAGGTGGTCTTCCCCCTACCCGAGTTCGATCTCGGTTCGCTGTAGGGCACCGATTCATCCTCGTGGGCTGCGGTGTATGGTTGGTGTATGGCACGCACCAACATCGACATCGACGAATCGGCATGTCAGGCAGTGATGGACCGCTTCCACCTCACCACGAAGCGCGAAGCCGTCAATTTCGCCCTTCGGTCTCTCGCTGTCGAGCCCATGACCGTCAATGAAGCCCTCGCGCAGCGCGGCTCAGGGTGGGAGGGTGATCTCGACGAGATGCGCGGATCCCGGTTCCGATGATTCTCGTCGATTCTTCCGCCTGGATCGACTTTCTCCGTGACACAGGCTCGCCCGCGGGTGAACAACTCGCGCAACTTCTCTCGATTGACGAGTCAGTAGCGATCACTGGTGCCATCGAGATGGAGATCCTCGCGGGCGCACGCGACGAGGTGCACCTGCTCAACCTGCGGCGGTTGCTCGCTCGGGCGACGCTCATCGAAACAGTGCCGAGCGACTTCAGCGATGCCGCGATGATCTACCGCACCTGCCGACGCGAAGGTCGTACCGTGCGAAGGATGATTGATTGCCTGATCGCAGCTGCCGGTCGACGACTCGATCTGCCACTGCTCCACGCAGATTCCGATTTCGACACGATCGCCGAAAGTGGCATGGTGCGCGTGGTCGAACGCGACTAGCTGCGTAGCGCCACCGCAGTTCCGGTGGCGTCGGTGGCTGTCATGTTCCGCGTGCCATGTGGGGCACCACCGACAGTGAGCGCAGCGAGAACCTCGAAGGCAACGTCGGTCGTCGTGGTGCCCGGGGCCTGACGAAGCGTCGCTCCCTCGCGGTCTTCGTCAAGCTGCCAACCCCGCTTGTGGAGCGCAGCAGCCACGTTCTTCGTCCGCGATACCGAAAGATCGTTGAAGCGAATGACCAGCACACTGCTGCCGCCGCTCTTGGCGTTGATCACGAGGCGGTGCCAATCAGCCGGTGCGTCGATGGTGGCAGCGGCTTCTTGCTCGTTGAGAAGGACATGGGCCCGAAGCGACACGATGGCTTCGCTCAGCACCCCAACGGCATCGAAATCGTCCAGATCAACGAGGATCGGGTCTGGATTGGCGTGCGGAGCGGCGTCGGCCATGGCGCAGAGCCTCGCACACGGCGGTCACGACTTCTGTCGCCATGCGAGCACGGGTCGTAGGATCTGCACCTATGTCCTTTGATCGTCCGGTTGCCATCGTGAGCGGGGCTGCTCGCGGCATTGGTGCTGCATCCGCGCAGCGTCTTGCCGCCCGGGGCTTCACGGTGGCGTTGATCGACCTGCCTTCCGATCCAGCCCGGTTGCACCCCATTGGCGGTCCGTACCGCCATGCCACCGGCGCAGAGCTCGACATTGCCACTGCGGCTTGCGGTGGTCATGGCGAGGCCCACAGTGCAGACGTGCGTGATCGCACCGAGATTGATCTGGTTGTCGCCAACGTGCTCGAACGTCATGGTCGCATCGACGCTGTGGTTGCCGCCGCTGGCGCAGTGGCCGGTGGCGCTCCCGTGTGGGAAACCGACGACGACACCTGGCGCACCATGATTGACATCAATCTCACTGGAGTCTTCAATCTCGCCCGCGCTGCGCTGCCCGCCATGATTGGTGCACCTGAGCCGCGCGTTGGTCGCTTTGTAGCGATTGCCTCGGCTGCTGCCCATCACGGTCTTCCGCAGATGGCGGCCTATTCGGCGGCCAAGCATGGTGTGGCCGGTCTGATTCGCGCCCTCTCTGCCGAACTCGGCGACAGCGGCGTCACCGCCAACGCGGTGGCTCCTGGTTCCACCGACACCGAGATGCTGCGAGCCAGCGCGGCTATTTATGGTCTCGGATCAGTCGATGAGTTCGTCGACCAAGCCCGTATTGGTCGACTCATCGAACCCGACGAGATCGCCAGCACTGTGGAATGGCTGTGTGTCGATGCGCCCGGATCGCTCACCGGCGCGGTCATTGATGTCAATGGTGGTTTCCGCGCATGAGCGGTTTCACCCGCAGTGTCGTCGACGCCCTTGATGCCGTCGTGGTCGGTCGTCGTTCGGAGATCGAAGTTGTGGTGGCCGCGTTGGCCGCCGATCGTCATGTGCTGCTCGAAGGACCACCGGGCACCGGCAAGTCCACACTGCTTCGGGCTCTGGCCGAGTCGGCCGATGTCGAACTGGTCTTTGTCGAAGGAAACGCGGAGCTCACGCCGGCCCGGCTCATCGGCACCTTCGATCCGGCCCGGGTGCTGGCCGAGGGGTACTCGCCTGAGGTGTTCCTCGACGGTCCGCTGGTCGAAGCGCTTCGCACAGGGGCACTGCTCTACATCGAAGAGATCAATCGCGTTCCTGAGGAGACTCTGAACGTAATCATCACGGCTATGAGCGAGCGCGAGCTCACCGTGCCCCGCCTTGGTCGAGTTGTCGCCGCTTCCGGTTTCCGAGTTGTCGCGGCCATGAATCCCTTCGACGCCATTGGTACTGCACGCATCTCCTCTGCGGTGTACGACCGTGTGTGTCGGGTAGTCATGGGGTATCAGGAACTCGTCGATGAGAACCGCATCGTCGCCCGCGAGGCTGGTGTCGTTGGTGACACTCGTCTCGGCCGCCGTGCGGTGCGTGTGGTGCGAGCCAGCCGTGTACACAGCGATGTACGCATTGGTTCGTCAGTGCGCGGTGCTATCGACCTCGTCCTTATCGCTGATCAGCTCGCATCGTTGCGCGGTGCGTCTGCTGATGACGATGTGCTTGGTCTCGACGCCGCGCTCGCCGCGCTTTCTGGCCGCATCCGCATTCGTGAAGGCGGCGGACGGAACGCCGATGATGTGGTGCGCGAACTTTGGTTTGCCAACCCGGCCGAAACCGAGGACGACGGCACTGGCGATCACGGAGCCGACGGTGAGTCGGCGGAGGCGGGCGCGGGAAAAGCCTGAGCCCCCAGCCCGGGGGCCGGCCCGGCAATCAACCCTCTGATGAGGAGCGCACGCTCGAGGGTGATGAAGCTGAGGACGCGTTGGCTCACGCGGCCAGGCGCACGACCTCGCGCCACAGTCTGAGCCGACAACCCGGGTTCGATGAGGTATCACCCGAGGTTGGCGAACTCGACGAAGCTGCGTTCGATGAACTGTTACGTGACGACCCCGATGCAGCGCTCGCGCTTTTGGCCTCATTGAGCGGCGCAACCGATGAGAAGTTGCGCAAACTGGCACGCGAACTGGCCGGTCGGGTGGTTGTGGATGTTGTGCGCTCAGGTGTGCCGCGACGCCGAGGGATCGGTCGATTGCGTCACGCGCGAGCCGATCGTTCTGACGGCGAACTGGATCTCGACCGAGGTATCGAAACCCTCGCCATTGCGCGAGCACATGATGAAGCGCCATCACTTGAGGACCTGCACGCCCGGGAATGGTCGAAACCCTCACTTGCGTTCTGTCTGCTGATTGACCGCAGCGGTTCGATGACCGGCGAGCGACTCGCTGCTGCCGCGGTTGCCGCCGCGGCCTGCCTCTGGCGGGCACCGATCGACACCAGCGTTGTGGCGTTCGCCGAGGAATCAGTGGTGATCGCACCGCAGGGTTCCGGTCGTGAACCCGAGCAGGTGGTTGATGCATTGCTGCGATTGCGGGGTCATGGCCCCACCGATCTCGCCCTGGGATTGCGCACAGCCCGCGAGCAACTTGATCGGTCGAGGGCCACCCGTCGCATCACCATTCTGCTGTCCGATGCCCGGCCCACCATGGGTGGTGATCCCGCGGTCGCAGCAGCTGCCCTCGACGAACTGGTGATCCTTGCCCCGGCTGGCGACAGTGCCGATGCTGAGGAACTGGCGGCGACTGTGGGCGCGAGATGCGTGAGCCTGGCGGGTCCGTCATCGGTCCCTCAGGCCATTGCCGAGGCATTGTTGGTCTGAGTTGCCCGTAACGATTGCGGCAGTCACGTCAGTTGCGTGATGTGGCAGCGGCCCAGAGGTGCGACGATACGGAGATGGCCGCGCAGGAACTCTCACCGATGACCTCTCCCGAGGTGTTGGGCGCGAGAGCGCGTGTTCTGTTGATTCCGGTGGGCAGTCTTGAGCAGCACGGTCCGCACCTGCCGCTCGACACCGACACGCGCATCGCCGTAGCTCTCGCAACTGCTATTGCCGATCAGCGCGCTGATGCGCTTCTAGCCCCGGCAATTGCCATCGGATCCTCTGGTGAGCATGAGGGTTTTGCCGGCACGTTGTCGATCGGTGGCGATGTTCTCAACCTCGTGCTGGTGGAGTTGGTGCGCTCGAATCGTGACTTCGCGCATGTGGTGTTTGTCAATGGTCACGGTGGAAACCTTGATCCGGTGCGCCGGGCCCGCGAACAACTCGTAGCCGAGGGTCATTCGGTGATCGCATTCTCCCCATCAGTCCCTGGTGGTGATGCTCATGCTGGCCGCACCGAAACCTCGTTGCTTCTGCACCTCGATCCGTCGGTGGTACGACTGGATCTCGCTGAAGCCGGGGCGACTGAACCGCTGGCCGAACTGCTGCCCACGATGCGTACTGGTGGAGTTCGGGCAGTATCGCCCAACGGTGTACTGGGTGACCCAACCGGAGCGTCGGCTGAAGAGGGCGCCGAACTGTTTGAAACCCTCGTTGATTCACTCGGCGCCTGTGTTGCTGCGATGGTCGATCAATGAGCGACACATCGTTGGTCGGGATGCGTGTCGTCGCTGATGGTTCATTTCAACGTCATACTGCTGGCACAGTGCTTCTGGGTGGTTCGCCACTGCGGGTCATGCGTGTGACCGAGAGTGGTGCGCGACTTGTCGATCGTTTGCTGGCTGGCGAAGTGGTGCCTGACAGCAATGCTGCTGTTTCGCTCACACGGCGGTTGCTTGATGGTGGTCTCGTGCACCCGATTGCCATCGATGGACCATTCACCTTGGCTGATGTCACGGTCGTGATCCCGGTACGCGGTGAGTTGCCACCTCGGCTTGTGCACTCAGTGGGCGCAGTTGCTCGAATCATCGTGATCGATGACAACAGCGCTGTCCCCGTTGAGACACCGACTCGCACTGATGATGGCGTGCCCATCTCCTTGCATCGTCGGGCAGTTCATGGCGGACCAGCCGCGGCGCGCAATGCCGGGCTCAACGCAGTAACCACTGCATTGGTGGCGTTCATTGATGCCGACTGCGAACCCGAATCACACTGGCTTGAAGGACTGTTGCCGCTTTTCGCTGATGAGCAGGTTGCGCTCGTTGCCCCGCGTATCGTTCCCACCGAACCGGTCGGCGCTCAAAGTGTGCTCGCTCGGTTCGAACACCATCGCAGCGCACTGGATCTCGGCGACGATGCGGCACGGGTACGAGCCCGCACGCGAGTTTCTTACGTTCCGTCCGCGGCAATGCTGGCGCGCACCGACGTCATGCGCAGCCTTGGTGGATTCGACGAAGAGATGCAGGTCGGTGAGGACGTCGATTTGGTTTGGCGACTTGATGAGGCTGACTGGTCGGTTCGCTACGCACCGGGTGCACAGGTTGCTCATCGGCATCGCACCCGCCCGTGGGCCTGGGCTCGACGGCGGTTCGACTACGGCACGTCAGCGGGACCACTCGCGCTGCGACATCCGGGTGCGTTGGCTCCGGTTGAGACCTCAGGGTGGAGTATCGCCACCTGGGCACTGGCGGCGAGTGGACATCTTTTCGCTGCTACCGGCGTTGCCGGCGCGACTGCGGTGCTGCTGTCGCGCCGGCTCGAGTCGCTTGATCATCCCGTGCCGGTCGCGGCCCAGTTGGCGGCACGTGGCCATCTGTCGGTGGGTCGGTCATTCGCACAGGCCCTGCTGCGACCGTTCTGGCCCATCACTGTTGCCCTTGTCGTGCTTGTTCCCAATCGACGGTTCCGCCTCACCCTGGTGGCTGCCGCGCTCGCGCCGAGCGTCATCGATTGGGTGCGCCAACGACCCGATCTGGATCCGGCCTCATTCGTGGCCTGTCGTGTGGCCGACGACGTCACCTACAGCGCGGGCGTGTGGGTGGGAGCCTTGCGCGCCGGCACGCTCGATCCACTCACACCGGAGTTGGTGAGTTGGCCCAAGCCCGGTCGATACACGCGCTGGCGTGAAGGGCGCCGGATTGGTTGACGCAGTGCTGACGCAGTGCTGATGCAGTGCTGATGCAGTGCTGATGCAGTGCTGACTCGGTGCTCACGCAGTGCTGACTTAGGGCTGGCTCAGTGCATCGAGCGGTTCACGAACCGGCAATGACCTTCGCAGTTGTCGCCGGGTTGAAGAACTCGCGCTGGAAGCAGATGAGTCCGTCGCGGAAGCGGAACACCGCGATGTACACATTGGCGTAGGGCGCTCCGGTGGGCAGGTAACTGCCGCCACCGTTGAACTCCACAATCAGTTCATCGGGATCGAGACACTCGTGCACTGCGGTGATGGTGAGTTCGAATCGGAACACCGTGAACGCCGCGGCGATATTGGCGATTGCCTCGTCACGCGTGGTCGATCGTTTGGGTGGATCGGTATAGGGCAGTTCAAAGACGACATCGTCGGTGTAGTGCGACAACTGACCCTCAGCATCGCCAGCGGCAATAGCGGCGAATGCGGAACGAACCGTGGCCAAATTGCGGTTGCGAACCGCAGCATCCGCAGATGCATCAGTCATGGTTGTGTTCAGCCCTTGTTGGGGCGACCC
>CANFQA010000057.1 GCA_947449015.1 Microthrixaceae bacterium | reverse complement strand
GTCATCACGATGCGCACGACCAGCAGTGGTGATGACGCTTCCCGAATCACGGCAAACACCTCGGCCTACGAAGAACTCCTTGCCTCTCTTCCGGCGGGAAGTTTCTCCGAACCGGTCGCGCCTGGAACAGTGCCCGTTGCGACCATGAGCATCAATGCACTGGCGCTGGAGGCCTTGCGCACCGACCCACATATCGCCGCGGTCGAGGCGAACATCGTGTTGCGCTCCTCATCGATTGCCTCATCGACAGTGGTCGGCACGCAGCATGCTGTCGCCGACGGTTGGTCAGGTTCGGGCGAAACCGTGGCCATCGTCGACACCGGCGTGAATACCACCCACCCGTATCTGATGAATGGCGCAACGCCCAAGACCATCGGTGAAGCCTGCTTCTCCACCACCTCATCGGTCACGCTCTCAAGTTGTCCCGGCGGCGTACCAATGAACCTCAGCGATGCACCCCGAGTCGGATGGGGCCAACCATGCGATATGGCGGTGTCTGTCGGATGCGGACATGGCACCTCAGTCGCAGGCGTTGCCGTCGGAGGCACAGGCATCGGAACTCCAACCGGCGCTGCGCCGGGAGCATCGATCGTCGCAGTGAAGGTGTTCAGTTACGACTCCTCGAACCCGGCAAAGGTCGGCGCTTCGCTGTCTGATGTGAATCTTGGATTGCAATGGCTCTATCTGCATCGGAACCAGTTCCCCGATCTTGCTGCAGTGAACCTCAGCCTCGGTGCGGGAAAATTCACCGTCAACTGCGGCACGAGTTCCATCCAGGCGTACATCCGCCAACTCGCCAACGTCGGAATCGCCACAGTCGTGGCTGCCGGCAATGACGGCTACAACGACGCCCTATCCCTACCCGCCTGTGCACCAGATGCTGTTGCCGTCGCTGCACTTGATGACGCGACTGCGGCGAGGGCCGCATTCTCGAATCTCAGCGCCAAAGTCGCCCTGTACGCACCGGGAGTTTCGATCACCACTTCGCTCGCCACCGGAGGGCTCGCCGGAGTCTCGGGCACATCGTTCGCAGCGCCGACGGTGGCCGGCACATGGGCAGTTCTTCGGCAGCGGTTCCCTGCGATGAGCGTCGCTGAGGCACTCGATCACCTTCAAACGATGGGCACCGGTGTCACCACTGACACATCGGTTGGGCGGTACATCATTCCGCTCGTGCGGGCCGACCGCGCCATGGAGCCACCAGCGACTTCGGCCAGTGTGCCTCCGACGAATCTCACCACCGTCACCCCAGCCCGGCTGATGGATACCCGCTCAGAGCCGACCATCGACGGTCTGGCCTCGTCAACGGGTGCACTCGGAGGTGGTGAGGTCCGCAGGGTGCGGGTAACCGGTCGCGGATATGTGCCCTCAGACGGCGTCACGTCGATCTCAGTGAACATCACCGTTGCTGACCCCACAGCATCAGGTTTCCTCACTGTTTTCGGTGGTGACGGCCCTCGACCGAATGCATCGACCCTGAACTTCACACCCGGTGGGCTCGCCTCGAATATGGCAATCGTTCCAGTCAATGGCGATGGAACCATTGCCATCTTCAACTCAAGTGGAAGTTCCGCTGTCATTGTCGATGTTCTTGGATGGTTCCCGAGTGCCGGGGATCTGCGGGCACTGCCTCCAGCCCGGTTGATGGACACCCGCAACTCTCCGACGATCGACGGCCGATACTCCGGAACCGGTGCGTTTGGTCCCGGCGAGAGTCGGACACTGCCGGTCACTGGGCGCGGTGGAGTGCCGAGTTCGGGAGCGGGTGCCGTAGCCATAAACCTCACTGTGGCTGGGTCGACCACATCGGGCTATCTCACTGTCCACCCCACTGGCACACCACGGCCGACGGCTTCGAACCTCAACTTCGGACCAGGACAGATCGTGGCGAACACCGTGATCGTTCCGGTTGATTCGTTGGGACGGATTCAGCTTTTCGCCTCAGCGGGGCGCACCGACATCGTGGTCGACGTCATTGGTTGGTTTCCGCGATCTCCCACCGCGACTCCGCTCACCCCCGCCAGACTTCTCGACACACGTCCCCTTCCAACAGTGGACGGCCGCTTTAGCGGTATCGGAGCCCTCGGTAACGGCGGACGCCTCAACCTCACGGTGACCGGACGCGGCGGGGTGCCCGCACACGGCGTCGTTGCGGTGGCCATCAACCTGACCGTTGACCATCCCTCAGCGAACGGCTTCATCACCGTGTTCCCCAGTCTCACGACCCTGCCGGGAACATCGTCGATCAATTTCATCGCCGGGGTCACGTTGGCGAACGCAACGATCGTGCCAGTAGGGGCCGACGGTCGGATCACACTTTTCAATCAGCAGGGCTCAACCAATGTGATCGTTGATGTTCTTGCTTGGTTCGGCTGAACGCTCAAAGGCAACCGATCAGCAGCCGTAGCAATATTCGCCAGCAAGTCCATCGGAACAAAGTCGCTCAGGTTCTGAATCACGCCAAGACATCACCGCCCTCGCGTCAACTCACGTCAAGAACCACCAATGAGAACCACCGGTCGCCCCGGCGAAGGCCGGAGCGACCGTGTGATCACTTCTCGAACCACACCTCGGTGAGCCTGAAAACGCCACCGCCGAACTGTCGAGCGTTGGCCCCATCGGGCAGCGTGATGTTGCCGATGTTACGGACCTGCTTGGCTGCGCCGATCACCCACTGGGTGTGGGAGAGCCAAATGTAGGGAACCAACTCCGTCTGACGACGCTGAAGTGTGGCGTAGGCCTCCTTACGCACTGCGAGATCGTTGCTCGCCCGAGCCTGATCAAGCGCTACGTCGATCTGCGAATCCTGCAGGCGGGCGGCATTGAGGGTGAGTAGGCCTCGTGCGTTCTTGCCGGTCCACCAGACATAGTTGCCATCGGGATCGTCCCCACCGAACTGTCGCCACAGCACCGCCTGCAACTTCCCGGTAACCGCGTCGGAGATCATCTTGCTCTGCTCCTCGACGTTCTGCTGCACGGTGATCCCGCAGCGCGACCACTGCTCGGCGAGCAGCGCCGCGACCGCCGTATAGGTGGGAACCGGGTTGGTGGTCAGCTGCACGGTGACATCGGTGCCGGTCTCGGCCTTCACTGAATCAATGAGTGCCTTGCCAGCCGCAACATCGTTACGAGGGAATTTCGAATCCACATAGAACGTCGAGCCCTTGACGAACTGACTATCGGCCGCAAGCTCGGGTGGTGTTTCACTCGACGCCAGAATCGGAGTGAGATCGGTGCACTCAGCCATTGCGCGTCGCACGCGGACGTCGGTGAGCTGTGCGCTCTCAGTATTGAGAAGCACGAATGCCTCCTCCGACTCACTGTGGTCATAGACCACTTGAATCGTTCCCGATCCACCTTCGGACCGCATCTTGTTGATGACGGGCCATTCAGAGGCAACCATCATGGTCAGATCGCCGCTCACCAACGCGCTAAGGCGGGTCTGGGGATCAACCACGGGTTTGAACTCAACCGAGTCGAGATACGGGAGTCGAGTTCCCGAAGCATCGGTGCGCCAGTAGGTCGGGTTCTTCGTACCCACCCAGTGGTTATCCGGGATCCATTCCTGTTGCACGAATGGGCCGGTACCGATCGGTTGGGTCGATGAGGCCGGCTTGCCCGCATCAAGCTGCGCAGGTGCCGCCATGTAGCCCACCTGTCCGCTCATGATCGTGGGGAACGAGGCCCACGGATCAACGGCGGTAACAATGACCTTCATCGGATCAGCAGGATCAACTGCGACATCAGCAAGGTTGGCGAGTGACGCTCCGGTAAGCGCGTCCTTGCGGGTGGTGTTGAGATTCTGAGCAACAGCCGCACCATCAAGTGGTTGGCCGTTACTGAAGGTGACTCCTGGACGCAACGCAACGGTCCATGTGCGGAAATCACTGCTGGCCGTGAATGACTTGGCGAGATACGGCTGCCAGTTGCCCTTGTCATCAAAGGCCGCAAGAGGATCAAACACCGCGGAGCCCACCATGTACCCCGAGGCACCCCAGCGATTGGCCGTGGGATTGAACCCATCAGTCTCGGCCTCGAGTCCGTAGACCATCCGACCACCGGAGGTCGGCGAACCCGACGCAGCAACGGTGATGTCGGTAGTCGAGACTGAGCCATCAGCGGACTTTGTGCCGCTTGAACCACCGCAACCAGCGGCGAGAAGGCCAACAAGGACCGCAGCTGCGACGCCCATGACCGATTTGCGAGAGATGCTGCTGACCATCCCAACCCCCTTGTGGAGACGCCGGATGATCCGGACGTCAATCTGCTCCGCGGTCTGACCCGATCCGCCGAGCACGCCGAATAGTAGGGGCACGCGAAACATCGGTGACGGCCAAAATGACCCGACAGGGCACTTGGTGGTGCACCACGCGGCCCCGCTATGCTCTCTCGGCTGTCAGAGTCAGACTCTGACACGCTGCGTGATACCGGCCCCCATCGTCTAGCGGCCTAGGACACCGCCCTCTCACGGCGGCAGCACGGGTTCAAATCCCGTTGGGGGTACCACGCAGTTCGAGTCTGATCGAGCCGAAGCTGCGGTCGCTGACCACCTTCGGAAACTGTTGCTCGATCCATGCCTGTAGCTCCGGAGACGTGTCGATATCTCGATGCAGGATCCAAATCCGACTCGGCTCCAGTTCAGCCGCGCGCTGGTCCAGGATCACAAACGAACCCGGATTCGACCCGTCACTGATGATCGTCGCAGTGGCCGCCCCAGCAGGCAGGTACCGCAAGAGCCCGAGAATCGGGAAACCGCCGATTGAAACGAGCGCATCGTCGGGAAGAACCGAGTTCAGGTACTCCGATGCGGCAGCCCGGTAGTTCTCCGAAACGGGCCGAGTTGCTTCCCACCTGAAACACAGGTTCAGACTCGAAACGGCGACAACCACCACAGCCACCACCGTCCAGACCTGCTTGCGAAGTGCGCTCCATCCACCGACTGCGGCGATCACGGCCATCGGTATGCAACCGATGAGATACCGGTCAATGAACATCGGCCGCACGAGAATCGACATCAGCGCCAGCCCCATCACCCCGCTGACAAGACCCGCAAGAGCCGGAAGATACGACCGCGCTCGAACGTCACGCCGAACCATCGCTGCGATCAGACACAGCAGGCCAGACGCAATGAGTAGCGCCCAAAGTGGGCCGCTGCTGACGTTCATCATCTCCGAGGAGAACATCCGTGCAGTGAGCTCGTGGATCCAGTTCGCGTGATCCGGGTGAAGTATCACGGCGTGAGCAAAGGGCGCGAACACGAGAATCGAGGCAGCGCCTGCGATGGTCAGCATTCTCGCTGTGTGCCGGGTCGGAGACTGGACCACGACCGCCAGAACCACTCCAGCGAAGACACAGGCAGTCGAAAGCTGCAACGCCGTGCCGAGGCCGATCATCACCCCGAAGCCTGCGCCGAACCACCAACGCCTTCCCTCGATGATTCTGTCGGCGAAGAGTAACGACCATGCCGCACACGCCATCGCCGCGCTGTAGGAGCGCGCCTGCATACTCCAACTGAGCACGAACGGTGTCAGCACGAACACCATCACGGCAATGCCTGCCGCCAACTCTCCTGACCACTTTCGCACCAGCAGCCAGATCGCCCAGACTGCTGCCACTGTTGCGAGTGCCGATAATGCCCGTACCCACACATCTCCGTCGTTGATCCGAACCCAGAACCACAGGGCGAGGTAGTACGGGCCCATATTGGGTTCCGCTGACCACAGGGCCCGGAGCACTACCCCCAAGGGCTTCCGTGCCATCTGCACCGAGAATCCCTCATCAAGCCACATCGAGTCGCGCGCTCCGAAGAACAACTCGAACGCCATGACGAACAGTGACCCCAGAAGCGGTACTGCGAGCGTCCTCGCTAGGGATCGTCTCGCCGATCCAGCGGGAATCGTCGAAATCATCCTCGAAACCTAGTGCCGGCGGTTCGCCATGCCGCCGCCCAGAGCTCCACGCTGCGTCCTAACCTCAGGCCGTGAGTCCTGAGGATCTAGTCGGCGCCGGCCGTGCCAACACCGACGCCAGCAGGACACATACCAACAGGACCGCGCCCCACCAGCGCCGTCATCATCGCCGTCATCATCGCCGTCGACTCAGGGGGCTGGATGGACTTCGCGGGCTCGCTGTCGCAGCCGTGGTGGTCTTCCACCTCTGGCCCAGAGTTCTGCCCGGCGGGTTCATCGGAGTCTCGGTGTTTTTCACACTCTCCGGGTTTCTGATTACGCGCGTGCTCCTTGGCGAGATCGATCGGACCAAAACGTTTGGCCTTCGTTCGTTCTGGGCGCGTCGCCTGCGCCGCCTTTGGCCAGCCTCGGCCGCCACCCTCGCCCTTATTGTCCTCGTGTGGTTGCTCTGCAGATGGATGAGCCATGCCATCTCGCTCGATGTCATCACGTCATTTCTGCAGGTGGCTAACTGGCGGTTCCTCGCCAGTGGGAAGGCCTATGGCCTTACCGAGCTCTCCCCTGTCGCCCACTTCTGGTCACTGGCCATCGAGGAACAGCTCTATCTAGTGGTCCCCATCCTTGTATGGCTGACCCGCCGCCGGAGTGGCGCAATGTTTGGCGCGTTCGCGGGACTCATTGGATTCTCGTTGTTGATGACATTTCGCGCTGGTGGTGACGCGCCGGTCGTCTACTACTCCACGTTCACTCGTGCAGCGGAACTCGCCGCCGGCGGACTTCTTGCCGTTGTCGTCAGACACCTGCCGGTCAGCGCCGGCGGACGACGCACTCACATCACCCTTGGAGTTGGCGGCGCTGCGTCGATACTCATGCTGGCGTGGCTCACCGCCCGCACGTCGCTCGGGACTGATGCCTATTACCACGGCGGATTGAGCGCATTGGCCCTTCTGTCGGTGGTCGCGATGATCGGTGCAATCTGGTCACCACGACTTTCGTCTGCGCTGTCAATTCGGGTTCTCACCTGGCTCGGAGCGATCTCCTATGGCGTGTACCTGATTCATTGGCCAATCCACGTAGCACTGGCCCACACTGGATTGCCGGTCTGGTTCCAGCCTTGGCTCACGCTCGCGCTCACGCTTCCCATCGCAGCGATCTCACTTCGGTTCTACGAAAATCCCATCCGCACCCGACGCATCACACTGCGTCGTTACCTGCCATACGCGCTCGGACTCACTGCGGTCATCGCAATCGGCACCACCATCGGATGGTTTATTCATCCCAACTCCACGATTGACTTCGCGGCAGCTCTCGCACAGCAACATCAGAGCGACCAGGCGAACACGGGCACCAACACGGGACCATCGGATTCCGAAGTCGGAACTCTTGCGCATCCTGCACGTGTCGCGATCTTCGGGGATTCCACCGCGCTCATGCTCGGCTTCGGCCTCGGTTCGAACGAACCGCGAATCCAACCTGTCGGCGGTGGAGCAAACCTCGGTTGCCCCCTCGGACGCTCAGGACGGATACGCGGTGACGCGTTGCTCGGCGACGACCCCACTGCACCGGCAGGCGACTGGCAGTCCATTTGCGACTGGACCACAGCGTGGCCGAACGCCATCAGTTCCGCCGGGGGCGTCGATGTGGCCGTGATCCTCATCGGCAACTGGGATCTCGCCGGGCGCAATATCGGCGCACTGGGAAACACATGGCGCGAGATCGGCGACCCGATCTACGACACATGGCTCAGCGCCGAAGCCGCCACACTCGTTGACTCACTCCACACGGCCGGCGCCCGACACATCCTCTGGCTGACGCTTCCACCCAAGGCCGGCACTGGACCCAACCCTCGGGTCGACATGTTCAATGCCCTCATCGCCGAGGTGGCTGCGGCCCGTCCGTGGATGCTGCAACCCGACTACGGCGGTTATCTGCAGGCTCTTGGCCTCGAGCACGATCCTCGTCCCGATGGCGTGCACCTCAGCACCGGCACCGCTGAAAGCGTGTGGCTGGGGTGGCTGAACCCGATTGTGCTTGAGTCAGCCCAGAACCCCTGAGCCCGGGCGGGCGCTAGGCGCGTCATCCAACAATCAGCCAACCAGTGCGAGGTGTTGCGGGCATCGGCTGGTCCGTTAGTGTCTCCTGTCTGTGCAAACCGCCATTCGGCGGTCCGTCATTTCAGGGGAACCCATGGCAATTGAAGGAATCAACCTGCTCGACCTCGACCGCTTCCAGCGCCTCGAGCATTACGAGATGTTCGACCGGCTGCGCGCGGAAGCGCCGGTCAGCTGGCACGACTACCCGGGAGCCCAGGGTTTCTGGAACGTCGTGCAGCACAAGGACCTCGTCACCGTGAATCGCGACACTGGCCTGTACTCCTCCGAGACCGGCGGCATCTCGATCCTTACCCCCGATGAGTTCCCCGGCGGCGCCGGCAGCGATCCTCGCGGCCTGATGATGCTGTACATGGACCCGCCCAAGCACACCCGCTATCGATTGCTGGTCAATAAGGGCTTCACTCCCCGCATGATCGGCCTCATCGAGAAGTACCTCGAGCACCGCGCCGTGCTCATTGTTGACAACATCATCGAGCGCGGCTCCTGTGACTTCGTGGTCGATATCGCTTCTGAACTTCCGCTTCAGGCCATCGCCGAGATCATGGGTGTTCCGCAGGAAGACCGCATGATGCTGTTCGACTGGTCGAACCGCATGATCGGCATCGATGATCCCGAGTTCGCCGACGAAGATGGCGCAACCGCATCGGCGGAACTGTTCATGTACGTCAACGAGCTGGCCAAGGCTCGTGGCACTGACCCCCGCGACGACATCGTCACCAAGCTCATCAACGCCGAGGTCGATGGCGATCGCCTCACCGAGTTCGAGTTCGACATGTTCATGATGCTGCTCACGGTGGCCGGCAACGAGACCACCCGCAACACCACCTCATGGGGCATGTGGGCACTCATGCAGAACCTCGACCAGTACAACCTGCTTACTGGTGATCTCGACGGCAAGCTCGACCACGCCATTGAAGAGGTCCTGCGTTGGGCCACGCCGGTGTACCACTTCCGTCGTACCGCCACCGCAGACACCGTGCTGCATGGCCAGGAGATCAAGAAGGACGACAAAGTCGTCATCTGGCACATCTCAGCCAACCGCGACGAGACCGTGTTCGAGGATCCCTACCGCTTCGACATCGATCGCTGGCCCAACGAGCACATCGCGTTCGGTGGCGGCGGTCAGCACTTCTGCTTGGGCGCCAACCTTGCCCGCATGGAGCTCAAGCTCATTTTCCGTGAGATCCTCGAGCGCATTCCGGACATGCGTCTTGCCGGCGAGGTCGAAATGCTGCGCTCGAACTTCATCGGCGGCGTCAAGCACATGCCGGTCACGTTCACCCCAGGCGCCCGTCGCAATCCTGCGCCTCTGGACTGATTGACACCCCGGCCCAGCCGGACCATGAACGACTGACAGGGCCATCGCCTCCGCGGTGGCCCTGTTCGCGTGGCAACCGCCGCCATCAGCGATAACTCGGCCATCGTCACCGGCGAGCAACGCCATATGCCCGTAGTAACCTCACGACCACGAATCTGAGGGGAGATCGTGACATGTTCGATTTGAAGATCATTGGTGGAACCATCGTTGATGGCACTGGTGCCGAACGGTTCATCGGCGACATCGGCATCCGTGACGGCCGCATCGTGGCGGTTCAGCGCGGCGGTGGACTTGTTGGCGAAGCCGCCGAAGTCATCGACGCCACCGGTCGCATTGTTGCGCCCGGGTTCGTCGATATCCACACCCACTACGACGGCCAGGTCACCTGGGACAGTCTCATCGAGCCGTCAAGCGCGCATGGTGTCACCACCATCGTCAGCGGCAACTGCGGCGTCGGTTTTGCACCGGTCCAGAAGGGCGGCGAGGACGAACTCATCGCGCTGATGGAAGGCGTCGAAGACATTCCCGGCACCGCGCTGAGCGAAGGTATGACTTGGGGCTGGGAGAGCTTCCCCGGTTACCTCGACAAACTCGACGAGCGCGAACTCGCCATCGACTACGGCGTGCAGATCGCGCACAGCGCAGTGCGCACCTACGTCATGGGCGATCGCGGGGCACGCAACGAACCCGCCACTGCCGATGACATTGATCTCATGGCCAAGCATGTGCAGGAGGCCGTCGAAGCCGGTGCACTCGG
>CANFQA010000056.1 GCA_947449015.1 Microthrixaceae bacterium | reverse complement strand
TGGCGGTGTTGCCACCGGAGCGATAGATCAGTCCGTCGATGATGGGGTACGCCGGATCGTCGTAGACGGCAGTGAGCAGTTCCTTGCCGGGACGGGTGTCGATGAGATGGTCGACCTGCTGCTGGATGTTCACTGGACCTCGATCCGTACGGGGAAGCGGTCGAGGTAGTCGCCGAAGCGCTCCCTGACCTGTTCGGGTGTGGTGGAGAAATCGCCGCGCAGGTCGTAGATGACACGACCCTCCTTGCCGCGCGGATGTGCTGCCTGGTGTGCTGCGACCTCGGCCCTGGCCTCGTCGGTGAACTCGATGCCGGCGGCGTCGTAGATGCGCTGGAGGGTGCCCATCTCATCGGCCATGTACTCGTGGAAGAACACATCGACGACGCGGCCCTCGGGGAGCAGATGGCGATCGCGCAGCGAGGTGTCGAGCAGGCGTCCGATGCGATCGGTCCAGTAGTCGCGGTACCACTCGGGGGCCGGCGTGCGGTACGCCGTGCGAGCGCCGTAGCAGAGCATCGTGATGGTGGACTGCACGACGGCGACCGGATCGCGATGGGTGACCACGATGGTGGCGTCGGGGAACGCGGTGAGCAGCGGACCGATCTGCTCGAGATGCTGGGGCGACTTGAGGACCCAGCGCTCACGGGGTCGGTACCACTGCAGGATCTGCAGCACCTTCTTCAGATACGCGTAGTGCGGGGTCTGATCGGTGGCGAGGTAGTGGTCGCGCCACTTCGGCACTCGGGCGACCCATTCGAGGTTGTAGTTCGAGAAGTCAGGAGCCATGAGCTCGTTCTCCTCGTGCACATGATCGGGTTCCATGGGATGCATGGCGGCCACGAACGGGGCGCCGGCCTTCATGGCCTCCCACTGCTGCTGGCAGCGGGTCCAGCGCGGATCGACGCCGTCGGGGCCGATGGATTCGCGCGGATCGGGCACCGGCTCGTAGGACTCCCACAGCGGCATGGAACGGAACCGCGAGTCGGCGGCGAGCAGGTTCACCAGGTTGGTGGTGCCCGAACGCGGGAGCCCGATGACGATGACCGGCTTCTCGATGGGGATGTCGAGGATCTCGGGATGCTGCGTCAGCAGGTCCTCGATGCGGAGGCGGGCCGAGGCGTACTTCACGCAATCACCGAACATGAGCATGCGACCGAGGCCGGTGCGATCAGGGTCGGCGTCGACCTCGGCCAGCTGCATGCCGAGGCGGTCGCGGAAGTCGAGAGCCCCGAAGTCGTCGAGCTCGGTGGCGGCGATGGCCGCCTCGAGCACGGCGTCGACACTGAGTTCGGTGTGGCGCGACTCGCCGAACTCGATGCCCATGCGCTGGATGTCGTTGAGCACCGGGGCCCGGAGGTCGCCGATGCGGATCTCATCGGTCATGGTTCGCTCACACCACCAGGTAGCCGCCGTCGACGGCCAGCACCGAACCGGTGGTGAACGCCGAGGCGGAGGAGCAGAGGAACAGCACGGCGGCGGCGACCTCGTCGGGGGTGCCCATGCGGGTCATGGCCGCCTTGCCCACCTCGGAGTCGAGCAGTTCGGGGAAGGCTTTCATGGGGGCGGTCATCGGCGTGTCGATGAGGCCGGGGGCGACGGCGTTGACGCGCACGCCACGACCCACCCAGTGCACGGCGAGGTTGCGGGTGAGCGCGAGCAGCGCCGCCTTCGAGGCCGAGTAGCCCGGCACGATCGTGGTGGACCGGAACGCGGTCATCGACACGATGTTCACGACGCTGGCGCCACCGGCCATGGTGCTGGCCTCGAGCGCGGCGCCGGCGCGCACCGTGAGGCGCTGCGCTCCTTCGACGTTCATGTCGAGCGAGGCGCTGAAGCCCTCGGGGCTCCATTCGTCGAGACCGTCGGGGAAGTTGGCGCCGGCGTTGTTGATCAGCACGTCGAGCGAACCGAGACCGGCGGCGAGCGCGTCGACCGCGGCGCCGTCGCGCATCTCGAGCTGGGCGTAGGTGAACGCCGTGAGGTCGGTGTCGTAGTCGGCGGCGCCGGCACGCGTGCCGGTGACGGTGACCGAGGCGCCGGCGGCGGCGAAGGCCGAGGCGATGGCATGACCGATGCCGCTGGTGCCGCCGGTGACGAGCACGGTGGTGCCGCCGAAGTCGAAGGAGAGGGCGTTGCTCATGAGGCGTCGCCGATCGTGATCATGACCTTGCCGCAGTCCTTCGAACCCTCGAGCACGGCGAGCCCATCGCCGAACTGCTCGAGCCCGAACCGATGGGAGATGACCGCACCGAGATCGCGACGTTCGAGCAGCTCGATGGCGTCCTCGAAACGCTCGGGGTACTCCATGGAGCCGCGTACCGTGAACTGCTTCATGAGCAGGTTCACGTAGTTGGTGGACACCGGCCGGTAGTGCAGGGCCACGATCACGAGCGTGCCGTCGACACGACCGTTCTGGAGCACGTCGCCGATGACGCTGTCGGCCCCGGAGGCCTCGATGAAGATGTCGGTGGCGGCGGTGGGCCCGAACATGAAGGGCGTCTCGCCGTGCAGCCGCTTGAGCTCGGCCCACACGTCGACCTCGGTCGGGTCGAGCACATGGGCAGCACCCATCTCCTTGGCCAGCTCGAGGCGGGCATGACTGAGATCGATAGCCACCACATCGGTGACGCCACGATCGGCGAGGGTGGCGATGGCCATGAGTCCGATGGGACCGCAGCCGAACACCGCCACCTTGTCGCCGGGCTTCGCCTGGCTCTGGTTGACCGACTGCATGCCCACGGCGAGCGGCTCGGCGAGAGCGGCCGTGGTGAGTGGCATGCCCTCGGGCACCTTGAAGAGACGTCGGCCGTCGGCCGCCTCGGGGACGTGCAGCACCGGGGTGAGACCACCCTGCGGACCGCCGGTGCCCATGGGGCCATGACCGCTGTCGGAGGGGCAGACCACGACACGATCGCCGACGGCCACGCCGGTGACCTCGGAGCCGAGCCATTCGACGACACCGGCCATCTCATGACCCATCGGGATGGGATGACCGGGCGTCATGCCCATGTGCACGTACGACACGTCGGTGCCGCAGATGCCGCAGGCGGCGATGCGCACGAGCGCATCGCGCGGACCGGGCTCGGGTTCGGCGATGTCGTCGAGGCGCCAGTCGTTCGCGCCGTGCAACATGATCTGCTTCATCGGGTGGTGACCTTTCGGGAGTTGGTTCGGGTGTCGGACCGTGGGGCCGACCGGGTGGTGGAGCCGGCATGCGCGCGGCTGCGGGAGGCGGGGCGGGTGGCCGGAGGGCGGGCGCCGTCGAGCACGAGGCTCACCAGTGAGGCGATCCAGGCCTCGTCGAGCTGATCGGCCGAACCGCTCAGCACCGAATGCAGCACTGGACCATCGATGAACGCGGCGACGATCGAGGTGTCGATGTCGGCGCGCAGTTCGCCGGCGGCCCGAGCGCGGTCGAGTCGTTCGATGACGAGCCGTGACGCACCGGCCGCATCGGCGGCGCGCTCGGCCCGAGCGACGCGGGGTTCGCCGAGCAGCCCGATGATGGCGGCGATCGCGGCAGGACGGCGGAGCTTCTCGACCGCCCAATGGATCATGAGGGCGAGATCGGCGGCGAGGTCGTCGGTCTCGGCCACGACGTCGTCACCGTCGGTGCGGAACACGGCGCGCGTGACCAGCTCGGACTTGGACCCGAAACGGCGATAGATCGCGGCAGTGGTGGTCTCGGCTCGCTCGGCCACCGCGGTGAGGCGGAGTTCGTTGTAGCCACGCTCCTCGAGGATGGCGATGGTGGCATCGGCGATGGCGCGATCGAGCCGCGGGTCACGCGGCCGGCCGGCTCCCTGCTGTTCGCTCACGCGGTGCTGCTCGCTCATGCGGTTGACTCCCCCTGGGACAATACGAGGTGCACCGTATCGCAATCTGCCCCTCGCAGGCTCCGCTCCTGCCGCGATCGATCAGTCGCGCAGAGTGGCGAAGAACTCGAGCAGCCGCGCCGCGACCTCGGCGGGATCGTTCGAGCGGAGATCGGGCAGCTCGGTGGGCGTCGGCTCGGCGAGTCCGGCGAGCAGCTTCTCGGGGGTGAGCGGATGCGTGAAGGTGCGGATCCACTGCTCGCCGGACTCGCCGATCAAATCGAGGTGCTACGAGCTAACGGCGTGGTGGCCTGAGCCCAGTCAGGCTTGCTCGCAGGGCCAGCCCATTCTGCTTAGTCAGACCCGAACAGGATGTGAGCGGCGGCCTGCTCGGCGATGGCGTCCCACTCAGGATAAGGGCGCGAGTCGTGACCGACTTCGACATAGAAGCGTCCGAAGATGAACCCGATCATCCAGTAGTTGAAGGCGCGCAGATCCAGATCGGCGCGGATCCATCCTTTGGCCTGGAACGGTTCGAGTCGCTGAGCCCGCTTCTCGACGTAGGACGCGACCACCTCAGCGAAGCGTTCGGCCAACTCTGGACGACCTTCGAACGAACCCAGAGCGGCCGCCCGTCGGCGACGCTCAACAGCTCGTTCCGGGGCGAAAAACTTCGCAAGAAAATCTGTGAGTGCCTCCCGCATCTGCTCGGCATTCGTGACCGAACCAAGTGCTGCATCGAGCAGTTCATCGTTCGTGTCGAAGGATCGGCGGACGCGGACCAGTTGCGCCTCGCGCACAAGCCCCTCACGGCTTCCAAAGAAGTGGTAGATCGACGGTGCTGTGACACCGACCGCAGTCTGGATGTCCTGAATACGCACGCCAGCTTCGCCCCGCTCATCAACCAATCGAACGGCTTCGTCGAGAATCTTCTTTTGCGTCGGGTGCTGGCTCACTTCCCAAATGTACGGCATCTGACTTCGCCGTGGTCATTTACTCAGCGGTAACCCACAAGCACCGCAAACAGCGCCCGCCTGCTCGACTTACGCAGGTCCGAACAGGGTGTACTCCACCGCCCCCTGGGTCATGGCATTCCATTCAGGGAACGGGCCAGTGTTGCCGCCAAACTCGATATACACACGACCCAAAATCAAACCCATCAACCAGTAATTGAACACACCCAGATCGAGGTCAGCACGGATCCAGCCTTTGTTCTGAAACGGCTCGAGTCGCCGACACATCACCGCGACATAGTCACCGATGACCCGCGCGAACAGATCCGTGAGCTCGGGTCTTCCTACGGCCGAACCCAATGCCGACAGTCGCTGCGCACGAACCGCTGTCCGCTCCGGGTACCAGAACATGTCAAGAAAGGAGCGCACCACCGTCCGGAGCTCTTCTTTCGATGCGACATTGGCGAGTTGCGTGTCGACAACTGGGTCGTACTCGTTGAAGGCGCGCAGGAGACGCTCGGCCTGTGCTTCGATGACCAGACCTTCTCGGCTTCCGAAGAAGTGGTAAATCGACGGCGCAGTGACCTGGCAGACAGCCTGGATGTCGTGAATACGAACAGCGGCCTCGCCTTGTCCATCAATGACCCGAACCGCTTCAGCAAGGATCCGCGCTTTGGTGGAATGTTGGCGCTTGGGCGACTCTGAATCCTTCGCGGTTGAAAACTCAGTGCCTGCGTCGATGCCCGTTGTCATGCGTCAAAAGATACGGCACGCATTGACGCCGGAATAACTCCGAGCACCGATTAACAGAGTAGAAATTAGAAGTCACAAACCGAGCGAACCGAGGCCCGTGCGACGAAGTCCACAGCGCCTAACAAATTTCTATGAGGGAGTTTCAAATGTCTGAGCCGCTTGTTCTCGTCGAGGCCGAAGGCCCCGTTCTCGTTGTCACCATCAACCGACCTGAGAAGAAGAACGCGGCCAATGCCGAGGTGCTCTGCCGTCTCTATGACGCATGGGTTCGACTCGACACCGACGACTCATTGCGAGTGGCCATTCTCACTGGTAAGGGCGACACCTTCTGCGCCGGCATGGATCTCGCTGAGATTGGCCGTCTGCGCGAAGGAATCGTCGACAACGAATGGCTGCAGCGTTTCCGTGACCAGCCCGAGGTGATTCTCGGTGGTTGGCTCAAGACCTATCGCCCCACCAAGCCAGTGATCCTGGCTGCCGAAGGATTCGCCCGCGCCGGTGGCACCGAGATTTTGCAGGGCACCGACATTCGCGTGGCCGGCGAGAGTGCCGTGTTCGGCGTGACTGAAGTGCAGCGAGGACTTTTCCCGATGGCTGGCTCCGCGGTGCGTCTGCGCCGGCAGATCGGCTACGCCGTAGCCGCCGAGATGCTGCTGTGTGGCGACGACCTCACCGCGCAACGCGCCCATGAGCTTGGCCTCATCAACCATGTGGTGCCTGACGGTCAAGCGTTGGCAAAGGCCAAGGAGATCGCCGCACGCATTGCCCGCAACGGCCCGCTCGCAGTGCGCGGCATCCTTGCCACGCTGCGTGAGACCGAAGCAATGCCCGAAGCCGAAGCGTTCAACATCGAGATGGCCCATGGCGGCAAGGTCATGTCCTCGAAGGATGCTGGCGAGGGCCCGCGTGCCTTCCTCGAAAAGCGCGACCCGGTCTTCACCGGCGAGTAGCGACCGTGCAGGCTTCCGTTGTGGAGCCGAGTTCATCGACGGCGACAACGAGCCATCAGACCCACCCGAAGGTCACAGTTGGTCACGCTCACGAAGGCGACGGACCGATACAGGGATTGCTATCTCGCGTTCGAGATTCACGGCTGGGATCGGGTCGCCACTATGCACTGCCATGGGAACCACGCCGGCCCAGACATCAGCGTCGAGATCAGCGGGATCATCGTCGGGATCTCCGGTGCGGACTTTCGCCGATGTTTCGTCGATAGACAGTGCCAGCACTTTGGTGGCTTTGATCTCAGACGGTGTCGGCCGCCGCACCTCTGCTGATCGACCCGGTGCGATGTGTTCAACAATGGCATCAAGCGCCAGTTCGATCTCGTCGGGATCAGTAACGAGTCGGGCGTGGCCAAAGATCATCACCGAGCGATAGTTCATGGTGCTCCAGAACGCCGAACGGGCCAGCACGATGCCATCAAGATGCGTGATCGTGCAGCAGACCTCGATGCCTTCGGCCAGACGACGCAGTGTGCGACTCGCCGCCGATCCATGCACGTAGAGCTGCTGGCCAACACGGGCGTGAATAGTGGGGATCACCAGCGGATGGCCATCGTGATCAGTGAGCCCGAGATGGCAGATTGGCGCAGTGTCGATGATGGCGTGGATCACGCCTGGGTCATAACTGCCCAGATGCGGTTCGCGTCGCAGTCGTATGCGATCAGAGGAAGCTTCGGAGTCCACGAACCGATTGAATCAGATGGCTCGAGTTGAATCAGATGGCTCGAGGCGACTGCTCATGAAACGAGTTTCGGTCAAAAGTAAAACGCAACTGGTTCCTCATCCCAGCAGCAAATCGACCCGAGGCGAGATCAGGGTGAAACAGCGGGGCCCGCGCCACCCGGGAACTGACCACCACCAGGCACCTGCCCATTCGCGCCACCCGGGAACTGACCACCACCAGGCACCTGCCCACCTGCGCCACCCGGGAACCGACCACCACCAGGCACCTGCCCATTCGCACCACCCGGGAACCGACCGCCACCGGGGAATCCGCCTGACGGCGTCGACGATGCGGAGTTCCCGTGCACTGCGTAACCGACGAAGAACCCGCACACCGCGAGCACAACGGCACCGATGGCAATGCCGATCTTCTGTGTCATCGCTGTATTCGGAGTCAGCGTCACGTCTGGCTGCGACTCAATCGTCGTCTCTGGCAACTGTTCGGTCATTGGTCCTCCTCAGGATCTCGTTGTTGATGACAGGTCGTAGACGGTCGTTCCGTCGATCGACTGCGATGTGAAGGTTGACGTCACCCAATCAGTGATCTGCTGTGACGTATTCGTGGAACTGCTCCCGCCACCCATGGGGCCACCCATGGGGCCACCCATGGACCCGGCGATGAAGTAGTGGATCTGCCCAGCCGATACATACCGCTGGAATTGCTCGAGGGTCGGCGACGGATCGCTCCCGTTGAATCCGCCGATCGGCATGACCGGAAGTCCCGTTGCCAGTTGGTACCCAGCAGCCTGATTCGCGCCCACGGTTGCGGCGACCCAGGTGTAGTTCGACGAATCCGCCTTGAGCATTGCAATCATCTCGTCGCTCGGTCGGCTGCCATCGAGCAGGCCACCTGCTCCACCAGCGCCTCCGGGGAACCCGGAACCACCCGGAAGTTCCATGCCGTTCGGCAACTCGAAGCCTTCGGGCAGCTCGAAGCCTCCCGGCAGTCCGCCTCCGCCGGCACCATCAGGTCGGAAGCCGCCGCCACCGAATCCGCCCATCGATCGTGCCGACGCCGGGCCCGCAGTCGGAATAGCACCGGTGTGCGGTGACGATGCTGTGGCAAGTGAGTACGCGACAGGACTGGCGAAGGTCACAAGCAGCAGTGAGACAGCGAGCGGCGTTGCGACCCGAGTGAGGAACGATCCGCCGAACACAAGCACCATGGTCGCGATCACACCGAGCGACAACACGCTCCATCGCAACCACGGGTACCAGTCCGGCGTGCGATTCAACAGGATGAACGCCCAACCGGCGGAGACAATGACGCCGAGAGCGAGAAGGTTCCGCCACACGATGAGGTCGCGTCTGCGCCATCCCTCGATCGCACCGATTCCGATCACTGCGCCAATGGCCGGTGCCAGCGCAACGGTGTAGTACTCGTGGATGATGCCCTTCGAAAGGCTGAAGAGCACGCCGGTGAAAACCAACCACCCGCCCCACAGCAGCAGCGCGGCCCGGACCCGATCCACCCGTGGTCTGCGGAGCGTAGCGACGAGTCCGACGACGAGAATTAGAAGCGCTGTCGGTATGAGCCAGCTCGCCTGACCACCGAACTGCGAATTGAACATCCGGGTGATGCCGGTCGCTCCCCACATGCCACCGCCGTTGGGCCCACCCATACCTCCAACGCTGCCGGTCTCATTTCCGCTGATGCGACCAAGGCCGTTGTACCCGAAAAGCACATCGAAAAAGGTGTTGTTCTGGGAGCCACCGATGTACGGGCGACTCGAGGCCGGCCAGACCGAGATGAGCAGGACCCACCAACCAGCGGCCACGATCGTCGAGACACCCATTGCAACGATCTGGAGCATGCGACGACCCAGACGTTGAGGTCCGGCCAGGAGATAAACACCAACGAGGATCGGGATGATCACGAACGCCTGGAGTTCCTTGGCGAGGAAGGCCAGTCCGATCATCGCGCCGGATGCCACCAACCATCGCGTGCGGCCATCCTCGATCGCTCGAGTCATGAAATACGCAGACGCCACCAGAAGCAGCACGAGTGCCGCATCAGGATTGTTGAAGCGGAACATGAGGACCGCCACCGGCGTCGTGGCCATCACCGCTCCGGCGATCAGGCCCGCCCCGGCGCCGAACCACCTCTTGATGGTGAGATACAGAAGCCCGACGGCGGCAACGCCCTCAAGGGCCTCGGGCACGAGGATGCTCCACGAGTTCACGCCGAACACTCTCGCTGCGAGTTCCATCGGCCACAGCGCAAGTGGCGTCTTGTCCACGGTGATCGAGTTCGCCGCATCGCTCGAACCGAACAGGAACGCCTTCCAACTCACAGTCCCGGCCTGCACGGCGGCGGAGTAGAACGAGTTCGCCCAGCCCGAAGCTCCGAGCCCCCAGATGTAGAGGATCGCTGTAGCGACAAGGAGCGAGACGGCGGCAGGGCGAACCCATCGCGGGTCTTCGGTGGGCCGGGTCAACAATTTCATCGTCCGATCTTTCTGTAATCGCCATCGACAACCGCCAACCGGAAGATGGACGCAACCATCCACGACGCGAGCAGCGCAATGACTGTGAAGAACTGGGAGGCATCGAGGATCGAGGTCGCCACGAGCGAGGCCGTCGAGAGAAGCAAGGCCGCGATGTACACGAAGAAGGCGCGCACCCACTGCACATGACGCCGACGGGCGGTGAGTCGTGCATTCGCCCAACTATTCGCGGCGAATGTGGCGCTCAGTGCGATCAGATTCGCCGCGAAGACTCCAAGCGTCGGACGGAGCAGAAGGAAAAGCAGCAGCGAGACCGCTGTGCTGATCGTCCCGATGATCCCGAAAGTCACCAGACGTCGACCGAAATCGTCATCTGGCTCGTACCGCTCAGCCCCAGCGAGGTTGATGTCACCGCCACCGCGTAGGAACTTCCAGGCCATCCGGGAACTGCCGAGCAGATCGTCTGTCGCGGTTCCGATCAGCCTCACGCGACTGTCAGGATCATCAACCCAATCAACGGGAACTTCATGGACCCTGAGCCCGTTGTGGTCGGCGAGAAGAAGCAGTTCGGTATCGAAGAACCAGCCGTTGTCTTCGATCTCCGGCAGCAGTTTCCGGGCGATATCAGAGCGGACCGCTTTGAACCCGCACTGCGCGTCGCGGAC
>CANFQA010000055.1 GCA_947449015.1 Microthrixaceae bacterium | reverse complement strand
GCTTACTTGAGGATCTTGGTGACGCGGCCGGCGCCCACGGTACGACCACCCTCACGGATGGCGAAACGAAGACCGTCTTCCATCGCGATCGGATGAATGAGCTCAACAACCATTTCCGTGTTGTCACCCGGGATACACATCTCAGTGCCCTCAGGAAGCGTGATCTGACCAGTCACGTCAGTAGTACGGAAATAGAACTGCGGACGGTAATTCGTGAAGAACGGCTTATGACGACCGCCTTCTTCCTTGGTCAGCACATAAGTCTGAGCCTCGAACTGGGTATGAGGAGTGATCGAACCAGGCTTCGCGAGCACCTGACCACGCTCAACCTCTTCCTTCTTCGTGCCACGAAGAAGCGCACCAATGTTGTCACCCGCGCGACCCTCATCAAGAAGCTTGCGGAACATCTCAACACCAGTACAAGTCGTCTTCTGCGTCGGCTTAATACCAACGATCTCGATCTCGTCACCAGTATGAACAATGCCCTGCTCCACACGACCGGTCACGACCGTGCCACGACCAGTGATCGTGAACACATCCTCAATCGGCATAAGGAACGGCTTGTCAGTGTCACGCTCAGGCTGCGGAATATACGCATCCACAGCAGCCATCAGTTCCATGATCTGAGCAGTCGCGGTCGCGTCACCCTCAAGGGCCTTCAACGCAGAGACCTTCACAACCGGAACATCATCACCCGGGAACTCATACTCATTCAGAAGCTCACGAACCTCAAGCTCCACCAAATCAAGAAGCTCTTCATCGTCAACCATGTCGACCTTGTTCAACGCCACAACAATCGCCGGCACACCAACCTGACGGGCAAGCAACACATGCTCACGAGTCTGCGGCATCGGACCATCAGCAGCCGAAACCACAAGAATCGCACCATCAACCTGCGCCGCACCAGTGATCATGTTCTTGATGTAATCAGCGTGACCCGGCATATCCACATGCGCGTAATGACGACCCTCGGTCTCATACTCAACATGCGAAATATTGATCGTGATACCACGCTCACGCTCCTCAGGAGCCTTATCAATATTCGCGAACTCAGTGAACGAGTTATTCGACGGATCAGCATCAGCCAAAACCTTCGTAATCGCAGCAGTCAACGTGGTCTTGCCATGATCAATATGGCCCATCGTTCCCACATTCGCATGCGGCTTATTCCGCTCAAACTTTTCACGCGCCATGGGTTTCTCCTTGTTGATGACTGCGGATCGCAGGGTTGAGGTGCAGGTGGCTTGTGGTGATACTTCGGGTGCTGCAGGTGCTTCGTTGGTGCTGCAGATACTGCGGGTGAAACTTGGTGTCGTCTCAACCGGAATTCCGGAGGATCGGACGTGGTGTCGGCGGTCGGACTCGAACCGACGACCACTCGATTATGAGCCGAGTGCTCTAACCGTCTGAGCTACGCCGACATGGCGACCGGCAGGGCCGAGGCCCAACCAGTAGTGAGCCCCCTGACAGAATCGAACTGTCGACCTTTTCCTTACCATGGAAACGCTCTGCCGACTGAGCTAAGGGGGCGCATCGGGCCATACGGCGCCCGATACAGGCCTGTCATCATTGCACGCGGCCATCGCTGTTCCCAACTCGGCAGGCCGGGACCGGTACGGTGGCGGCCGTGGAGATCCGTTTGGCCCGAATCGCAGATGCCGAAGCCATACGGCAGATCTATAACGCCGAGGTTACTGGGTCCACTGTCACGTTCGATCTGGTGCCCCGCTCGCTTGAGGATCAGGAGGCATGGATCGAGGTTCGCTCCGGGGCCATGGCCGTGCTGGTGGCCGAAAATGAGGGCGAGGTGGTGGGGTTCGCCTCGCTTTCGCCCTACAAAGACCGGCCGGCCTATGCCACATCAGTGGAGGATTCGGTCTACGTGCGTTCCGACCAGCGGGGTACCGGCGTGGGCCGCGCCCTGCTCTCGGAACTCCTCGAGGTGGCAATCACCCGGGGGTTCCATACGGTGATGGCCCGAATCGTGGGCCATCACGAAGCCTCAATCGCCCTCCACAGCGCTATGGGTTTTGCGCCTGTTGGCATTGAGCGTGAGGTCGGCCGCAAGTTCGGGCAGTGGCTCGACGTCATGATCATGCAACGCATGCTCTGAGCCGGTTTCTGGCTCACCATGAGGCTCCGCTAGGGTTTCCCGTTCTGGGTCGGTGCCCGAGTGGCCAAAGGGAACGGGCTGTAAACCCGTCGGCTATGCCTACGGAGGTTCGAATCCTCCTCGGCCCACCATCCGGCCCCCGCCATTCGGCGGGGCCGCCGGTTCGGTCTATGTACTGGATCACTCGGGAGGGAGCCCACCATGCCAAGTTTCGATGTCGTCTCCGAAATCGATATGCAGGAAGTCCGCAACGCCGTGGACCAGGCCGCAAGAGAGCTCTCCACCCGGTTCGATTTCAAGGGAACCAACTCCTCGATCGAACTGAAGGAACAAGAGATCGAGATGAAGACCGCCAGTGAGGATCGTCTCAATGCACTGCGTCAGCTGCTCGAAGAGAAGCTGGTGAAGCGCAAGGTGTCGCTCAAGTCACTGGAGTACGGCAAGGTGCTCGACGCCGCCAGCAGCACGGTGCGTCAGATCGTCACCCTCAATGCCGGTATCTCTTCGGACAAAGCCAAGGCCGTGAACAAGGCGATCAAGGAACTCGGCCTCAAGGGCATTTCCTCGCAGACCCAAGGCGATCAGGTTCGGGTCACCGGCAAGAAGCGTGACGATCTGCAAGATGTCATCGCCGGACTCAAAGAGGTCGACCTCGAAATCCCGCTGCAGTTCATCAACTTTCGCGACTGATCAACAACTGCGACTAATCAACAACTGCGCAATTTCGATGACGCTGCCATATTCGGCTTTGTCGTCGCCGGTTCAGTCGTAATAGCCCGAGTGGATGTACACACAGGGCACGCCTTGGCGATGGAACATGTTGACGTTGCGGCGATCATCTTCGAACGCGAGTCGAAGATCAAAGCCGTAGTCGCGGAACTCCCCCACGATGCGCTGTTTGAACATTGCTGAGGATCCGATGTCGTCCCAGTCGCGCATGACGAGACAGTCCCAGCGCAGCTCGTAGCGATGCAACCATGCGAGTGTCTGTGGTCGCACCCGCAATGGTCGTGCGGTGAGCAACAAGATGTTGAGCGCAGGGTCAAGTGAGTCAAGGAGTCGCGCCACCTCAGCGATGGGCTCGTCCTCACCGCAGGCTTGGAAGAACGCTTCCCAGTCGCGATAGGGCCAGTCGAGATAATGCTGACGGCGCGACGCGTCCGACAGCACGCCGTCCATGTCGAACACCACTGCAGGGCCCGGTTCGATGGCACCGTTGCGCCAGTGCCAGTTCTCGGGAAGTTCAGGAGAACTCACGCACCGCTCCCGGGGCCATTGGCTGCTGCGTCGCGAATGGCATCAACCACGGTGGGATCAGCAAGGGTGGTTGTATCGCCAAGGTCGCGGCCCTCGGCCACATCGCGCAGAAGGCGTCGCATGATCTTGCCGCTGCGGGTCTTGGGGAGATCGGGCACGATGATGACTCGCTTGGGACGAGCTGTAGGTCCGATTTTGGTGGCCACATGCTGACGCAGATCGGCAACGAGTTCTTCGCTGGCATGCGCGTCATTGCGAATGATGACGTAGCCCACGATGGCCTGACCGGTGATGTCGTCGGAGGCGCCAACAACTGCGGCCTCAGCAACGGCATGGTGATCAACGAGTGCGCTCTCCACTTCGGTGGTGGAGATTCGATGACCAGACACGTTCATGACGTCATCGACGCGACCCAATAACCACAGGTAACCCTCGGCGTCGATCTTGGCACCATCGCCGGCGAAGTACCGGCCCGGATACTGGCTCCAATAGGTCTTCACATAACGGTCATGGTCACCCCAGATACCGCGCAGCATCGAAGGCCACGGACGGGTGAGGGTGAGATAGCCGCCACCGTGTTCGACGCGGTTGCCCTCTTCATCGACGACCTCGACGCCGATACCGGGCAATGGGAACGTGGCCGAACCGGGCTTGGTGGCAGTGACACCCGGCAATGGGGTGATCATGTGTCCGCCTGTCTCGGTCTGCCACCAGGTGTCCACGATGGGGCACCGATTGCCACCGATGTGCTCCTGGTACCACATCCATGCTTCAGGATTGATGGGCTCCCCTACCGTGCCGAGCAGACGCAGCGATGACAGGTCGTGCTTGGCCGGTTCCTGCACACCCCACTTCATGAAGGTGCGAATGGCGGTCGGCGCGGTGTAGAGCTGGGTGACGCCATAACGCTCGACGATGTCCCACATGCGGTCCTTACCCGGCGTATCGGGTGTGCCCTCATAGAGCACCGAGGTGGCGCCATTGGCCAGCGGTCCATAGACGATGTAGCTGTGCCCGGTGACCCAACCGATGTCGGCGGAGCACCAGTAGATGTCGGTCTCAGGCTTGAGATCGAAGACGTACTTGTGACTGAACACCACCTGGGTGAGATAGCCGCCGGTGGTGTGCATGATGCCCTTGGGCTTGGCCGTGGTTCCCGAGGTGTACAGCAGGAACATGAGATCTTCGGAGCCCATGGCTTCGGGTTCGCAGACCGGATCGGCCGCGGCCATGAGGTCGTGGTACCAGTGGTCACGGCCTTCGACCATGTCGATCGCTGAATCTGTGCGATTGACGACCACCACACCAGTGACAGTGGGGCACTGCTCGAGGGCGGTGTCGACATTTGGCTTCAGCAACGATGCCGCGCCACGACGGAAACCACCGTCGGCGGTGATGACCACCTTGCAGGCGCCGTCGTGCACGCGGTCGATGATGGAATCGGGAGAGAAGCCGCCGAAGATGACCGAATGGGCAACACCGATACGGGTGCAGGCCAGCATGGCCACTGGCAACTCGGGGATCATGGGCATGTAGATGGCCACACGATCGCCGCGCTCGAGACCCAATGACTTCAGCGCATTGGCAAAGCGCTGCACCTCAGCGAGGAGTTCGGCATAGGTGATGGCGCGGGTATCGCCGGGTTCGCCTTCCCAGTGAAATGCGACCCGGTCGCCGATGCCGGCGGCCACATGGCGATCGAGACAGTTCACAGACACATTCAGTTCCCCGCCGCCGAACCACTTGGCGTCCGGGAGGTTCCACTCAAGCGTGGTGTCGAAGTCGCGAGACCAGGTAAGCAGTTCGCGTGCCTGACGAGCCCAGAAGGCTTCGTAGTCGGCGTCGGCTTCGCGGTACAACGAGTCGTCAGAAACCAGCGCAGCGGCCGCGAACTCCGGTGAGGGAGGGAAGGTGCGCTCCTCGTGGAAGTAGTCCTCGATGGTCGGTTCGGTCATGACATCGCTCCCCTCGGTCTCAGCGCAGCGAGCCTACCGGTGTGCGCGAACCGGTTTGTCCGATTCCGCGCCCGTGGCCTCAATGCTCTGGGCGAAGTTCCCAGTGCAGCACGATGAACGAGCCCAGCCCTTCGGGATCGAGCAAGGCTTCGGCCTCACGCATGGCACTTCGACCGCGGATAGCGGCGAGATCCCCCAGGTGGGCTCGTTCGTTCCAGACGGCGAGTCCCGCCTCAACCAGCTCATCGATGCCGTTGCGGCGCAGGAAGTCGGCCTGTGAGACCACGTCGGTAGCCGGCGATCCAAACTGCACCTGATCGATGGCCACATCGCAGGTGATGTCCTGAGAACCTGGGGCATCAAGCGGATGTCCTCCGCGCTGCTGGTCGCGATAGGTACGCAGCCACCCCAGTTCTTCTCGCTGCGCGAGTTCAGCAGTGGTGGCGCCATAGTCAATGACCAGAACGTGACCGCTATGCAGGCACGCGGTTGCTTGCTGCAACCAGGTCTGTGCCTGCTGCTGCCAGGGGAACCAGGTGTCGAGCGGAAGTTCGGGATGGGCCGCATGGAACACAGCCACCGATGCTGCACGCTCGGCGGAAGCTCTAACTGCGATCGGCTCCAGCGCAAGATCATCACGATTGCCAAAGACGTCCTCTGACAACGCCACCTGCAACTCCTCGACCACTCCCCCAGCCCGCACGCGCATGATGTCAACGGGAAGGTTGTCGAGCAGTTCGTTGGCCAGCACGACTCCGGCGAATCCGCTCGGCAGTTCGGAGGCGCTTACGAACTGTGGACCATCACCTGACTGTGGCGAGGACACGAACGCTTCGAGTTCGAACCCGCCGCGCTCTCCCATCCACCCGGGCAGATGCTCACCATGAAGCGAACGCTGGAACGCGGACTGTTCGACAAGCACATAGAGAAGACTCGCCGAGCACTCCGGCGCTGCGAACCGGATGGATCGGGCAAGCGTTCCCGGTCCTGCTCCCACTTCGGCCACAACGAAGGGATCGGGCCGACCCGCGGCGACCCACCACTGGTCGAGAACCCTTGCCAGCACTGCCCCGAACAGCGGACCGACCTCGGGACTGGTGAGGAAATCAGCACTCCGTCCGGCCCGACCGCCGCGCACGTAAAACCCAAACTGAGGGTCATAGAGGGCGAAGCCCATGTACTGCGAAAACGAGATGGATGATCGCTCACCGAACAGCGAGCGCAACGCCTCGGTGAGGATCAACGACCGATCGAGAGCAGAGAGATCGAATCAGTGAAGTGGGTGAGAACGCTTGGCAGCACACCCACCAGCATGGTGACGCCCACAGTGATGACCAGCGATGCACGGATCGAGGAAGGGATCCGAATAGGCGTGCGGTCACCGTCGGGGACTTCATCCATCCACATGACACGAATGAGTCGTCCGTAGTAGCCGAACGCGATGACCGAGTTGAGGCCAACAAGTACGGCAAGCACATAGCCCGAGGTGGTACCGGCAGAGGTGAGCGCCCGGAAGATCTCGAGCTTGGCGAACCAACCACCTGCAGGCGGGATGCCAGCAAGGGCAAACAGGAAGATCGTCATGGCCACCGTGAGACCAGGGGCGTAGTGGAACAGACCACCGAACGACGTGATCTCGCCTGAGCGGGTCTTGCGAGCCACTGCGATAACCACTGCGAAGGCCCCGAGGTTCATGGCCGCGTAGATCAGCAGGTAGGTGACCACTGCGCGTAGCGCTTCGCCACCCGAGGTGAGACTGACACCGGCAACCGCTAGCGGGGCGAGGATGTAGCCAGCCTGTGCAATACCCGAGTAAGCGAGCATGCGCACCACATTGGTCTGGCGCAACGCCACAAGATTGCCGAAGGTCATGGTGATTGCCGCGAGCACCCACATAAGCGGCTCGAACACATCGTGGCGGCCGTAGAAGCCCACGAAGATGATGTTGAGCAACGCCACGAAACCGGCGGCCTTGGAGGCAACAGCCAAGAACGAGGTGATTGGCGTGGGGGCACCTTCGTAGGTGTCGGGAGCCCAGGTATGGAACGGCACGGCCGAGACTTTGAACGCGAAACCGATGATGACGAACACAATGCCGAGCGTGATGATCGGCTGGGAGGAGATGGCGTCGCCGAGCTTGGGGCCGATCTCAGCCAGCAATGTTGAACCAGTGATGCCGTAGATCAGCGAAAGGCCGTAGAGCAGGATCGCAGACGCGAACACACCCATCAGGTAGTACTTCATGCCCGCTTCGTTTGACTTGAGGTCTCGCTTCCGCCACGCGGCCAGCATGTACGCAGGGATGGAGATGAGTTCAAGGGCAACGAAGATGGTGATGAGGTCGCGGGCAGAGGCCATGACCATCATGCCGAGGACCGAAGCGAGGATGAGTTGGTAGTACTCCCCCTCCCAGTAGTCACCTTCGGCGATGTAATTGGTGGACAACAGGATGACCACGTAGCCCGACACCAGGAACAGCGCCGAGAGCAGCAGGGAGTATGTATCGACGACGAATGCGCCGCCGAACAACACTCGGGTGCCGCCATCGTTCGCCAAGGTGGCAATGGGGATCAGCGCACCAAGTAGCCCGATGCCGGCCAACGACGAGGCTGTCCAGCGCGAATGCTCGCCGGTGAACGCGTCGACAACGACGATCACGACAAGAGCCGCAGCGACGATGATCAGGGGCGCGAGCGCGTGATAGTCGACTGATGGCGACTGCCATGCGAGCGTCAGGAGCGAGCCAAGCAACGGATCAGCCTCCGTGTCCGGAGAGTGCGCTCACAATGTTGCCAACGGCACCATCGGTGACCTTGAAGATGAGGTTCGGGTAGACGCCGAGCACAACGATGAGAAGCAGCATCGGGGTCCAGGCCAGCCACTCGGTGAACGACACGTCGTGGATATGCGGATCGTCCTCGAACTCGGCGGTGGGCACGCCGAACCCGACCCGCTGGTACAGCCACAGCAGATAGGCCGCGGCAAGCACGGTGCCGAGTGCAGCGATGACCATGAGCACCCGGAAGAAGGCAACGCTGAGGTCACCACCGGGGTTGTATGCCGAAAGGATCGCGGGGAACTCGCCCCAGAATCCGGCGAGACCCGGAAGGCCGAGCGAGGCCATCACCGAGAAGCCGAGGATCCAGCCCATATGTGGCATCTGCTTGAGCATGCCGCCGAGGCGGGCGATATCGAGCGTATGGAAGCGCTCCTTGGTGGAACCAGCCACGAAGAAGAGCATGCCGGTGATGAGACCGTGAGCGACCATGCCGAAGATGGCGGCGCTCATACCGAAACTGGTGAGCGATGCGATGGCCAACATGACGAAGCCCATATGCGAGACCGAGGAGAAGGCAATAAGGCGCTTCATATCGGTCTGGGCCAGACAGCACAGCGCTCCATAGATGATGCCGACGACTGCGAGCACACCGATGAACGGTGCCCACTTCTCGGCCGCATGCGGAAGAATCGGAATAGCAATGCGGATGAAGCCGTAGGTGCCGAGCTTGAGCAGCACCGCAGCAAGGATGACCGAACCGACCGTGGGCGCCTGGGTGTGGGCGTCAGGCAGCCAGGTATGGAACGGGAACATCGGAACCTTGATGCCGAAGCCCATGAACATGCCACCGAAAATCCACAGCGCAGCACCGGTTGAGATACCAGTGGCCAGCGCTGGGAGCTGGCGCATATCGAAGGTGTGCATCAGAGTGCCACCGACGTCAACCTTGTCGGACAGGAAGTACAGCGCCAGGAAGCTCACGATCATGAGCGCTGAGCCGAACAGCGTGTACAGGAAGAACTTGAGTGATGCGTACTGACGCTTCTCGCCGCCCCACACGCCAATGAGGAAGTACATCGGGAGAAGAACGACCTCGAAGAAGACGAAGAACAAAATGAGGTCCTGGGCGATGAACGAACCGATCATGCCTGTCTCAAGGATGAGGATCAGGATGAGGAACGCCTTGGGATTACGCGGCTCGGGGAAGTGATTCCACGAGTAGATGATGCACAGCGGCACCACCAGCAGCGTCAGGGCGATCATGGGCAGCGAGATTCCATCAATGCCCACGATGTAACGGCTGTTGATCAGCGGGATCCACGCCTTGTCGACGACGAACTGGAGCGTGCCGCTCTTGTCGTAGTCAAAGTTGGCCAGCAGCAGCACGCCGAGGAATGCCACGATCAGCGAGGTGCCCAAGGCAATGACCTTGTGCGACCCCTCCCGGGCCTTCGGAATGAGCAGCATGATCAGCGCACCGATCAGCGGAAGGAAGACGGCGAGGCTCAAGCCCCAGCTGTTGAGAAAGTCTTTCATCGAGTTGGTCCTGAGCTCCTAGATGACGAACACGAAGACGCCGGCAAGAACAACTGCACCGGCGAAAAGGATGGCGGCGTACTGCTGGACTTTTCCTGTCTGGACATGACGCAGGATCTGGCCGGATTTCTCCGACACCGAACCTGAACCATTCACGATGCCGTCCAGCACGAGCTGGTCGATATCGCGATAGACGAACCCGGCGATTTTTCGGGCGCCGGTGCCCAGACCATTGACTACGCCGTCGAGCACGAACATGTTGAACCAGTAAGCAGCTCTGGCGAGCGGCCCCTTTGTGTCGGCGGCGATGATGTCGGTGTAGAGGACGTCGAGGTAGTACTTGTTCTCAAGGAACGTGTACCCCGCTCGCGCCATCTTGTTGCGCTGCGTGAGACCGTGCGGACCGCGGTTCTTCTCGAAGTACAGATAGGCGATGAACAAACCGCCAGCAGCGAGGATGGTGGAGACGACTGCCAGCCACGGTGTGAACTCGGCGTGCTGCAGCGTCGGGAAGGCGAATGTCGGCTCGATGTAGTGCTCGAATCGTGTGGTGACGCCACCAGGCAGATGAACCCCGAAGAAGTTCGTCGGGAAGTTTGTGAAGCCGAGGAACACTGCGCACACCGCAAGGATCACAAGCGGAACAGTGATGACCTTGGGCGACTCATGCGGATGGGCATGACCGCGGTACTCGCCCCAGAAGGTCATCCAGTAGGCACGACCCATGTAGGCGGCAGTGAGGAAGGCCGTGATGAGACCGAACACCAGCATGAGCGTGTACGCGTTCTGCTGACCAGCGTTGGCCCCGGCGAGAATTTCGTCCTTGGACCAGAAGCCAGCGAGCGGGAAGATGCCGGCGAGCGCAAGGGTGGCCACAAGGAACGTTGCGTGCGTAATGGGCATCTTCTTGCGAAGCCCACCCATCTCACGCATATCGAAGGTGTGATGGCAGGCATGGCTGACCGAACCAGCACCAAGGAACAGACAGGCCTTGAAGAACGCGTGGGTAAACAGGTGGAACACACCTGCGGTCCACGCGCCGACGCCAAGTGCCATAACCATGTACCCCAGCTGGGAGATGGTCGAGTAGGCCAACACTTTCTTGAGGTCTGTCTGCACGAACGCCAGTAGGCCACCGATGATCGTGGTGAAGCCACCAATGAAGGCCACGTAATGCAGCGAACTCGAACCAATGCCGAGACCGGTGAAGAACACGCCGTAGAGACGGGCGATCAAATACACACCGGCGACAACCATGGTGGCCGCGTGAATAAGTGCGGAGACTGGGGTGGGGCCAGCCATGGCATCGGGCAGCCAGGTATGCAGCGGGAACTGGCCCGACTTGGAGGTGACACCGCCGAACAGACACAGCGCACCCACGAGAAGCAGCGTGGTGTT
>CANFQA010000054.1 GCA_947449015.1 Microthrixaceae bacterium | reverse complement strand
GCCCACGCAACCGGATTCCACGGACGCGTCTGGGAGCCACTTGCCCGACACCTTCCGCAGTACAAAAAATGGTCGCTCGATATGCGCGCGCACGGCGATTCCAATGCCCCTGTCGGCCGACCCCTCGAGTGGGAGGGCTTCGCCGATGATGTACTTGCCGTCATTGATGCACTCGGCCTCGAACAGCCCTTCGGCGTCGGCCACTCGAAAGGTGGTGCCGCCCTGCTTCTGGCCGAACAACGACGACCGGGGACGTTCCGAGCTCTCTACCTCTACGAACCAGTGGTCATGCCGCCGGAGTACGCAACCGGACGCAATGGCGACAATCCCCTCTCCAACGGCGCGCGCCGGCGACGCGACACCTTCGACAGCGTCGAGGAAGCTGTTGCCAACTACGCGGCAAAGCTTCCCTTCTCCACGCTGCATCCCGATGCCTTGAAGGCGTACGTCGAGCACGGTTTCGCTCTTACCAACGATGGGCTCATCACACTGAAGTGCCGACCCGAGAACGAAGCTGAGGTCTACGCCCTTGGTTCGGCCCATCAGGCATTCCTGGATCTCGGCTCAGTGCGTTGTCCGGTCACCATTGCCCTTGGTATCGAGGAGACCGTTCCCGCAGTGTTCGGCAGGGCCATCGCCGAGAATCTCGCCGATGCCGTGGTTGAATCGATTCCATCCCTGGCGCATTTCGGCCCCCTCGAAGATCCTGAGTTCGTGGCTCGATCGATTGCCGCTGCGTTCGCGTAGCAGCACGTAGATCGCGACACCCGCGCCGCGGCCTGTCACTGGTTCTGCGTAGCGTGGCCCCATGGCCCTTCCGCTCCCCTCCTCACTGTCACCGTCGAAGATCTCTTCGTTCACCGACTGCCCGCTGGCCTTCCGGTTCGAAGCCATTGAACGGATGCCCTCCAAGCCCACCGTGGCCACAGTGAAGGGCACGCTCGTGCACTCTGCGCTCGAACGACTCATGACACTCGATGCAGCTGCGCGCGATCGCTCCGCGGCAAAGCAATGCCTTGCTGAGGCCAGTTCCGAGTTGCCCGGCGACCCCGAGTGGATCGAACTCGCGCTGCCGACCGAGGAGCATGACCAGTTCTTCGCCGATGCCGATCGTCTGGTCGATGCCTACTTCAACGTCGAGGACCCGACCTCCATCGAACCGTCCGGTCTCGAACTGCACCTCGAATACACCAACCCCACCAACGGCATGTTGTTGCGGGGCATTATCGATCGCCTCGAAACCAGCCCCAACGGTGATCTCGTCGTCACCGACTACAAGACCGGCAAATCACCCAATCCGAAATATGCACAATCACGGATGGTGGGCGTCCACGTCTACTCGTATCTCGTCGAGAAGAACTACGGCCAGCGCCCCACGCGCGTGCAGCTTCTCTATCTCGGCGATCAGAAGGTCGTTTCTGATCTCCCCACTGACCAATCCACCCGTGGCATCGAACGCAAGGTCGGTGCCATCTGGGATGCCATCACAACCGCGTGCGAACGCGAGAACTTCCAGCCGCGGGTCTCGCCGCTTTGCAAGTGGTGCGACTACCGCGAGTACTGCCCAGAACAGGGCGGATCACTGGAACTGGGCATTGCGACCGCCGCAACCCTGCGAGCAAGCCGCAAGGACACATAAGCCCTCCCTGTGCTCCACCCGACCCCCCTCCCCTAGAGTCCTCTCCCGTGACTCCCCCCGAGACTGAATCGCAGCTCGACCAACCGGTCCTCAACCTCTCCGCCATCGATCGCTTCGATGCCGTTGTCGATGGATGGTTCGATCACCTCCGGGGAACAGAACCCGCCGACCGCATCCTCTACGCACTGACTGAACTCGGCGACTTCGGTCTGATCTGGGTCCTGCTGGCGTTTGTGCGCGGCCTTCGCTCCGAACAGGACGAACGAGCCGCGTGGCGATTCGCCGCTGCCCTCGCCGCGGAGTCAGTCATTCTCAATGGCGTCATCAAGTCCCGCTTCAAGCGCGAACGACCCGTGGTGCAGGAACCCCGCCCCCACAAGATGCGTATCCCGCTCACCACAAGTTTTCCCAGCGGACATTCGAGCACGGCCATGGTCGCCGGCATCCTGCTCAGCCAGCGCTCCAGTCGTCCGACCAAAGTCGCGCTGTTTGGGCTTGGCGGTTTAGTCGCCGCCAGCCGCATCCATGTGCGCATCCACCACGCGTCCGATGTGGTCGGTGGCGTTGCCGTCGGCCTCACCCTCGGGGCAGTGGCTCGCAAGCTCTGGCCGCTCTATCGCAACCGCTGAACGCTCCGCATCGGCAATGCGGAACAATTCCGCTCACTGAGAGGTTCCACACACCATGACCCTTCACTTCGGCATCACCTGGGACTACCGCTGCCCCTTCGCCCGGATCGTGCACAAGCACATTGTCGACGGACTCCTTGACGGCGCCGACTGGAAGGTCGACTTCGTTCCGTTCTCTCTCGGACAGGTGCACGTCGAGGAGGGCGAGGCGCCCATCTGGGAACGCCCCCAGGACGACACCGGCATCCTCGCCCTGCAGGCTGCAGTCGTCGTGCGTGACACCCAGCCTGACCTGTTCCCCGTGCTGCACCGAGCGCTGTTCGAGGCCCGCCACGCAGATGGCGCCCAACTCCGAGATGAGCCAGTTCTTCGAGCCTTACTCGAAGCGAATGGCGTTGATTCCGATCCGGTCTTTGTGGAGATCGCCACTGGACGACCACTGGAAATCATCCGCGACGAACACACCCGGGTGGCAACTGAACTTGACGTCTGGGGCGTCCCAACATTCATGGCCGAAGGTCGCGCCGCATTCGTGCGCCTCATGGACCTGCCTACCGATGGTGCTGATGCGCGGCGGTCCATCGAAAAAATTGTCGGACTGCTCGCCGAGTGGCCGGCGCTCAACGAGTTCAAGCACACCAGCCTCGATCGCTGAGTCAAACCATTCTCAGTGCTGTTCCGGAAGGTGCTGTTCCGGAAGGTGCCGTTCCGGACGGTGCTGTTCCGGACGGTGCCGTTCCCGACGGTGCTGGCTGCCGAGAGTGCTGACTGCCGAGAATCAACGTTCCTCAGAATGCAGAAGGGGCGCGGCACGAAGCCACGCCCCTTGCAGGAACTCCAAGACCGGGCAGAACCCGGACTGGATCAGTTCGTGGCCAGAACCGCCGTGTCGTGCTTCAGGATGGTGCGGACATCAAGAAGGAGGTCGGCGACCTCGCTGGTACTCACGAGCTCACGGTTGAGCATCTCACCAAGGGCCCCATCAATGATGGAGAGGGCTTCGGCGATGGTGGCATCGAGCTCTTGAGTTTCAGTCATGGTGTCTCCTGTCGTGGCCGGGGCCGCTTGCAGACGAATGGTCGGAACTGCTCTCCGCATCGTAGAGGCAAAGCCGTGACGCGCGTGTTTCAGGCGGCGCAATTCTTCTGACTTCTTTCGGAGCCCCCGACGCGGGTGCGACTGGGCCAATCCATCGGACCTGTCACCGGCCGGCTGTAGCGTCGGGCGTCATGAGCGAGACCCCCCCTGCTGCGGCGGCCACTTCAACCCAACCGATCGGCCTCACCTTCGCCAGCTTCTCCGCGCTGGGTCCCGCCGCTGGTCTGCGCGCCGCCGAGCGGGCAACCGCTTTGGGCTACAGCTCATTCTGGGTGGCAGAAACGGTGGGGATGGAGGCATTCGCCACACTCGCCGCCGTCGGGGCGGCACAACCGAACCTCTCGCTTGGCACCGGGGTGCTCGCGCTGCAGTTGCGTACGCCGGCAGTCACTGCCATGGGTGCAGCCACCCTTCAAGCCCTCCATCCCGAGCGCGACATCCTGTTGGGCGTGGGCATCTCGTCGCCCGCAGTCGTGAACCGTTGGCACGGGGCCACCTACGGGTCACGGCCGCTCGCCCAAACCCGCGAATACCTCACGCTGCTTCGCGAGTGTCTCAGTGGCGAAAAAGTCACGTTCCAAGGCGACTACTACCAAGTCAAGGGATTTCGTCTCGGCATCGATCCGGGCGAACGCCGTCCTCGCATCATTCTTGCGGCGCTTAATCCGCGCATGCTCGAGATGGCCGGCGAGCTCGCCGATGGGGTGCTTCTCAACTACCTGCCTGCCTCACATGTTCCCTGGTCGGTCGAACAGGTCCGGCGCGGCGGTAATGCCACCGTGTACGCCTACGTTCACGTCGGCGTCACCGAGCGCGAGCCCAATCTCATCCGTGGCCGCCGCGACATCTTCTCCTACGCCGTGGTCGACTCCTATGCCGACAATTTCATTCGGGCCGGATTCGCCGACGAGGTAGCCGAGATCCGCGAGCGCCATGGAGCCGGCGACCGTGATGGCGCAATCGCTGCGGTTTCTGATCGCATGGTCGACGCCATCGACGTGCTCGGTGATGCTGCGCATGTCCGATCCACCGTGCAGGCCTACGTCGATGCCGGTGTCGAGGTCCCGGTGATCATGCCAATGCCCTGGGGAGAGAATCGTCAGCAGGTGATCGACGACACGCTCGTCGCCGCCGCCGGAATCACCCCAGCTTCTGAACGCGCCTGACCATGCCCCCCGCCCGCCGTCCCGCCGCCAAACGTCAGTCAGTCACCGATCGACCTGCTGGACTCACCGACCCGGCCCTCACCATGCTTGGCCTCACCGCCGGCGACCGTGTGCGCTTCCGTCGGCGTGACACCGAACGTTGGAAGGAAGCCACTGTGGCCAGACGCGAGGCTGACGGATCGCTCAGCGTGCGCGACGGAAGAGGTGGCCTGCGCGCCATTCCCATCGACTTGGTCGAAGTACGCATCGTTGGCCCTCGTGGGGGCATCACTTGGGAATCGCTCACTGAGCGCGCCGCCCGAACAGAACAGATGCGATTGATCTGACCTGCTCTGACCTGCTCGGAACCGAGCAATCTGCGTTGCTCGTGAATCGACCAGCGTTGATGGCTACCGCGGCGCCAGTTCGCGGGCAGCCGTACGCACGTCCACACCAGCCAAGCCCAGCACGGCGAGTGCCGGCGTGGTGACGCCGTTGTCGATGTAGCGCTGGATGTGTGCACGGCACTGCTCCGGCGAGCCGTGCACGATGAGATCATCCACAACCTCATCGGGAATGAGTTCGAGTGCTTTCGCCCGGTCCCCCGCTGCCCATGCATCCCACATGCCCTGAAGTTGCGGGCCGCGCCCCAACCATTCGTGGAACGCCCGATAAACCGGAACATTCAGATATGCAGCAATGGCAAAGCGACCTTGAGCCCGAACGGTTTCGGTGTCTTCTGAGGGCACGACGAATATTCGGGCCACGATCTCCTTGTCGTCACCATGGGCTCGGACGATCGGCGCCACGCGGGCGACATCGGAGGCTGACAGCCAGTTGATGATGGCGCCATCACCCTCGCGGCCGGCGAGATTCAACATGCCCTCACGCAGCGCGGCGACAAGAATCGGGACGGGCTTTTCGGGCACGGCGGTGAGTCGGAACCCACGAATCGAGAACGTGTCGTAGGTCTCGGTGATCTTGTCGCCAGTGAGCGCAGCGCGAACGAATCGCAGGGTGTCACGCATGCGCTTGTAGGGCTCATCAAAGGCCACACCGTTCCAACGCGAGACAATCACATCGGAAGACGTTCCCAGGCCGAGCACGAAGCGCCCCGGTGCTGCTTGAGCCAGAGCGGCCGCGCTCTGCGCAATGAGCGCTGGTCCGCGGGTGAACACCGGCACGATGGCGGTTCCAAGACGGAGCGAGGGTGCCCACTGTGCGGCAAGGACAAGCGGCGTAAATGCATCGGTGCCGTCAGTCTCGGCCGACCATGCGTCGGTGTACCCCGCTGCGGCGAGTTCCTCGATCCATGCACGCTGCTCATGCAGTGGAACGCGGTCGAGCGGGATGGTGATGCCATAGCCGTTGTACGCGTTCATTGGTTCAGCCTTTCCAGGGTCGAATCATGGCGGACTGACTGGCGGTGGCCATAAGCGTGCCGTCCTGCGCCCACAAGTAGAGGTGGCCGTGTCCGAATCCACGGGCAACAGCTTCAATGCGGACATCGAGCAGTACCCATTCCGACTGGACGATGTTGATAATGCGAATGGTGTTGTCGAGGCTGTTCGAGTTGATCTCAGTCGTAACTGCCTGACCGAGACCCATCGGCACGAAATCGCCGAGAACCGCAAGCGATGCTGCCGACACCTCGAGAAGATCGGGCATGCGGATCCAGAACGCGCTGCGTCCCGAGCCAGGGGCGTCGATGGCGATGCGTTGCTCAAGGCGGCTGGAAATTGTGGCGCCCGGGTCGAAATGCAATTCACGTTGCGGGCAATCCTGAGGGCGGGGAACAACCGGCGCTGTGATCCACTGTCCCTCCTCAGGCATTTCCCTGCTACCGAGCGACGCGTTCACGGTAAAGATGGGTGTGTCGCCAACTTGTCCAGTCACACGGGCCTGTGTGGTGGTGCGGCCCTCAGCGAGAATATGGACATCGAGGTCAACCACCGACGGCGGGCGGGTGTAGTTGAGGTACTGAGCGCAGGCCCAGACCACCGGACGTCCCGTGGTCTGCTCGAGCACGTCAATGGCCGCTCCGAGCCCGCAACCCCCGAACAGGGTGCCAAGGCCGCTGCAGATGCCCTCGGTGACCGGCAGGTACCAGCGCATCGGGTTATGGGTAGGCCGGATACCGAGCCATTGACGAGAGTCCACCGCCAGATCGTAAACCGGCGGGAAGGAACCACCCGCCCCGGGGGACTGTCACACCCGGTGCGCACACTTGGGACATGGAGAACCAACTGCACCTCCGCATCACCAATCCAACATCAGGCACACGGCCACGCACACGGCCAGGCACACAGCCAGGCACACAGCCAGACACACAGCCAGGCAGACAGCCAGACACAGGCACAAGCCCCTCCCCAGACGTGCGCCATAGTCCGGACTGGCAGCTCGATGCCTCGACCAAAGCCGCCGGTCGGTCCGGCATTGCGCTGGCCCGAGCGGCGCTCGAGCACGCGCGCCGAAGTCGTTCCTTCACCGAACCGGCGACGATTGAGGCCAGCACTGACACGTCCCGTAGCGGGCACACCACAGCGGCCTGAGCGTCGAGCGCCTACGATGCCGACTATGCGTGATGTCGTGATTATTGATGCCGTTCGCACCCCGGTGGGGCGCCGCAACGGAGGCCTGTCCACCATGCACTCAGCCGATCTGCTCGGCGAGTCGTTCAAGGCGCTGTTCGAGCGCACGGGAGTTGATCCCGGTGCCGTCGGTCAGGTCGTCGGCGGTTGCGTGAGCCAGATCGGTCAGCAGGCCTTTAACGTGGCCCGCACCGCATGGCTCACCGCCGGCCTGCCCCTCGAGGTAGCCGCCACCACGGTCGACGCCCAGTGCGGCTCCAGCCAGCAGGCTGCCGACATCGCGTATGCCCTTGTGGCCTCTGGCGTGGTCGACGTTGCCGTCGCCGGTGGCGTCGAGGTGATGAGCAAGGTCCCGATCGGCTCCAACGTTGCCCGACCGCTTGATCTCGGCGTTCCAGTACCCAAGAGCTACTTCGGACAGTACGAGTACACGAGCCAGTTCGAAGGTGCCGAGCGCATCGCCAAGAAGTGGAACATCACCCGGGCCGACACCGATGCGTTCGGCTTGCGCTCCCAGCAACTGGCCGCCCAAGCATGGGCCGAGGACCGCTTCGCCACCCAGCTTGTCGAGATCGATGCCCCCAACCTCGGCGAGGACGGCAAGCCCGACGGCAGCACCCACCATGTCGCACGCGACGAGGGTCTGCGAGACACCACCATTGACACCCTTGCGGGGCTCAAGCCGGTGGTCGGCGAAGACGGCGTGCATACTGCTGGCTCCTCATCGCAGATTTCCGATGGCTCCTCGGCCGTGCTCATGATGACCGCCGAGCGCGCCGCTGAACTTGGCCTCACCCCCATCGCCCGCATCGTCGACACCTGCCTCGTCGGTGTCGATCCAGTCCTGATGCTTACCGGGCCCATCGATGCCACCCGCACCCTGCTCGAGCGCAACAACCTCACCCTCGACGACATCGATCTGTTCGAGATCAATGAGGCCTTCGCCTCAGTCGTGCTCGCCTGGCAGCGCGAACTCGACGGTGACATCGACCGAGTCAACCCCAACGGTGGGGCCATCGCCCTCGGTCACCCGCTTGGCGGCACCGGCACGGTGCTACTCACCAAGGCGGTGCACGAGCTGCAGCGCACCGGGGGCAACCGGGCCATTGTGACCATGTGCTGCGGTGGCGGCCTCGGAACCGGCACACTGATCGAACGCATCTGATCGGCCCGGCCACGGTTCATCCCGAGCCGGACTTGTCTCGCCATCGTTCGGCTTCACGCTGAACCACCTCGCGCTTGACTACCTGGCGCGTGACTATCTGGCGCTGAACCACCTCGCTGCTGCGGCGGCCACTGTCCGTTCCGAACTGCCTCACGCAGTGGAATCGCCACCAGGAGGTCGCTTTGCGTCTGACCCGTCGCGAACGCCGTTCACTGCGACACCGTCGCACAGCAGCCATCATCGTTTTGAGTGGTGCGTTCATCGCGCTCGCCGTGCTCGTGGGGTGGTGTCTCACCGCGATGTTCGGATCGTCCGGGTCGCCCTATTCTGCGCAGCCCACCGTTGTACGGGTCATTGACGGCGACACCATCGATGTCCGTGTCGGTCATGACGTGGTCCGAATCCGACTCCTCGGCATCGACACTCCAGAAACCAAAGATCCGCGCAAGCCGGTGCAGTGCTACGGCGCCGAAGCCTCAAAGCGAACGACCGAGCTACTCCCAGTGGGCACCGTCGTGCACCTCGAAGCTGACCGTGAAACCCACGACACGTTTGGTCGCACCCTCGCATACGTGCACCGCGATGACGGCCTGTTCATCAACCTCAGTCTGGTCACCGACGGCTACGCCGACGTGCTCACCATCGCCCCCAACGGCGCCCACGCTTCGGAGTTCAGCGCCGCTGCGGCCGCTGCCCGAGCAGCGCCGCGAGGGCTCTGGAAGGTCTGTGGAGGCCCCGGGAAACCCCTCAGCACGAAATGACGACGCGCAGGACGGTAGCGTTGGGCCGTGACCTCGCTCGCCGAACGCCTCGGCCATGCCCCTGACGCCCGCCTTGTGATCATCAACGCCGATGACCTCGGGCTCTGTCAGGCCGCCAACTCCGGGGCGTACGAATCGCTCCGCCTTGGTCTAGCCACCAGTGCCACCCTCATGGTTCCGTGCCCATGGGCCCGGGCTGCCGCCGCCGATTACAGCGGCGAAGACATTGGTGTGCACCTCACGCTCAACGCCGAACAAGATCGCTACCGCTGGGGCCCCATCACCCATGCACCATCGCTGCTTGATGGCGATGGTGGATTCCCCCGCACCGTCACTGATCTCTGGGACCACGCCGATCTTGATGAAGTGCGACGCGAATGTCGCGCCCAGATCGAGCGAGCAATTCTGTGGGGCTTCGATGTCACCCACCTCGACTCTCATATGGGAGCGATGCAGCTGCGCCCCGAGTTCTTCGACATCTACCTCGATCTCGCAGTGGAGTTCGCTCTTCCTTTGCGTCTCTCGGGGGCGTCGACTCAGAAGTCCATCGGGTTTCCGTTCCGAGAACTCGCCGCCGAAGAAGGAGTGCTCTTTCCTGATCACTTCGTCTACGTCGGCGGCGTCGGTAGCCGACGCTCCATCGAAACAGCTCTGTTCGATCTTCCGCCAGGTGTCACCGAGCTCTACGCCCATCCTGCAACTGACACACCCGAGTTGCGCGCGCTCGATACAGCCTGGGCAGCACGGGTCGACGATCTCCACCTGCTGTGCCACGACTCACGGCTGGCGGCAATGGTGGAGCGAAGCGGGGCTGTGCTCATCAGCTACCGCGACCTGCGCGATCTCCAACGCTCGCAGTCGCTCTAAACCTTGATCGACAAACAGCGCGGCTGACACGCAATTGAACTGGACGCGCCCGAACCTTCGAACTCAGCGGAGTTCAAGCACCATGCGTCGATACTGGCGAATCTGCGTCGATCCCGCGGCCACCAGGAACTGTTCAAATGCAACCGAAGCCGCCCCATGGACTTCAGTCTGCGGGAAATCCGCGATCATGAGATCGCGACAAACCTGACCAAGCAGCGCATGACCAACACCACGGCGGCGATGAGAGTCGATGACGGCAAGCGGCCCCAGCCATGTGGCTCTGGTAATCGAATGACACCCGAGACCGATTACCTGCTCCCCCGCTTCTGGGGAGATCACTGTCGCCATATGGCAGGTTCCATGCTCAAGTGCCCGAGCGATCTCATCGGACCACCAGGGCCAATTCGCAGCCGCGGCGATGGCCACGGCAACGACATCCTCATCACGAAAAGCACGACGAACATCGACATCCACTGGCGGCTCAGCCCGGAACGTCGCTGGTACGGCATGCGCAACGAATCCGCCATGATCGAGGTAGTTCCGTCGCGAGATCACGGCCAGCGCAGGGTGGTTGGCATCAATACCGGGCCAGAGTGGAAATGGCAGCGCGCCACCCATCTCAAGACGTGATGCGCCCCGAGCTCGGGCCCACTGCTCGGCCGCATCAAGCAGACGATCAGTAGTCGGTTCCAAGGACGCGGCGAGAAGACGTATCGATGCGATGACCTCGCCGTCAGTGGCTCGTCCGACTCCGACTGCCACGACACCCTCATCATCGGCCAACACCACGCCGGGTTGATCGTAGCAAGCGGTGAACACTTCGTCGGCGGTGAGATCCTCAGCGGGCATCGCCACAGCAAGCCGGTCGACAAGAGCGTCGATCCGCTCAGGCCCCCACTGCTCCATCAGATCGCGTCCGTGATGATCCGGGCGCGTCGGCGTTCCCACATGACCAGGATCGCACCACTGACCGCAGCGATAGCAACCCCGATGAGGGCCCACAGCACCATGAGCGGCCGCAGGCTGGAAGTCACATGATTCACAACTGCCTCGGCTCCCCCGCGATCAAGCACGCCACCGACAAGTGCATCAATAGCGCGTTGGTGTCCGAAGAACTCAACGACAAGCACCGTCGCGGCGCCGACGAGCACACCCACGCCGAGCCCGAACATGGCGACCCACCGCCGCCGCGCAATGAGCAGTCCAGCCGCGAGACAACACAACGCGATCGCCGGTAGGACAATGACGGCAACCTTGAGCGCCTTGACCGTAGTGCGCACGTTCTGGAGTCCGGGCGCATCAATCAACAAGATCTTCACGCTGATGCCCGAGAGATCAATCGAGTCGAGCGCACTGATGCCGGCGTCATCAAGCGCGGTACGAACCGACTGCAGGACACCACCCAGATCGAGATATAACCCTCCG
>CANFQA010000053.1 GCA_947449015.1 Microthrixaceae bacterium | reverse complement strand
GGCTGTGCTTGCGGTGATCATCATCGGTAAGGACGCCGCTGTGACCGGTGCCCACTCTGCCACCGCTGCGATTTCGCCGACTGTTGCCAACGTGGTGCAGATCGGTCAGCAGTTGTTTACGACCTACGTATTCGCGCTGGAGATCACCGCCGGTCTGCTCACCATCGCGGTGGTCGGAGCAGTCCTGCTCTCCCGCCGCCCCAAGGACCTCCAACCGATCCCGGAGCCGGAATCTATGACCGAGATGGGCGATGACCCGTTGACCGTGACCACTGAGGAGGCGGCACACTGATGAGCCCGAACCTCCCGCTTGCCTATCTCGCCCTCTCGGCGATTCTGTTCGCCATCGGTGGCGTGGGTCTGTTGGTACGCCGCAACCCACTCGTCATGATCATGTGCGTCGAGCTCATGCTCAACGCGGTCAATCTCACCTTCGTCACCTTCGGCAAGATGCTCGATGACATTTCTGGACAGGTGATTGTGTTTTTCGTGATGGTGGTCGCAGCCGCTGAGGTCGTGATCGGCCTGGCGCTGATCGTGGCCATGGCCCGCCGCCGTCCCAATGCCAATGCCGACGACCTTCGACTGTTGAGGGGTTAGCAACCATGGTCAGCCTTCTGTGGCTCATCCCGGCGCTCCCACTCGCCGGTTTCCTGCTTCTGCTTCTGCTGGGCAAGCGCATTGGCGAGCCCTATGCCGGGTGGATCGGTACCGCCGCGGTGGCCGGTTCGTTCCTCACTGCACTGGTGGTGTTCGCCGGACTCTGGAACGAACCCGAGCACACGTACTCGATGAAGTTGTTCGACTGGTTCTCGGCCGGCCATTTCTCGGTCGATATCGGCTTCCTGCTTGACCCGCTCTCGATGGCGATGATCCTGTTCGTCACGGGGATTGCGGCGCTTATCCACCTGTACTCCATCGGGTACATGCACGGCGACAGCCGATTCCCGCGTTTCTTCACCTACCTCAATCTGTTTGTGTTCTCAATGCTCATGCTGGTCATGGGCGACAACCTCGTGCTCACGTTCCTCGGTTGGGAAGGTGTGGGTGCGTGCTCGTATTTCCTCATCTCCTTCTGGTTCGAAAAGGACGCCAACGCCAGCGCCGGCAAGAAGGCCTTCATCACCAACCGTGTTGGCGACTGGGGTTTCATGGTCGGCACGTTTGTCACCTTCCTCGCATTCGGCACGGTGAAGTACGTCGAGTTCCTGCCAAAGGCCAGCGGACTCGCCCAGACCACTGCCACGTTGATCGTGTTCATGCTGTTCATCGGGGCCATGGGCAAGTCCGCCCAGATCCCGCTGTTCATCTGGCTGCCTGATGCCATGGCTGGCCCGACTCCGGTCTCCGCGCTCATCCACGCCGCCACCATGGTCACCGCTGGCGTCTATCTCATGGTGCGGGTCAATCCCATCATCGCTGCATCGGCGTCATGGCTGCCGTGGGTCATTGCCGGTGTCGGCGTGGCCACAGCGTTCCTTGCGGCCACAATCGCCATCGCGCAGACCGATATCAAGAAGGTGCTCGCGTATTCCACCGTGAGTCAGCTTGGCTTCATGTTCCTCGCCGTGGGTGTCGGCGGCTATAGCGCGGCCATCTTCCACATGATCACGCACGCCTTCTTCAAGGCCTGCATGTTCCTCGGCTCTGGTTCGGTCATTCACGGAATGCACGATGAGCAGGACATGCGTCGCATGGGTGCGCTGCGCAAGGTCATGCCGATCACCGCCATCACCTTCATCATCGGGTGGTTGGCCATTGCCGGTGTGCCGCCGTTCTCCGGTTTCTGGTCGAAGGATGACATCCTCGCCTATGCCCTGCATAAGAGCGTGGTGCTCTACGTCATCGGTCTCGTTACTGCTCTTCTCACCGCGTTCTATATGAGCCGCCAGGTGTTCATGGTGTTCTTCGGTGAAGCTCGCTGGAGCGAGTCGCAGGAGGCCGAACTGGCGAACAAGCTTGCGCATGAGACCAGTCATGAATCAGCTGAGGTCGCCGCAGATGCTGCTGCGACCCACGATGCGCATGACGACGCGCATGCCGGTCACGGACTTGTGCCTCATGAGTCACCCCGCACCATGACCATCCCGCTCATCGTGCTGGCATTCTTCGCGGCCATCGCTGGCCTGCTCAATCTTCCTTTCACTGAGCATCTTGAGTTCCTCAACCGCTGGCTGGAGCCGGTGGTGGGCGCAGCCCAGACACAACTTCACCTTTCCGGGGTTCAGCTCGCAGTCGAACTGCTCACCTCGACCGTTGTTGCTCTTGTTGGCATTTCCATTGCGTATGCCGTCTACATGAAGCACAAGGTCGATGCTCGCCGGATCGAGCTTCCGCTGTTCGCCAATGGGTGGTACATCGATTCCTCGATCACCAACTTCATGGGCGGGCTTGGTCGCAAGGGGTTCGAGCTCATTGCTCTGTTCGACAAGGTGGTTATTGACGGTGCGGTCAACGGTGTCGCCCGAGCCACCCGAGGGGGAGCCCTGCGGCTTCGTACCGTTCAGAGCGGCTATGTCCGCTGGTACGCCCTCATGATCGGGGTTGGCGCGGTACTCATCGTTGCCTTCGTGCTCTCACAGGTGTCGTTCTCATGAGTTCCGTGATTCTCGCCAATGAAGCGGCAGCGACCAGCTTCCCGATTCTGCCCGCGCTGATCTTCCTGCCGATGGTGGGTGCCGCAGTCCTCGCGCTCATTCCGCGCTCACGACCCGAACTCTCACGGCAGATCGCCATCCTGTTTGCGCTCGCCACGGGCGTGCTCAGCATCGTGATGCTCTGCCAGTTCAAGACCAACGACGAACACTTCCAGTTCGTGGTGACGCAGACCTGGGTGTCCTCACTCGACATCAAGTTCCTGCTCGGCGTCGACGGCATCTCGCTGTTTTTGGTTGTACTCACCGGCATTCTTTTTCCGATTGCCCTGTTTGCGGCCAAGCCTGACAACGACCCCAAGGGCTACTACGCCTGGCTCACCCTCCTCATGGGTGGGTGCATGGGTGCGTTCTTGTCACTCGACTTGTTTCTGTTCTTCCTCATGTTCGAGATCACGCTTGTGCCGCTGTACATGCTCATCGGTAAGTGGGGCCATGGTCGCCGGGTCTATGCCGCAACCAAGTTCTTCCTCTACACGATGCTCGGATCGGCCTTCATGCTGGTGTCCATCGTGGCGCTTGCTGTTCTTGCCAAGGCCGGCGACAACGGTGCGATCACCTTCGACTTCACCAAGATCATCGCCAGCAACAACCTTGCCACCGGTACCGGTCGCTGGTTGTTCCTCGGCATGGCCATTGCCTTTGCGGTCAAGGTGCCGGCGTTCCCGTTCCATACCTGGCTTCCCGATGCACACACTGAGGCGCCGACCGCAGGTTCGATTGACCTCGCCGGCATCCTTCTGAAGCTGGGTACCTACGGCTTCCTGCGGTACGGACTCGAACTATTCCCCGAAGCCACGGTGTGGTTCGCGCCGGTCATGCTCACCATCGGTGCCATCGGCATCATTTACGGCGGCATCGTCGCGGCCATGCAGCGCAACCTCAAGCGGCTCGTCGCGTATTCATCGGTCGCGCATATGGGCTTCGCCATCATGGGTCTGTTCGCTCTCAACATGGAGGGCGTCGAGGGCTCGGTGATGCAGATGGTGAACCACGGCATCTCCACTGGCGCGTTGTTCATCCTTCTTGGATTCCTCTACAGCCGCCGTCACACCTATGAGATCTCGCAGCTCAAGGGCATCGCCAAGGTGGCGCCGGTGTTTGCTGGCATCTTCACCATCGTGATGCTCTCCTCGATCGGCCTGCCGGGACTCAATGGGTTCGTTGGCGAGTTCCTCGTACTCGTGGGCACGTTCGTTGCTCATCGTTGGTGGGCTGTCGTCGCCGCCGCCGGCGTCATCATCGCTGCGCTCTATTTGTTGTGGGCCTACCAGCGTGTGTTCCAAGGCGAACCCGACGAGGCCAATGCCAGCTTCCCCGATCTGCGCATCTCCGAGCGCTTGGTCATGGTGCCACTGCTTGTACTTATCGTGTTCCTCGGCATCTATCCCAAGCCGATGCTCGAGCGCATCCAGCCGTCAGTGAAGCGGGTCATCACCCGCATGGAAGCGCAGGTCGACACTTTCCATGAGCCGGTCACGCAGGGAGGCAGTCAGCTGGGTCCCATCAAGGAAGTTCTCGGTAGCCATTCCACCGAGGGGACCACGTCGGAGACCTCCAACGGTGAGCATGCGCTCGCCGGGTTGGGAGTGATCCGATGAGCATCGTCACCTCATTGCTGGCTCAGACCCAACCATTGGTCACGTCTGCACCTACTGGTTCGAGCGCAGGCGCTGGATCCGAGATTTTGTTCCACGTGGCAGGGCCTTCTGTTGATTGGCCGGCGCTGGCGCCGTTGCTGATCCTTCTGGTCGGTGGGCTCCTGATGCTCACCTTCTCCTCGTTCCTGCGCGGTCGAGCCCCACGGGGTTTGTTCGCTGTGGTGACAGTGGCCATCGCCGCTGCTGCTGCGCTTAGTGCGCTCCCGGTCTGGGCTCGTGTGCAGAACTGGGACACGTTGCTGTGGTGGGGCACCAACCATTCGCAGCCCGGGGCATTCACCACTGTGGGCGGCTCGGTTGGCGTCGACGGGTTCAGTCTGTTCGTCACCATTGTGTTGTGCTGCGCCGTGGCCATGGCTGCCCTGCTCGCCAACTCCTATCTGCGTCGCGAGGATATGGAAGGCCCTGAGTTCTACGTCCTCATGCTGCTTTCGGCATCGGGCGGCGTGATGATGGCAATGGCCAACGATCTCATTGTCATGTTCATCGGCATTGAGACCCTGTCCATCGCAGTCTACGTGCTCGCTGGAATGCATCTGCGGCGAGTGCAGTCGCAGGAGTCGGGCATCAAGTACTTCGTGCTTGGCGCGTTTTCCTCTGCGTTCCTGCTCTACGGCATTGCCATGATCTATGGCGGAACCGGCTCGGTGAACCTGATTCAGATCAAGAACTTCATGGCCGCAGTCGTGCCGACCCATAACGGCTTCCTGCTTCTCGGGCTCGCCATGATCCTGGTTGGTCTGGCCTTCAAGGTCGCCGCCGTGCCGTTCCACGCATGGAGTCCCGACGTCTATGACGGCGCACCCACTCCGGCAGTGGCATGGATGGCCTCGGGTGTGAAGGCTGCGGCCTTCGCCGGCTTGGTCCGCATCTTCGTGCTCACCTTCTCAAACTATGGAGCCACCTGGCGGCCCATCGTCTACGCCCTGGCCATCCTTTCGATGGTGGTTGGTGCAGCGCTGGCCATCGTGCAGAGCAACGTCAAGCGCATGCTGGCGTACTCCTCCATTAGTCATGCCGGCTTCATGCTCATGGCTCTGCAGGCCAGTTCCACCGAGGGAACTGCAGCCATTGCCTTCTATGTGGCGGTCTACACGTTCATGGTCGCCGGCTCGTTCGGCGTCGCCACCATCGTGGGACGTCGGGGCGACGGGCATCATTCACTTGCCGACTACCGGGGCCTTTCCCGCAGTAATCCGGTTCTTGCAGCTGCCTTCACCGTGTTGCTGCTGGCCCAAGCCGGTGTGCCCTTCACTGCCGGATTCTTCGCCAAGTTCTATGCCATCACTGCCGCAGTAAACGCCCACAGCACCCCGCTGGCCATCATTGCCATGGTCTCGGCGGTCGTCTCGGCGTTCCTCTATCTGCGCTTGATCGTGGCCATGTTCATGACCGGAGGCGACGACGGCGCGGATGCCCCGCTGCCCGATGCCGCATCCCGCATTCACGTCCCGGCGAGTGCTGGAATTGCGCTTGCGATCTGCGTGATCGTCACCATCGGGTTCGGGCTCGTTCCGGATCTGCTCGTGAACCCAGCCCGCGACGCGAAACCTGCGCTCGTGCAGTACCAGCAGTCCAGTTCCGCCACACCAACCATCACTGGTGGTTGAGTACGTTTTTCGCAGTCAGTTGCACCATCGTGAGGTAGATCAACCTCACGACACAGTTCCAACATCACGCAGACGATGGCCCCACAGTCATCGATCACGCGAGAGGATTTCATGCCGTGTTCGGCCCTTCTGTAGGCTCAAAATCTCATGACTGAGTACTCCGATTTCGTTCGCCAGTACCTCACGGTCGCAATTTTTGCCGGCGTCGGAGTAGGCCTTGGCGCGGGTCTTCTCGGCATCGGCAAGATCTTCCGGCCGACCAGGCCGCAGGAGCAGAAGTACCTGACCTACGAGTCCGGTGTTGACCCGGTTGGTAGCGGCTGGTCGCAAAGTCAGATCCGCTATTACGTCTATGCGCTGCTGTTCGTCATGTTCGACGTTGAAGCAGTGTTCATGTTCCCGTGGGCCACGCAGCTTGAGGTCTACGGAACGTTCGGTCTCGTTGAGATGCTGGTGTTCGTGGCAATCCTCGCACTCGGTCTGCTCTACGCCTGGCGCAAGAAGGTTCTCCAATGGGTCTAGTCGAAAGCGGTCGTGTTCCGAAGCCGCTGTCCAAACTGCTCAATCTGTCCCGCAAGTACTCCATCTGGGCCTACCAGTGGGGTCTGGCCTGCTGTGCCATCGAGATGGGTGCAGCCTTCGCGTCGCCCCGCTACGACGTCATGCGTCTCGGAGTAATCCCGTTCCCGGCCAGTCCTCGCCAGGCAGATCTCGTAGTCATTGCTGGCACCGTGACTGACAAGCTGGCTCCGGCCGTCGTTCGCCTCTACGAGCAGATGCCCGATCCTAAATACGTCATCTCCATGGGATCGTGTGCCAACTGCGGTGGCCCCTACTGGGACAGTTACTCGGTCACCAAGGGTGTCGATCAGCTGATTCCGGTTGATGTGTACGTGCCCGGATGCCCGCCGCGTCCCGAAGCACTTCTCGAAGGTGTCCTGCTGCTGCAGGAACGCATTGCCCATGAGGACATGGCTGAGCGTTGGAAGGGTGATCCGATTGTCGTCAGCTGACACCACCGACGCCACCGCTTCTGGAGCGTCCGCCGAAGAAGTCATCACTGACGAGGCCCGCGAAGCCGTTCTCGCGGAACTCACCGCTCGCCTTGGCGATGCAGTGCTTGGCTCACATATTCGTCCCGGCGACGATCTCTGGGTCCGGGTTGATCGCTCGGCGTGGCGCGATGCCGCCGAAGCAGCCAAGGCCATGGGCTTCACGTTCTTTGATTACGTGTCGGGTATCGACTGGCTGCCGTCACCGTTCGGTCGCGACATGGACGCCCAAGAAGACCTCGTTGTCTCTGGCGCCGAGCCCAAAGAGCCTGCTCCCATCGTGCAGGGATATGCCGGTGGCGAGACCCGCTTTCAGGTCATCGCCCACGTGTACAACATCGCCACTGCTACTGGCATCCACTTCAAGGCCGATGTGCCCGACGGGGATCTCACACTGCCCACATGGACAGGCGTTTTCGCTGGCGCCAACTGGCATGAGCGCGAAACCCGCGAGATGTTCGGTATCTCCTTTGATGGCCACCCGAATCTCATCAACATGTATCTCCCCACCGATTTCCAAGGGTTCCCGCTGCGCAAGGACTTTCCGCTGCTGGCCCGCCGAGTGCGGCCATGGCCGGGCATTGTCGATGTTGAACCAATGCCCGGAGTTGCCGACGCCGAGGAGGGTGACGCCGAATGACCGCTGTGAGCGATCCCAACCAGCTGGCTGACCTCCTTGCCGAGGCCACCGACACCCGCGTCAATCTCGATTTTGAATCTGAGGGCATGACCCTCAACATGGGCCCACAGCATCCGGCCACCCACGGCACGTTGCGCATTGTCGCCAAGCTCGATGGTGAGCAGGTCATCTCGGCCGAACCCATCTGCGGCTATATGCATCGCGGCTACGAAAAGATCGTTGAAGTTCGCACCTACCCCCAGATCAATGCGCTCATCAATCGCATCGACTGGCTGGGCAGTTTCGCCAACGAGGTGCCGTTCATCCTCGCCGCCGAGAAGCTCATGGGTGTCGAAGCTCCGCCGCGGGCCCAATGGATCCGCACGATCCTGTTCGAGATGTCGCGTGTTGCCAACATCTCGTTGTTCCTTGGCGACTTCGGTCTGCAGCTTGGTGGCATGACGGCCGGCTTCTACGCCTTCCGCGATCGCGAGCACGTGTTGAATCAGATCGAGTCGGCCACCGGTGGTCGGTTCCATCCGAACTTCGACCGCATCGGTGGGCTCAAGGACGATCTCCCCAAGGGTTGGATCTCCGATTCTCATGTCGCCATGGACAAACTCCTTGCCTTCTGTGACGAGATGGAAGACCTGCTCGTGGGCAACGAGATCTTCCAAAGCCGCACCCGCGGCATCGGCATCATTCCCGCTGATATTGCGCTTAGCTACGGCCTCTCCGGCGCCAACCTGCGCGCCTCCGGCGTCGACTGGGATCTGCGTCGCGATGGGTGCCCTCCTGGGCTGGTCTACGACCAAGCCGACTGGAAGGTCTGGACCCATCCCGACGGTGACTGTTTCGCTCGCACGTGGGTGCGTCTGCAGGAGACCCGCGAAGCCGCCAAGATCGTCAAGCAACTGCTTGACACCATCCCGGCCGGACCAGTCATGGCCAAGGTGCCGCGCATTATCAAGGTTCCTGAGGGTGAGGCCTATGTGGCCACCGAGAACCCCCTGGGCGAGATGGGTTACTACGTCGTGTCCAAGGGTGATCTGGTGCCGTTCCGGGTCAAGATCCGCTCGGCCTCGTTCAACAACATCTCAATCGTTCCGTGGGTTGCCCGCGGCGCGTATGTTCCCGATCTCATCTCGATCCTTGGCAGCCTTTATTTCATCCTTGGTGATATCGACCGATGACCCCGATGCTCGCCTCTTTCGCGCCGCCCTATTGGCTGTCCACCCTCATCAAGGTGCTGGTCGTTGGCGCTGTCGTTCCCACCACCGCGTTGATCCTCGGTGTGGTCTTCCTGTTCAAGATCATGAGTTGGATGCAAAGCCGTCTCGGTCCGCAGGAAGCGGGCCCCCGCGGTCTGCTTCAGTTGCTCGCTGATGGCGTGAAGTTCATCCAGAAGGAAGACATCGCACCTGCCGGTGCCGATCTCTGGGTGTTCAAGGCCGCACCGCTGGTCGTTTTGGCGTCCACCCTTCTGCTCTACGTGGCACTTCCCGCCTCAGCGCATCTTGTCGTCGACGATCTCGACGTCGGCGTGTTCTACGTGTTGGCCATTTCCTCGCTGTCGGTCATCGGTGTGCTCATGGCTGGTTGGGCCTCGGCCAACAAGTACTCCCTTATGGGAGCACTGCGTGCCGCTGGTCAGCTCATCGCCTACGAACTGCCAATGGTGCTCGCAGTCATGGGTGTGGTCATCCAGGCCGGGACCATGAGCCTCAACGGCATCGTGTTCGCCCAGAACGGCGGGGCCATCTTCGGATGGACCGGAATCGGCAACCCGTACATCCTCACCCAGTTCATCGGCTTCTTTATTTTCATCGCTGCAGTGCAGGCCGAACTCACCCAGCCGCCGTTCGATATGCCAGTGGCCGAGTCGGAAATCGTCAGCGGCTATCAGGTCGAGTACACCGGCTTCCGCTTCCTCATCTTCTTCCTTGCTGAGTTCGCCACCGCCTTCGTGTTCGCCGGAATCGCCGCGGTCATGTTCCTCGGTGGTTGGGCGGTGCCGTGGTTGTCGGCCAATAGCGACTGGTACTACGTGCTCGGCCCGGCCGTGTTGTTCGCCAAGGTGATGCTCGTTGCGTTCATCATCTTCTGGGTTCGCTTCACCTATCCCCGTCTGCGTGAGGATCAGCTCCAGAGCTTCGCCTGGAAGTTCCTCATTCCCCTGGCGCTCGTCAATATCGTCGCCACGGCCATCCTGAAGGTGGTGTTCTGATGCCTCAGGTTCCCGGTCTCATTAAGGGTCTTGGTGTCACGTTTGGCGAGATGGTCAAGACCCTCAAGTCGGGTCCCCAGACCACCCGCTATCCGCATGAGCGCGAGGAGCCCACGGCACGCGCCCGCGGTGTCATCGCATTGCACGAGGAGAACTGCACCTCCTGCATGCTGTGTGCACGTGAGTGTCCCGACTGGTGCATTTTCATTGAGGCCCACAAGTACGTCGCCCCGCCGCGTCGTGAAGGTGGCAAGCCACGCCAGAAGAACGAACTCGACCGCTTCGATATCGATTACTCGCTCTGCATGTACTGCGGCATCTGCGTCGAAGTCTGCCCATTCGATGCATTGTTCTGGAGCCCGGAGCACGAATACTCCGAGATCCGCATCGCCGATCTTCTCCACGACAAGACTCGTCTTGCCCAGTGGATGGAGACCGTTCCGGAGTTCGAGCCCTACGAGGCCGGTTCCGAGGCCAAGCTCAGGAAGGTGCCGAAGGACTGATGCTCGCTCTCCTCGTCGCCCAGAACATCGCGTTCTACATCATCGCCGCACTCATGGTGTTCGGCGCGCTGCGCGTTGTTACCTGCAAGAACCTCATGCATGCTGCACTGTGGCTTGTTCTGGTGCTTGCCGGCGTTGCCGCGCAGTACATCCTGCTGGCCGCCGAGTTCGTGGCCATCACTCAGGTGCTTGTGTACCTCGGTGCCATCATCGTGTTATTCCTGTTCGGCATCATGCTCACGCGGGCAAAGACCGGCACCGACGACAACCTTGACAACTCAAAGGGCGCTCGCATCGGTGCTGGGGTCATCGGTCTACTGCTAGCAGGCGTCATGGGCTATTCGCTCTGGGATGGCTTCGGCAAGCGTGAGTTCGGCGATCTTCTCGTTCAGCGCACCGCTCAGGTGAGCGACTCCATCTTCTCCACCTATCTCCTGCCGTTTGAGGTCATTTCGGTGCTCCTGCTCGCTGCGCTCATTGGCGCCATTGTCCTGGCTCGGAGGGACTGATGCTGGTCAACCAGTTCCTCTTTCTCGGAGCGATCCTCTTCTGCATTGGCGTGTACGGCGTGCTTGCTCGCCGCAACGCAGTGCTGGTGCTTATGTCGATCGAACTCATCCTCAACTCGGTCAACATCAACCTCGTGGCCTTTGGTGCCATGTGGCATGCCACTGATCCGGCAAATCTCTCTGGTCAGGTGTTCGCCCTGTTTGTCATTGCCATTGCCGCCGCCGAGGTTGGTGTCGGTCTGGCGATCGTCCTATTGATCTATCGCAATCGTCAGAGCATCGACGTCAATGACGTCGATCTGATGAAGGGCTGATGCCGTGATCCCCAATCTCCTCGACAAGGTCTGGATCGTCCCTGCGCTCATGGCGTTTTCGTTCCTGATCATTCTGTTCTTCGGCAAGCGCGCTGGCACCCGCGCCACTGCTGGCATTGGCATCGTGGCGATCTCGCTGGCGCTTGTGTTTTCGGTGTGCATTGCTGGCCAATGGATCAACCGGGTCAACAATCCGCCCACCGGCGAGACGTTGGCCGCAGACGTTGTGGCCGCCAACGGTCTCACCCCGCAGACCGGGGCCAACATCATTGGCGAATTCAAGGCCGCCACCACTGAGTCTGGCGAGACCGTTGGTGCTGGCGAAGGGATCGCCGCCACATCGGGAATCGTTGCCTCCGAGGCGACTTCAACAGAGCACGCCGCCACCGCAGAAGGCGAGCACGGTGAAGAGCATGCCTCGGTACCGCCGATCGTGCGCACCACCACCTGGTTCACCGTGGCTGGCATCAACTTCGAAGTTGGAACTCTGATCGACGGTCTCTCGGCGCTGATGCTCATCACCGTCTGCATCATCTCGCTCCTGGTGCATATCTATTCCACTGAGTACCTGCACGGCGACATCCGCTTCACGCACTACTACGCGTTCTTGTCACTGTTCACGGCATCGATGCTGTTCTACGTGCTCTCCTCCAACACATTGCAGATGTTGGTTGGCTGGGAACTCGTGGGCGTCTGCTCCTTCGGGCTTATTGGCCACTGGTGGGAAGAGAAGAAGAACACCGACGCCGCGCTCAAGGCCTTCCTCACCAACCGTGTCGGCGATATGGGCCTCATTGTTGGCGTGGTCATCACGTTCTTCGCCGCTGGCGCCACCAGCTTCAACGTTCTCCATATCAACGAGTACGCCCTGGGCGGACACGCCAACACCACGCTGCTTCTCGTGGGTGCGCTGTGTCTGTTCGGCGGTGTCACCTCCAAGTCGGGCCAGTTCCCGCTGCATACCTGGCTGCCCGATGCCATGGCTGGCCCCACCCCAGTCTCCGCACTTATTCACGCGGCCACCATGGTTGT
>CANFQA010000052.1 GCA_947449015.1 Microthrixaceae bacterium | reverse complement strand
TGCTTCGACAACGGTGGGCGGTCGTACTGCGCGAACTGATCGGGATCGACAACGACAATGCTTCCGTCGTGGCCCTCAAGTCGCAGGGAGCGCGCCGCGTTCATCCCGGCGAGGGACGCGCCAATGACGACTGCAGTCTTTGCCATAGAACGAGGTGATCAGAACCGAAACCCGCAAGCGGGTGTCAGTCCTCCGCGATCGAGATTGCCTGCTTCGGGCATCGCTGCACTGACTCCTCGAGCTTGGCTCGCATGGATTCAGACGGGTTCTCGTCGAGGATGTAGAGGAAATCGTCATCACGAACCTCGAAGATCTCGGGAGCGATCCCCATGCACACCGCATTGCTCTCGCACAGATCAAAGTCGACGACTACTCGCATTTCGGTCCCCTCTCGGAATCGGCCCGTCGCTCTCAGTGACGAGCCCCAACCTCCCCATCATGCCCCATCGGACAGCGGTTCGACGACCCAGCGGCCCGGCGCTGGGTGAACCTGTCCGCCACCGGTCGGAGATGACGCCCCGCCCTGCGGCGTGTCAGATTAGTGACATGACAACCATCGCTCCTCTCGCCGGCATCCGCATCATTGAGGCCTCGATGCTCGGACCCGCCTCAATCACCACCAATCTTGTTGACCTCGGTGCCGACGTCATCAAGGTTGAAGCCCCAGGCGGCGATTACGGCCGTCAGATGACCTGGCCGATTATCGAGGACACCTCGCTGCTGTTCCTCCATGCCAATCGCGGCAAGCGCAGCATCATCCTTGACCTGCGAACTGACGAGGGTGTCGAGGCCTTCAAAGAGCTCGTCGCCGGCGCCGATGCAGTGGTCGAGGCCATGCGCCCCGGCGCACTCGCCCGACGTGGTCTCGGCTTCGAGGACCTCAAGAAGATCAATCCGAAAATCTGTTTCATGACCATCAGCGGCTACGGCATGACCGGCCCCTATCGCGACCTCCCGAGCCATGGCATCGCCTACGACACCTGGGCCGGCATCGTGCCCCCGGCATACGACGACGAGGGCTACTGCTACATCCCCGAACATGTCTCGGTTGGCATCAACGCCGGACCGCTACTCGGTGCCATCGGCATCCTGTCGGGGATCCTGCACGCCCGTGCAACCGGCGAAGGCCTTTACATGGAGATCGCTCAGTCCGATGCTGCAGCTTCGGTTGACTGGCTTCGCAGTGAAACCTACCGAGCCTACGAACGCCCCGAGTCCGAAGTCACTGGAAACGCCGCCGACAACTTCGAACGACGCGCACCGGGCACCGCAGGCATGAAGGAGGGCGTGCGCTACCAGATGTACGAGACCTCCGATGGCCATATCCTGTTCATGGCCTCAGAGCAGGAGTTCTGGAAGAACTTCTGCAATGGCATCGGTCGCATGGATCTGTTTGAGAAGTGGCCCGGGTCCAAGTACGCCGATCACGCACGTGGCAATCGCGAATTGCTCGCCATTCTCACCGAGATCTTCAAGACGAAGACCTGCGATGAATGGATGGCCTTCGGCGGTGAGCACAACACGCCACTTGCCCCGGTCAACACTCCGAAGACCCTGGCCAATGATCCGCAGTTCAAGGACCGTCTCCCGTGGCTTTCGAAGGACACCCACGGCGCCGACATGCTCCCCAGTCCGATCAAGGTCGTTGGCGCACAGTTGCCCGACCCCGGTATCGCACCGACCGCGGGCCAGCACAGCGAGGACGTACTCTCCGAAGTGCTCGGGTACGACGCCGAACGCATCGCCGCGCTGCGGAACAAAGGTGTCCTCGGCTGAATCCGGCCCAAGGCCCCGAACTGACCAACAGTGACGGGCAGACCTCGAGGACACCATCGTTCTGGCGCGTCATCGCGCGCCTGGGGCTCCTTGCGGTCGCCGCGTTTGCGCTGTACGGGCTTGCTCCGCAGTTGCTCGACATGTGGGGCACAGTCCCACGCCTTCGCAGTGTCAGCATCCTGTGGTTCATGGTGATGATCACCCTGGAGAGCGGCTCGTACGTCTGCGCATGGGCCCTCACCCGTGTCGCTCTGCCCCGAGTCAGCTGGTTCGTGGCCGGGACATCGCAGCTTGTCTCCAATGCTGTCGCCAAAGTCCTGCCGGGCGGAGCTGCCGTTGGTGGTGCCACCGGCTTCCGCATGTTGTCGGTCTCGGGCATCGACCGAGGCTCGGCCGGCGCAGCCCTCACCGCCAACGCGATTATCTCCAATGGCGTGCTTTTCTGCCTTCCGATGGTTGCACTGCTCGGCTCCATCGTTGGCGCTCCTGTTCCCAACGGGCTCGACCGGGTGGCCTGGGGTGGCGCCCTGCTGTTCATCGCGCTCTTTGCGTTCGGGTACGTCCTCGTCCGTCATGATCGACCGTTGCGCATGTTTGGAAACTTTCTCGGGCGGGTGTCCCGACCCATCCTTCGTCGTCTTCACCGCTCCGGCGGACCCACCGCGGATGGCTTGGTCATGCAGCGCGACCAGATGGTTGCGGGTCTAGGCGCCCGCTGGCAGCGCGCACTTCTCGCCTCAGTGGGCAATTGGTTGCTCGACTACTTCGCGCTGGTGGCCGCCCTCATGGCCATTGGTGTCCGCCCGCGCCTCAGTCTCGTACTGCTCGCTTACGGCGCAAGTGCACTGCTTTCGATGATTCCGCTCACGCCTGGTGGTCTCGGCTTCGTGGAAGCCGGTCTCACTGCCATGTTGGTTCTCTCAGGCGTGCCTTCGGCCGATGCGCTGCTGGCCACACTCGCCTATCGAATCGTCTCGTACTGGCTTCCGCTCCCAGCCGGCCTCGTCGCCCATTTGCTCTTCCGGCACCGATACGAGCGCGGCACAGCAGCAGTGAGCGCCGAGTGAGCACTTGCGGACGTAATCGCACTTAAGTTCACGCAGTTGCTGCCGATCTGATCGGAGTGGATGGAAGGGATTGATATCCACCGACACCGATCCGATTCAACCGAAAGGGAGCAGATGATGCGTGCACGACATCTCCAGCCAGCAGAGCGTCCACAACAGCGTCCGGCACGGCGTCCGGAACAGCCTCTGGCAGCGAGCAACCCGGCGGAGCCCGCCGCATGGCCAGCTACGACCAGTGAGCCAGTGGCCGTCACTGTGCATCGACTCCGGTCTCGCGCATGCAGTCTGCGCATCAGGGCCGAAGCCACCGACGGCCCACTGACAGTTCCCTACCGCCGCCGAGCGAGCGAACTCATGCTCGAGGCGTGGATCCTTGAGGTTCGTTCCGGTGTCCCGGTCTCCGAAATCCCCTCCGCGGCCTGAGCAGCCGCATCACCGGTACGTCGCTGACCCGTCGTTGTCGTAGATTCGGCTAACGAACGCCGCGAAAGGTAACGACACCATGGGATTCCCCACCGACATCAAGATCATCGAGACATTCGTGGGCATGCCCAGTCGTAACCGCAAGGAGGTCTACAAGTTCCTTGCTCCGCATCTTCGCGATCAGGAGTCCAAGGACTTCCGCTTCCCAGCGCAATACATGTTCAAAGATGTCCCGCCCGACATCGAAGAGAGCATCGATCCGGTGGCGTTCCTCATGGACAACCTCGATCGCCACAACATCGAGAAGGCCATGCTTGGGTACCGACCCGAGAACGAGGATTGTGTCCGCGCCCTCGAGATGCATCCCGATCGATTTCTTACCTGTCTCGAATTCGACCCCAACGATGTGATGACCGAGATCCGTCGCATCAAAACAGCTCATGAGACAGTCGGTCTCAGCGCGCTCAGCACCTTCCCCGCTGGCTACCGCACGCCAATCAACGACAAGCGCATGTATCCGTTCTACGCCACTGCAGTCGAGATGGATCTCCCGATCTTCGTCTGTGCGGGTATCCCCGGCCCGCGGGTGCCGTTCGCACCGCAGCATGTCGAGCTCATCGATGAGGTCATGTACGACTTCCCCGACCTCACCTTCGTCATGCGCCACGGAGCGGAGCCCTGGACCGAGTTGGCCATGAAGCTCATGCTCAAGTGGCCCAACCTCTACTACTCAACTTCGGCGTTTGCGCCCAAGCACTACCCGAAAAACATCATCGACTACGCGAACTCTCGCGGTGCCGACAAGATCATCTACGCCGGATACTTCCCTGCTGGTCTCAGCTACGACCGAATCTTCGCGGAGTTGCCCAACGTCCCGTTCAAGGACGAGGTGTGGCCGAAATTCCTTCGTGACAATGCTCGCAAGGTGCTCAAGCTCGACTGAGCATCATGGGCTGCCACCCACGGCCGGCGAACAGAACCAAAACTGACCGAGCGGCGCCAACTGGCGCCGCTCGTGTCGTTCTAGGCCTTGAGGATGTCCTTCCAAGGAAGGTCCTTGTCGGGCTGCGCGTCTCGCGGCAGCCCGAGTGCGCCCTCGGCGATCATGTTGCGGTGGACCTCATTGGTGCCACCACCAATGCGCGATGCGAACTGCGACAACACGGCGTTCTGCCAGAACCCTGAATCAGGGGCATCGCCGCGGTCAAGCATGCCGGCTGAACCCTCGATTTCGAGCGCCAGGCTGGTCTTGATCTCGGAGGACTGGGTCATGAAGTTCTTCATGACTGACGGATGCGGCGGCTTGCCGTTCCCATTCATGATGAAGGTCTGCATACGCAGACCCATGAGCGAAAGCATCCGCTCGCGGGCGTAGATATCGGCGAGTCCCTGACGAACCACCAGATCGTCAGTGCGACCGAACTGGCGAGCAGTTTCGAGCAAGGCCGCGAATCCGGCGACGCCGCCGCCACCACCACCAATGAGCCCCGCCTCGCTGGTGAGCACGGTACGGGTGACGGGCCAGCCATTGTCGATCTCGCCAATGACGTTCTCAACCGGAATCGCCACATCGTTGAAGAACACCTCATTGAAATGCGACTGCCCATTGGCCTGACGCAGCGGACGCACCTCAATACCAGGCGTATGCATGTCAACGATGAAGAAGGTGATGCCCTTGTGCTTGGGCGCGTCCGCGTTGGACCTGGTGATGAGGATGCCGAAATCGGCGTGCTGAGCCTCTGAGTTCCATACCTTCTGACCATTCACGATGAACTGATCGCCATCGAGCACCGCTCGCGTTCCGAGCGCCGCGAGGTCAGAACCTGCACCGGGTTCACTAAAGAGCTGGCACCACAGTTCGTCGCCCCGAAGCAACGGCTTCAGGAAACGCTCCTGCTGGGCGGCATTGCCATGGCGCATGATCGGCGGACCGACCAGCGAGAGCGCAGCGTTGAGGAACCCTGCAGTGACGTCATAGGCCGCCACTTCCTGTCCGAAGATGATGGCGTCCGACGCGGTGCCACCACGACCGCCGAACTCCACCGGCCAGGTGATGCCGGCCCAGCCGTTGTCATAGAGCGTGCGTTGCCATTGCTGACACTTGGCCATATAGTCCTCGGCCGCCTCATGGCTGTCATCAACCGGACCGCGGGACCAGTCGGCATCGGTACCTGTCTTCAGCGACGCGTTGGCGTCGAGGAAGGCGCGGATTTCGGAGCGAAGTGCAGTTTCCTGTGGCGATTCATCGAAGTTCACGAGCGCCGACTGTAGATGCCCCTGCGCCGAGTCCCGGAACCCGGCGTCGGCCTAGTCTGCGAACCATGCCCCGCCCATCGCAACGACGCCGAGCGACCCTGTCAGTGGCGCTGGGTCTGTTCGTCGGCGCCGCACTGCTGGCGGCCTCCTGCGGCGGTTCGTCGAATGGCCAAAATTCCTTGACCACAACCTCCGAAACCAACGACACCTCCACCACCACCATCGACCCACTCGCCCCGGTCACATTCGCCGACCCCAACCAGCCGGTCAGCGTCGGGCTCGGGCGGCGATTCGAGCTTCTGCTGCCAGCCGATCCCACCCGGGGATGGCGCTGGGTGCTCGAGCCGGTCGACACCGCCGTGGTGGTGCCGTTGTCGAGCGAGTTCCGCGACGACCCCGAACTGCTTGCATCCACGACGACCACCACAACTTTGAACCAAAGCTCCACCGCGTCACCTGCACCGACGGTGACATGGGAGCCGACAACGACCACAACGATTGATCCCAACTCCCCCGAAGCGGCGCCGCTGGTGCAGATCATCACCTTCGCCGGACGCTCGCTCGCCACAACCGACATCGTTTTGCGTTACGAGCAGATTGGGGCGAGCAGTTCCAATGCACGCACAGAGACCTACAAGGTTTCGGTGCACGCGAATTTGAACTGACGCAGCCTTTAGTCGGCTGTTGTGCCATCCCGTTCGGCACTGAGCTTCGCTGCATCATGCTCAAGTTCGAAACCGGGGGCGACGCCGTCGTTAAATCCGAGCGGAGTCATGGCCAGATCAATCGCCACCCAGATGGTGCGAGAGAACGGAAAGAACACAACCGGCACAACACATGCGCATACTCCGGTGAGCACACCGATCGCCACGATGGGCGGATCGGGCCAGGTGACCCCAACCCCGACGGCCAGGATGAGGATGACCACGGTCTGCACGAGGCAGACGTTGAGGAACCAGGAGCCCAACCACTGCCCTGGCTCCCGTCTGAAGTTCAGGCCACATCGCGGACAGGCCGGAAGCATTGACACCCAGTGGCGAAACAGCCCTCCGTGCCCACAGACCGGGCAGCGGCGCATTGCGCCACGGCGCAGAAGTTTCGAAGCCGGAACCGTCATGGCACAAGTGTGGCCCGAGTTCGCAGCGATGGCTCTCGTCGGGTGCCCGATATCCTCACAGCGATGAGCACGGCGACCCGCATCGATGAACTTCGGGCACTGTTCCTCGTGCTGGCCGAGCAGGATTTTGCGGGCTATTGCCCGATCTATGAACGCATCGCCCGATCCATCGCTATGGACGACGGGATCCTCGCGCTGATCACCGAGCATCGGCCGGGTTCCACCAGAACCGCAGTGCTTGCACTGGGGGCTGCGCACGATCTGGTGCTGCGTGATCCCGACAGCGAGCTGGCCGCCATCTATCGCGGTGAGCGCGACGATGACCCGTGGCCGTTGTTCCGGACACTCGTCGTCGACCACGCCCCGGCCATCGCAGCCACGATGCGCACTCGCACGACTCAGACCAATGAGGTCGGTCGCAGCGCAAACCTGCTCGCCGTCTACGCCTCGATCTCACGCCGTCTCACGCGGCACGGAGATGACCGCCCGCTTGCGATCATCGAGATCGGACCAAGCGCCGGGCTCAATCTGCTCGCCGATCGATTCCACGTGGAGTACTCCGTTGGCGACACCGTCACGGCGACCGTCGGCGACCCGGAATCGCCCGTGCAGCTCCGATGCGAACTGCGGGGCGCGACATCGTTCCCAGGCCTCGCCGGAATGCACCCGATCGCCAACCGCTCCGGGCTCGACCCCGCGCCTGTGGATATCACCGACCCCGAAGATGCCCGATGGTTGCGGGCCTGTGTGTGGCCGGGTGTTCCTGATCGACCCGAACGACTCGCCGCGGCGATCGACCTCGCCCGTCAGGACCCACCGGTACTGCATCAAGGTGATGCCGTGCACGACCTAGGCGCCCTGCTGAATTCGCTTCCGGACGACGTGTTCCCGATCGTGACTTCGACCTGGGTCCTCGCGTATCTGAGCCGTGAAGCCCGCCTTCAGGTCTGCGAAATCATCGACAGGTTCGGCGCGGGCCGCGACATCGCGTTTGTCACCGGCGAGGCCCCGAGGTCCGCGCCGTGGGTTCCGGAACTTTCGGCCGACCAACTCGCACTCGGCGCCGACGATGGCACCCCCACCGTGTTCGGTGTCCGTATGTGGCTGGACGGCCGATGCCACACTTCGGCTGCCGCTCTGTGCCACCCTCACGGTCGCTGGATGGCTTGGCTCGACAACGAATCCGAAACGGAGCAGCGACATGGCTGACTGGGTATTGAAACGAACCGCAGCCCGCGTCGTGGTGCTCGACCAGTACGGCCACACATTGCTGCTACGAGCGAAGGATCCTGCTGATTCCTCAAAGGGCCACTGGTGGGAGATCCCCGGTGGCGGCATTGAGCAGGGCGAGACCAGCGCGGAAGCTGCGCGGCGAGAGCTGTTCGAGGAAACCGGAATCGTCGACGCCGAGATTGGCCCATGCGTGTGGACCCAACACTCCAAGTTCATTTTCGCCGGATGGAAGTTCGATCAGCACGAACACGTGCATGTTGCTTGGACCGACCGAATCGATCTCGACACCATCCGTCCAGGTGGACTTGAGATGTTTGAGGCCATGGCTTTCGGCGGGCACAACTGGTGGCAGATCGACGAACTGTTGGCCTCCGAGGATGCAGTGCTTCCGCGGCGACTCCGCGAATTCCTCCCCGACCTCGTTGCCGGAAACATCCCGGACTCGCCGCTCGATATCACCCACATCGATCCCAACATCACGTTCTGACTGACTCCGTGCCCCGCAGATCGATTCCCGGCGAATGACCGACGACGAACCATTCGACATCAGCAACCACAAGTTGCGGGCATTTCTTCGTGGATGTCGAAAACACTGCGCGGTGTGCAATAGCGGAGGGCTCTTCACCCGATGGTTCACGCTCGCCGAGCGATGCCCACGTTGCAATCTTCGATTCGAACGCATTGAGGGCCACTGGACCGGCGACCTCGGCATCAACACCATCGTGAGTTTCGGAACATTGCTGATCGCACTCATCGCCGGATTCCTGCTGTCATGGCCCAATGCTCCCGGCATCGGGTTGTTCATCGTTGCCATTTCCATCGCCGGTCTTGTGCCGCTTGCGTTCTTCCCGTTCTCGAAAACGATCTGGCTCGCCATTGACCTCATTTTCCGACCGCTCGAACCAGGTGAAGTCGCTGCCCGATACGGTCCCCAACGGGGTGACAGCAGCGGTCGACCCCTAACCTGAGTCCACCATGACGCTGCTGCATCACGAACACATCCTCGATCACGAAGGTGCCGTCCGTACCGTTGACCTTCTGGTCATAGGTGCCGGACCCGCTGGTATCGCCGCGGCAATCACCGCTCATCGGGCTGGTCGCAGTGTGCTGGTCATTGACCGCGCCACGTTTCCACGAGACAAGATCTGCGGCGACGGGCTCACCACTGCTGCGTTGCGTGAGCTTGACGCCCTCGGTCTTGATCCGGCAACGGTCCCCTCATGGATCGATGTTGATTCGGCACTTGTCCGTTCTCCGAGCGGCCGCGAAGTCCTCTTCCCATTCCCCGAAGGAGCAGGTCTCTACGGAGCGGTGTGTCGCCGGCGCGATCTCGACCTCGCTCTCGTCGAACACGCACGTGCGCTTGGCATCGACATCATCGAGGGAGCAACGTTCCTGTCGATCACCGAAACCGACAGCGACAATCTCGTCGAGGTCGATGGTGTGGGAACCATCAGGAGCAATTGGGTCGTCGCCGCCGACGGTATGTGGTCAGCGGTGCGTAAGGCAGTGGGCGCTGCCCAACCCGGTTACCGCGGTGAGTGGCATGCGTTCCGTCAATACTTCCGCTCAGTGTCGCCTCAGGCCGCCTCGCAACTGGTGGTCTGGTTCGAGCCCGATCTGCTGCCCGGGTACGCGTGGTCGTTCCCCTTGGGCGATGGTTCGGCAAACGTTGGCTTCGGTATCCAGCGCGGCGGGTCCTACTCCGTACCCGCCATGGCTGCGGTCTGGCGCGACCTTCTGCAACGCCCCCATGTGCGTGCATTCCTCGGACCCGATGCCGTCGCCGAGGGTCCACATCGAGCCTGGCCCATCCCGGCCCGAGTCGATCGGGTCACGCTCACCCACCACCGCACCCTGTTCGTCGGTGATGCCGCCGCGGCCACCGATCCCATGACCGGCGAAGGCATCGGGCAGGCCCTGGCCACCGGTCGCTGGGCCGCCGAAGCAATTGTGTCGAACCCCGACAATCCGGTTCGGGCCTGTGGTGAGTACGAACGCATACTGCATGACGAGCTGGCGGTAGATCACCGATTCGCCGAGCAACTCACCGCCATTCTGCGGCGCCCCTGGGGTGCCCGTGGGGCGTTGCGCGTGGCCGGCGCCACCGCATGGACCCGCCGAAACTTCGGTCGCTGGTTGTTCGAGGACTACCCGCGAGCACTTCTGCTCACACCCCGACGCTGGAAGCGGCACATGTTCACCGGCGCCGGCGCCTACCGTGGGCGTCGTGAAGACACGACTGACTGACATCCTCGAGGTGGAGCATCCTGTGATGCTCGCCGGAATGGGCGGCGTGAGTTACAGCGCTCTCGTCGCCGCCGTAAGTGAAGCCGGCGGCTTTGGCTGCATGGGCGCCTCCACGATGAGCATGGAGCGCATGGAAGCGGAGATGGACGCAGTACGTGCCGTCACCGATAAACCCTTTGGTGTTGATCTGCTCACCGCAATGCCCGGCGATATGCCAGCGCAGGTGCAATCGATCATCGACCATGGCGGCCGTGTCTTCGTCGCCGGTCTCGGCGTTCCGCGTGATGTCGTCAATCTCTGTCATGACAACAACGTTTTGGTGGCCAGCATGTGCGGCAAGGTCCGCCATGCCGTCGCCGCAGTTGCCGCCGGTTGCGACCTCGTCATCGCCCAGGGCACCGAAGCAGGTGGCCACACCGGCACTGTGGCCACGATGGCGCTGGTTCCCCAGATCGTTGACGTGGTTGAGGGCAAGGTTCCCGTCGTCGCCGCCGGTGGGCTGTTCGACGGGCGTGGTCTTGCCGCCGCACTCACGCTTGGTGCCGATGGAGTGTGGGTTGGCACCCGCTTCATTGCCACACCCGAGGCCTACGGCACGCCGGGCTACAAAGACCGTCTGCTGACCATGGCCGAGGACGACACGGTGATCACCAAGGGGTTCACCGGGAAGACCTGCCGGGTGGCGCGTAACGACTACACCCAGTACTGGGATGAGCATCTCGACGAGATCCAGCCGTTCCCCGCACAGTTCATCCGCTCCATGAATGACGGCGCCAACCATCTCGGCGCCGGACCGAACACCGAGGTCGATGCTGCTCGCGAGTTCTGGCCGGCTGGTCAGGGCGTGGGCGCTATCGACGAACTCGTGCCCGCTGGCGAGTTGGTTCGCCGATTCGTGGCCGAAGCCGAAGCGGTGTTCGACCGCGTCAGTTCCCTGCGCTAATCAACCGATCAGCTGGTCCAGTCCTTGAGCTTCTCGAGAGTCTCGGTCGGATTACCGCCAGCTGGCACAACATTGAGAACGGTAACGCCCGATTCAGCGAACGCCGCGATTCGCTCCTTGACCCAGCTCTCCGGACCACACAGGTTGATGAGCTTGAGGAACTCGGCCGGCACCGCAGCAGCGGCTTCGTCCTTCTTGCCGTCGAGGTAGAGATCCTGGATGAGCTTGGCTTCGGCCTCGTAGCCGTAGCGGCACATGAGATCGTTATAGAAGTTGCGACCACGGGCACCCATGCCGCCCACGTACAACGCCACCATCGGACGTGAGTACTCAGCGTAACGAACGGCGTCCTCACCGATGGCGACAAGGCCGCCAGCGGTGATTTCGAGTGGGCCGAGATCCGCGGAACGCTTGGCCGCACCCGCAGCAAGATCGGCGCCCCACACATCGGCAGCACGCTCAGGCATGTAGAGAATGGGCATCCAGCCATCGGCGATCTCCGCGGTGAGCTCGACGTTCTTCGGACCAAGCGATGCGATCCACACCGGGATGTTCGGACGAAGTGGCTTGGCGATGATCTTGAGCGGCTTGCCAAGACCAGTTCCCTGATCGGCGGGCAATGGGAGCGTGTAGTACTTGCCCTCATAGGTGACCGGTTCACGCAGCCATACCTTGCGGCAGATCTCGATCATCTCGCGGGTGCGGCCCAGCGGTGCGTCGTACTTGACGCCATGGAACCCCTCGATCACCTGCGGACCAGAAGCGCCAAGACCAAGGATGAAGCGACCATCGGTGAGCGAATCCATCGAGGCAGCGGTCATAGCCATCAGCGTGGGCGTGCGGGTGAAGATCGGCAGGATGCCGGCGCCAATGGTGATGGTTTCGGTACTGGCCGCAAGGAAGCCCATGAAGGTGGGAGCGTCGAAGCCATACGCCTCAGCCACCCAGGCAATGTCGAGGCCGGCTTTTTCATACTCCCTGACCTTGCGAGCCGATTCCTTAAAGCCGCCCGCGTAGTCGATCTGCATTCCAAGTTTCATCAGGTTCCGTCCGTTCCTCTGCGAGTGTTGGAGATCAGTGACCGACGGGACCGTCGGCCAGGTTGGCAAGCGCCTCGGCCCGCATCGCCTCACGAGCCGCAGCACGGGTCGCGGCGAGTTCGGACTGCGCAACAGCGTTCTGCTCGGCCAGCCAGCTCTTGCGGTCACGCAACTGCGCGGCATCAAGATTGGCGAGTTCGCCGCCGTTTTCGAAGGCAACGTGGTAGCGGATCCAGGTGACACCAGTGACGAGCCAGATTTTGCCGAAGGTGCCGGCGGGAACTCCGGGGAGGTCGACCGCGGCTACCACCTTCTGACGACGCTTAAAGACTTTGGTGGTACTGATCGTGGCTCTCATGACTGG
>CANFQA010000051.1 GCA_947449015.1 Microthrixaceae bacterium | reverse complement strand
TCGCGACCGGTTGCATCGAGACCAAGGCCATCGCGACCGACATCGCCAGCCACTGCGGTGATGCGACGGTTGGCCATCTCGGCGAAGCCTTCTTTGCCGAGTTCGGTCCGCAGGCGGTCAAAGGCGTCGTTTTTGAGGATCTCGCGGGCCAGGCGCTGTTCGACAGTGGAGCGGCGGCCGGCGCGCACCAAAAGCACGAGCTCGCAGTCGGGGACCGATCGCAGGAGTCGTTCGAGCAGGTTGGTGCCGAGGAAGCCGGTGGTGCCAGTGACGAAGAGGCGCTTTCCGGCGAGGGAGTCAGCAATCACGGGTGAATGTTTACCACTTGGTAAGTGAATCGTCTAGAATGGTGCTGTGGCTGCCCCCCTAACCCTTGCTGGCACGGGATCTCTCGTTAGTGGCTCCCGGGCCGAGCGCACCCGGGAAACCGAGAATCGCATCCTTGGTGCCGCCCTCGACTCCTTTGGCACCGCTGGGTACGACGCCACCTCCCTCGATGCGCTGGCGGCGGGCCTTGGGCTTTCCAAGCAGGCGATCCTGTATCACTGGCCCTCCAAGGCAGTGCTGCTGGACGCGGTGATCGACCGTGCCTGTCTCGATCTCATCGTTGCCTTCGACGGCGTGCTCACCGATGCCGGCTCCGGTTGGGAGCGCGTGGAAGCTGTTGTGCGCGCTGTGTTCCGTGTGGCGATGCGTCGGCCCGAGTTGCTTGGGTTTATCCGCGAAGTCAGCCGACTCGGCGGTGACGCCTCGGCGCGCATCATCACCGACCTCGAACCTTTCGTGGCGCGCGCCCGTGGGTATCTGGCTCGCGAGATGGATGCCGGTCGCATCCGACGCTGCGATCCGGGCCTGTTGTTCGTCAGCGCCTATTCAACGGTGCTCGGCGCAGCAACAGAGGTCGAAGTGTTGCGCGCGGTTGGTGTCGAACCCACGTTGCGCTCCACAGTCGTACGACGTCGCGAACTTCTGTCGTTCCTACGCGCGGCGATGGTTACCGAACCCGCAGTCCCCTAGGAGCGACTGGCGCGCTCGAGTGCAAGGTTGATGAGTTCATCGATCAACGCCCGATAGGTGAGGCCAGTGGCCTGCCACATCTGCGGATACATCGAGATAGGGGTGAAGCCGGGCATGGTGTTGATTTCGTTCAGCAGCAGGCCGCGGCCGTTTTCCTCATAGAGGAAATCAACTCGTGCCAGGCCCTCGGCCCGATAGGCACGGAACACTTTGACCGCAAGAATGCGGACTTCCTCGACGATCTCGTCGGGAAGATTCGCGGGAATATGAAGCTGCGCAACACCGGCGTTGTACTTGTCCTCGTAGTCGTAGAACTCCGCGCCGGGAACGATCTCGCCGGGCACCGATGCACGCGCCGAGGTGGTGTGGCCAAGCACGGCAACTTCGATTTCGCGGGCGACGACACCCTCTTCAATCACGATCCATTCGTCGTACTCGACAGCGAGCGCGATTGCGTCGCGGAGTCCATTCACATCGACTGCTTTCGACACGCCGATCGATGAACCCATGTTTGCCGGTTTCACGAACATTGGAAATCCGAGACGCTTGGGGAGATCGACAAGCACGGCCTCGAGGCCTGCGCCGGTGACCTCTGATCGATGCAGTCCGACCCAGGTGGTCTGGGCGAAGCCGATGGCGGCGGCAAGATGTTTGGCGGCGATCTTGTCCATGGACATTGCCGAACCGAGAACCCCGGAGCCGACATAGGTCACGCCGGCGACCTCAAAAAGTCCCTGCACTGTGCCGTCTTCCCCGTTTGGTCCATGCAGGAGTGGCAACACCACGACATCAGGCTGCGAGAGCAGAGCGTACGGATCAACGATCGGACCTTCGACGACAAGGGCCTCGGGAAGGGCATCGGGACCAAGGGCGAGTGCCGCGAGCGCACCATCGGCGCGATGCCAGGTTCCTTCGTGGTCGATCCCAATGGCATCGATGGCATAGCGACCCGGATCGATGGCGGCGAGGACGTGTCGGGCAGTGATTCGGGAGATGTCGTGCTCGGCGGAGCGACCACCGAACAGCACGATGAGTGGGATGCGAGTCACGGCGATGACCGTAGTCCCCGATACGGTTGCCGAGGTGAGGTTCCGTGCTGCCGAGATCGCCAATGCCGTAGGCGGAACGCTGGTCGGCGACGATGTCGATGTCGAAGGCGCAGCCATCGATTCGCGGGTGCTGCAGGCTGGCCAATTGTTTGTGCCCGTGCGCGGCGAACGCGATGGTCACGATTTCATCGCTGCGGCCCGAGCAGCCGGCGCCGCCGCCACGTTCACTGCTCGTGAACCGCTTGAAGGAGTCGCGTCCATCGTGGTGGCCGACCCGGAACTGGCGCTGCAGGCGCTCGGGGCATACGCCCGTGGTCAACTTGGCGATCTGGTGGTGGGCATCACTGGTTCGGTGGGTAAAACCTCAACGAAGGATCTGGTCACCTCAGTACTGGCGCGCCGCCTCACGGTGTCGGCCAGCGAGAAGAGTTTCAACAATGAACTGGGTGTGCCACTCACGCTTGTGAACGCCGCTGGTGATGCTGCGGTCACGGTGGTCGAGATGGGAGCACGCGGCAGCGGTCACATCACTGCGTTGTGTTCCATTGCCTCGCCCACCATTGGGGTGGTGACCGCGGTTGAGTTGGTGCACTCGGAGTTCATGGGCGGTCTCGACGACATTGCGCGCACCAAGGGTGAATTGATCGAGAGTCTTCCGAGCTCAGGTGTGGCGGTACTCAATGCTGACGATGAGCGTGTCTGGGCAATGCGTGCACGTACCGATGCTCGAATCATTGGGTTCGGATTCGGCAACGGTGATCTGCGCGCCACCGCGTTGTCGCTTGATGAACACCTTCGTCCGCGGTTCCGTCTGGACTGCGACTGGGGCAGTGCTGATGTTGTTCTGTCGGTGCGCGGCCGCCATCAGGTCAACAACGCGCTTGCTGCTGCTGCAGTTGCCCTTGCTTGCGGTATCTCTCTCGATGACGTGGTGGAGGGATTGGCCACCGCGGAACTGTCGCCGTGGCGAATGGAATTGACCACATCGGCGACCGGTACTCGGGTGCTCAACGATGCCTATAACGCCGGGCCGGCGTCGATGGAGGCGGCCATCCGTTCGCTTGCTCAACTTCCGGCTGCTCGCCACACCGCGGTGCTTGGCCTTATGGCGGAATTGGGTGATGAGAGTGAAGCGGCGCATCGTCGTATCACCGAGGTGGCGGGCGAGCTTGGGTTGCGCATCATCAGTTTCGGGGACGCCAACTACGGCGATGTTGGTCCGAACGGCAACGGCGTCATCATCGGCCACGCAGCTGACGTTGCTGAGGCAGTGGCGATGCTTGGTGAACTTGATGCGCGCGATGCCGTGTTGGTGAAAGGAAGCCGCGTGGCCGGCCTTGAGCGATTGGCCGACGCGCTCCTCGCCTGATCAGGCGAGTTCGCTGCCCGCAGTTGAGTCGCCGCGTTGGGCACGCCACTCGTCAAGAAGTGAGCGGCGATCCTGCGGTGGTCGAAGATCAGCGAACCACGCCAGGAACAGCGCGAACGCTGCTCCAAAGTAGATAACCGTATTGATGGTGGTGAGAGAGATGACCCAGCCGGCAATGAGTCCGCTCACCGGAACAGTGCCACCGAAGCACATCATCCAGATCGCGCTGACCCGACCGCGGATGGCATGGGTGAGCTGTGATTGAAACACCGTGGACAGCGACGTAACTGCTGCGAAATAACAGAACCCCAGCATGAACACCACAGGGAATGCTGGGAGTCCGGTGTTGAGCGAGACGAAGGTAGCTAGGCAGAGACTGAACCCAACGAGGGCGAATCGCACCACGATGGCAAGGTTCCGACCGGACAGGAACGTGCCGATCGACAGCGCTCCGACGACAGCGCCGAAACCGAAGGTGGCATAGAGGAACCCGTATTCGGTGCTTTTGGCCGCGATATGCAGATCGCGCTCGGCAATGGCGGGGAACACCACGACGAAAGGCATGCAGAACAACGAGAACATGAACACGGTGCCGACTGCCCTGCGCACGACTGGTTGGTGTCGAACGAAACGGAAACCTTCAGCGATCTTCTGGAGAGGACCGACGTCGTTGGTCTTCGGGAAGACCGGAACTTTCACGAACGTGATACCCACCATGATGAACAAATAGGTGGCGGCGTTAAGGACGAACACCCATGAGGCGCCGATGGCGACATAGAGCATGGCGCCGATGGCCGGGCCAACCACCCGTGAGACATTCATGCTTACTGAGTTCAGTGAGATGGCGCCGGCAAGATCCTTCGGGGGAACAAGCGACGGCGTGACTGAGAGGAACACTGGGCCCGAAAGCGCGGCGCCGATTCCGACTGCGGCCACGGCGGCAAGCAGCACTGGCTCAGAAAAGTTGTCGCTGCGGGTGATCCAGGCGATGAACAGTGAGCCGAGCAGCTGTTCGAATGACAACCAGAAGATGAGCTTCTTGCGACTGAACATGTCGGCGATGACGCCGCCAAGGGTGGCGAACACCAACTGCGGAACAAGGTTGGCGAAACCGATGAGACTGACCAGCCACACGCTGCGGGTGACTGAGTAGACGTAGGCGGCAAGGATGACGTTTTGCATCCAGGTGCCGATTCCCGAACCAAGTGCACTAAGCCACATGGTGCGGAAATTGCGATTACGCAGTGCTGACCTAACTGCAGACACTTCGACAGTGCGATCACCATCGATGGCGGCCTCCTCGGCCTCCTCGAGTACGAACTCCTCCGGCTCGACGTCGGATCCGTTCACCGGATTGAGAGGAGTGTCATCGGGAGGTGTCATCGCATCGATGAGGGTACGACGAGATTGCGGGCCGAGACGAACCAGCCTGCAGTGGTCTCCGGGTTACCGGGTGGCGACATGTGCGGTTGCCTCAGCATGCACTGGCACCGCGTCCGATGATCCCGGCAGGGCCTTGGCGAAGATGTGCTCGACTCGGCCCTTCAAAGTGACGGTGACTGATCGATCCGTATGGATCACGATCGAAGGCGGTGTGGTGAGTCGATTGAGGATGCCTTTGGCGTAGAGCACGGCGTATACCGAGTCACGCACCCTCTGCGGATCGAGGTCGTAACCCCCGCCGGAGCGATAGGTGTTCTCATCCAGTCCGGCGGTGACTGCATCGTTGGCCGCGTCAGTGGCGGAGCTGAGCAGTGATCGCTCGCCAACGCGGATTGCGGTTAGGTCGACGGCGATGGCGCCGAGGACGAGCAGGATGAGGAACGCAGCGGGCATGAGCATCAGGACACTGCCGCGGTCGGAATGTTCCGGCTGCGAGCGGACTCGTTTCAGCATTGGGCTTCACCGTCGACGCCATTTCGGTAAGGGTCGACCACCTCGCTCTGGCGCGACACCACATCGAAGGCATGGCCGAGCCCGCCGATGACCGGCAGTGTGAGCAGCGGGACCTCGTGGTGCACCGTGACGATGGCCAGCGCGCAGCGCTGCCACCCCCGCCCGCCGAGAGTCCTGACCTCGATACGCGAACTGAATGGCGACCGGCCGTAGCCCACGAGGGCCTGCACCGCAGCGGTCACCGCACGATCGTGGGCTTCGCCGGCCGACGGTGCTTCGACATAGGCGCGGACCCCTTCTCGAGCGGCGGTGGTGGTAGCGAGGTTTGCGTCGACCACGCCCCAGGCATTGGCGATAAGCAGCATGCCGATGATGAACATCAACAGGCCGAAGGGCAGCACCTCGATCCCGCCGACCTGCCCCCGATCATCCCGGCATCGCTTGTTGGTGAACCGACGAGTTCGTGCTGAACGCGTAACGGAGGTGGCGCTCATTGCATCCGCTCGACGCGTACATGCACGGTGCGAGTGATCGGATCGGGACCGACGCCTCGCAATGCGTCCCAGAGGAATCCCAGTGGCCGGGCGTGCACGGTGAGGGAGATTGTGTCGGTGGTCGATCCTGACCAATCGAGTTCGACCGTGGAGCCGAACTGACCGAGCTGGGCTCGGACGATCCGCTCGGCATGCTGTCGGGCCAGGACTACTGACACGAAGTCGTTGTGGGCCACGCGATCTCCGGCCACTTGACGTGCTCCCTCGTATGCCGCATCGGTGACGGCCGATCGGGCGAACAGCGCCACGAGCGACTGCACTGCGAACAGCAAAAGAGCGAGGAGGACGAGGAGCCCGGCAATTGTGCCGATGAGCCCCCCGCCCCGCTCATCTCTCACTTGCCGATCTGGGTGATTTTGGCGTTGGTGGTGGTTTGCGTGGTCTTCCACATCTGATTGAAGCCAACCCACATCGCGGCGCCGAGGAACGCCATGATCAGAATGGCGATCGCAGCCGAGATAACGCCTTCGCCGCGGTCGCCACAGGCCCGGGAGCGCATGGCATTTCGGATGAAGGCCTGCAGTGTTTGGTTCGTGATGCGCATGGATGCTCCTTTGTTGATGTTCAGTTGGTGGTGAAGAGCCGGACTGCCTCGATGAACGGCACCGCGAGAAAGAGAAGTCCCGGCACGAGGGTGGCGACGGTGACGGGGATCCAAACCTGCTGGGAGCGGCGTTCGAGTTGTTCGATCAGTTCGCGGTGAACTTCGGCACGGGCTGCACGAGATTCTTCGGAGATGAGCGAGCCGAGATCGGTGGCCTCGCGGTTCAGTGCGAGCACCGAAAGGAGACGATCGATGGCGGGAACCTGCACGAGATCAGCCCACTCACGAAGTGCAGCGGTCTCATCGATTCCCTGTTGGAGGCGACCGATAACGACGGCGAGGTCGAGAGCAATTGCTGCATCGCTACGTCGAGAGATGCGGGTGAGCGCCTGTCCGAGCGATGACCCAGCCGAGAGAAGCATCCCGAGCTGTTCACACACGATGGGGAGTTCCAGAAACACTCGTCGCTGCCATCGCGCCGATCGCGCCGCAAGCGACTGCTCGATGAGGAGAAAGGTGAGCAGGGCGCAAGCCGCTGTGGTGAGAGCGATGACGAAGAATGGGAGGTGGATCGCGGTGGTCAGCATGAAAACAAGCGCTGCGATGCTGAGGGAGCGGGCGACTTGGCGCGTGCGGAACTGACGTGGAGCGATGGGTGCATGAATGCGTCGGAGTCGGCGAGCGATGGGTTCGCTCACGCCGAGGACAGCGGCGAGGCGATCGCCGATCCGCTCTGCAACGGGGGGTAGGAGTTGGATCCATGGTGTTGTTCCCGCAGAGTGCAGTGCCGGAGAGAGCGGTCGACCCCCGCGGCCGAGCAGGTGCGGACGCACCCGTTCAACGGCACTCGGGCGACGAAACCACCGGATCTCCCCGAGTAGGAGAACACTTCCTGCCCAGACGAGAGTGAGCACGGGTACGACGAAACGGATCATGACGGGAACACCCGTTCCTCGGTGGGCATGCGGAGCATCGCTCCGGCCCAACACCAGCAGCCGACCGTGCACGCGATTGCCACAACAACCGCAAACTGCCCGATCGGGGTTCGATAGGAGGCCCGACCGGGGCCAACAGTGAGCCCCGCCAGGGCCATGCCGAGCGGCACAAGGAGGACAAATCTTCGGGCGAATCGAACGCCGGCCTGGCGGGAGCGGGCCTCGCTCCGATTGCGGGTGTCGACGCGACGATCCTCGGCGAGAACGGTGAGCCGACGATCGAGGTCATTCCACCCGAGTTCGGATGCCACCAGCACCGTCTCACAAACGGCGTCGCAGGTTGGGTCAGCGAGTGTGTTGCGAAGCACGGTCAGCATCCGTTCGAGATCGGTGGTGAGCATCCACTCCCTGCGGGCCTCTGCGAATGCTGGACGCAGTTCGGGAGGAGCAGATGCTCCGATTTCGAGCATGGCCTGCGGCAGGGAACGCCCGGCCGACGAGGTGAGCACTCGCAGCTCATCGATCATGCGCGGCCAGGCGTCCCTCGCGATCTCGCGACGATCGAGGCGGCGCTGATGGCGAGCCGCGATTGGAAGCCACGCAGCGAATCCTCCACCGAGTAGCGCGGGACTGAATGACCCGAAGATCATGAGGCAGAGACCCGCACCGCCGACGAATGCGAGGACGGAAATCATTGTGAGCTGTTGAAGCTCGCGACGATCGTGGTTCGTACCTTTCCTCGTTTGGAGGAACTGGAATTCGCGCGGCAGCAACGAGCTCTTTCCAATGACAAGAGCTACCCCTGTTCCGGCGAGGACGGCGGCAACAATGGCGATCATGGACGCACTCCTGAACCGCTGCGCAGCAGGGCAGGCAGATCGGTGCTGCCGGAGCGGAGCCGAGTGACGAGTCGCTGGGGGAGCGCTCCAGTCCAGCTCAGTTCGCCATTGATCTCGGCGGTGTAGAGATCGGTGACGGTGAAGGCGCCGCTGCTGGGATCAGCGCTCAGGTCTTCGACTGCGAGAATTTCGCGCACCCTGGGTCCGCTGACACTGCGCTCGCTGAATACGACGAGATCGATCGATTCGGCGACCAGTGCAGTGAGCGCCGAGTGGGGGAGATTGCGCGCGGCATCGGAGAGCTCGGCGAGAAATCGGAGTCGTGACAGCGCTCCGCGTGCGTTCGAGGCGTGGATCGTGGTGAATCCGCGAACACCTGACGAGAGTGTGAGTAGCAGCGGAAGTGCTTCGCGATCGCGGACCTCACCAACAACGGCGACATCGGGGGCCATCCGAAGAAACCCGCTGACGAGTCGACGGAGATCGATCTCAGGGCGATCGCTGCGCGCAGCACGTGTTTGCATGCTGGCAACGTTTGCCAGAGGTGCGTCAATCTCGAAGACCTCCTCAGCGGTGACGATACGGAGGCTTGGATCAAGCTCGCCCAAACAGCAAGACAGAAGCGTGGTCTTGCCCGATCCGGGAGCTCCGGCGAACAGGATCGATGCGCCTGCCTGAACAGCACCAGCGAGGAAGTGAGCTGCATCTCGTGGGAGGGTCTGGGTGCCAACGAGCTCATCAAGTCGGGTGTAGGCGACGCCAGTGAACCGCCGGATGTTGACCATGCAGTGACCACCGCGTGCGATATCGCTGTGCACGATGTGGAGGCGGGAGCCGTCGTCAAGTTGCGCATCTTGGAGGCCCTCGGTGGGATCAAGACGACGATGGCTACCGGAGGACTGATCGAGCAGTCGGGCCAGTGTGCGCAGCACATGGTCGTCGTCGTGGAATGTTTCGTGGTGATATCCACTGGCACCGTGGTGTCGCTTGACGAAGATTTCCGATGGGCTGTTGATCTCGATCTCCCAGACCTCGGGGTCATCGAGAAGGGTGGTGAGTGGTCCATGTTCGGCGAGGTTTCGCCACGCGCGCTCCGCGATCGAGTCGGGATCGGTCAAGGCGCGGCGGTCGCCCGTTCTTTTCGCTTCGAATTGCCAAAGCTCAATTGCGTCGTCAAGAAGCGTTCGTAGGGCCTCACGACCTGCAGGCGTTTCCATGTCGATGGCGATTGACATTGCTCGTCGCTGCACCGACTCCTCAATGAGCAGCAGTGGTGTGGGCTCGGTCATGACGCGATTCCCAGTGAGCCGGGGAGAATTGCCACCGGCTCCTGGCTGTTTGAGGGGGCGGCTGCAGACCGGAGTCGCTCAGGCACGGCGTTGAACACCTGATCGGTGAACGCCTTCGGCAGTGGCAACCCATCGAGAAGGATCGCATCGAGATCCTTGGGTGGCTCAAGGACCGATGCGGTTGCGATCGTTGCTGCCGGTCGAACCTCTTCGATCAATGCGGTGATTGAACGGCGAATCTCACTCGCCGAAAGCATGCATCGAGGCAACCGCATCACGACCGGAATGAGTCGGTCGGGTTCGACTCCGAGATCCAGGAAGTTGGACACGGTGCTGACCATGCGGCTGAGGCCCGCGAGATCGGGACGACCGGTGATCACGACGGCATCAGCAACTAAAGCGATTTGTCGGGCCAGCGCATTGCGATCAGCGATATCGAACGAGCCGGTCTCGGATTCTCCCTCGAGGTCGTTGTCGATGTCGGCGACAACGACTGGGAACGCTCGTCGTAGTGAGGTGATGGTGGCGTCAATGGCTCTTGGACGTAACGCGGTCCAGTCGCGATGTCGACGGAGTCCGGGTAATAGCGAAATTCGGTGGCTTGGACATGGCTGGAGTGTGTGTCGGATTTCGTCGGGGGAGGGCGTGCCGGTCCGGTGTGCATCGACCAACTCCTGCAGACCTGGCACCACATCGACGTTTCCGACAAGAAGCGCGAGGGATGCATCGAGTGCGGCATCGACGAGTGCGCAACCGGGGAGGGCAAGCGCAAGAGCGAGGGCAATGGTCGAGGTGCCGCTTCCGCCGGCACCGGACACGGCCAGCAGCGGTGCTGACGGCTGAGCCGCGAGGTCCACGAGGTCAACGACGGCAAGGGGATGTTCGGGTGGGGTCATGGGCACGGCGATGGCCCGCAGCGCGCTGAGCAGCTCGTCGCGGGCGAATGCGTCGTTAAGGGTGCGATCAGCGCCCAGACCTAACCACTCGCGTCGGGCGATGCCTGCAGTAATGACGAGTGAGGCGCAGCCAGCGTCGGTCGCTGCGCCGAGCAGGTCACGATCGAGTCCGATGCAGTTCTCATCAATGACAAGTGCGGAGAAGCTCTGGAGTGAGCCGAGTCGGGCACGAACCTCGTCGACGGAGACGCATCGGATGAGGTCGACTTCAACGGCGCCGGAGTTGGCCCACCGAGTGAGTTCGGCCATCCACGGTGCCCGGGGTCGGGCAAGGGCCAGTAGGGAGAAGGTTCCCTCTCTCATGGCACTGCAATCCCGTTGCCCTGACTGCCAGCACCGAACGACAGGGCTCCAGGGCTGGTGACGATTGTTCGACCGGTGGTCGGTGACGAGGATGTCGTGGTGCGGATCAGCGTGAGCGCGGCGACCTGCGCCGCATGGGCGACATCGAGCACCTGGTCGGGGGTGGTGAATGTGGCAGTGATCACGAAGCGGCCTGCGCCACTCGACGAGGAGGGGTCCGATGCATGAACGGAACTGATCCGCGCCGATCGGGCAAGTACGGCTGTCTCTGCGTCGAGCCCGGAGCCGAAGGTGGCGAGGACGTCGACGGTATCGCCGGAGCGAAGGTCCCCATCGAGTGCAAACTCTCGATTAATCGGGAAAGAAAGTCGCGGTTCGACCTCCGCGTTGTTCGTGCGCACGGCGCTCTGCTGGATCAGTTCGCCGTTCTCGACAGGAGCGAGTGTCCGCGAACCGATGAGAGTCTCGATCGATCCAAACGTGTGGGAGATGATTTGCTCGGCCCCAGGGATTGATCTGATCTCGAGGTCAGCCTCGCTGAGGGTTGTTCCTGGGGCGATGGAATGACGGGCGATCACGACCGCGGTCGAGGCGACGGATCGATTTCCACTTGCGGCGAGGAACGCGAGTACCGCAGCGACGGCGATGAGCAATCCTCCGATAACTGCACGCTGCTTCGGAATAGTGAGCCGCATCGCGAATTGCCTCCATCGGGTGAGTGGGTTGGGCAACCTATGGACGGTTGGTTCTAAACGGAAGGGGCCATCGGGCTCATTCGTCGCGCTGTGGGGATCCCTACGCTGCCGGCATGGATGACGCACCCATCGAAACCCGCGCGCCGATCGTCTGGATGAGTAGCGGCGAAGCAGCTGATGCACTCGGTCTTCGCACTCGCACGCTGTATCGCCTCATCGATGAAGGACAGCTGCCGGCCTATCGATTCGGGCGCGTCATTCGACTTCGGCGTGACGAGGTCGCGGCGTTCATCGAGCGCTGTCGTATCGCTCCGGGTTCACTCGACCATCTGTATCCCGATGCGGTTGAGCGTCAGGAACCTGCCGTGAACCCGGTGCGCACCGCAACTGCCACCACATCAATGGTCTCGATCGACACATAGCGCCGGGTTGTTGCATTACACACCACCGCGAGTTCGTCGCCGACCACTTGCAGCTCGCCACAGATGAGCGCAACACCGCACCACAAGGTGACGATTGTCTCGAATGCAATGCGATCGAGTGTTGCTGCGAATCCGATGGAGGATGGCGCGCTTCGAGCGCCGAATGGGAGTCGACGTTCGGTGGTTGCAACTGAAGCGACACAGCGCAGTCGGAGCAGCACGAGATCGCCCGAATGCTTTTCGACGATCGCCCAGGTGTGTGCCACCTCGAGGAACCTCCCCCGATGGTCGTGGCCGTTGATGAGAGAAATGATGACCTCGGTGCCGCGGTTGGCGAGATCAGCCAGGAGGCCAACGAGATCGGCGTCAGCTGGCCCGTATTGGTGCCACGCCGCGGTGCGACGCCGACTCCGGGCTGCCTCGGCGCTGCGCGACCGGGCCATCCATTGCTCCAGTTGGTGGTCTTGGGGTGCGGTCATCGGTACTCCCGACTCGACAGGGAACGGTCGTCGATCCTGCCAGCGCAGCGCCCCGGGGGTGAGGGCCGTATGGCCCGCCTCTAGGCTGTGAGCAACATGTCGAGTTCAACTGTCACCATCCACGTCCCCGGCAACCACCTCATGGCTGGTCTGCTGGGTTCGCGCGACGAACTACTTC
>CANFQA010000050.1 GCA_947449015.1 Microthrixaceae bacterium | reverse complement strand
TCGACGAGACCTTCCGACCAGGATTCGGCGTCATCACCCGCCGCGTGCAGAAGAGCGAACCTGCGGGCCGCACGCAATGCTTCGGGCGCACGGCGCTCAAGCACTTCAATCCGAGGCGAACGGCGTGTCTGCACCTCCCAGCCTGCAACCACCCGATCGGCGTCGACTGCTGCGCTCGGCGATATCTCAGGAGCGGTTGGTGCTGAACGAGTTGCACGGCGATTTCGCCCCTCGGCAGCAGGGGCGAGGGGAACGAGCACCCGGACAGTGGCGGTATGAGGCAACGGAAACAGCAGTGCTGCTGAAGCTCTCCCCTGATCGCAACGCACGCCACCGATGGGCCAGTCGGAGGTTGCGTCGCCGGCGAGCACTGGCGTGAGCGAGTCTCCACGTGCGGCGGAACCGACCGCAACGCGAGAAGGTGCGCGCGAGAGGTGAAGCGCCCGATGGCCATCGACGAGCACCGTGGCCCCATCGAGATCGATATGTGAAACCTGGGTGCGACCGGTGGGATCAAACGGTCGAATCGCAAACGCCACAGCGACTGGAACAGCCGACGCATTCTGCAGTTCGATGACGACCGCACCTCCTGGCGGAACTCCCTCGCCTGCCGCCACGGCCCACGCCCGATGCACAACCTCGCCACCGGGCACTCGCATGGTGGTCTCCACCACAGGCGAGTCCTCCATCAACCGTTGACGCACGCTGACCGATCGAGACGGGAGATGCCAGCGATCATCGGCGCCCACCCACCAGTCGATTGAGAAACCCCCCGATCGAGCAGTGACCAGACCGCGAGGATCGATCGCCACGTGGGACTGCTCGCCCACTGTGCCAAGCAATGTCCAAGAACGGTGCGTGGTGTTGCGTTCGGCGTCAGCGCCGATCAGCACATCCGATGATGCAGGATCGGTTTGGCGGTGCAGCCACCACGGCAGCAGTTCATCGGAGGAGGAGACGGGCATGGCCAGCGACGCTACCGCCCTGCGCCCCTACACTCGTCGCTGTGAGCACACCGTCCGGGAGAGTCGCCGTTCTCATCCCGGTGAAGGCGTTCGATGTGGCCAAGGCCCGGCTCGCCGAAGCGCTCACTCCCGCCGAACGGATTGAACTTGCTCGTTCCATGGCAACTGCGGTGGTCACTGCCGCTGGAACGCTGCCGGTCCATGTTGTCTGCGATCACGAAGATGTCGCGACCTGGGCGCGATCAGTCGGCGCACAGGTGATCGCCAAGCCCGGCCGTGGACTCAATGGCGCTGTCACCGACGGCGTGGCCGAGCTCGCAGAACTCGGCTTTGACCGGGTTGTCATTGCCCACGCCGATCTCCCCCATGCGCGCAGTTTCGACGCTGTTGTCGCGCGAACCGGCGAGAGAGACGCACCGCAGGTTGTGATCGTTCCAGATCGTCACGGCGACGGAACCAACGTGATCTTCATCCCCACCACGGTCGGATTCACCTTTGCCTACGGCCCCGGCTCCGCTGCCCGTCATGGTGACGAGGCCCGCCGACTCGGACTTCGGGTTGCAACCCTCGAGGATGAACGATTGGGCTGGGACGTGGACCGACCAAGTGACCTCGACGCACCCGACTGGAGCAGAGCATCATGACCTCCGAAGGATCCGACGAACCACGCCTGCCGCTTGGCAATCATGCAACCGCAGCGATGCCGTCGGTGGATCTGCCCACCCCACGCAGCGCACTGGTCATCGCTGCGCATCCCGATGATGCGGAGTTCCAATGCGGCGGCACGCTCGCCAAGTGGGCGGTAGCTGGGTGCATCATCAATCACCTGATCCTCACCGATGGTTCCAAGGGAACCTGGGACGCAAGCGCCGACACTGCTGCGCTTGTTGAGCAGCGGCGTAATGAACAACTACGCGCCGCCCGGGTGCTCGGATCCAAGGGCAAAGTCATCATGCTCGATCAGGTCGATGGCGAATTGCAGCCCAGCCTCGAACTGCAGGATCAGGTTGCGTATTGGATCCGAGCCACCACGCCCGAAGTCGTGCTCGCCCATGACCCATGGAAGACGTACCGACTTCATCCCGATCATCGCAATGCGGGATGGATCGCTCTTGACAGCGTCGTCGCTGCCCGAGATCCACACTTCTTCCCCCATCACGATGTCGCCCCGCATCGACCATCGACACTTCTGCTGTTCGAGGCTGAACGTCCCGACCACATCGAAGACATCACCGGGTATAGCGACGCCAAGGTTGACGCGCTACTCGCCCATCGCAGCCAGTTCCATACGACGCACGGCATCGATGACCCTGACCATGTCGAACAACGTGAACGGTTCCGGGAGCGTGTACTTGACCATGCTGCCCAGGCTGGCGCGGCCAGTGGCGTCGAACACGGCGAGATCTTCAAACTCATCACTGATCTCTGAGTGCTGATCTCTGAGTGCTGATCTCTGAGTGCTGAATAACCCACGACATGACCATCGCTGAGAACCGCTCACCAGAACAACACAACGACCCCTTGTTGGTCGGGGTCGATGGGTGCAAGGGCGGTTGGGTCGCAGCATTCGCCACCGTCGCCACCCCAGATCGGCTGATCAGCATCGAAGTTCACGACCACATCGCTCCACTACTGGCCAGAATCACAAGCGGCGAGGTGGCAATGATGACGGTCGATATGCCCATGGGTCTCACCGCCGCTGGGCCCCGTCGTTGCGATATCGAGACACGCGCACGCCTTGGATCGCGAGCATCATCAGTCTTCGGCACACCGCCACGCCCATTGCTGGGCTGCGCCACACACGCCGAAGCTGTCGCACTCGGCCGCAGCATCGACGGACGAGGAATCTCGATCCAAGCGTTCAATCTGATTCCGAAGATTGCGCAGCTTGATACCGCTCTTGGCGTGAACCCGGACCCATCTCTGTTCGAGCACCTGATCGAGTCCCATCCCGAATCGGCATTCGCTGAGCTAGCCGGCCATCCGCTGACAACCCGCAAACGCACTGCCGAAGGCCGCAATGAGCGCCTCGACCTTCTCGACACCGTCTTCACAACGGGGACCGATCTACTGCGCCAGCGCCATCGCGGTGCGGCCCATGACGATGTGCTTGATGCTGCGATTCTTGTGCGCACCGCTCACCGCGTTGCCAGCGGCACCGCAGTGATTCTCGGACACGATGACCGAGATGACCGGGGCATCCCCATGTGCGTTGCTCTCTAACTGAACGAGTCCGGCTGATGAACAGTTCATGACATGGCCTCTGCATCCGCGCGTCGGACCGCCGCGCGGTGTTGGATACGGAGGTCCCGTCATCCACCGTCCTTTATCGGAGCGCCGTGATCCTCGCGACCAGACCAGCCCCGCAGTTCGTGATCGAACGGAAGGGTCCGGTTTGCCCCCGGGTGACACGATGAACGAGACCCAGAACGAGCCCAAAATGCCACGACGCATGTATGTGCTCGATACCTCCGTTCTGCTTTCCGATCCGAAGGCCATGCTGCGGTTCGAAGAACATGCAGTTGTGCTCCCCGTCGTGGTCATTCTCGAATTGGAATCAAAACGAAACCATCCCGAACTCGGCTGGTCGGCACGACAGGCATTGCGTCAGCTCGAGTCATACCGGGTGCAGCACGGCACGCTCATGTCACCGATTCCGGTGAACGAGATCGGTGGAACTCTCCAGGTTGAGATCAACCATCAGGATCTCAGCGCGCTGCCACCATCACTGGCCGGTGACACCAACGATCATCGGATTCTCGCCGTGGCGCGCAATTTCGCCGCCGAGGGTCAACACGTCACTGTCGTCACCAAAGATCTCCCGCTCCGGCTCAAGGCATCCATCGTCGGGCTTGACGCAGATGAGTACCGCAATGAGTTGGCACGCGACACCAGCTGGACCGGAATGGTCGAGATCCCCGTCGATGGATCACTCATCGACGATCTCTTCGATCTGGGTGTCATCGAGGATGAACGCGCTCGCGATCTCCCGATCAACACCGGTGTCGTCCTGCACTCCGGGTCCCAATCAGCCCTCGCCCGGGTTCATGCCGATAAGGCCTTCCATCTCGTGCGACGCGATGGCCATCTGTTTGATGTGCGCGGCCGCTCCGCCGAGCAACGAATTGCCATCGACCTGCTTTCGGACTCAAACATCGGCATTGTCTCGCTCGGTGGACCCGCCGGTACTGGCAAGAGCGTTCTTGCGCTCGCTGCTGGACTCGAATCGGTGCTTGAGCAACGCACCCACAAGCGCGTGCTCGTGTTCCGCCCGCTCTACGCGGTGGGCGGTCAGGACCTCGGGTATCTCCCAGGTTCGGAGTTCGAAAAGATGAGTCCGTGGATGGCAGCGGTGCTTGACGGACTCGAATCAATCACCGGTCCGGAAATCATTGACGAGGTTGTTCATCGGGGCCTGCTTGAAGTGCTGCCGCTCACCCATATCCGCGGACGCAGCCTCACCGACTCCTTCGTGATTATTGACGAAGCACAGAACCTCGAGAGGCCGGTACTACTCACGGCACTGAGCCGTCTTGGCGAAGGCAGTCGCGTGGTGCTCACCCATGACGTCGCCCAGCGGGACAACCTGCGTGTCGGACGTCATGACGGTGTGGTCTCGGTAATCGAGGCGCTGCGGGGTCATCCGATCTTCGGACATGTCACGCTCACCCGGTCCGAACGAAGCGAAATCGCCGCCGTCGTTACCGAGCTACTCGACGGACCACTCGACTCCTGAACATTCTGGCGATCAGGGATTCGCCGCGTTGTCACAGGGTTCTGCCTAGCGTGGCGATGTGAACCAACCCGGCCTGCCCTCCGATCCCTCTCGCCCAACCGGCGGTCAGCGTTCTTCTGGTCAGCGTTCTTCTGGTCAGCGCTCTTCTGGTCAGCAGAGAGTTGCTGACCCAGCCCGTTTCAGCGGTCTCATTCCGGTCCAGTTCAACGGTTCAGGAAAACTGCTTGATCCAGCCCCCTTCGCCGTGATCGATGTCGAGACCACCGGTCTGCGCCCCCGCAATGATCGCGTCATCGAAATCGCCGTTGTCCGCTGCGACGCGTCGGGCGTTGTGGTGTCGGAATGGTCAACCCTCATCGATCCGGGACGCGACCCGGGCCCCACACGCATTCATGGCATCTCGGCGGCCGACCTGGTCGGTGCTCCCGCATTCGACGATGTGATCGACGAACTTCGACACCAATTGACTGATGCAGTCGTGGTCGCCCACAACCTCTCGTTCGATGCCGCATTTCTTGCCCACGAATTTCAACGATCAGGTGTCCCAGCCCACAGCGGCTACGGACTGTGCACCCTTGAGCTCGCTCGCCGTGCACTTCCGGATCTGGAGGGCTACTCCCTCGCTGCATGCGCCCGCGCTCTCACGATCGCCCAACCACTCGCCCACCGGGCACTCGCCGATACTCGCGTCACTGCGGAGGTCCTCCAGGCCATCATCGGGCGCATCGCGCCAGCCGATGCCACACCGCCGCGACTCTCCACCGTGACACCAAGCAGCTAAATCCATCATCACGGCCAGCAGCCCCTCCTACTGGGGTGCCGTCTACCGATCTTTCGTTCAGTCACCGCCTCCCCGAACCAAACGGCTCATGCCGCATCGCTGACGTCCCAACGTCGCCCTCATGCCCTTCACCTCCGAGGTCGACCTTGTCCCAACATCCGCAGCGATCCGCTTCTCCAACACGCGCCCATCCGCTCGAACGCCTCCTTTGGCAGCTTCAATCGATGGACGACACATGGCTGGACCACCCCGAGCTCCTCATCGTCCACGGACCAACCGATCTCGTCACTGCTCCGGAGATCGAAACCAGATCCGGCAGCTCCGAGAGGTCGGTCATCGAGATCCGCCCGCTCCTCGGCATCGATCCCGTTGCCGAAATGATCGGCATCGAGCCTGCTGAAAGCTGGCAATTCGTTGGAGTCAGGGCGGCGGCTGTCAGTCGCCGCCTCTTCGACGGTCAAGCGCCGCAGAAAAACCCCACAGACGCCAACGAAGCGCCCTGCGCGTTCATTCATCTCATCGATAGACAGGGCACCTCGCTCACCGAACTTTCGGTGGCAGGATCCGAAAGCATTCGTCTCGGACCCGATCGCATCCTGCGCGAGGGCCGTATCGCCGATGCATGTCGCCGAGTGTTCGCTCTCCCCACCGCACCTGCGCCCGATATGGCCGAATTCGTTATTGACGCCTGGCTCACGCTGGTGCTTCGCTCCGCGCTTGTCACACCAGGTCTCGACTGGAGCGATGTTGTTCGACTCAGTCTTGTGCACCACCTCTCCACCACCCGGAGCTCCTCCGCGATCTCGGCGTCGATGAGTCCCGCGGAGTTAGCACGCGCCTTGCATGACAGCGCAGCCTCGCTCAACTGGACTCGCTATCGCGACGCATGCATTGCCCTTGGAGGCTGCCCCGTGTCCGATCTCACCCCCAACGAAATCAATTGGATGGACACCGGAATGTTCGCCCGCTGGGCGCACAGCGCATTGCCCCGAGCATGCGAATTGCTCGAGCTACTTGAGCCCACGCTCGACCCGGTTGCCCATGACCGACTCTGGGCCACGGTGTCACTCACCGAACGACTGCGGAGCTGATCTGAGCGACCCGTCATGCACACCTCGGGCAGGTAGCGTTTGCTCGTGACCGAACCGACCCCAGCGCCCGACGCAACCGTCTCGCGCCGTCGTTTCCTTGTGCTTGGTGGCACGGGCATTGCCGCCGCCACTGCGCTTGCTGCCGGCTGCGGCGCAGGCGGGTCCTCCACGGTCAAGGTACGCGAACCACTGCGCATTGATCCTCCTCGACTGGCCGGCTCAGCCAACCCTCCCAGCGACACCACCGTGTTCGACACCGTGATTCATGGCGGGCGTGTCATCGACCCTGACACCGGCTACGACGCCATCGCGGACGTCGGGCTGCTCGGTGATCGCATCGCCCTCATCAGCACCGCGACGCTCACTGGCAAAACCATGATTGATGCCAGCGGCCTCGTGGTTGGACCCGGCTTCATTGACGTGTTGTCCTACGAGCCGAACTCCTATGGCGTCTGGTACAAGCTCGGCGACGGCGTCACCACCAACCTCGGCATGCACGGCATCAAGACACCTGTTGATCCCGCCGGCTTCTTCTCCACCTATTCGGGATCCGCCACACCACCAATTCACTTCGGCGGCGCATTCTCCGATCAGTGGTACCGCGATTCCATTGGCGTGCGTTCCAACGCGTCGGCTGCACAGATTTCCAAGCTCGAGGAGAGCCTCGATCGAACCTTCGACGGCGGATGGATCGGCGTCGCGGTCGACCCCGAATACGCAACCAGCATCACCACCGATGAGTTCACTGCTCTTGCCAGGGTGTCGCAGCGCAACGGCATGCCGCTGTTCACTCATATTCGCTATTCATCACCGGAGCCCGTCGGGAAATCCTCGCTGGATGCCATCGACGAGGCCTTGCACGTCGCACGCGAAACCGGGGTGTCGTTGCATATCGATCACATTCCGTCGATGGCCACCCACGTCATGCCCGAGGCCATCGCCCGTATCGACGCCGCTCGGTCAGAGGGTCTTGACATCACGGGATGCTTCTATCCCTACACGTTCTGGGGCACCTATCTCGGTTCCGCCCGATTCGCAGGCGACTGGCAGTCACGATTCCGCATCTCTTACAACGATCTGCAGTTGGCCGGGTCCACCGAACGTCTAACTGAGGCCACCTTCAAGAAGTACCAGGCCCAAAACAAACTCGTCGTGGCCTATGCCATCGACCAGCAAGACGTGATCGCCGCAGTTAAGGCGCCATGGAGTCTCGTTGGATCCGATGCCATCCCCGAATCATCTAACAACAACCATCCGCGTGGTGCCGGTTGCTTCTCGCGTTTACTCGGCCCCTATGTGCGCGATCTGCAGGCGCTCACACTCACCGAAGCGCTGGGAAAGTGCACCATCCTCCCGGCGAAGCGCGTCGAAGGTCGGGTGCCAATGATGGCGAGCAAAGGCCGGATGCAAATGGGTGCCGACGCCGACATCACCGTGTTCAACCCCGACACCATCGCTGATCGCTCCACCGTCGAACACCCGGCTGTGTTCTCCGCCGGTATCGAGCATGTGTTCGTCATGGGCAAACATGCGCTCACCCCGCAGGGCGTGCAGCGCACCGTGGTCGCTGGTCGACCCATCAAGGGTCAGCCAGCCTGAATCGCCAGAATCACAAGCACTCCCGAGCTGCTCGCCGCGGCGCACCTCGCGCCATATCGGTAGCCTCCGCCTCGTGACTTCCGATGATGCTCTCGCCAACCTTGATGCCACCGCACAAGCCGAACTCGTCCGCACTGGCCAAGCCTCGCCACTCGAGTTGGTCGATGCCGCCATTGCCCGCGCCGAATCGCTCAATCCGCAGCTCAACGCGATCATTCATGAACGCTTCGAACAGGCCAGGTCCGAGGCCGCCGGTGAACTTCCCGATGGACCGTTCCGTGGCGTGCCATTTGTTCTCAAGGACCTTCATGCCTTCAGCGAGGGCGACCCCCATAACGCTGGGGCCGCGTTCCTGAAAGATGCCGGATGGAAAGCGCCAGCCGATGATCATCTTGTCGCCCGCTTCCGCTCCGCCGGTTTGGTGTTCATCGGCCGAACCAACACCCCTGAGTTCGGAACCACCATCACAACCGAACCCACCGCGCATGGCGCAACACACAACCCATGGAACCTCGAGCATTCCACCGGTGGATCCTCGGGCGGTTCGGCTGCGGCCGTCGCGTCACGCATTGTGCCCGCCGCGCATGCCAGCGACGGCGGCGGCTCCATCCGAATCCCGGCGAGCGAATGCGCATTGGTCGGCCTCAAGCCCACCCGAGCTCGTGTGCCGCTCGGCCCGGTGATCGGTGACTCCTGGGGTGGGGCCACGGTGCATGGCGTGGTCACCCGAACGGTTCGCGATACCGCAGCGCTCCTTGATGTTCTGAGCGGTTCGGTCCCCGGCGACCCCTATCCGGCACCGCCGCTTCCCGGTCCCCTGCTCGCCGAGATCGGGCGCGATCCGGGGCACCTGCGTATCGGTGTGCTGGACCATCCACTTCTCCCCGATGTGACCGCCGATGCAGACTCAGCTGCCGCCGCCCGTCACGCCGCCGAACTGCTTGAGCGCCTCGGCCATGCCGTGAGCTTCGATCACCCGGCAGCGATGACCGAGACCACCTTCAGCGCCACCTTCTCCACCGTGGTTGCTGCCTCCGTGGCCCTGGATCTCGCAGTTTGGGGCGAGCAACTCGGCCGCGAGATTGGCCCCGAGGACATCGAGGAATGCAACTGGATGTTCGCATCAATCGGTCGCGCTATCTCCGCCCCCGACTACCTGCGCGCCATCTACTGGCAGCAGGCATGGACACGGCGCATGTCCGAGTGGTGGCGCAACAGCCCCACCGATGAAGGTTTCGACATCCTGGTGACCCCGGTGCTCAATGGCCCGCCGCCGAAGTTGGGTTGGCTCAGCGATCCCGTCGACGGCCTCCAGCGGGTCACCGACATGATGCAATACACCGCCCAGTTCAATGTCACCGGCCAGCCCGCCATCTCCCTGCCGCTGTGGTGGACCGAATCTGGTCTACCGGTGGGCGTGCAGTTCGTGGCGCCGTTCGGGCGGGAGGATCTGCTCGTGCGCCTCGCCTCCGAACTTGAGGCCGCCAGCCCATGGGCCGATCGACCGCCCGCGCTGCACGCCTGATCTGATCGATCCCCAGACGCGAAGCGACCCGGCGCCGAAGCACCGGGTCGCGGTTCGTCCATGGGGTTGGAGAATTAGATGGCGGTCGAAAGATCCTCTTCGACGCCAGTTGCATCACTCGGGCTGATGAAACGCCACACCAGACCGGCGATGGCCGCGCCCACGATGGGGGCAAGCCAGAACAGCCACAGCTGCGGGATGTAGTCGCCGCCAGCGAACAGCGCCTGGCTCGTGGAGCGGGCCGGGTTCACCGAGGTGTTCGTAACCGGGATGCTGATGAGGTGAATGAGCACCAGCGCGAAACCGATGGCCATCGGAGCGGCAGCGCCAACAGCCTTCTTGGCGGTGGTACCGAGAATGACGAACAGGAAGCCCGCCGTCATCACAACTTCGGTGATCAGAGCGGTCGCCAGGGAGAAACCACCGGGCGAAAGCTTGCCGTAGCCATTGGCGGCAAACGCTCCGGGCTCGGTGTTAGGGATCGAATAGCCACCCTTTTGACCCTTGGCGATCACAAGGATCACGGCCGCAGCGACAATGGCACCAATGACCTGAACCACGACATAGGGCACGACGTCCTTGGCTGGGAATCGCTTGCCGACCCAGAGACCGACGGTGACTGCCGGGTTGAAATGACCACCGGAGATGTGGCCCACGGCGTACGCCATGGTGAGCACGGTGAGGCCGAAGGCCAGTGACACACCTACGAGTCCGATGCCGATGAACGGCTTGCCGGCGTCGAAGCCGAACTTGGCGGCCAGAACGGCCGACCCACAGCCACCAAGCACAAGCCAGAACGTGCCGATGGCCTCCACGACGAGTTTCTTGCTCAACTCCATTGATGACTCTCCTTACAGGAATCTGTCCGCCACATGACGGACGTCACAACGGTAGGAGGTCGCAAGGGTCGAGTAGTGGATGCCGTTCATCCATGCCGCCATGAGAGGTTCTTCCGGCATGACAACCTGAAGGTGTGACCCTTGAGCTCCCTGCCGCCACCGACCTTCGATCCCTACTCACCCTCGAAGCCATGAGCCCGGATGTCTTCCTGGCCCCAAGCGGTTTCACCGGTTGGGGCCGGCTCTTTGGCGGACAGGTCATTGCTCAGGCGCTCATGGCCGCGGCCCGCACCGTGGACCCCACACAGCTTCCCCACTCGCTGCACGCCTACTACGTGCGCCAAGGTGAGGAACCGGCACCGGTGGTCTACGAGGTCCAGCGCATTCGCGACGGCCGGTCGTTCTCCACCCGCCAGGTGGTGGCCTCGCAGGCCAACGGCGCCATCCTCAACCTCATCGCCAGTTTCCACGCGCCGGAACCATCCGAGGAACGCGACTCCTTCTCTCTACCGGCCGACACACCCCATCCCGAACAACTCATCGACGACGAGGGCCCACTGTTCTTCCAAAGCCGCCCCGTGCGCGACCGGTTCGGTATGGCCACGCTGGCCTGGATGCGAACCCAGCCAGAGATTCACGGCGAACTCGGCGACGACCCGATCTTCAACGCATGCGCGCTCGCCTACCTCTCCGATGAGCACCTTCTCGGCGCCGCGCTCAGCGGCCACAGCCTTATTGGGAACTGGGACAAACTGATGACCGCCAGTCTCGACCACGCGCTGTGGTTCCACCGGCCGGTGCGGGTGAGTGACTGGCACTGCTTTGTACTCGAAGGGCAGGGAATGGCCGATGCCCGAGGCCTGTCCATCGCCAAGGTCTTCGACGCTGATGGTGTGCACGTTGCCACCGCCACTCAAGAGGCACTGGTTCGACTTCGGCGATGAATTCACCCGATGGTTACCGGAATTGCCCTGCAACCACCGCTGCACATGTGAGAAGGTCAAGGGGTCATGTCCGAAACCTCCTTCACCCTCACCGATGACCATCGCGACTCCGACGGAGACAACCGCGACGCAGTCCCTGCGCCCGCAACTGGCCTCGGCACCGAACGCCCCGAGTCACTTCCCCCGACCGGTGGCCCGGTCGAGCTCGAACGAACCTTCGCGTTTATCGACATCTGTGGTTTCACCGCACTGACCGAGCGCCATGGACCGCGCCGGGCGATTCGTGCGCTCGAGGTGTTCCGCTCCGCAGTCAAAGAAGTTGCCGGCCGTCGCGGCGCACGGGTCGCCAAATGGCTCGGTGATGGCGTTCTGCTGGTTGGGGTCAAGCCCGGTCCAATTGTGGCCACCGTGGCTGAACTCACCGGCCGGTTCGAGTCGTTCTCCATCGACCTCCGAGCAGGCGTGGCCAGTGGCGTCGCCCTGCTGTTCGACGGTGATGACTACATCGGCCGACCCGTCAACCTCGCAGCCAGACTCTGCGATGAGGCCGGTCCGGGCGAACTTCTCGCCCACCCGTCCTCACTTGATGGGGTTCCCCAATGGGTCGACATCGGCTCGCCACGCATGGTCGAAATCCGTGGCGTCGGCGCGATCGAGGGAGTCTGTGCCCTGCGTGTTGCCGCTGATGTGCAGTTCCCGCCAGAACCCAATCGCGAGACCGAACTCTGATCCTCGCTCAGACGGGGTGAATGGCCGCTCCGAGTTCACCTGATCACGGTGATGAAGCCCGAGCGCAGAAACGATTTTGCCAACGCATGGGCTAGGTCAGGGACTGGTCGAAGACGGGGATTCATAGGTTCCCGATGTGCGTATCACCCCGTCGTTTCGGACCATCCTCGGACCGGTAACTCTCGCCACCGCATTGCTTGCCATCATCACGTTCGTACCGCAGTCAAAAACTCCCGCCACGACTACTTCCTCACCTGATGCGACGGTCGCAGCCGGCTCCACCTCGGCCGCCGATCAGGAGCCAATGGCGGATCCAACATCAACACAATCATCTGACGCCTTGGCGAGCTCTGGGGTGCAGCCTCCGGCTGGTCCACCCTCGATCGACGCACAGGTCGCCGATGAGATCACTCGATCAGGGACCTCAACAGCTGTCATCACGATGCGCACGACCAGCAGTGGTGATGACGCTTCCCGAATCACGGCAAACACCTCGGCCTACGAAGAACTCCTTGCCTCTCTTCCGGCGGGAAGTTTCTCCGAACCGGTCGCGCCTGGAACAGTGCCCGTTGCGACCATGAG
>CANFQA010000049.1 GCA_947449015.1 Microthrixaceae bacterium | reverse complement strand
TTTGGCGCACAGATCGCCGCGGAAGAAGCGCAACTCGCAAACGCGATCTCCAACGTCCCGACGACTCCTCCGGGCGGCAACGGTGGGAGCAGTGGCGGAGGAAGCGGTGGAAGTGGCGGCAACAGTGGTGGCGGCTCAGTCACGCCTCCACCGAATACGCCGAGGCCCTCTCTTTCAACTGTTGGTGGCATCACGGTGGCTTCGAGCATCGCCGAGCAACTCCGACAACTTCTCTCCGCTGCGTCGGCCGCGGGCATTTCGCTTGGTGGATACGGCTATCGCGACAACAACGCGCAGATTCAATTGCGTCGACAGAACTGCGGCACCTCTGACTACGCGATTTGGTACATGCCCCCCGACGCTTGTCATCCACCGACTGCCCGACCCGGATCCTCAATGCATGAGCGTGGTCTGGCGATCGATTTCCAGGCGAACGGTTCGTTCATCAATACCCACAGCAATCCCGGGTACATCTGGTTGGCAGCCAACGCGAGCCGGTTTGGTTTCATCAATCTGCCAAGCGAACCTTGGCATTGGTCGGTGTCGGGCTTCTGAACCCGCTGACCCACTGGCGCGAGTGGGGGCACGAGCGGCAACCGGTTACCCTGACCATGTGAGCACCGAGGTCATCGAACGCCCGTCGACGCGACCTTCCGACCCTGATCTCGAGGACGGAAAGGTTGCGCACATCATCCGCAAGGATGACCAGATGCGCGGGTACGTGTTGGGCGAGGAGATCGTCGCGTTATGCGGTGAGCGGTTCATCCCCACCCGCGATCCCAATAAGTATCCGGTGTGCGAGGCCTGTCGTGATGCGCTCACTGCCGCATACGGCAACGGCTGACGCTGTCGGTGTCATGAGTTTCGAAAGCGACGCCGATCGCAACGGCGAGGTTGTGTCGCAGTGGGTCACCGTGTCGATCACCGTGCCTGCTGATGACGTGGATCTGGCCTCGGGAATGCTCTGGGATGCCGGTGCCGCCGGGATCGAAGAACGAGCTGCGGATGACGATGACGACCGTGAACTTCGGGCCGGTCTCTCGGCTGATTCGGTTGCGATAGTGCGCTCGTCATTGCGATCCGGCTGGGTCATCGCAGTCGAGACGGTTGCTGCCGATGAGGGTCTTGATGCGTGGCGGGAATTCGCCCGACCCTGGCGGGCGGGGAGTCGATTGGTCATCGTGCCGTCATGGATCGAACAGCCCGAATGGTGTCGCGCAGATGACCTCGTGTTGTCGATTGATCCCGGTCGAGCCTTCGGCAGTGGTTCCCATCCGACCACGCGCATGTGTCTTGCCGAGCTCGAAGAGTTGGTGCATGTCGGCGACGCGGTTGCCGACATCGGTTGCGGCAGCGGGGTGTTGTCGGTGGCCGCAGTTTGTCTCGGCGCGGCAAGTGCAGTCGGCGTTGACATCGATGACGAAGCGATAGTGGTGAGTCGAGAGAACGCGCTGCGTGGCGGTGTTGCCGATCGGGTGACAGTGCTGCCCGGCTCCATTGACGCGCTGGCTGGCTCAAACTTCGAGGTTGTGGTGGCCAACATTGCCGCGCATGTCCTTATTGCGATCGCGACGTCTTTGGGTGACGCAGTGGCCGCCGAGGGCGCTCTTTTACTGAGTGGGGTACTCAACGAGCAGGTCGATGATGTGCTCGCAGCGTTCCAACCTTCTGGGTTCGCGCTTACGCGCACTGTCGCCGAGGACGATTGGCGTGCGCTTGTGCTGCGTCGCGCCAACTAGGTTCTCGCCATGGCTGACACCAAACCCTCCATCACCATTCCCGCCGGCGAAGCTCCTGCCGATCTCATTCTCGAAGATCTGGAACTCGGTGAGGGAACCGAAGCAGTTGCCGGCACCAATGTGACCGTTCACTATGTGGGCGTGGCGTGGAGCAACGGCCAGCAGTTCGATGCCTCATGGGATCGCAACGACACCTTCTCGTTTCGCCTCGGTGCCGGTCAGGTCATCAGTGGCTGGGATCAGGGTGTAGCCGGCATGCGCGTCGGCGGTCGACGCAGCATCACCATCCCGCCGCATATGGGTTACGGCGCGGCGGGTGCTGGTGGTGTCATCAAGGGCGGCGAGACCCTCGTGTTCGTCGTCGACCTGCTTGACGTTCGCTAATCACTTAGCGCAGCACGCGCGCGAAGGAACGAATGTCATCGACGAATGCCGTCGGTCGCTCGAACGCGGCGAAATGTCCGCCGCGCTGCTCCTCGGCCCAGTACACGAGGTTGTAGCGCTTCTCGCCCCAGGCCCGCGGCGTCTGCAGCAACTCGTACGGATACACCGTGTGACCGGTGGGAGCAGTCACGGTGCCGCCCCAAGCCTGCGCTGCGCCATTGCCGGCCCGGGATGATTCGGCGTAGAGCCGCGCTGCCGAGCCGACGGTGTTGGTGACCCAATAGACCATGAGATTGTCGATGAGTCGGTCGATGCCAAAGGTGGCGATGGCGCTGTTGTCGTCGAGATCGCTCCAGGCTTGGAACTTCTCGAGGATCCACGCCGCCAGCCCGGTGGGCGAATCAGTCAGCCCGTAGGCCAGTGTCTGAGGACGTGTGCTCTGAATGGCCATGTACCCAGTGCCATCGGCAATGCGCGCACCGGCGGTGGCGAGGCGCGCACTGTCAGCTTCGGTCACGCCGGCCATGGGATCAGCATCGTCGGCACCCGGGAACGCGAACAACATGTTGACGTGGATGCCGATGAGGCGATCGGCATAGGCCTCACCAAGTCGACGGGTGACAATCGCGCCCCAGTCGCCTCCTTGGGCGATGTATCGGTCGTATCCCAACTGCTCCATGACTTCTGCAATGGCGTCGGCCACTTTGTTCACATCGAACTCGGGCTGCACGGTGGGACCGGAGAATCCATAGCCGGGCATGGAGGGCACAACGACATGAAAGGCGTCGGCTGCCTCGCCACCATGAGCGACCGGATCAGTGAGTGGACCGATCACATCGAGGAATTCCACGAATGATCCGGGCCAGCCATGGGTCAGGACCATTGGGGTGGCATCAGGTTCGGCCGAGCGCATATGGATGAAATGCACCTGTTCGCCGGCGGCCTGGGTGATGAACTGCGGCCAGGCGTTCATTGCCGCTTCACGAGCTCGCCAGTCATAGTGATTGCGCCAGTAGTCGACTGCAGCCTGCACTTCGCTCACCGGGATACCAAGTGACCATGGCTCGCCGGGGGCCTGATCGGGCCAGCGAGCATGATCGAGACGGCGGTGCAGGTCCTCGATGACCTCGTCGGGAATGGCAATGGTGAAGGGCTGAGGAGTCATGACCTGAACGCTACGACAGCGCTGCTCACCGTGACACCACCGACCTCGGCATGTAGTCGGAGTTCGAGCGCGTTGCCGTCTTCGGTGCTCGACACAACGTGACCATCGGACAGAAACCTCACGGTGTCACCGGCACAGATCGGCGCGCGCATTCGCAGCTCGACCGAGAGGACCCGATGGTGGTCGCCGAGCAGCGAAGTAGCCCGGGAGCGGAACAACGCGACCTGCGTGGCGGTGTCGAGAAAGATGTCTCTGCTTCCGGCTGCACGCGCTGCAGCGGAGTCATGATGAACGGCGACCGACACGGCGTTGGCCGTGGCATTCGAGCGAACGAACTCGGCCGTTACCAGCAGTTCGTCGATCGTCTCGGTGTGGTCCGGCGTTGTCGGGGTGCTGGCGCTGCTCGCAATTGGCGAACGATTGCTCGGCGCACGCGGAGAGTCGCTTTGGTATCCGAACATCGACCATCGCTCGATCGACACGAGTGCACCATTGTTTGCATGCCGGGTCACATCAATCACCCAGGACCGCCCGGTGCCCACGGTTGTGGTGGTCTCGTCCTGCAATTCGACGAGCGTTTCGGCCATGACATCCTCAGGCTGTGGCGCAGTGACGGCGACCTCGCCATAGGTGATCCGGTACGAGCGCACGATGCCACGATCGAATCCGAACCGCTCCTTGAGCGTGTCGTGCAACTCGATCCCACTGCCACCGCCGGTCATTGTGTGTTCAGCGAGCCATGGCGCCGGCGGTGATGCCACCGTCGACGTAGATGATCTGTCCGTTCACATAGCGAGAGTCATTGCCACACAGGAATGACACAACATCGGCGATATCGGCAGGAGCGCCGACCCGACCCATGGGCACGCCCTTAGCTCGTTCAGCAGCACGCTCACCCTGGAAGTTCGCCGCGGTGCCATCGCTCACGATGAGACCCGGACCAATGGCGTTGGTGCGAATGTTGGCCGCACCGAGTTCGAGCGCGAGCGTTTTCGTCAGTGACTCAACCGCGGCTTTTGTGGCCGGATAGATGCCAACGTTCGGTGAGTTCGTCCATGCTGCGCCAGACGACATGTTGACGATGCTTCCGCCACCACCGGCTCTCATCTTGGGCACGAAGGCCTGACAGCACCACACGATGCCCTTGACGTTGACTTCGATGACCGACTGCAACTGCTGCTCGGTGACTTCAAGGATGGACGGGAAGTTCCAGATGCCGGCGTTGTTGACCAGCGCGAAGCATTCGGGGATCTGCTCGGCCACTGCCATCACCGCAGTGCGATCGGTGACATCGCATGCGAACGCAGTGCCTCCGCACAGATCTGCGGTTTCCTGCGCTGCTGCGAGGTTCAGGTCGAGACACATGACATCGAAACCATCGCCGGCCAGGCGAAGTGCATCTGCCCGTCCGAGTCCCTGTCCGGCACCGGTAATCACTGCGACAGCCATCGAACCCCCATCTGAACAGCAATGGCACTTGTTGCCATACGTTCGCAGTTTGATTGTGTCATCTGGGAACTGCACACCGGAGAGGTCGACCGGTAGGGTTCGGGGCGATGGCCGCTCGACGCAACCGCGACGCCACCGCGACCTCGCAGTTCGGAGTGTCGAGGCGGGAGAACCACGACGCGTCAGCGTTCTATGAGCGGTTCCCGGCGCCAACCCTGCTCAACGATTCCACAGTGGTCGAATGCCCGGTCGTCGACGAAGTTCTTGTCGGCGATTCTCGCGATCTCTCGGCCGTGCCCGATAACTCCGTTGCGCTTGTGGTTACCTCACCGCCGTATTTCGCAGGTAAAGCCTATGAGACCGAACTCGGCCAGGGCGCAGTGCCGGCCTCGTATCTCGACTATCTGCAGATGCTCCACGATGTGTTCGCTGAGTGTTGGCGTGTGCTTGAACCGGGTGGACGCATTGCGATCAATGTGGCCAATCTCGGTCGCAAGCCCTATCGCTCCCTTGCTGGCGACGTCACCACCATCTTGCAGGATGATCTCGGTTTTCTTCTGCGTGGCGAAATTGTTTGGATCAAGGCCGAGGGAGCTTCGGGCAACTGTGCCTGGGGTTCCTATGCCTCCGCGGCTAATCCGGTGTTCCGCGATCTGACTGAACGCATTGTCGTAGCGAGCAAGGGTCGATTTGATCGAGCGCTCACCCGGGCTCAGCGCCAGAAGCAGGGTCTGCCGTTCGAGAACACGATTGCTCCCGAGGATTTCATGGCCTGGACCCTTGACACCTGGCGTATTGCGCCGGAGTCAGCCAAGCGCGTCGGTCATCCCGCGCCCTATCCGGTTGAGCTGCCTCGTCGGGCCATTGAACTGTTCACCTATGTCGGTGACACCGTGCTCGATCCGTTCATGGGTGCCGGTCAGACCGCCATCGCCGCGCTGCGTACCGGCCGTCACTATGTCGGCATGGAACTTGATCCCGAGTATGTGGCCTTGGCCGAGGGCCGCATTGCTGCGGAGCGAGCCGCTCTCAGTGCCGCTGGCGAAACTGCCAGCTGACTCAGTGAGCGGCGGCGACGGCTGCGGCCATCGCAAGAGCGATGCCCCGACTGTTGCTCGAGGCCCCGAGTTCCATCTTGTTCATCATGTAGGCCACGGTGAGCTGCTCGTCGAGGTCCATGACGACCACTGATCCACCGAACCCACCCCAGTAGCAGGCCCTTGGTCCAATTGGCATGGACGGATTTGAGAGTCCGTAGCCCATGCCCATATGACTCTCGCGACCGAGCACCGGATCGAAGCCGCGTATTTGGGTCTCCAGGACGCCTTCAACGGTTGCGCTCGAGAGGAACCGACGTCCGCTGGTTTCGCCGCGGTTGGCGATGATCGACTGCACCAATGCCACCGAACGCGCGTTGCCATGACCATTGGCAGCAGGGATCTCGGCGGCTCGCCACCAACGGTGATGCGGTGTTTTCGCACCCATGTGCACCGAGGTGAAGGTGCGAATGGCCAACTCGCTGGCGGTGATGGCACCGGGTTCGGGTTTCGGTGGCGCGATGACGAGGCCGACACGCGGCTCCTCGCTCTCAGGCAGTCCGATGTGGAAGTCAGCTCCGAGCGGTTCGGCAACTTCGCGTCGGAAGAATGTGCCGATGGTGTCACCGGTGATGCGACGAACGATTTCGCCGAGGAGATAGCCCTGCGTCACTGCGTGATAGCCGGGCATGGTGCCGGGTTCCCACCAGGGTTCTTGTGCGGCAAGGACGTTCGTGCATCGCTCCCAGTCCGCGAGTTCCTCGGGGCGCAGTCGCTCGCCGAACCCGGAGAGACCAGCGGTATGGCTCATCACATGGCGCACTTCAATGCCGGCCTTGCCGTTGGCGGCGAACTCCGGCCAGTAGGAAGCCACGGGAGCGTGGAGATCGAGCTCGCCGCGGTCGGCGAGCATGAGTGCCACCAAAAACGTCATGGTCTTGGTGGTGGACCACACATTGGTAATGGTGTCGGACTCCCATGGCAGTGTGCGATCGACATTGGTGTGACCGCCCCAGATATCGACCACGACCTCACCCCGGTGATGCACACAGACCGACGCACCAACATCGGCGCCATTGGTGAGTTGCGCGTCGAGGACCTCGCGCACGCCGGCGAACTGCTCGGTGGTGAAACCCTGGGTGACCATCTGGCGCTGAACCCTGTCAGTCCTGCTGCTGGAGAGCGAGGGTCTGGAACATCTCGAGGATGTTCTTCAGGTGCCGATGCAGTTCATCGGACGCCCCGGCGGCGTCGCCCGCCATGACCAGACCGAACAGCGGCTCATGCGACGCGATGACGTCGTAGTCGACTTCGTAGCCCACCTGACCATGCGCGATCAGGAGCCCAGCCCGATCTGCAAGCTGCAGCGTGACCCGCAGCAGCCATGCCGAGTCACAGGCGGAAAGCAGTTCCCGGTGGAAGCTGGCGTGCAGGGCGAGCGAAGGCTCGTCGACTCCCGTGAAGGCCTTCCAAGCTGCTTCGACGCGGCCTCGGTAGGCAGCATCGCCTTTGGCCACTGATCGTTCCAGGGCTGTTGGTTCGAGCAGGAGGCGGATTTCGTAAAGTTCGGCAGCCTCAGCGCTGTCCACGCTGGCCACCCGGGCCGAACCATGGGAGTGCAGTTCAACCAGACCGTCGGTGGCCAAATTGCGCAGTGCTTCACGCAGTGGCGTGGCCGAGACGTTCAATTGCTTCTCGAGCGCGGAGATCTTGAGCACCTCGCCCGGAGCGAAGTCGCCTCGAAGAATGGCGCCGCGGAGCTGTTGATCAGCCCACTCGGATCGGGTCGCCGGCTGTTTATCGTCGAACATGCGCTGGACCCTCGAACTCTTCGGCAGCGGCGGGAGGAACTCCGGTATGTTGGCAGATCGGATCCTATAGGACCCGAAATCAAAGAGTTCAGGAGAAGCAATGGGATTCAGATTGGCCAATGTTGCCGGACGAGCGGCGCTGGTTCATGACCAGTCCTATGTCGATCTTGAAACCTTGAGCAACGGCGCGTTCGGGCCCGATCCCATGGCTGCTCTGGGCCGGACCGAGGAATTATCAGCGCTCTCAGCCACGCTTGCCGATCATGGGCCCACTGGGTTGCTGGCCGATGCGGTGCTCGGCGCGCCGGTGCCACGACCCCGTAACTGCTTTGCTATTGGCCTCAACTATCAGAGCCATGCCGATGAGAGCGGCATGGCTGTTCCGGACGTACCGCTCACCTTCACCAAGTTCCCCTCCTGCATTGTTGGTCCCAGCGACACCGTCGAGTTGCGCAGCGATGCCGTCGATTACGAGGGTGAACTTGTTGTGGTCATCGGGGCGGCTGGACGCGATATCGCGAAAGACGATGCCTGGAACCATGTGGCTGGGCTCACCATTGGTCAGGACATCTCTGATCGACCGGCCCAGTTCGCGGCATCGCCGCCGCATTTCGATCTCGGCAAGTCCTTCGACACCTTCGGTCCGATGGGTCCGGTGCTGGTCTCGGTGGATTCATTCGAGAGTCCTGACGATCTGCGCCTCACCACACTCATCAACGGCGAGGTCCGTCAGGACGACAGCACCAACATGATGATCTTCAATGTGCCCACGCTGGTGAGTTATCTCTCGCGCTTCACCACCTTGCAGCCCGGCGATGTGATCTTCACCGGCACCCCCGACGGCATCGGTATGGCCACCGGCCGGTTCCTGGCCAACGGCGATGTCATCACCACAACAATCGAGGGCATTGGCACGATGTCCAACCCATGCGTGCGTGTGAGCGACTACGTCAAGGAAGCGAACTGACTCATGGACCTGGGAATCGCTGGACGCTCGGCCATTCTGATTGCCTCGAGTCGCGGCCTCGGCCGAGCCTGTGCGGAAAGCCTTGCTCGTGAGGGTGTGAACGTCATCATCAACGGTCGCACCGAAGCTGATGTGACCCAAGCGGTCGACGAACTGCGCGCTTCCTACCCAGTCACAGTCACCGGGGTGGTTGCCGATGCCACCACCACCGAAGGTCGCGCTGCGTTGTTGGCTGCCTGTCCCGCGCCCGACATCGTGCTGCTCAACGGTGAGGGCCCCAGCCCGGCAATCTTTGACACACTGAGCGAACAGCAGTGGGCCGAGACCGCGCAGCGTTCGATGATTGCACCGCTGATGTTTGTGCAGGCTGTGCTGCCGGGCATGTGTGAACGCGGCTTTGGTCGCATCGTTGCCATTTCCTCGGCCATGGTGAAATCGCCGAACCCGATCATGAGTCTTTCGCATGGCCCGCGCCTCGGACTCACTGGCGTGCTCAAGGGATTGTCGAAGGATGTGGTGAAGCACAACGTCACTATCAACCAATTGCTTCCCGAGCGTTTCGATACAGGACGTCAGCGTCAGATGGCCGAGCTGGCCATGCTCATCAAGGGCATCACTTATGACGAGGCGCGCGCCGAAATGATCGCCACAATCAAGGCTGGCCGTCTCGGTCGTCCCGAGGAGTTCGGCGACGCGTTCGCGTTCCTGTGTTCGGCCAATGCCGGTTACATGAGCGGTCAGAACTTGCAGCTCGACGGTGGCAGTTTCGAGGGCGTGTTCTGATGACCAACGAAACACACGACATCGAGACGGTCGATGTGGTCATCGTTGGTGCCGGTCCCACGGGTCTCACCGCCGCGCATCTCTGCGCGCAACTCGGCCTCAGCGCCATCCTGCTCGAGCGCCGTGATGGTCCGCAGCGCTCCCCGGCGGCCCATGTTGTCAACGCGCGAACCTTCGAAATCTGGCGTCAGGCCGGTGTCGATATGGCCTCTGTGTTGGCCGCCGCGCAATCACCCGACGAGGCTGGTCGCGCCCAGTGGGTCACCAAGCTCGGTGGCGAGGTCATAGGTTCGTTGCCCTTCGAACATCAGGGCGATGACATGCTGGCCATCACCCCCACGCCATTGCGTAACCTCAGTCAGCATCGTCTCGAACCGCTGCTGCTGGCCGGGCTCGATTCGGTTCGCTACCAGCACCGTTGGGTTGGCGCGCAACAGCACCATGATCACGTGATCGTCGAAGTGGAGTCACCTGCAGGCACCTCCACGGTGCGCGCCTCGTATCTGCTGGCCGCCGACGGCGCCGGTAGTCGCGTACGCAGCTGGCTCGGCATCGAGCCCATCGGACCGAGCTCGATCCAATCCTTCGTCATGGTGCATTTCGCCGCCGATCTCACCGAACTCACATCGCCGAACCTGGGTGTTCTGCACTTCGTTGTTGATCCGGCCAGCGGGGGCACGTTCGTCTGTCATGGTTTGCGTACCGACTGGGTCTACATGTGCCCGTTCGATCCCGAGACCGATCCCGTCGAGTCATTCGACGAGCAGCGTTGCCGTTCCATGGTGCTCGCGGCGATGGAACACGAGGTTCCCTTTGAGATCCTCGGCACCAGTTCCTGGAACATGAGCGCCCAGATTGCTGAGCGCTATCGCGATGGTCGGGTGTTCCTCATTGGCGATGCCGCCCACAGATTCCCACCCACCGGTGGGCTCGGGCTCAATACCGGTGTGGCTGATGTGCACAACCTGCTCTGGAAGATCGCTGCGGTGAAGGCCGGTCGGGCACCCGAATCGATCCTCGACACCTACGAGGCCGAGCGTCGACCGGTGGCCCAGTTCAACTCCGATCAGTCGCTGATCAATGCCTTCAAACTGATTGAGATCCCGATCGCGTTCGGGTTCAACGAGGACATCGAAGCATCGGTTGCGGCCATGGGCGAAACCCTCGCTGATCCCGATCGTCGTGCTGGCGTCGAGGCGGCGATTGCCAATCAGGCGATCCATTTCGATCTGCTCGGCCTGCAACTCGGTCATTCCTACAGCGGTGATCTGGTGATCGACGACGGCTCCGAAGCTGCGGTGCTCGAGGAACCGGCCCGGGATTATGTGCCTTCCTCAGGTCCCGGCAACCGACTCCCCCATGGTTGGCTACCCGATGGGCGTTCCACGCTGGATCTCATCGCAACCGATGTGCCGACCCTGCTTGTGGCCGTAGGCACCGAAACTCCGGTGCTCGACTCGACTTTCCCGGTGAAGGTCGTCGAGGTGCCGGTTGAAATCTGGTCGGAGGCCTTCGCCCTCGATGCCGCGACCGCTCTGTTGGTGCGTCCCGATCAGCACATTGCCTTCCGGGGAACGCTGTCCGGGGTGGATGCTGCACTCCGGGCCATGTTCGCCACCAACGCTGACCGATAGAGTGTCGGCACGCCCGCACGTTCTGGAGGAACTCATGGAGCAGACGCTCGAAGTCACCGAAGCAACCACCGCTGACACCACCGGTGCCGACGAGGTCCTCGAAGAGGAACTGCTGGTCGAGGAGATCTCCATCGACGGCATGTGCGGCGTCTACTAGACCCCACTCGCACAGCGGCCACCGTGCCGCTGCGAACCACATGACCGCGACCGCCACGATCTTCGACGCAGACGCCCACTGGCGTCTTCATGAGCGGGTTGCTCTGCGACCCGAACCGTTCGGCGCGCTCGTCTACCACTACGGCAACCGGCGTCTCACGTTCCTGCGCTCGCATGATCTCGTGACCGTGGTCGAGACCATCGGCGATGCGCCCAGCGCCCGGGCTGCGTTCGACGCCGCCGGCATCGACCCGAAGCGCTGGCCCGCCTTCGAGAAGGCACTCACCTCGCTGGTGGCCGGACACTTCCTGGTCGACGACGCGCATGTTCCCGAACAGATCGACACCGAAACCATCGACTCCAACGACACCGAAGGCTGACATGACCGCTCTTACCGATCAGCTCGCCGCTGGGCTCAACTCGCCCATCTGTCTCACTTGGGAATGGACCTACGCCTGCGATCTGCAATGCGTGCATTGCCTCTCGTCCTCTGGTCGTCGTGACCCGAACGAACTCTCCACCGAGCAGATGAAGGCCGTCGTCGATCAGTTGGCCGAGATGCAGGTGTTCTACGTCAACATCGGTGGTGGCGAGCCCATGTTGCGCCCCGACTTCTTCGAGATCGTTGAATACTGCGTGGCCAAGGGTGTCGGCGTGAAGTTCTCCACCAACGGCGGCCGCATCACTGCCGAGAACGCCAAGCGTCTTGCCTCGATGGACTACGTGGACATCCAGATCTCACTGGACGGCGCGGACGCCGTCACCAACGACGCCGTGCGCGGCGAAGGCACCTACGCCCGGGTGCGCACCGCCATGAACCATCTGCGCGATGCCGAGTTCGGTCAGTTCAAACTGTCGGTGGTCATGACCCGCGAGAACGTCGAACAGGTCGACGCCTATGAGGCACTGGCCAACGAATACGGCGCCGAGCTGCGTCTCACCCGCTTCCGTCCTTCTGGTCGCGGCATCGACACCTGGCATGAGCTGCACCCCACCAGCGCCCAGCAGATCGAGCTGTACAACTGGTTGTTGGCCCGCCCCCATGTGCTCACCGGCGATTCCTTCTTCCATCTCTCGGCCCTCGGCGAGCCGTTGCCCGGTCTCAATCTCTGCGGTGCCGGTCGAGTGGTCTGTCTCATTGATCCGGTTGGCGATGTCTATGCCTGCCCGTTCGTTCTGCACGACAATTTCAAGGCCGGTTCCATCCATGAGGCCGGTGGGTTCGCTGCTGTGTGGCGTTCCTCGGATCTGTTCACCGAACTGCGTGAACCCTCGAACCCCGGTGCCTGCGGTTCATGCGGCAGTTTCGACGCCTGCGGTGGTGGCTGCATGGCCACCAAGTTCTTCACCGGTCTGCCCCTCGACGCCCCCGATCCGGAGTGCGTGTTCGGACACGGCGAAGAGGCATTGCGTCAACTGGAGGCCAACGGTGGCGCGGTGCGACCCTCGGTGAGCGTCGATCATTCCAAGCCCGGTCGCAAGCGCATCCCCGTCTCGATCCTTTAGCACGCAGGTCGGCTCGACAGACGGCCCTCGGGTTCCGACCCGGGGGCCGTTGCGCGTCCGCCGCCCGGGACGAATCCTGCCGGACCCCATCCGATGACCGAACAGGGGAACTTCTGAGGACCATCAACTAGGTTGACTTCTGGATCTCCAGATTCAACTTGAAGAATCCATGTACCGAGTTTCCTCACAGCGGTCGGCGACGAGCTGGTGGCCGATGTGATCGACCCAAGGAGTCACTGACGTGTCCACATCTGTGCAGCGCCCAGAAGGTTCGCAACAGCCGAATGACCCCGACCAGCGGGTCGGAGCAGGTGGTGTGATCGGCCGCTCATCGGGTGCCCGCCGTGTCCTGGCGGCGCTCGGCGTCGTGTTGGCGATGCTGCTGGGCTCGGCCGTGGCGATCACGGCCCCGGCCGGCGCCGATG
>CANFQA010000048.1 GCA_947449015.1 Microthrixaceae bacterium | reverse complement strand
GGCCATGGTCGACGCGATGCGAAGGGCGAAGCACTTCTTGCCAAGCAGTGCATTGCCGCCGTAGCCCGAGCCGTAGGACCAGATCTCGCGGGTCTCGGGGAAGTGCACGATGTACTTGTTCTCGGCATCACAGGGCCACGGCACATCGGCCTGACCAGCGGCCAACGGCATGCCCACCGAATGCACACAAGGCACCCAGTCATTGTCAGCGAGCACATCGAGGGCGCCTTGGCCCATGCGGGTCATGATGCGCATGTTGACGGCCACATAGGCGGAGTCGGAAAGCTGCACGCCGATATGGGCAATGGGGGAGCCGAGCGGGCCCATGGAGAACGGCACCACGTACATGGTGCGGCCCTTCATGGCGCCGGCATAAAGGCTGGTGAGCTCGGCACGCATCTCGGCCGGCTCACGCCAGTTGTTGGTGGGACCGGCATCGATCTCACGCTCGGAACAGATGTAGGTGCGGTCCTCAACACGAGCCACGTCGCCCGGATCAGACATGGCGAGGTAACTGTTCGGGCGCTTGGCCTCGTTCAGCGTGCGGAAGGTACCGGCAGCAACGAGTTCGCGGCAGAGACGCTCGTACTCTTCAGCCGAACCGTCGCACCAGTAGACGTCATCGGGCTGCAGAATCTCGCGCCACTGCTCGACCCATGAGATGAGCTTCTGGTTGGTGGTCGTACCGGACATGGAACCCTCCGTGGGATGGTGCGCAGAAGCACACGCGTTTCATGCGATGAGAAAAAGATGTTCGTGGTGGTGCTTCAGGAAGCGGGGGTGCCACCCTGAGGGTGCTGCGAATCACCGGGGTTCTGCTGGGGGAAGCCCGGGGTGCCCATATCGACCTCGGAACCCATGCGGAGCCGGGTGGCAAAGGACTCGCCGTCAACGTCGAACACGACGCGTTGGCCCTGGCGGAGCATGCGGAACACCGAGCCGTGCAGTGCGTTGCGCGCCAGCTCGTACTCGTTAAGGTTCGAGTCGCAGATAATGGTGCCATCGCCGGTGATTGGGTCGTAGGCCTTGACCACGCCCTGCAACGAGGTGACGCTCACGGCTAGCGGATCGCCTTGACGACCTTGCCCGCCTTGAGGCAGGACGTGCACACATCGACGCGCTTGGTCGAGCCGTTGACCACGGCCCGCACCCGCTGGATGTTCGGGTTCCAACGACGCTTGGTCCGACGATGGGAGTGGCTCACTGCCATACCGAACGACGGGTGCTTTCCGCACACTTCGCAAACAGCTGCCATGACTACACACCTCAGGAGGACGACGGATGAATCGGGTTCCGAAGAGTAGCAGTGGGGTCGTCAGCGCCCAATTCGGAGCATCGGAGCGGTTCGAGGACCTGCCAAGGTCCACTTGGGGCACCCGTCGCTGGTCGTGGGCCTGTGGGTGCGCATCTAGATAGTGTCTCACCCGATGGCCATCAAGGAGACCCTCACTGCCGAGGACCTGCGGGAACTGATCGGAGGGTTCGCCAGCGCACTGGCGCTCCATCGCGAGTCCATTAACCGGCTCAACGTCTACCCAGTGCCCGATGGCGATACCGGAACGAACATGGCGCTGACTCTGGCTTCGGTTGTCACCGAACTTGAGGGAGCCGGTGCCGATATGGCGGCCACCTGCGGTGCCATCTCCCATGGTTCGTTGATGGGCGCCCGCGGCAACTCCGGGGTGATCATGTCGCAGATCCTGCGTGGTCTCGCCGGTGAGTTCCGCGATCATGAGGTCATCGATGCTGCTGTTGTCGCCGATGCGTTCGACGCCGCGGCCACCGCTGCCTATGGCGCGGTAATGCGTCCCGTGGAAGGAACCATTCTCACTGTGGTGCGCGTCGCCGCCGAGAGCGGGCGTGCAGCAGCTGATGCCGGTGCTGATCTGCTTGGCGTGCTCGAGGCAGCGCGCATTGGGGGTGGCGAAGCGCTTGCTGCCACACCCACCATGTTGCAGGTGCTCGCCGATGCCGGTGTGGTTGATGCCGGCGGCACCGGACTGCTGTTGCTGCTCGATGTGGCGTTGCATCTCATTGATGGTCGCGATCTTCCCGAACCTGACGAGGACGCGCAAGGCGCGTCTGCCGAGTTCCTCGCCGCCTTCGACGCTGCGCACGGCGGAGGAGGACACGAGGGCACGCTCGCTGGTTTGCGCTACGAGGTCATGTATTTCCTTGAAGCCGCTGATGATCGCATCGCCGGATTCAAAAACGTCTGGGCCACTCTCGGTGACTCCATCGTTGTTGTCGGTGGCGACGGCATCTGGAACTGTCACATTCATACCGACGACATCGGCGCCACGATTGAGGCTGCCATCGAGGTTGGCCGTCCTCGGGCAATCCGTGTCACCGATCTTCTCGACGAGGTCGAAGAAGAGCGTTGGGTGCGCGAGGCCGAGCCGATGGATTCCGAGCCTGCGGCCGCTCGTGAACCAGTTCCCTGCGCGGTTGTTGCCGTGTCGGTGGGCGACGGTGTTCGACGCATCTTCCAGTCTCTCGGGGTTCAGGTCATTGTCACCGGCGGACAGACCATGAATCCGTCCACTGCGCAGCTGCTCGAAGCAGTTGAAACGGCGCCGGCCGACAACGTCGTGATCCTGCCCAATAACAAGAACATCATCCCGGTGGCCCAGCAGGTCGATGCCATGACAACGAAGTCAGTTCGGGTTGTGCCCACTCGCGGTGTGGCCGAAGGGTTCGCTTCACTGTTGGCCTATGACCCGGGTTCGACTGCCGAGGCCAATGCGGCCGATATGACCGCTGCGGCATCGCATGTGGTTGCCGGTGAACTCACCCGGGCTGTGCGCGACTCCAGTACCGAACGCGGCCCCATCCACGAAGGCGATTGGCTCGGCATCGCTCGCGACGGCATCTTGTCGGTGGATCCGGATCTCTCCGAGTCAGCAACTGCGTTGCTCGACGAACTCGTCGCCGACGAGCATGAGATCGTCACCATCATCGAGGGCGAGGGGGCCACCCAGGCCATCACCCGACATCTCGAAGTGTGGCTGCACGACAACCGTCCCGGATGCGATGTCGAGATCCACCACGGCGGACAGCCGCTGTATCCGTACCTTTTCGGGATCGAATAGGGCGGTTCGTGTCCCGGCGCCTGTCGCAGCTGGCCCAGTTGCCGGCGTCTGAACTCAAAGGCGTGGGAGAAAAGACCGCGTTGGCGCTGACCAAGCTCGGTGTTACCACCGTGCTCGATGTGCTCATGTACTACCCGCGGCGATACATCGACCGTTCTCGCGAAGCGCGCATTGCTGACATGGAGATCGGCGAGGAAGCCACCGTGTTGGCGCGTGTGGTTCGCACTGAGAAGCGACGTACTCGCAACGGTCGCACCATGGTCATTGCTGAAGTCACTGATGGCACCTCGAAGATGAAGGCGACCTTCTTTAACCAGCCGTATCGTGAGAAGCAGCTGCAGTCGGGCACCGAAGTTGTGATGTTCGGCCGACTCGAGCTTTTCCAGGGCCAGCGCCAGATGACCAATCCAGTGGTTGATCGCATTGGTGATCAGACCTCGCGAATTGTGCCGGTGTACCCGCAGTCAGAAAAAGCCGGCGTGATGAGTTGGGATATGGCCCGGCTCTGCGCCGAGACCCTGCGTCGCTCAGGCGAGTTTGCCGAACCGCTCGATACCGCGCTGCTTGATCGGCTTGATCTCGTGGATCGCACGACGGCGTTCAGCGCGATTCACACGCCGGAGTCGATGCGCGAAGCCGCGGCAGCTCGTCGTCGGCTTGCATTCGATGAATTGCTGCGGGTGCAGATTGAATTGGTACGTCGCAAACGAGAACTCGAACGCACTGCGGTGGGTATCGCCCATGACATTGGTGACGGCACCGGCGGTCGACTTGTGGATCGATTCATCGAGCATTTGCCCTACGAACTCACTGGCGCGCAGCGTCGAGCCATCGCCGAAATCATCGTCGATCTTGGCCGTGGCCATCCCATGCATCGTCTGCTGCAAGGCGATGTCGGTGCAGGTAAGACGTTGGTGGCGGTGGCCTCGCTGCTCGTGGCGGTGCAGAGCGGTCATCAGGGTGCACTTATGGCGCCGACAGAGGTGCTCGCCGAACAGCATCATCTCGGCATCCGAGCCCTGCTCGAAGGATTCACCGTTCCTGATGGGGACGAATCCAACCTGTTTGGCGGTGCCGGGCTGGATCGTCACTTGCGTGTTGTGTTGCTCACCAATCGCACGCCGGCGGGGGAGCGACGGCGACTGCTCGCCGATCTTGCCGAAGGGTCAATCGACATCGTCATCGGTACCCACGCGCTGATCTCTGAGGGCATCGAATTCCACTCGCTCGGTGTCGTCGTCATTGATGAGCAGCACCGCTTCGGTGTCGAACAGCGTGCGGCTTTGCGCGACAAGGGAAGCGGCGAGGCGATCCCCGATGTGCTCGTAATGACCGCAACGCCCATACCGCGCACTGCGGCTATGACTGTCTATGGCGACCTCGATGTCTCGGTGCTCGATGAACTACCGCCGGGTCGCACGCCCATTCTCACTCGTTGGGCGCGCACCGAGATTGATGAGGCCGATGTCTGGCAACAGGTGCGCGATGAGGTTGCGGCCGGTCGACAGGCCTATGTGGTGTGTCCGCTGATTGACGAAAGCGAAAAGCTCGAAGTGCACTCGGCGCATGAAACCTATGAGGAACTCGCTCATGGGGAGCTCGCTGGTCTACAGGTCGGGCTGCTGCATGGTCGTGTGCCGGCAGCGGAGAAGGAAACTGTCATGGGCGGTTTCCGCAGCGGAGCAATTGATGTGCTTGTTGCCACCACCGTGATCGAGGTTGGCGTCGACGTTCCCAACGCCACGGTCATGGTGATTCTCGATGCATCACGTTTTGGTATTGCCCAGTTGCATCAGCTGCGTGGTCGAGTGGGTCGCGGCGCAGCGAAGTCCTTCTGCTGGTTGGTGGGCGAACCCACCACTGCCGATGGTGAGGCCCGACTTGAGGCACTCGTGCATTCCACCGATGGGTTCGAACTCGCCGAGATCGATCTTGATCTGCGTGGCGAGGGAACGATCATGGGCGAGCGCCAGAAGGGTCAGAACGATCTGAAACTGGCCTCATTGCGACGCGATCGCGAATGGGTTGTTCGTGCCCGCGAGGCGGCGATCGAAATCCTCGACGCCGATCCTGATCTTTCAGCGCATGCGCTGCTCGCCGAAGAGGTGGAATTGCTGCTTCGCGACGACGACACTGACTTCCTGCTCAAGGGTTGAGCCCGCAGCGCTACTGACCCGCCCAGTCCCCGGTCCCTTGATCCTCGGGATCGGGCAGCACGATGTCGAAGCGCTCATTGCAATCGGGACAGCGGTACGCCACCACGTCACCGGGTTCCCAGCCCTCCTCGGGTGGGTACGACAGTGGGTGCAGCGTCCCCCCGCAGTCGACACAGGTCATTCCGAGTTCAGCGTCCATAGGAACCGTCCATCCGAACAGGGTACGGTCGGAAACGTGCGAGTCGTGGCCGGTGATGCGAGAGGGCGACGTCTGATCGCCCCCGAGGGGCGTGAGACCCGACCCACCCTGGATCGTGTGCGGGAGTCGATGTTCAACTCGCTGGCCAGTCTTGATGCGATCGAAGGTGCTCGGGTACTTGATCTCTTCGCTGGTTCTGGTGCGCTCGGAATCGAGGCGCTCTCGCGGGGTGCCGACCACGTCACCTTCGTTGATTCTGATCGCAACGCCCGTCGGGCCATCGAAACAAATCTCGCCACGACGGGGTATGGGGACCGTGCTGAAGTCGTGGCCTCCACCGCCGAGGCGTTCCTGGGTCGATCGACGACCTCCGCGTCACCGCACACGCTGGTGTTGCTCGATCCGCCCTATGGGTTTGATGACGATGCGTGGAACGCTGTGCTTGACGCAGTCGTTGGACTCAATGGCATCGACTACATCGTGATCGAATCGAGTCGCCAGATCACAGTTCCCCCGCAATGGGATGCCGTGAGGGAGAAGTGGTACGGGGGTACGCTCCTGACCATTCTCCGGCCAGTAAACCCCCCGCCCCACGACCAGCAACTGGAGCCCACGTGACCCGAGTGCTCTATCCCGGATCCTTCGATCCCATCCATAACGGACATCTCGAGATCATCGCGACCGCGTCGCGTCTGTTCGACGAGGTTGTGGTCGCAGCCATGCGCAATCCGCAGAAAGGCGAACCGCTGTTCTCCCTTGAGGAACGCCGGGAGATGCTTGAGGAGTCGGTGGCTCCATTGGGCAATGTGAAGGTCACGATGTTTGCGTCGCTGGTCGTCGACCTCGCCCGTGAACTCGATGCCGACTTCATCGTCAAGGGTCTGCGGGCCGTCTCCGATTTCGAGAGCGAACTGCAAATGGCCCAGATGAACAAGCGAGTCTCGGGGGTCGACACACTGTTTATCCCCTCGGCTTCTGGCAATTCGTTCCTTGCCTCGAAGCTGCTGCGCGAGATCACGAAGTTCGGCGGAAATGTCAATGAGATGGTTCCCGCTCCCGTTGCCCGGCGACTTCAGGAGAAGTACGGATCATGAGTGATTTCTACGATCAGGAGAACGAGGACGTCGATCTCGATCTGACCCCACCGGCCATTGGTGATCAGTACCACCCCGCCGAGACCGAGAACGTCCTGATGGAACTTCGCGAGCTCATCGTGAATTCGCGTCCGGTTCCTCTTTCTGCATCGTCGATGATTTCGAAAGATGATGTGATCACCCTCATTGATGAGGCGCTCGATCGTCTTCCTGAGGAGTTGCGGGCTGCTCGGTGGATGCTGAAGGAACGTGCCGACTACGTGGCCAAGTACCGCCGGGAGGCCGACGAGATCGTGGCGCAGGCCCGAGCTCGCGCCGAGCGCATGGTGCAGCGCACCGAGGTTGTGGCCGCTGCTGAACAGCGTGCCTATGAGATTGTTGACACCGCGCAGACCGATGCCCGCCGTCTGCGTCACGAGGTCGAGGACTTCTGCGATCAGAAGTTGGCGAGTTTCGAGATCGTGCTCGATCGCACCCAGAAACTGGTCTCCGCCGGTCGCTCCAAGCTTCAGGGAACCAATCTGCTTGCTGAGGCCGCAGCGGCCGCAGCGGCAGAACAGGAACTGCGCGAGGTCGAGGAGATTGAAGCAACCGACGATGCATGGGCTGAGGTGCAGATGCCCACATCGATTCCGGAGGACTACGCGCAGCTCAGCCCGGCGATGCTCGATGCCGACCAGTCCATGCCTGAAGGTTCGTTGCCCTTCGACGACGAAGATCCCTTCGGCGAGCGCACATCAGGTACCGGTCATCTCAGCGTTGTGCGCGATCGCTATTCCGATCTTCCGCCTCCGCCTGATGATTCTGGTCAGCCGAGTCTTCGTGATGCGGCGGCCACGTTCTTCGACCAAGACGACGCGTAACCGATGACGGCCCGGCCGCTCGTCATTGGCATTGCCGATCTGCGCCGCCAGCCCGGTACCCGGCGTCGTGTTCAGCGCGCCGTCGTGCTCGGCGGCCTTGGCATCACCACGGCTTCAGTTCCGGAAGGCGGAGAGATCGGCCTCAACCTCGAACTCGAGACGATGCTTCCCGGACTCGTGGCCACTGGTTCGATCACTGTCCCGTGGGTGGGGGAATGTCGCCGCTGTCTTGGGCCGGTTCAGGCCGAGACCATTGTCGAAATCCGCGAAATCTTTGATCCGCGCCCGGTCGACGGCGAGACCTACCCGTTGGGAGAGGATCTCGTTGATCTCGAACCCATGGTCCGCGACGCGGTGCTACTGGCCCTGCCGCTGGCCCCGCTCTGCGGGCCTGACTGTCTGGGGCCGGCGCCCGATCTGTTCCCGACTGGCACCACCGAAGAGGGTTCCGGCGAAGGGGCCGAAGATGGTGCCGAGAGCGGAGCCGAACGGGCTTCTGATCCCCGGTGGGCGGCGCTCAGCGATCTCAACTTCGATTCCAGCGGCGACGAGGGCTAGAGTCCTCTCTCCGTCCCGAGGACTACCGCGCCTCGGACCTTCGCTCGAACCGGGCCGCGGTGCCCCTCAGCCTCAGGAACGACCATGGCCGTCCCCAAGAAGAAGACCTCCAAAGCCAAGAGCCGTAGCCGTCGTGCTTCGGCCTGGCGTATCACCACCCCTGCTCGCAGCACCTGCTCGCGCTGTGGTGCCGTGAAGCGTCCGCATGTCGTGTGCGGAAACTGCGGTTGGTACAACGGCCGCCAGGCCATCGACGTCGACTGATCGCCCACCGCATCTCATGACGATGTTGCCCATCGCCGTCGACGCCATGGGCGGCGACCGGGCCCCCGGTGAGATCGTCGCCGGAGCTATTCGCGCTGCCACCGAACTCAATGTTCCGGTGCTGCTCGTTGGTCGCCGTGAGGAACTCGGCGATACCGGTGGCCTCGAGGTGCTTGAGGCATCAGAGGTGATCGCAATGGACGCTGATCCGGCCTCCAGTGTGCGCACCATGAAGGATTCCTCGCTTGTGCGCGCTGCCGAAGCGGTGCGCGATGGTCGTGCCTCAGCCATGGTCAGTGCCGGAAACACTGGAGCCACGATGGCGAGCGCGTTACTGCGCATGGGCCGCATCAAGGGCGTTGCGCGGCCTGCCATTGCCACGCCCATTCCTGTGCCGGGCGGAACCCCAACCGTGCTTCTCGATGCCGGTGCCAACGCCGAATGCAACGCTGACTGGCTGGTGCAGTTCGCACAGATGGGTGCGGTCTTTGCCCGCACTCGCTACGGCATTGAGGCCCCCAAGGTTGCTCTGCTGTCGATCGGTGAGGAGTCCACGAAGGGCAACCCGCTGGTCAAAGAGACTCACAAACTGCTTGCTGAAGGGTCCTGGATCGGCAACACCGGAGCTCGGTTCATCGGAAACGTCGAAGGTCGCGATCTCATGACTGACGAGGCCGATGTGGTGGTCACCGATGGATTCACCGGGAACGTGGCGCTCAAAACTCTCGAAGGCGCGCTGAAGACCATCGTCGCCAATCTGCTCGGGGCCTTCGACGCCACCGACGCCACCCGCGAGGCCTCCGCAGTGCTGTGGCCGGCCCTGTTGCCCCTCTATGAGCAGCTCGATCCGGAAAACACCGGTGGAGCGATGTTGCTGGGCGTCGACGGGGTGTGCATCATCAGCCATGGGTCCTCCTCGTCTGTGGCTATGGTGAACGCCATCCGGGTCGCCCGTGACATGGTGGCGGCGGAGGTCGTGGAGCACCTGCGGGCTGCGGTACGACCGGCCGAGGGTTAAATCTCTTCTTTTCGCTGACCGAAGTCGCCACATCGCATCACATGGGTGGGATTTCACAAGCGCACAACCTCGATCGCCGCTACGATCCGCCCCGTTGTCGACTCGCGCCGTTGTGCGCTTCCCGAGGAGAGCATCCGTGCCCGCAGAGACCCATGTCGAGCAGTCCCCAATGGACCGAGCCGCAGTGCTGGCTTTGATCCAGGATCGTCTCGCCGACATCCTCGAGATCGAGCCCACCGAGGTACACGAAGGTGATTCCTTCGCTGACGATCTTGATGCCGACAGCCTCGCCCTGATCGAACTGGTCGAGGCCCTCGAAGAGGACATCGGCGAGCGCACGGTGGGATTCCGCATCGAAGATGAGGATCTCGAAGATCTCAAGACCGTCCGCGACGCCGTTGATTACGTCGTCGCCAAGCTGGGCTGACTCGCTGACCACTGAGCCCCTCTCCGCGCTGCTCGACCAGTTGGGTCATCACTTCACCGACCCCGCACCGCTGCTTCTCGCGCTCACACATCGGTCCTGGTGTGCGGAGAACGCGGGTAGTCGGTCCAACGAACGACTCGAGTTCCTTGGCGATGCCGTGCTCGGGCTCATTGTCACCGATCACATCTTCACCGCACATCCCGAGATGCCTGAAGGATCGTTGGCCAAGCTGCGTGCAGCTGTGGTGAGTGAACCCACCCTCGCCGCAGTCGCCGCTGAGCTCGGCGTCGGCAAATGTCTGCGCCTCGGCAAGGGGGAGGATGCCAGCGGCGGACGCGAGAAGGCCTCCATCCTGTCCGATGCCATGGAAGCCATCATCGGAGCCGTGTACGTCGACGGTGGTCTCGATGCTGCGCAACCTGTGGTTCTTGATCTGCTTGGCGATCGCATCAATGCCGAGGCGGTGGGACCGGGATCAGCTGATTTCAAATCGCAGCTGCAGGAGATCCTCGCCCGCCGCAACGAGGGCGCGCCTGTCTATGAACTGAGCGATGAAGGCCCCGATCACGACAAGCGATTTTTCGCCCGTGTCCGCGTCGATGGCTCGGTCATCGGCGAGGGCGAGGGCCGATCCAAAAAACTCGCCGAGCAAGCCGCGGCACGCGCCGCGTTTTCCCGACTTACTTCGGTCTCCGTTCCCGACGGACACCGCATCGACCACCAGCAGAATGAGCAGCGACATGCCTGAACTTCCCGAGGTTGAAACCATCCGACGCGAACTCGAGAAGGAGGTCGTGGGCCGCAAGATCAAGGCTGTCGACATCACCGGTCGACGCACGATCCGCCGCCAGAAGCCCGCTGAGTTCCAAGCCGGCCTTGTTGGCGCAAAGATCACAGGGTCGCAGCGCAAGGGCAAGTATCTCCTCATGCCCCTCGACAACGGCTCCGTGCTTGTTGTGCATCTGCGCATGTCCGGACAGTTGCTTCGGGCTGCCGCCAAAGAGCCGAAGCCCAAGCACACCCATGTCGTTCTCGATTTCACGCAGGGCGGTCAGCTCCGCTTTGTCGATCCGCGCACCTTCGGAGAGATGTTTCTGGCCACACCCGATGAGATCACCTCCGAGATCGAAGAACTCTCGACTCTCGGAGTCGATCCGGTCGAAACTCCAATGTCCTGGGTCGACTTCGGCCATCTGCTGCGATCCAAGAACATGAAGCTCAAGGCGTTCCTCACCGACCAGAGCATGATCGCCGGCATCGGCAACATTTACAGCGACGAGATCCTCTTCGATGCCGGTCTCCGGTTCGATCGCGAAACTTCATCGCTTACCACCCAAGAGATCCGCCGTCTCTACCGATCGCTGGTCGAGATCCTGCACGAGGCATGCAAGTACAACGGCTCCACGCTCGCCGATGCCCAGTACGTTGACATCTTCGGCAAAGCGGGCACCTATCAAGAACACCATCAGGTGTACGACCGTGACAAGCAGCCGTGTCGTCGCTGCCGTCGTGGCGACATCCAGAAGACAAAGTTCGCCACCCGGTCCACCTTCTACTGTGAGGTCTGTCAGGTCTGATGTATCTGAAACGACTGTCGATGAAGGGCTTCAAGTCCTTCGCTGACGCTACGAATCTTGATCTTGAAGCAGGTGTCACCGTCGTTGTCGGCCCCAATGGGTCGGGCAAGTCCAACGTGGTTGACGCCATCGCATGGGTCCTTGGCGCGCAGGCGCCCTCGGCAGTGCGCTCCCAGAAGATGGACGATGTCATCTTCGCCGGAACCTCCAAGCGCACTGCTCTCGGGCGCGCCGAGGTGAGTCTCACCATCGACAACACCTCCGGGATGTTGCCGATCGAGTTCACTGAGGTCACCATCACCCGCACACTGTTCCGAAATGGCGATAGTGAATACGCCATCAACGGCGCACCCTGTCGACTCCTCGACATCCAGGATCTGCTCTCTGACTCCGGTGTCGGCCGTCAACAGCACGTCATCATTTCGCAGGGCCAGATTGACGCGGTATTGAACGCCCGTCCTGAGGACCGCCGCGCGGTCATCGAGGAAGCGGCCGGCATTCTCAAGTACCGCCGCCGCAAGGAGAAGTCCGAGCGTCGACTCGCCGCCACCGAGGGCAACCTCACCCGCCTGCAGGATCTCCTGCGCGAAGTGCGGCGTCAGTTGCGTCCCCTTGAGCGTCAGGCCGACGCTGCTCGTCGCCATGGTGCCGTTGTTTCCGAACTCACCGCGCTGCGTGTGTTCACTGCTGGTCGTGAACTGCACGGACTGCGCACACGCTTGGAGCAGGGAACTCGCGGGCGCACTGAACTCGTTGCGACTGACGAACGGCTGCGACGCGCACTGGCCGAACTTGATACGCAGGTGATCGCCACTGAGGCACAGCTCACCGCAATGGGCGGTGACGATGTCGGTGACGGCCTCGCGCTCTATGAATCGCTGTTCCAGCAGGCCCGTGGTCTCACCGCAGTGCTGGCAGAGCGCCGACGTGGAGTCGAGCGCGCACGCGGTGCTGCGGTGGATCAAGGCGTCGTGGCCTCCCTTGAATCGGAGTCGGCCCGTCTGGCTGCTGAGCTGGCAGAGGTCGAAGCCGAAGCCGCTCAGTTCGAACCAATGACCATCGAACTGGCCCAGGCCGAATCCTCGCTCGCCGCTGAGCGTCTCGGGTTCGAAGCCGAATGGTCGGCCGGAGTTTCGGCTCCCACTGGTGCTGCTGCTGAGATGCGTGGCGAGCTTGGTGCTCTTCGGGCTGCAGCCGATCGCGGCCGTGAAGAGCGTGACCGTGTTGCCTCCCGAGTCGATGCGCTCACCACCAAAGCCTCCGAGCGCACTCTCGAGGCAACTCGCCTGCGCGCCGAACTCACTGAGGCTGAGGCCGCCGAGGAGCCATTGGTTGGCGCCATGGAACTGGCCGAGCAACGAGTGGCTGGCGCGCTCGGCGAGGTCGATGCCGCCGAGTCCGAACATCGCAGCGCGGAGAGCGATCACCATGCCTGGCAAGCCCGAGCTGAAGCGTTGGCCCTCGCTCTCGATGAGGCCCGTTCGGCTGCTGGTACCGAGCGCCTCGCCGGTGTTCGTGGTGTGTTGGGAACGCTGCTTGATCTTGTCGATGTCGATCCCGGTTGGGAATCGGCGTTTGAAGCCGCCGCTGGTGAAGCTCTCGGCGCAGTTGTTGTCGATGGCGTCGATGCTGGTCGTCGCGCACTCGAAGCACTTCATGGTGAGCAACTGAGTGGCGCGGTCCTTGCGCTTGGTGCGGCCCACACTGCTCCGGTGCTGCCCTCGCGTGGGCAGCCCGTGCGGCCTCATGTTCGTGCGCGTCGTGCCGATGTCGAGCCTCTGCTCGATGCACTGGTGGGTGCCGCTGTCGTCGTGCAAGGCGGTTGGGTTGAGGCCGTTGATGTCTCACTGGAACATCCCTC
>CANFQA010000047.1 GCA_947449015.1 Microthrixaceae bacterium | reverse complement strand
TTGCCAAGGTGAGGGTCGCGAGTTCGAATCTCGTCGTCCGCTCCAAACAACAACCCGGCCTTTGAGGCCGGGTTGTTGCGTTTCGTCATTGAGATTCGGGAGGAGGAGCGCAGCGACGACGGTTCTCGTCGTCCGCTCCAAACAACAACCCGGCCTTTGAGGCCGGGTTGTTGCGTTTCGTCATTGAGATTCGCCGGCCAGGAGCGATCTAGCAGCAGGCGTCTGGTGCTGGTTCGCTCCGACGGCCCAGTGTGATCGGCTCGGTTGCGACCGGCGCGCAGCACATCGCTTCGCTCTCGGTCCCGTCCCCGGCGCCCATGGATTCCGCGTCTGCGGTTTTCACGTACCACTCCCAGCGAACCTGATCAGGATCGACCACCCAGGTCTCGACCTTCTCGGCATAACAGCAGATGGTGTCGTCAATCCCGGTGGTATCGAGTCCGCTGGCGCGCAGGCGTGCATCGGCGGCCTCGACCGCACTGGCCTCGTCAGTCTCTACGCCAAGGTGATTAATGGTTCCGCCCTCGGGACCTTCGAACAGAACCAGTTTGAGCGGTGGTTCATCGATGGCGAAGTTGGCATAGCCGGGCTTGCGCTTGGCCGGTTCGGCTCCGAACATCTTTGAATAGAAGATGACTGCGGCGTCGAGATCAGAGACGTTGATGGCGAGCTGGATACGAGACATGTGGGCTCCTCGGGTTCAGTGGTTGAGGGTATCGGGCAGTAGTTCGGCAAGGAGTGCCTCAATGCGGCGTTCGATCTCGTCACGGATTGGCCGCACTGCATCGACTCCCTGGCCGGCGGGATCGTCGAGTTTCCAATCCTCGTAGCGCTTGCCTGGATAGAACGGGCACGCATCACCACAGCCCATGGTGATCACTACATCCGAAGCCTGTACCGCGGCATCGGAGAGTTTTTTGGGCGTGGCGCCTGCAGCTCGCAGGTCGATACCAACCTCGGCCATGGCCTCGACAACCGCGGGGTTGATGTCATCTGCGGGAGCAGAACCCGCGGAACGCACCACGACTCGATCGCCGCCATGATGAGCGAGGAAGGCGGCAGCCATCTGGGAACGCCCGGCGTTGTGTACGCAGACGAACAGCACCTCGGGTCGGAGATCGGTTGTGTCAGACATGTGATTCCTCGCTTGGGATTGAGTTGTCGGGGTAGAGGAGACGCACAAGGCCAAACGCGATGGCCATACCCAGCAGTTGCATGGCGATGAACATCGGTGCCGACGACGGGGCGATGCCTGCGAAGGTGTCCGAGAGCATGCGGGCAATAGTGACCGCCGGGTTGGCGAAACTCGTCGAGGAAGTGAACCAGTACGCGCCGCCGATCCAGGCCGCAACCGCGAATGGGACCACTGTGGCGCGACCGCTGCGCACGCAGCCTTGAATAACAAGCAGAAGTGTCACGGTGGCGAGGATCTCGGAGATCCACAACGGACCTGAAGATCGATGATGAGTAGAGAAGTTGATTGCCGGAAGTTCGAACATGACGTTGGCGAGCATGGCGCCGAGGCAGGCGCCGATGGTCTGTACGACGACATACGAGGCGGCATCGCGAGTCGAGATTGAGCCGAGCAGTCGGTCGAGGATGGTGACAACCGGATTGAAGTGAGCTCCTGAGACGGCGCCGAACATGAGGATCAGTCCGACCAGAGCGCCAGCGGTGGCAAAGGCATTTTCAAGCAGTTGCAGTCCGATATCGGTGGAGAGGCGCTGGGCCATGATCCCTGATCCGATGACCGCAACGATGAGCAGTCCGGTGCCGAGCCCTTCGGCGACGAGCCGACGAACGAGATCGAGGCGTAACGATCCGGTGCCCGTTTCGAACTCGACTGCGAGCTCACGTTCGTCGGGAATGTGCTGGTCATTCATTGGGCAACCTCATGAGTTGGTGGGGAGGCGAGCAACGCCTCGATTCGAGTGGTGAGCTCCGCGATCACCGAATCGAACGCTTCGGGTGAGCCGTCTTCGGCGGGGTCGGGGATAGACCAGTGGAGCCAGTCATCGCCCACTGTGAGTTCCTCGTGGGCGCGATCGCAGACGGTGACAATGACATCGGGGTGCATGTCAAGGTCATCAAGCTGGCGCGGCTGGGCGCTCGAGATGTCGAGTCCGGCCCGATGTGCAGCGGCGACCGCCCCGGGGTGCACGCGCTCGGCGGGGTTCGTGCCGGCCGAACAGCACTCGCCACCTGCAAGCGAGCGCCACAGGGCCTCGGCAAGTTGTGACCGGGCGCTATTCGCGCTGCAGATGAACAGCGCGCTCGCGGCGGATGCAGTCTGGACGTCGATCAGCCCAACGAGTGCCTCTCGGCGCAGATGCACATAGCGACGGCGACCATCGCCCCCAGATCGGAATCGTTCGATGAGCCCGACTGACTCGAGCACGTCGAGGTGGTGCGCAAGGAGATTCGAGCCCATTCCCAACTTGGTGCCTAACTCGACGGGTGAACGATCGCAGCACCCCAGTGCCTCAACGATGGCCAAACGCATCGGGTCGCCGAGAGCGGCATGTCGGGAGGATCGGAGTTCAAGCGCGCTTGGCGTTTTCACCAGCGAACTTTCGCATGGATCCGAAGTTCAGTCAATAATTGTTGAGTGAATTTCGATCCGCCATTGGCCTATTCACAAATGCGCTAGACGGTGTACATCCAACCCTCGCTGGGTCGCTAGTCTTCGGAAATGGAACATTTTCAGAGTGCGCTTGAGGCGTTTGACGCCGATCACTCCCCGCAGGGGCGAGTTCTTCGCGCTGGGCTGAACCTGATCGACACCATGGGCGTTGACAGCGTCACGGTGGCAGCAATTCTCGGTGAGGCCAAGGTTGCCCGCGGCACGGTCTATGCCCACTTCGGCGATGTATTCGGCGTGTTCGCTACGGCGTGGTCCCAGCTGGGTGCGCCATGGCTGCGGCTGATGATGACCGCACCGGACGAAGACTCGATGCCATCGAACTATCGCAGCGCCCTGGTCCAAATCCTCTGCGCGGCTCGGCGCGCCCCGGTGCTCAACGAGGTAGTCCAACCCGATGTGGACCGTGTTTGGTCCGAGTTAGATCGCACCGGCTCCGGTTCGGAGATTCGCGCCCTCTGGTTGTTGGTGATGCGCCTCGCCCGCGATCTCAGTCTCCCCGCGTTTCCCGAGGCGGTCACACTCAATCCGTTGATAGCAGTCGTTGCAGCAATGCCCGATGAATTTGTTGTTCAGTACGAGTCAGCCACTCGGACCGCGGACCTTGTCGAACTTCCACCGGTGCTCTCGCCCTTCGAATCGGAAACCGATGACATCACCCGACGGCTGATGAAAGCAGCGGTTGAGGTCGTGGCATCTTCGGGTCTTACCTCGGCATCGATGTTGCGGGTCTGTCGCTCGGCACGGCTCACTCCGGGAGCAGCGACACCTCGGTTCAAGGATCTTCGGGCGCTCCATGCCCACGCGTTCGGTGTATCCCTCGCCGATCTCGTTCGCCAGAACGCAGCCGTTGTGGCCAAGACTCGCGAACTTCTCGTCTCGGATCAGAGTGCGGCGATCACGGCGTCATCATTGGCTCCCCAGCGTGCGCAGTGGAGGCGATATCGCCAGGAGTTCCACATAGCCTCGTTTGCCGATCCTGACCTTGCCGCAATGATGCGAGAGGCGTTCATCGCCACTGATGAGGCGTCCATCACTGCAATCCGGGCCACCGGAGCGCCGGAGTCGCTTTTGCCGCTCATGGTGCTGTTCACTCATGTCGCTGCCGCAGGGGTAGGGGCAGTGGATGGCATCGGTCTTCCTTTGGCCAACATCGATGATCGGCCGGTTCTGCGCTGGCTGCTTGACACGTTGACCGGCACGCATGCCGCTGGGACCGCTCAGAACTAGCGTCTCGGACGTGGAGGCGACAGAGTCTGACGAGATTGCGTCGCAGTCGATCGACGCTCTAGTAGTTGACGTTGACCTGTCGCGAACATGGATGCGTGTTTTGAGAAGGACGGCGCTGGTTCTCGCCGCCCTTGTCCTGGCCGCGCTCGCGCTCAGAGTTCTTACCTGGGACTGGCTGGCGGTCGGAGATTTCGGAACATTGCGTCTGCGCACGCTCGATGTGGGGAGCTCACACACTCCGCTGGTCGGGATCTACTCGCGTTGGGGTTGGAACCACCCCGGACCAATGCTGCTGCTGTTCATGGCTCCCGCGCTGCGACTCACCGGTGGCGCCGGCCACGGATTGCTGCTTGGTGCATTGCTCATCAACCTTGGGGCGATGGCTGCGGCGCTGGTCGTGGCCCGAAGGGCCGGTGGACAGACGCTGGCCCTTGTTGCGTTGGCGGCAGTCGTGCTGTGTCGGGCGCTTGGCTCTGGCGAGCTGCTTGATCCATGGAACCCCTATGTGCTGATTTTGGCGCTCTTCGCGGCGGCCATCGCTGCATGGAGGGCCGTGCTTGGCGACCGCGTGGCAGCCATCGTGTTCGTCGTCGCCGCCAGCTTCGCGGTGCAGTGCCATGTTGAATCCGCGCTCAGTGTCATTGCCCTCACGGTCGTGGTGTTTGGTGCACTCATTGCTCGGGCATGGCGAGGACCGCAGCGCACGCATGATCAGCGAACACTTGTCAGTGCACTCGCCGTTGGTGTGGTGTGCTGGCTGCTGCCGATCATTGAGCAGTTCACCTCGGCCACCGGCGGCAATCTCCGTGCTGTGATCTCGTTCGCCCTGCATGGCAATGGCGATGTGAATGGTTGGCATGACGGTGCCCGAATTGTCGGCTGGTTCCTTGCGTGGCCCACCAACTGGATCGGTGGCAACCTGCTCGTTCCGAAGGGTTCGATACCGGTGCCGTTCGCGCTTGTCGCGCTGGTTTTCGCAGCAGCTTGGGCAGCGCGTCGTCGACACCGCGAAGAACTCGCACTGTGCGGTATTTCGGGACTACTTGTCCTCACCGCATTTTTGGCGTGCTCGCGTATCTCCGGTGTTGCGTTCCCCTATCTCTACCGCTGGGTCCTCGCCGTTGCCGTCGTGGTCTGGCTGGCCATTGGAGCGGTGGTCCTGCGTGAACTGCGTGAGCGGTTCTCGCTGAAGCACTGGACTGAGGTGGCGATGTGGTTGGTCACCTGTGCGCTGCTCCTCATCACGCTGGTACAGGGTCCGAATCTCACGGCCCTGAAGGGCAGCGATAGCGCCTTGCGGAAGTTCTCGAGCTTGGTCGAGCCGACACTTGCGGCGTTGCATGAATTGCCACCACCCACCCTCATCACCGTGACCGCGAGTGGTGTTGATGGCTCCTTCGCAATCGACATGCTGCAGCGTGCTCCTGACGAGGGACTCGACGTTCGCTTTGATTCCGCCCGCGCATTCATCTTTGGAACGCAGCGCACCATTGATCCTGCGCTTGCCAAGAGCGAGTTGGTTCTTGCTGAGGGTTCCTCACGTGAGACCTACCGCAACAACCCCAACTATCGACTGGTCGCCGAGTTCGATCCGCTTTCGCCTGAGGACCGTGCCGAGTACGAACGCCTCGATGTCATTGACTGGAATTCCCGTGTTGATGGCCCGACCAATCCCGGCGACGAGTACCGGCACTACCGAATGCTCGCCGAGAACTTCGAGTACCTCGCCGTGTTCGTAAGCGATCAGCCGCCCGTGCCTGAGTAACACGGGGTGATGCAGTGTGTAGAGATGTCCGGAGCGTGAACGAAAAGGTCCTCGCTGAATCTCGGGTGTCTGCCAACTGACAGCAACATCACATCTCGACGAATCATCATCACCGCGCACACCAGTGATTACGCGCCATCTGTAGGTTGCATTCATGACCGACCTGATGGTCGCCGTTCCCCCCATCTTGGCGGGGCCGCCGCAGCCAATTGTGCACGGCGGTCCCGCTGAGGATGGCGCCGCTCCGAAAGCGCAAAGACTTCGCCGCATTGCGCTCCCGACGGCATGCGGGGCGCTGTCGGTCGCCGTACTCGGTGGTCTCCATAGGCAGATTCTCGGAGGCATCAGGTCACTTCTGGCACTCGAACCGGGAGCACTCGTCATCGTTGGGTGTTGTGTGATCACACTTGTCGTCTCACGAGCCGCAGTGAACCGACTCACCCACCCCGAGACCTCAATGTTTCGAGGATTTGTGCTTGATCAGATATCGCTTGCCGCGACCAACGCCCTGCCTGGCGGCGTCGTGCTCGGTCCGGCTGCTCGATATCGAGTTTCACGGTCCTTTGGTCATTCACCTGAACAGAGTGCCATCGGGACCTTCGCAGCGGGGCAAGCGTTCTGTCTGGGGCGCTGGCTTCTGGTGCTGTTGGTTGTAGGTCATCAATTCGCCGTTGGATCAATCTCGGCTTCCGATTCGATGCTGCTCGTCTCGGCGCTGAGTGCGGTTGCGATTGGCGCAGGGATCTGGACAGTGCTCGCAACTGAGTCAACGATCTCTCGAGTGCTCACCGCGGCGGCGCAGAATCTGGTCAATCGAGTGGGACTTCGATGGAGAAGATTCCGCAACCGTGATGTCGTACTCATCGCGAGCTCAATGCGAAATTCGGCCATCTCGTTGGGCCGACGTCGGGCCTGCGCCCTGGTCTTGCTCGGTGCAGCCTCGTCACTGGCGAGCGGTGCCATCATCGTGACGGTTGTGACCACCTTCGGCGCCGACGCTGGAGATCCGGGACTTTGGGCATTGATGCGTGTGTACCTGTTGGCCCGGGTTGCAACCTCGTTCGTGCCGACTCCCGGAGCACTCGCGGCGCTCGATGCCGCGTTGATCGCTGGGCTTCTTTCCACCGGTGTCGACCCGCAGATCGCCACTGCCGCTGTGCTCATCTATCGGGCGACCACCTTTGTCCTTCCGATCCTGCTTGGTGGGGTGACCTATCTCGGGTGGCGCCGATGGAACCGAACCGGAGAACCCGAGGCTCAGACCTCGGTGGCTCCCGCAGCCTGAAACGTCGCAACCACCTCGGTCTTCACGACCTTGCCCATCGCGTTGCGGGGTAGATCTGCGACCAGCAGCAGTCGACTGGGAACTTTGGGGGCCGACAGCCGCTCACGGCCCCACTCTCGCAACTCGGCAAGTGTGAGTTCGGCGTTTGCGTCTTTGGCGATGACAGCAATGGCGACGCGCTGGCCCCATTCGGGATCATCGAGCCCGACCACCGCGCATTCAGCGATTCGGGGGTGCTCGCGGAAGGTTTCCTCGATCTCGAGCGCCGAGACTTTCTCGCCACCGGTCTTGAGGATGTCGACTGATGCCCGCCCGAGTAGCCGATAGCCGCCGTCTTCGACCACTGCGACATCCCCGGTGCAGAACCAGCCGTCGATGAATGAGGTCGATGTTTCTTCGGGGCGGTTCCAGTAACGGTCGAATACCTGAGGTCCGCGAATGAGCAGTTGACCATCCTCATCGATTTTCGCTTCGACGCCTGGGAACGGCCAGCCCACATGGCCGGGGATGCGCTGATCGATGGTGTTCGACAATGCCATGCCCAATTCCGTCATGCCGTAACGCTCGAGAAGCACATGACCGGTGAGTTCGCGCCACCGCTCCAGCACTGAGATCGGAAGCGCCGCCGAACCCGACACCATGAGCCGCAGACGACGCGCGCCTTGCGACCATCGGTTGCGAGTGGAGGAGTCGGCGCCATCCCATGCGGAGATGAGTCGGGCGTACACCGTGGGAACTGCCATGAAGAGTGTGAGATCTCCCGATGCCATGCGGTCCCAGACGCGTGCAGCGTCGAAACTGCCCGGAGATTCGCAGAGCGCACCGACCCACAGGGCGGTGAGCGTGACGTTCACCAGACCGTGAACATGGTGCAGCGGAAGCACGCAGAGGATGCGGTCATCGGCGGTCCATTCCCAGGCTTCGGCCATACCCGACATCTGTGCAGCGAGTGACGCGTGGGTGTGCACGACACCTTTCGGGCGACCGGTGGTGCCAGAGGTGTAGATGATGAGTGCATCATCGGTGTCAGCCGGCGACGGTCGGGCAGCGGTGGATCGAACGAGCGCGTCGGTGATGATCAGTCGACAGTCATGGTTGGTGGCAAGTGTCCTAGCGAGCTCTTCATGGTTCGCCGAGGCGATGATCGTTGAGCATCGGGAGTCGGAGACGACATGGGCCAATTCCGGTGCCGGATGTTCAGGATGCAGCGGCACTGCGACTGCACCGGCCCACCACACCGCCAGAATTGCGCTGGTGAAATCTCGGCCGGGTTGGCACAGGATGGCGATGCGCTCGCCATGGCGGTCTCGATTGGGCGCACACAGCTGCTCGCAGAGCCCAAGTGAGCGTTCGATGAGCGACAGGTAACTCAAGGTGCCGTCAGGGTCGAGCAGGGCGATCCGGTCCGTGGAAGAGGCGAGACGGTCGAGCAGCACGATCTGACCCTACCGGTGCGCTCGGAGTGGCACGATTGCACCACGCGGATCGTCCGCGACTCACCTCAACAGGAGTCACCGTGCTCGAGATCTCCGACGTCGATCGCATCCGCACCATCACCCTCAATCGTCCCGACGCGCTGAACTCGTTCAACGAAGCGCTCTACGACGCGGCCTCAGAAGCGCTCATCGCGGCGGCGACCGATCGCAGCGTTGCTGTGGTTGTCATCACCGGGACCGGCCGCGCATTTTCAGCGGGACAGGACGTTGTTGAGATGGCTCAGCGCAACACCGGTGGTATCACCAACGGTGTCCACGGATTCCCCGGCTTCGTTGATCAGCTCGTCGAGTTCCCCAAGCCGTTGATCTGCGCGGTCAATGGTCTCGCTCTTGGCATTGGCGCCACCATGCTGGCTCTGTCGGATCTTGTGTTCATGTCCACCGAAGCGCGGGTACGCTGCCCGTTCACCGATCTCGCTGTCGCCCCTGAGGCGGCCAGTAGTTACACGTTCCCGATGCTGCTCGGTCGCCATAACGCCACCTGGGCGCTCATGAGTTCCGAATGGCTCTCAGCTGCTGACTGTCTGCAGATGGGTCTGGCTTGGCGAGTGACCGAACCTGATGAACTGCTGGCCGAAACCATGCGCCATGCCCGGGTACTGGCCGGCAAGTCCATTTCCTCGCTCATGGAGAGCAAGCGCACCATCATCGAATCGATTCGCGGGCCCATCGCTGCTGCGCGTGAGCGGGAGAACGCGGCTTTCGCCAAACTCATGGGCACAGCCGCCAACATCGAAGCCCTCTCGGCTCTTGCTGAGCGTCGAACCCCCGATTTCGCGGCCATTGATCTGCTCGAGGACTGAGGTTCCCGGAAATTTCCGCATCTTTCTCGGATTCTTCCTTGATTCTCACCTTCGTCCTGTTCACTTCTTACACATCAGGACCACTGTGTGGATGTCCCCAACCGGACAGCAACCCCCACCGAAGTTCCTCACCGAAGTTCCTCACCCAAGGAGAAACCCATGAACAAGAAGCTCACCGCTCTCGGAGTTACCGCCGGCCTCGCCGCTGGTGGTCTCGGCGGTCTCATTCTGGCTGTGCCAGCAATCTCGGGCGCCCAGACCGCCACCACTCAGTCGGCTGATGCCTCGGCGCTGTCTGCTCCCACTGGAACCCCCGCTGACCGTCCCGATCCGGCAGCCCATCTTGCCGATGTGCTCAAGCCGCTGGTCGACAATGGCACGATTACTCAGAGTCAGGCTGATGCCGTCGCCGCTGCTCTCAGTGCTGACCATCAGGCCCATGAGGGCGATCACGGCAAGGGTGGCCCCGGTGGCATGCACTCCGAAGTTCTGGCCCAGGCGCTCGGTATGAGTGATGCCGATCTCCACACTGCGCTTGAGTCCGGCAAGACCATCGCCCAGGTCGCCGCTGATCAGGGCGTGGATGTGCAGGTTGTCGTCGACGCTCTCACCGCTGAGATGAAAAACCACATCGCCGATGAGGTCACCAAGGGTGAGTCCACCCAGGCCGAGGCTGACGCCAAGCTCGCCGATCTCACCTCGCATATCACCGACATGGTGAATAACCCCCGCCCCGCTGAAGGCCCCGGTGGTCCTGGCGGCCACGGTGGTCCCGGCGGCGAGCATGGCCCCCGCGGTCCCCGCGGTGGCGCTCCCGCTGGCAACTGATTCAACCCCTCGCACCGGCCCGATACCCCGGGCAGGTCGATCATGACGAAGGGCCCCGACCAATTCGGTCGGGGCCCTTCTTCATGGAGGCGTCGGTGAGAATCGAACTCACGTGGAGGGCTTTGCAGGCCCCTGCCTCAACCACTCGGCCACGACGCCACGAACATCAGACACTAGTGCTCAGATCTGCGCAATCTCCACCGTGGCGGTGCTTGGTGGCGCGACAGAGGCGCGCATGCCCATAATGGCCGCAGCCGTGGCGCTCAGTACCGTCGGAATGGTGCGTGCCACACCGACGTTGGAAGCGCCAGCCAAACCAGCAATAGCGTCGCAGGCGTCGCCAAGCGCGGCCATCTGAACCCAGCCGTTGAGGGGTTCGTTACGAGCCATGGCCCGCAAGGTGCCGAGACCGAGCGCGAGATCGCGTGCCCCGAACCCACGGATGACCAATGCAGCCCGCCGATCGTCAGCCACCGACCCGACCCAGTTGCGACCCATAGTTCGGGGGGCCAGCAGAAGAGCGGTGCCCACCCCAACCCGGGCAATGGAGAGCATGGCGATGACACGGCGGTTTTCCATGAGGTGGTTCTATCCGGTCGAGTGCGGAATGGGGCGCGATTCGCAGTCCTGCTAGGGTCTCGCATCGTCCGATGGCTCGCCATCGATCACTTTGGACCTGTAGCTCAGTTGGCTAGAGCACTTCCTCGACACGGAAGGGGTCGCTGGTTCGAGTCCAGTCAGGTCCACCAAAGAGAACACACGTGAAGGATCGGGATTCGTCTCGGTCCTTCATTCGTTTCGACGTGAGGGTCTTCGTCTTGTCGGTGCTGCGGCGCATCAACGGCGCAGTCGGCTTCTAAAACCCGGCATTCGCACCATCATTCGATCCAGCTTGGCTGTTGCGGCTAGATACGACGGAGAAGGACAGGTCACCGGCCAGACTCGGATCCGACACGTTGACGAATGTTGAGGTGGAGTTGACGAAGATAGTGATCGATCCATCTGGGCGGCCGAAGATCGATCCATGCAGTCCCTGGTAGGCGAGGGGGATCGACCGTCGCAGGATCGATTGGGAATCGAGGTTGTACCCGACGATCTCAGTTGGGGTCGCCATCCAAATCGAACCATCACGAATTATGAAGTCCGAGCCGATTGGTAGGAGTTCTGATGGCACGGTCACCTGCGATGCAGTCATCGATGCGAGATCAATCGCATAAAGAGTGCTTTCTGGTCTATCGGCGACGGCCACGTAGTAGGTATTGGTCGCAGGATCAAAGTCGCCAGCAGTGAATGGGATGGCCGGTAGACCGTCGACAACACCGAGATCTGCAGTTGAACCGTCGAGTCCGTAGACCGCAAGATGGCCCAGTTCCAGACCACGAATTCCGAGTGCGTACAGATGCTTGGACTGCTGGTCGTACGCCAAGGCATTCGTCACGGGGCCCCGGGGGCCGATATCGGTCCAGGTAACGAGATCATCAGAACTGCGGAGCTGGCCATTGACGATCTGCAGGTAGCAGACGTTCTCGCATGTCCATTTGGGGCCAGTGGTCGCTTCGAAGGTCACGGAGATCGAATGGGATCCAGTCACATTTGAGAAGGTGAATCCGTTCGTCACCGAGTTGGAGAGATTGGCACCATCCAGAGCGACACCATCGACGGTCACCGAACTCACCCGGCAACCAAATGCGCTCAGGAATTTGTATGTCTGGGACGATCCCAGTACAACCTCGGTCTGCCCATCAGGAGAGATCGACCCGCAGGTTCCTGCGCTCGCAGAGATCGTCGCCGTGTCTCGTGCGAACGTCACCGAGATCGAGTGATTCGCGGAGACTGCTGTAAACGTGTAGCCGGAGGCGCTCGCGGATGTGAGCGCCTCACCTGTCAGGGGGACTTGGTCTATGGCGATCGAGGCGACGTGAAAGCCGGTGTTCGGGGTCATCCGGTAACTCACTGAGCCATTGCTGAGCACCGACGTTCTTCCGTTCGGCCCGATGGCGCCATTGGAGTCGGTTGAAGCGCTGATGGAGATCGACCCTCCTGTGCCAGTGCTGGTGACGATGGTGTAGCTGAGGCGACTCCACACTGCGTAGAGGGTGCCGCTTGGCGGACGCACCGAAGGTGTGAAGGTGATGACCTGCTGGTCGGTGAAGTTGGTCCCGTTGCCCTCCGAGCTGGTGTTCCAGCCAACGAATCGATAGCCGGACCGCGTGAACGTGTTGGCCGGAAGTGTGACCGAAGTGGCGCGGCCCGTGCTGTTCGACATCGATCCGTCGCCGCCGTTGGCATGGAACGAAATCGAGTACGAGCGCTGGGTGCGTTCGTTTGGATTCACGCAGTTGGTACCCGTCGGCGCGGAATCTCCGGAGTACTTGACTGAGAACTCGGACGATTCACCCTCATGGTCACCGATGATCGTCGAGATCCTGAAGACATTCTCCTGGTCTCTTTCGGCTATGCACACCCGAGCCGAACGCGTGGCGATGTCGGAGTCGTAGACGTTTGTTTCGTCGTAGGACGAGTCGCCCCTTCGCTTCCAGCGCAGGCGCCATCCTGTCTGGCCGTCCTCGGTGTATTTCGTCGACCAATTGACGATCTCGAATCCCGAGCCTTCAGAAGTGCGCAGTTCGTCGACATGGGGGCGGATACGGCTGGAGTAGGACGAGGAACCACTCGAGCCGACCCTGTTGATCGCTTCGACCTTGAAGCGGTAGTAGGTACCGTTTGTAAGTCCTTGGACCTTGCAGGACTTTGAGCCGCCGCCGTTACCGCCATTGCCGCCGTTGCCGCCGCCGTCTTGGCCTTCGTTGGAGTCCTGGCTGCGGGCCACGGTGGAGCGGCAGGTGATGGGTGCGGCGTTTTGGTCGTCGTCGTTGTATGCGGTGACCAGATACGAGGTGATCGCCGATCCGCCGTCGTCAGTGGAGTCGGTCCAGGTGACAGTGACAGCACCGTTCGACGGGGCGACCGACGCAATCTGCGGGATGGTCGGTGCGAACGTGGCGGTGGCGGTAGTTGTGGTGGAGGAGGCACCGTTGCCGGCGGCGTTCACGGCTCGGAGTCGCACCTGGTAGGTACGGCCGTTGGTGACGTTGATAGTGAGTGGTGATGTTGTGGAGGCCGCGCTGCGGGTGGTCCAGGTGGTCCCGCC
>CANFQA010000046.1 GCA_947449015.1 Microthrixaceae bacterium | reverse complement strand
AGCGTGACCATTGCGTCAGTTCTACCCACCCCTCGTTGCACCAGTCGTTGGAGTTCCGCTTCGTCGAATGACACGTTCAATCACCCATCGAGACGTCGGCGGAGGAGGCTGAGGCTTCGCCGATGACCCAATCCAGCAGCTCATCGAGCGCTACCTGTTGGGTCTCAGGTTCACGTAGTTCCATGATGCGAAGGTTGAGCCAGCCAATGGTCTCGCCAATTGTCAGCGGATCTGCCGCCACCTGCGCCTCGGCTCGCAACGCGGCCATAGCCCCGCGAGCGGCTTCCTCGACGAGTCGAGCAAGCACATCAGAAGCCTCAGCGGTGGGTTCCTCCACGGCGAGCCGTTGCAGCATTTCGCCCGAAACGGGTTCCTCTGCCTCAGCCAGAGCAATGGCATCGGCAAGCGTGTCAGTGGCAATGATCGATCGGTAGGCAGTCGCCGTGACCGGATCGGGGAACAGGACCTCGTCGAGCCACGGACCAATGGCGTCGGGGGTCCAGATCAGTAGTCGCAAGGCCTCGCTGGCGGCGGAGTCGCGCGGAGCGGTGCGCGGACGCCGCTGCTGCGCAGTTGCTGGCTCACCGTAGGGAGGTGGTTCGTCCTGGCCCTGCGTTCGCGGCGCTTGTTCACGCTTTGCCCCAGGCACGACCGGGGCCTCAAACCGCCGACCGCGCAACTGGGCCGGGTCAACGCGACACCGAGCAGCAACCTCGAGCAGGTACTGATCGCGAACCATTTCACTTGGATGTTCTTGCACAACGGCCATCGCCGACTCGGCGGCACGAACACGACGCTCGGGTGTATCGAGCACGGCTGCGTCGAGCACGCGATCGAGTCGGAATTTCAGGAACGGTTTTGCCTCGGCGATGGCTGTGGCTAACGCCGCCGGATCCGATTGCGCCAACTCAGCCGGATCGATGCCACCGGGGAATGACGCAACTGCGACATCAAGGTCGTACTTCTTCTCCCATGCATAGACACGCTCTGCGGCATTTTGCCCTGCGGCGTCGGCATCGAACGCCAGCACGAGGCGTCGAGCGAAGCTTCGAAGCAGTTTGAAGTGCTCCTCGGTAAGTGCAGTCCCGCAGGTTGCCACTGCTCGTGGCACTCCGGCCTTGGCGAACCCGATGACGTCGGTGTAGCCCTCGCACACGATGGCTTCATCGGCCCGCACAATTTCGGCCTTGGCGAAGTTCAAACCGTACAGAAGGCTCGACTTGTTGTAGATCGGGCTATCCACCGAGTTCTTGTATTTCGCTCCCTCGGCACCGGGCATGATCCGACCACCGAAACCGACGGGTTCGCCTTTGACATCAAAGATCGGGAACAGCACCCGACCGCGGAATGCATCAGTGGGTCGAGAGCGACTATTGATGAAGCCAAGTCCAGCGGCCACGAAATCCTCATCGGGAACGCGCAGTGCACGCGCCAACTCATCCCAGCCCTCGGGTGCCCATCCAATGCGATAGGCCCGCACATCGTCGCCGGTGAGTCCGCGGCTGCGCAGATACGAGCGAGCTGGAGCAGCATCGGGAGCCGCCAGGAGTCGCTGGTGATACCACTCAGTGGCTTTCTCGACCGCAGCGAGCAGGCGCGTACGTCGTTTGCGACTCTCGCTTTGGCCTTCGTCGCTGTAGCGAAGCGTGACCCCTGCTTTGCCCGCCAGTTTTTCGACCGCACCCACAAAGTCGAGATGCTCGATCTCACGAACAAATGTGATGGCATCGCCCTTCGCGCCACAACCGAAGCAGTAGTAGAGCTTTTCCTCGGCGTTGACCGAGAACGATCCTGACTTCTCGCTATGGAACGGGCACAGACCCACCCAACGGCGACCAGTGCGTTTCAGACCGACGTGTTCGGAGATGACCGCGACGATGTCAATGCTCTCGCGCACTGAAACAATGTCGTCGTCGAGAATGCCCACGGACCCCTCCTCCGACCCGGAAGGCTAGACCCTCGGGCGTCGGGTTCATCCGGGGATCAGGCCAGACGAGGAAGGAGGTACGGAAGGATCTCAGCGATCGGGATCCGAACCTGCTCCATGGAGTCACGTTCACGAATCGTGACTGACTGATCTTCGAGCGAATCGAAGTCGATGGTGACGCAGTATGGGGTTCCCAACTCGTCTTGGCGGCGGTATCGACGCCCAATCGCTTGGGTTTCATCGAAATCGCACATGAGATGGGGCTGCAGCAGACCCAAAACCTCTCGGGCCAGCGGCATGAGGTCGTCCTTCTTGGACAAGGGCAGCACGGCAACCTTGTAGGGGGCCAGACGAGGATGCAGTCGCAGCACGGTACGAGTCTCTCCTCGCACCTCTTCCTCGTCGTAGGCCGCCAGCAGGAACGCCATCATGGTTCGAGTGGCGCCTGCCGCCGGCTCGATGACATGAGGCACATAACGAGTGTTGGTGGCCTGGTCGAAGTAGTCGAGCTTCTCGCCCGAATGAGTGGCGTGCTGGGTGAGGTCGTAGTCGCCGCGGTTGGCGATTCCCTCAAGCTCACCCCAACCCCACGGAAACAGGAACTCCACATCGGAGGTGCCAGAGGAATAGTGGCTGAGTTCGTCAGCATCGTGAGGACGCATGCGCAACTTGGCCTCTGGGATACCGAGATTGATGTACCACTCGTAACGCGTGCGGCACCAGTACTCGTACCACTGCTGTGCTTCTTCGGGCGGTACGAAGAACTCGAGTTCCATCTGTTCGAATTCGCGGGTACGGAACACAAAGTTGCCGGGCGTGATTTCGTTCCGGAAGGACTTGCCGATCTGGGCAATACCGAATGGTGGCTTCTTACGACTGGCCTGCAAAACGTTGCCAAAGTTGACGAACATGCCCTGCGCGGTTTCGGGACGTAGATAGGCCACTGCCGCATCGGACTCGACTGGTCCAGCGTGAGTCTTGAACATGAGATTGAAGTTGCGAGCTTCGGTGAAGGTCTCCTTTCCACCACAGCTCGGACAGACGGTCAGATCGTCAAGCTGGTCCTCACGGAAACGCTCACGACATTGGCGACAATCGACCAATGGATCAGTGAAGTTCTTGAGATGACCGGAGGCCTCCCAGATCGCGGGAGGCGAAAGAATGGCGGCATCGAGCCCGACGACGTCGTCGCGCATCTGCACCATCGAACGCCACCAAGCGTCCTTCACATTGCGCAGCAACTGCACGCCAATGGGCCCGTAGTCATAGGTGGACCGGAATCCGCCGTAGATCTCGGCGGAGGGGAACACGAAGCCACGACGCTTCGAGAGGTTGACCACCTTCTCCATGAGCGTGACATCGTTAGGAACCGAAACCTCAGACATGGACGATGAGCCTAGTGGGGGTCGCTCTGCCACAATGAAGCCATCACCCCCTCAACCACTCTCACCCTGCGCCGCTTCGGTGGCGCAGCTATCGATATCGGCGTACTGCTGCTGCTGACATGGGGTGGCTGGGCCGCGATCTCCCGTCCCGTTCCGGCCGCCATGCAGTTGTTCAGTACGAGCCCTTGCAGCGGTTCCATCACCTGTGTCGAGTCGAACGGTCGCTACAGCAGCGGATGGCCGCTGCTCGTCCTCATCACGCTCAGTGTGGCGTACCTGGTCGGCGTGTTCATCGTGCAGCGCGGTCTCACTGGCCGCACCTTGGGCTCGATGCTGTTCGCGTTCGCTGTGGTCGGAGTCGATGGGCTCCCACTCGGTATCAGTCGAGCAACGCTGCGCAGTGTCGCCGGTGCAGTCGACTATCTGCCCTGTTGTGTGCCCATCGTGGGGATCGTCACGATCACCGCCACACCGAGCCATCAGCGCGTGGGAGACCTCGCCGCCGGCAGCATCGTGGTCGATTCCCGCGGACTCGACCCGACTCCCTCTGCATCTGCCGGCGCCACTAGTTCTGAGGCTGCGATGCGTCCTATCGCTCCTGGCGAACAACTCCCCCAGCGTCCACCCACGGCAACCCCGGGCGCGCCACCGCAACCGCCGGGTCCATTGTGGGATCCCAACCGTCTGGCCTATGTGTTGTGGGACGAATCCAATGGAGGCTGGTTGCAGTTCGACGAACCAACCCAGCAGTGGGTGCGGATCAGCGCAATCTGATCAACCAGCAGGCGGGGTGATCTCGAGCACACCCTTGGCGATCAGCGCATCAATCTCGTCAGCGCTCATACCAAGAACCTCGGTGGCGATGGCGACAGTGTGTTCGCCGAGCCAAGGTGCTGGCCCCTCGAAGGGATCAGTCATTCCTGTCGCGTGAAACGCAGGACCCTCAAAGATCACCGGACCAACCACTCCCGGCTGTTCGATATGCACCGGAAAACCGCGTTCGACGAAGTGAGGATGGTTCTTCATGTCGAGCGAGGTGACCATGGGACCGGCCGGAATACCTGCGGCCTGACACCGGTCGGCCACGTCGAAGCGGTTGATCTCAATGGTCCATGCACTGATGAGTGCGTCGAGTTCGGCAACGTTGGCCCGACGGGACTCAAGGGTGGCGAACTTCTGGTCGGAACCGAGTTCGGGACGGCCCATGAGCGTCGCGAGAGCTTGCCATTCGGCGTCGTTGCGACAGGTGAGAGCCACCCACTCCTCGGCACCAGTGCCGCTCACGGCGTCGGGAGCGCAGCGGTAGTTGCCGCCCGGAGTACCGCGCTCGGAGTGAATACCCATGGGATTCACCGAACCGGGCTCAAGCGATTCCGCAGCGAGAAGATCAGCGATGGAGCCAACAACGGCTTCACACTGCGCAAGTTCGATGAAGCCGCCTTCGAGAGTGCCGCGTTCGCGTCCCAGAAGCGTGGCCAGCGCGCCGCAGGCCGACAGGCGACCAACAAAGTGATCCGGGAAGATCGACGCAGTGCCTGCGGGATCGGTGCTGCCCTCGTAGCTCCAGAGATACGAAAGACCGCCGGGTGCCTGGGTGCTGGGGCCGTAGCCACGCCAATGCGCCCACACACCGCGTGAGCCCATGAGTTGGCTGGCCACCATCGCAATGCGGGGGTTCGCTGCCGAAAGATCCTCGTAGCCAAGGCCGAGTGCTGCCATTGCTCCGGTGGTGGTGTTTTCGATGACCACATCGGAATGCTTCACAAGATCGAGCAGAACCTGACGACCCTCTGGGAACTTGGCGTTGACACCCATGGCCTTCTTCGACCGACTCGAAGAGGCAAACGATGGGCCCATCTCAGTGCCGGTGACGACACGGATGAAGTCGTAATGCGAACGGCTTTCGATCTTGATGACCTCGGCGCCGTACTCGGCGAAAAGCTTGCCGGCCTCAACACCAACAGCGCCCTGTCCGAAGTCCATGACACGCAGGCCCACGAGCGGAAGGCTCGGAGCCGGAGTGGCCCCGCCATTTCGCGCTTCGCCCAGCGACGCGAAGACCTGCTCGGTATGGGCACCAAGTGCCGGCGGTGGCGTGGCCGGTCCGACACGCACCCCATCAAGTTCGAAATAGCCCGAGGGCATCTGGGCGACAACACCAGGAGCAAGCTCCATGGATTGGAATGTGCCGCGAGAGTCGAAATGCTCGTTGTGGAGCGCTCGTGGCGCGTCGTACACCGGGGTACACACGATGCCGCGATCCTGCGCGTAGGCCGAGACTTCCTCGATGGTGAGGTCCGCGAACAGTTCTTCATAAAGCGGATTGAGAATGGCCTCAGCAATAGCGAGGCGTCCCGGGAACGAGAAGTACTCCTCGTCTTGGAGGTACTCGGGCTCACCAAGCCAGGCACGCATCTCACGCCATTGCGGCGGACTGAGCACGATGAGACGCACATAGCCATCGCGGCACTTGAAGATCGGATACACCGGGCCTGATCCCATGCGCATCTCGGGGAAGTCAGCCCCTGCAGCAACACGAGCGGTGAAGTTGGGCAGTGACCAGTCCGCTGTCTGCGCGAGACACTCATTGATGGAGATATCCAGCAACTGTCCGGCACCGGTGTGCTCGCGCTGCCACAGCGCGCACAACATGGCCCATGTCGCGCTTGATGCAGCGACATCGTTACTGAACTGACCGGGTGCCGGAATCGGTTCGCGATCAAGCGTGCCAGCTTTGAAGGTCATGCCGGCAGTGGCCGACAGCACCTGATCGGTGAGTTGCCAGTCAGACCAAGGCCCCGTGAGTCCATAGGGCGTGAGTGCGGCCACGATGAGATGGGGATGTTTGGCGGCAAGATCGTGCACGCTCAGCCCGGGAGCAACCGTTTCCGACGCGCATACGATGAGATCGCTATGAGCGAGAAGTTCGTGGAAGCGTTCGAGATCTGCAGGTGTCTCGAGATCGAGCACAACACTGAGTTTGCCGGCGTTGTTGACTGCCCATGAAAGCGACACGCCCTTGCGCAGCGGTGCAAGGGACCGTGCCGGCGAGCCCTGCGGCGGCTCAACCTTGATGACCTCGGCACCGAGATCGGCAAACAGCCGCGGAGCCAGTTCACCGTTTTCCACGGTGAGGTCGATCACTCGGATTCCCTGCAGCGGAAGCGAACGTCGCTCCGTCATGTTTCCCCCTCGGTCAGGACCCGAACCCGGGTCCCATGAACTCGATCAGCAGCCCGTGACGGTACCAGTCGATACCCGTCGGGGCCTGCGGCGGCCTTAGTGGTCGAGCACGGTGACTGATCGCAGACGTCGTTCGAGGTGATGTTCGACTGCACGGGTGGCGAGATGGTCAACCTCAAAACAGGCCGGGGAGACCGGTGCGGCGAGCGCATCGTTGAGTTGGCCGCCGAGTATCTGTTGCAGCAGGAGAACCGCCGCGGGCGACACGGCCGTTCCCCGACGACATTGGTGACAGAGAAGTCCTCCGCTTTCAAGATCGAACGCCACGAGTGACACCGACGCATCGGTGGGTCCGCCTTCACCGCAAAGCACGCACTGATCCACCTCTGGTCGGTAGCCCTCGAGCGCGAGCACCTTCCAAAAAAATGCCGGCAGCACCAGTGGCGAATCAGACTCATCGAGCGTGCGGAGTGCGCCAAGCAGCATCTGAAAGAGGCGGGGGTTGACCTCGCCTTCCTGGGCCAACTGATCGGCGGTCTCGAGCATGGCCGATGCTCGTGCGATGCGGTCGAAATCATCGCGTAGGCCGCGGAAGTGGTCGATGCTGTCGACCTGGGTCACGAGATCGAGTTCGCGACCTTCATAGAGCTGCAGGGCGACATGGCTCATAGGTTCGAGGCGGGAACCGAACTTGGAACGTGTCTTGCGCACTCCCTTGGCGACAGCGCGAACCTTGCCTCGCCGTTTGGTGAGAAACACAATGATGCGATCGGCCTCGCCCAGTTTGTAGGTGCGCAGCACGATGCCTTCGTCGCGATGGATCGTGCCTTTGCTCACGGGAGCAGGACCACGCCGCTGCGACTGAAGGAGATCATTCGTCGCTCAGGCCGCCGAAGCGACGATCACGCGCTTGGTATTCACGCACCGCATCGAAAAGATGCTCGCGGCGGAAATCGGGCCACAGCACATCGGTGAAAACGAGTTCGCTGTAGGCCGCCTCCCACATGAGGTAATTGGAGAGCCGATACTCCCCCGAGGTGCGAACCAGCAGTTCGGGGTCGGGCATATCGGGGGCATACAGCCGCTTCGCGATGGTGCGCTCATCGATCTTTTCGGCCGGGATGCCCTCGGCCACGATGGACCGCACGGCGTCAACCAACTCAGCCCGACCGCCGTAGTTGAAGGCAATGGTGAGAGTGAGCGTGCGGTTGCGCTTGGTGAGTTCAACCGACTCGTCGATGCGACGCAGGAGACGCTTGGGAACCCGCCAGTCACGACGGCCGATGAAGCGAATGCGAACACCCTTGGCATGCAGTTCGTCGCGGCGGCGCAGAAGCAGCGATTCGTTAAATCGCATGAGGAAACGAACCTCGTCGACTGGCCGACGCCAGTTCTCGGTGGAGAAGGCGTAGACGGTGAGCCACTGCGAGCCGAGGTCGAGGGCCCCATCGACGGCGTCCATAAGCGCCTCTTCGCCCGCGGCATGACCGTCGGTGCGCTTGAGGCCACGTCGTTGTGCCCATCGGCCATTGCCATCCATGACCGCAGCGATATGCACCGGAATGCGGGTTGGGTCAATGCCGGGGACGTCCACCGGGTGAGGTTACCGCCGCCATCCGACACCACCGGTACCATCGGCGGTCCAATGGCATCCTCTGATCGGCTCGTCGCCAACGCCACCCGGGCACTTGAAACGATCACCGCCGCACTCCCCACTGGAGAACCGCGCATCGGGCAGATCGATATGGCGCAGGCCGTGGCCCGCTCCATCTCCGATGGTCGCCATCTTGTCGTTGAAGCGGGAACCGGAACCGGCAAGACCTTCGCCTACCTCGTTCCGGCGATCATCTCGGGTCGACGAACCGTCGTTGCGACCGCCACCAAAACGCTGCAGGACCAGCTGGCCAAGAAGGATCTCCCCTTCCTGGTCGAACATCTCGATCGGCCCATCACCTTCGCAGTGCTCAAAGGCCGATCCAACTACGTCTGTCTGCAGCGCATTCACGAACTCGATGACGATGCCGATCAGCTCGAGCTCGATGTCGGACCCCGACCCCCGGCAGAGGAGATCGCAGCAATCGCTCGTTGGGCGGTCACCAGCGAAACCGGCGATCGGGCGGAACTCACCATCGAGCCCTCGCATCGAGCATGGGCGGCGGTCAGCGTTGGCCCACGCGAATGTCCTGGCGCCACCCGTTGCCCCAAGGGCAACGAATGTTTCGCCGAACAGGCCCGCAACGCAGCCATGGACGCGGATGTCATCATCGTCAACACGCATCTCTACGGAATGCACATCGCAACAGGCGGTGCATTGCTGCCCGAACATGACATCGTGGTCATCGACGAGGCCCACCAGTTGGAGGACACGATTGCGGCAACCGCCGGAGTTGATCTCACCGGCGGGCGCTTCACCGCATTAGCCCGGACCATCGCCGCGATCATCGCCGACCCATCCATCGTCGCCAACATCGACGAACTCGGCGCGCAATGGCGCGCCGCTATCGCCGATGAACGTGGCCGTCGACTTCGCGGCGCCATCGACGGCGACGCTGCGCGGGTGCTCGAACTCGCTCGCGCCCGCTTAGAGCCAGCCATGGCTGCGTTGCGGGCTATTCCTGATGACAGCACTGGCGAGGTTGGTGCACGCAAACTTCGCGCCATCAAAGCGGCGACGTCTCTTCTTGACGACATCGACCGTGTCTCACAGGTACGAACAGGTGAGGTTTCATGGATCGAAGGCACCGAGGAAAACCCAGTGCTGCGCGTCGCTCCCATTGATGTGGGTGAACTGCTAGCCGACACGATGTGGCCCCATAGCGTTGCCATTCTCACCAGCGCCACGCTTCCGGCTGCGCTTCCCGAACAGATCGGCTTGGAACCCGACAGCTTCGAACGACTCACTGTTGAGAGCCCGTTCGATTACCCCACCCAGTCGCTGCTGTATTGCGCGGCCCATATGCCTGATCCGCGCAGCGAGGCGTTTGATCCTGCGGTGCATGACGAGCTCGCCGCACTCATCGGTGCTGCTGGCGGACGCACCATGGCGTTATTCACAAGTCATCGGGCGCTCAGCGCCGCGGTCGAGGCGTTACGTGATCGCATCGAGGTTCCGATCCTCGCCCAGGATGATCTTCCTCGACAGTTGCTCATCGAACGGTTCACCGACGAACCGGAAACCTGCCTGTTCGCCACCATGGGTTTCTGGCAGGGAGTCGATATCCCCGGCGCCACCCTCAGCCTGGTCACCATTGATCGACTGCCGTTCCCCCGCCCCGACGATCCGCTTCTGCAGGCTCGCCGAGAACGCGCCCGTGCTGACGCGTTCCGACTCGTCGATCTTCCACGGGCAACGACATTGCTCGCACAGGGCGCCGGCCGTCTCATTCGCACCACTACCGACCGTGGCGTCATCGCCGTGTTCGATCCTCGAATGGCCACCAACGCGCGCTATCGCTGGGATGTCATCAATGCGCTGCCGCCAATGCCACGCACGAAAGAGCGTTCTGAGGTTGAGCAGTTCCTGCGGTCACTGCGAGACGATACGCAGGCCGGCTGAGCAATCTCAGAAGCCGAGACGATCCAGTGCGGTCGCCTGACGCTGCCAGTCTTTATCGACCTTCACGAAAAGTTCGACAAATGCCCCCGGCGGCAACTGCTCACGCACGTTGATGCCGACCTGCTTGAGCACAGAACCCTTGCGGCCGATGACAATGCCCTTCTGCGAATCGCGTTCGACAAGGATCTCCACGCGGATTCGGGGCCACTCCCACTCGACAACACGAGTGGCAATGGAGTGCGGAAGTTCATCATGCGTGACCGCAAGAAGTTGCTCGCGAACTAACTCGGCAACCCAGAAGGCTTCGGGGACATCGGTGACAGTGTCGGGCGGATACCAGGCCGGACCGTCAGGAAGTCGGGAGATGATCTCGTCGAGAAGCGCATCGATGCCTTTGCCGGTTTTGGCTGACACCGGGAAGTACGCCGAGCGGTCAAGCTGATCGGCGGCGCGGGCAAGTTGGGCAATGACCTCCTCGGCAGAGGCGATATCGGTTTTATTGACGATCACGATCGCGTCGGCGGGCATTTGCTCGGCAACGAATCGATCGCCCGGCCCAATTGGTCCGGTGGCATCAACAACCAAACACACGACATCGACGCCGTGAGCGGCATCAGCAGCAGTGGCGTTTAGACGCTCGCCCAACAGCGTTCGCGGTTTGTGGATGCCTGGGGTATCAACAAACACGACCTGCACCTCAGGCCGGTTGAGCACACCACGGATCTGCGAGCGCGTGGTTTGTGGTTTATCGGAGGTGATCGCCACCTTCGTTCCGAGGATGCGATTGAGCAATGTCGACTTGCCCACATTTGGTCGTCCCACAATGGAGACGAAACCGGACTTCATGACGAACTCTCCTCGGTTGGTTCAGCGGTGTCGATGACCTCGATGCGCACGGCACCGATTCTGCGGCCTTCAACGTTTTCGGCCCGGAGTCGGAATGGGCCGCAATCTGCGGTCTCCCCGGTGATGGGGACATGACCCAGCAGATGAAACATAAGACCACCAATGGTGTCCCAGTCACCCTCGGGAAGTCGAGCGTCGAGAAGGTCTTCCACCTCGTCAATCGGCATCCGGGCCTGCACGCGCAGTACGCCGCCGGGAAGGCGAACAACCATTGGGTCTTCGCGATCAAACTCGTCGACGATTTCGCCGACGAGTTCCTCTAAAACATCTTCCAGTGTGACGATTCCGGCGGTGCCGCCGTATTCATCAACAACGACAGCCAGATGGAACTTACGAGCCTGCATTTCGGGAAGAAGTTCAGCAATCCGTTTGGTCTCAGGTACGAAATGCGCGCGGCGCATCACCCGCGTGATGACTTCTTGCTCGCGTCCGCTGCGATCGGCTCGCATGAGATCTTTGGCATAGGCCACACCGACAATGTCGTCGATCCCCTCACCACAGACCGGCACGCGACTACGACCGGCGGTGAGCGCCACTTCAAGCACGTCATTGACCGTGACATCGCAGTCAACAGTGATCATGTCGGTTCTGGGAACCATGATTTCGCGGCAGATGGTGTCGCCGAACTCGATGATCTGTTCAATCAGTTCCCGTTCCTCGGCCTGGATCACATCTTCTTCGACCGCGGCATCGGCAAGCGCAAGGATCTCATCTTCTGAGACGTACTGACTCTCCTTCGATGCGCGACCGGGCAACAACAGGTTGGCGACACCAATCGATGCACTCGATGCCAAGCGCACCGGCCACAGACTGACGATCACAAACACAGGCGTGGCGGTGATCTGTGCGGCGCGTTCCAAATGTTTCAGTGCCCACATGCGCGGGGCGGCATCGGCAAGCACAAAGACCACGAACACGTTGACGATTGAGGAGAGCAGAAGACCGCGTAACCCCTGATGGCGCTCAAAGGCTGCTCCCACCACCGCTGCTTCAAGAAGAAGGCATGACAGCACGATGAGCTTGAGGGGGTTCATGAACCGATCGGGATGAGAGGTGAGCGCCAGAAGTCGGCGCGTTCCCCATTTGCCGTCATCGATCATGGACTGCGCCCGCGAACGGGTCATGCGCAACAGCGCTGTTTCGGCCACCGACAGGAACGCAGATACTCCGATGAGAACCACCACGATCACGGTGACAACGAACTCGGAACTGCCGAAGTACGAGACGATCGCGTGCATGGTGACTAGTGCTCGTCGGAGCCGGCGTCACGCTCGAGCGCGGCCCAAGGGTCTGCGGCGAGCGGCCCATGATGGGCAGCAAGTAATTCGCGTTCACGAGCCTGCATCGAACGTCGTCCCGGGTCATCGGCATGATCCATGCCAAGCAGATGCAAGATTCCATGCACGACCAGCAGTGCGATTTCATCATCGAACGAACCCGCGTGCGTGGGTGCGTTGCGATCGGCGACTATCGGACAAATCACAACATCGCCAAGCAGCAGCGGAAGTTCGTCCTCAATGTCATCGGTGCGATCTGGTCCGGGACCACCAGCATCGGGCCACCGCCCGGGAGGATCACCGTCGCCATCGATGGGGAACGACAGAACATCGGTGGGCCCGGCAGATCCCATGAAGCGACCGTTGAGATCAGTAATGGTCGCCTCGTCGATGAACATCACCGACAGTTCGCACTCCCCCTCAACGCCTTCATCGGCGAGTACCGCCAGCGCAAGGCGCTGCCAGCGGTCGAGATCGATGGCCACATGGGCCTGCTCATCTGAAACGAACACCGTGACCTCACCATCGGCGGGGCCATGTCGCCGAGCCCGATGGCTGCGGGGAGGTTCGGTCACGAGAGACCAGCCGCCGCTTCATAGGCCGACACGATGTCTTGCACGATGCGATGACGAACAACATCGGCCGCGGTGAGCTTGACCCACTCCAGGCCATCAACATGGCTGAGAATCGGTTCAAGTCCGAGCAGTCCGCTGCGACCACCCTGAATGTCGACCTGGGTGGTGTCGCCAGTGACGACAACCTTGGAACCAAACCCAATGCGGGTGAGGAACATCTTCATCTGCTCGGGCGTGGTGTTCTGCGCCTCGTCGAGGATGATGAAGGAGTTGTTGAGTGTGCGGCCGCGCATGAACGCAAGCGGCGCAACTTCAACGGTGCCGCGCTCAAGCATGCGCTGCGCGCCTTCGGCTTCGAGCATGTCGTAGAGCGCGTCATAGAGCGGACGCAGGTAGGGGTCGACCTTGGCCATCATGTCACCGGGCAAAAAGCCAAGGCGTTCGCCAGCTTCGACTGCGGGACGGGTGAGGATGATGCGGTCTACCTCTTT
>CANFQA010000045.1 GCA_947449015.1 Microthrixaceae bacterium | reverse complement strand
GAAGAGTCGCTCGACCACTTCCGCCATCTCCGGTTCGATCGCCTTGAAGTCGCCCCACGACAACATGTCGGCGACCCTACCCGTGGTCGGCACCACTCAGTCTTCGAGGCTGAAGCGATACACATTTGTATTCATTTTTTCATTAGAAATGAACGGCGTCATGTGTTGGGCGTCCGCACCCGCCCGGCGGGCCCTGCGACCACCCAGGGCCGGACTCGCCAGGGGCTGTCGAGTGGCACCAACTCCAGGGCGAGGTTGGCCTGGCGGCCGATGTAGGCCGCCGTGGTGAGCGGAGCTGACTTGACCAGCCGAGGCTTCGATCGCCTGAACCAGTCTCGTTCGGGTCCGTTCTCGAAGTCGGCCCAGGTCTTGGGGTTCACCCCCGACATGGCCTCGAGCGATCGCCGAGCCAAGACGAGTCGCCACCACCTCACCTCCGCCCCAAGCAGCGCCGCCAGGTAGGCCGGGGTGACACCTCTCGTGTTCTCGTCTCTGAGGTGTCGATTCCACGCCCCGCCACCCCACCACTCCTGCGGCTTCGGCGGCATACGAGTCGGTCTCAGCGACGACCCCGGCCAGAGAGGATCTAACGGACGCCACTCGATCCTCCAACCCATCGTGATTGCGACTGCGGCAAAGTGACCAACTCGAGGCACTGCTGACCGAGTTGTCCACCCACTGATCGTCGACGGCGAAACCCCAGCCATCGACGCAATCGACCTGATCGATAGGTCACTCTCTTCGATCAGTCCAACGAGTGATCGCGTGAGATCACGAACGAACCGAACATCAACTTCTTGAACTCCCGCTGGACCGCCTGACCCTTTCGGTGTCGCCACAGCAGCACGCTACAGCGGACACTTACTCGGCCTCGGATAGTGCTGCTTTCACAAGTTCATTCTGCAGGTGCTCGTGCGCGAGAAACGGAGGTCCAGGTCGTGACATAAGCATCGGGCCCTGGTCCAGGAATGACTTCAGCCACTCCTCGGCCAATGCGGTGTTTCCCGGAGTGAATGGGACCGCACCGATTCCGACCTCGTCGATCGAACGCCAAAGTCCATGGCTCGTGAAGTCTCCTGCAGACTCTGCGCCAAGAGGAAACAAGGCGATTCCCCGGACTACAGGCCTTCCCAGGTTCCCTGCCGCAACGACGATCGCATCTCGATATCGGTGAAGCTCGTTGACAGCATCGATCGGCGGGCCAATACCGCCGAACCGAGCCCGGTAGTCATCTGATACGTCCAACCTGTACTTCGCATCCAAAATAAGAACAATCGGCGGCCAGTCATCGTGCTCGACTTCAATGACGATGTCTGGGCGTTGGGTACCAGTCGCACCGTGATACGAGCGGTTATTGAGAATCGATATCGCCACTTCCGGGCGAACAATCCGGATTCGATTCGATGATCCTTGACCCAGTTCCACTCGGATTCCAGACGACGCCAGAGGGAAATCTGATTTCCGGTCGAATGACGCGCCTGACAAGCCGGCAACGATCGAAACAACCTTGATGTAGCACCAAGTCTCGTAGAGCTTCTCGACATCCTTGAGACTCACTTCGCTTTCGCCATCACCCGGCGACAGGCCAAGCCGCAGCGTAAGGAGTGAACGGTATGCCTCCCGATAACCCGACTTGGCCATCAGGGTCAGACTCGAAAATCCAGCCGGAGGCTCACCCACTGCTTCGGCTATGGGCGGAAGCTTGAGCATTGAGGAGAGCCGAGCCTCAAATAGGTCGACTTCTGCGATCTCTGATTCAAGCCGACGAAGATTCGCACCAGGGCGTCTCTCTTTGATCTGGTCACGCTCCACACGGATCGACGTAGCGATCGTTGCGAGGGTGCGACGAACCGACTCGAGATTGCTCCTCAACCATCGGTTCTCTGCATTATCCAGAGTCTCGACTGCCACTCTTCCCGGCACCACCGAGCGAACAACACCCACACCCACAAGGGCAACTTCCTCACCCGAACCCCGGCCCTGAGAGATCGCGCGGATCGTCGACGTAGTTGCCCGTCGAATCCGTTCGATCTTCTGATCAATCCGGATACTCCCCAATGCACGATGCGGGTGAAGAGCTACGTACTGCATTGCACGCTCAAGATCATCGACTTCGTTTCGAACCTGAGTCAACCACTCGATACTTGTCTGTTGTGCGTCGTCGATACTTCTGCCTGATTGGGTAGTTGCACGAAGGTAGGCAAGTGCAAGTGCCCGAGACGTTCGACTCACATCGTCAACGATTGAGCGGTACTCACTCTTGTAGGAGATCTTCGTTGGAAAGACTTCGAGAACGAAACTCAGAATGACTTCTCCATCGGCCTCGACAGCAATCTCGGCAAGACCGACCTGGTTCCGGAAGTTGACCGATCCCGTCAGCAGGTTCCGATGGGCCGGTAGCGCAACAACCCCCCGAAGCAGATTCGGATCGCGATTGAGCACCCGAACAAGATCTGCTCCTTCAACTTCCACACTTAGCCGGTAGTCCGTCTCGGCGTAGAACATCGGACCGTCGCCATCACCACCCTCACGACTGTGCGGATTCGAGTCATCATCAATCCAAGTGACATCGACATGTTCCGCACTCCTCGTACTGAGTGACCCTTGCGCAGGCGAATCGATTTCTCGGAGAACACCGGTCGGATGACGAGCGGGCCCAGAAAGCTCGACCCGGAACCGGGGACTCGTAATCATGAGCAGCGCCGAAGTCATCGTCGTTTCTCACAGCCAGAAGGATGTGAATCCTGATTCGTCGAGCCGCCGAAGCATCAGTTCGAGTCTCGTTTCGCACATTGGGAACTTCTGCTTGGTCGCCCCTTCGCCCCGCGCCCATTCAAGAAGCGAAACAAGCACTTCACGAAGTCCTGCGGTGCCTCCTTGGATTCGAGGCAAGACCTTCATCGAAATCGCAAGGTCAAGAGGATCAACTTCCACATCATCACGGGTGACGAATGCGTCAATGCAGTCCTGAGCATTCAAGACAAACAGAGCGACCTCATCTCGAACCCTGAACCCGACCTGCAACTGGACCTTGCGCAAGTGCTCGTTGACCTGAGTGAGCGTTGCGATCGAGGTCTCGAGAGTTGGACTCGTGCGATCTGGGTACTCCGCGAGTCCCAGATACTCCTGCTCCCAACTCCTCGCGTCCCAATGCGTGATTGGCGGGAGATCAGCTCCGACGACTCCAAGATCACTGAGATTCACGTCCGAGAACTCAAGAACGAATGCTCGATCAAGCACCTTCCGTGAGAACCCGTGAGTCGTCTCATCCATGTTGACCGAACCAACAACGCAGAGATTCGCCGTGAGTGCAACCTCATTCCAGCCGTCCTCTGAATCCGGAAGCAACGGCTTCGACGAAATCGAGCCGTCAGGATGTCGCTCCTTCTCCTCGAGAAACGAAAGAACTTCGGCCAAGTAGTACTCGACTCTCGCAATGTTCATCTCGTCAAGCATCAAGAAGTGCTGCACACTCGGTTCATCGCCCGCACGCTTCGCACACTTGAGCAGTCCGCCTGGCCGGAACTTGTCGGCCAGATTGCGGTATCCGAGCAACTCGGCCGAATCCGTCCAATCAGGCCGAACAGGGAGAAGGTCGTACGAGGATCCCGTGGCCTCGGCGACCAAACGGGGCAACTTCGTCTTCCCGGTTCCCGAAATGCCAGCAAGGATCACAAACGGCTTGGTTCGCACCGCCGTAATGAAAGCGGCCACCTGCCACGGCTCAATCGTGAAACCTCTCGCAGACACATACCGGTGTATTGCAGCGACATCCGTTCCCATTGAGTCACTGTGTCCCGAGCGAACGGGCAGCAAGGTCGGAGCGTTTGCGATGTACAGGCTGGGGTCAGGACGTTCAGGTGCGAAGTCGGTTGCACTCGTCTCATATCCGTCCGCATTAAACAACGCCATCCATAGGTCGTCTCGGATTCCGAGATCAGCCTGAAGTGCGGTGACGAGATCAGCGCCTGACGGGCATTCCGAACCAAATCGGTCCAGGAGATCAGTATCGCGATAGAACCAGAATGCGAAGTCGTCAGCTCGCGGGAGTGGAAAGCTCTCCGACGACTTCATCACTCGGTCCAACAATCCTTCGACAGTCGCCGACGCACCGAGCGACAGCTTGCGAGGACTTCCTTCAAGGAGTAGCGGAGAGTTGCTCTTCGTCTGCCACCGGTTGGCCGTATCCGCCGTGCCGTTGCTTCGATGACGGGGGCCACGAAACCTTCGTACGTCATCAAATACAAAAAGGAACGGTTCACCCGCCCATTTGGAGTGGTCTCCATCAACCGAGATCAGCGCAACTGAGTCGATGCCCGACTGAAACGGTTGATCATTTTGGCCGGTCGGAATGACGGCTCCGGCTGGATCACCATCACCAGCGATCGTGAGCGCCCGCATGCACGCCAAGTAATCAGACAACACGGGCTTCGCTCGCGAACTCGCAAGCCGCTCAAGTGCCAACGCCAACCGGTTGTTAGAGGGATAGACACTCATACGATTGCGCTCCCGAGAGTTGTGCTTCTAATCGCTTCACAAGCAAGCTCGCAGTAAGAGGGATTGAGATCGATTCCGATCGATCGGAATCCGTACTTCCGAGCGAGAATCATCGAAGTACCGGACCCGACGAACGGGTCAAGAACGATTCCCCGAGTCGGTGTGGTCGCCAAGATCGGGATGCGAACAAGTTCCTCCGAAAACGACGCCTTATGGCGGCCTCCTGAACCCTTGGAGGGTGCGACTTCCCATACGTCACGGGGAGGTAGAACACTCCCGGACGGAGAGGTCCTGCCGACCTTCGTTCGGTCGTAGTAGTACCAACGCGACTTCGTGAAGTGGAAGACGTATTCCTTCGAGGAGGACGACCGATCACGCACTTGGTCAGGAATGGGATTCGGCTTGACCCAGACGTTGTCGTTCCGTACCAACCATCCGGCGTCCTGCATCGCAATCGCGAAACGGTGAGGAATCAGTAGTTGCTGCTTCGGCCGTGTCCAGATCCCTTCGCCAGGTCGATCCTGCGGTCGAAGTCCAAAGCGCCGAGCGGACTGCTTCGCTTCCTGCGACTTGTGGGCTCCCTTTCCTGACCAGTAAGTGTCGCCGAGATTCACGAACAGACTTCCGGTTTCGCTCAGTACTTCCCAGCAAAGAGCAAAAGTCTCAACGAGCTGATCGATGAACTCCTGCGGATGCGACTCAAGCCCGATCTGGCCGTCAACTCCATAGTCACGCTGCCCGTAGAACGGGGGCGATGTCACGATGCAGTCGACCTTTATCTCCCACTTCGCCATCATCTTGAGTTGATCTCGTACGTCACCCAGTAGAACGATTGATGAAGCGTCGGACCAATATGCGGATCGCTTTACACGCCGAGCAGTGAAGATCTCATCGCTCGTCACCTCTGGTGAGAGCGCACGATTAGCAGGGGTGTCCTTCAAGCGGTTGCCGTCGAGAGACTGCCGATGTGGGGGTACAGGAGGCTGGGGCTGCGCTTGAGCGTGAATGCTTCTACTCATTGTGAACTGCCTTCGTGCTCGATCTGTTGGCTGGGAGAGTGGAGGGGCACGCTACTTACGCCCTGTGACAGGCCGAACGGAAGTGCTTTCGCGAGGGGAAGCACGATTGATTAGCCGTCGACCGGCAGCGGTGAGCCGCAGTACGTCCATCCGCATCTGCCGATCGGCCTCGATCGCTTCCGCCGCTCGAAGCCACCACACTCTATAACGGATCGCCATCTGATTGCCCCAAGTCACGCCCGAACGCTCAAGGTGTCGGACGAGTTCAGGGTATGAAACCGGCCCTGAGGTCAGTACCTCGAGGACCTCGCTGACGCCGAAGACTCGAGATACCAACGCTCGGCGAAGAACCGCAAGATCGCCAGTCGCCAACAATCGCTCACCACTCTTGGTCAACGACACGGGTTGCCCGGGCGGCGAGTCCAGGAGGCCGAGCGTTACCAAAACGCCGGTGTATCCCCGGACAGTTGACTGAGAGGTGACTTGTCGAAACAACTTCCCGACTCGTTCCTCGTACTCACGCCGCCCGGGCCCTGACCTCGCGGCGTTGAGCATTGTCTCGATGCTCGCTGAATAGGCCCCTACCCCTCCGGGAAGCGGCCAGAGATTTCGTCGACGTGAATCGATCACGTCCATTGAAGGCAACCATTCATCCGCCAACAGACTGGCATAGGGATCTTCCGCCCGCCGGTAACGTCCGCCTCAGGACGTGGTCAGGCGCTGCGAAACAAGCGATGGAAGCGTCCGAACTTCCTTCCCAGTCCTCCGACGCCCCGGGACTCGGCGGTAGTCGAGTCCCGGGGCGATCGTCACGGCTCGACGACATCCGGATCGGGAGCGATCGTGTCCAGGATCTCCCGGGCGGTTTCGGTCACGGTGGTCATGGTGCTTCGGATGAGGTCGAGGTCACCGCCGGACCATCCAGCGACGTAGGGCCAGGAGTAGTCGGACGTCTCGATCCCGGCGACGGTGCAGACGACGTGGGCGACGCTCTCGGCTTCGACCTCGATGCGTCCGCGGTGCGGTTCGGCTCCGTCATGGAGCAGGACGTGTGCGAGTTCGTGGGCGAGGGTCTTCGCTGCTTGTGCTGGTTCGAGGGTGTCGGAGATGGTGACGGTCTTCGTCGTGTAGTTGGTGACGCCGTTGGCGGGGTGGGTCGTTCCTCGCTCGAGGTCGAAGCCGCTCGCGCGGACCTGCTCGGCGAGTGCATCCCAGAGCCCAGAGGGTGCGTCCCCGGTGAGCAGTGCGGGTCGAGGTCCGGGGAGTTCGTCACCGGTGGTCTGGGAGATGTCGAAGACGGACACGACCCGGTAACCGCGGAGCACTCTGGTGTCTTCGTCTTCGGTGTCCTTGTAGATGCACGGGGCGAGGATCGAGATGCCTCGTTCGCCCTTGTTCACCTGTCGGCCCATCTTCCTCCATGTGGTGTACCCGGCGACGTGTGTTGCTGTCGGTCGTTGGAGGTAGATCAGTGCGGTGTTCTTCGCCGAGTACCCGTGGAACCGGGCCATGACATCGAGCAGCGCTCGCCAGTCGTCACCGGTCGTGATCTTGGCGACGCCTTCGGTGAGCAGTTCGTGGAGTTCTTCGAGCTTCATCGTTTGTCCTGACTGTCGAGGTGACCACCCCGCTGGTGGGGTGTTCCCTTGACTGTCTGGAAGCAGCGCAGTTCGTCGCGGAAGTTCGGCGGGGCAAGGGATCACCGGAGGTGAAGGTGAGGACACGGAGCGCAGCGGCGTCCCGCAACCGACCCTTGCGGCGTCGAACAGCCGTGACTATCGGGATTGTCGAAGTTGGACTGAAAACCCTCCTCTCAGTTGCGTTCTGAGGGCCTCGGGCGGATGCGTTGGGGTGGTTGGTGCGGGCGTTTCGCGTCCTTCGTCGGCTCTTGCGGTGCGAGTCGGGCGATCGCCACGAGCGCCCACTGCCCGGCATGTGCGAGTAGCGCATGCCCGATGGGAAGTTGCCGAAGCACGTCAGGGGGCACTCGCCATTGGTGTTGTTCTCGAAGGGAGCCTCGTGCCCCGAGGTCGCCTGTGTCATCGACCCCGAGCGATGCCTCGAAGTCGAGGGTGGTTCCCAGGAGCTTCACGATCGGTTCGGGGTTCGGCATGCGGTGGGCGAGCACTGCGGCCCCGCCGTGGAGGAGCCGGGCTTGGGCGCTCGGGTCGCCGAGTCCCTCTGGGGTCTGGGCGCTGACGATGCACCGGACGTTCGCCGATCTCCCGCGTTCGACGGTCTCGATCACGAGGTTCGCTGTTGTGGGATCGGCGGAGACGAGTGCACCGAGTTCCTCGACGATGAGGAGCACGGGACGGTTGCTGCGTCGACGATGCGGGTCTCGCAGGTAGGAGATCGCATCGACGAGGAGTGCTCGTCCGAGTGCGGCCGCTGCTTCGGGGCGTGTCGATGTCGGGAGGGTGATCCATGCGGCGTCGCTGTCTTCCCATGACCAGCTCGTGGCGTTGGTGGTGTGCGGGATCGCTCCGAGTGATGCGAGGTCGTTGAGCAGAGCGAAGGCCCGATGCCGTAGTCCCTGGAGTTCCCCAGCGGTGAGTGCGGCGGCGAGCGGCGCTCGTTCGGTCCCGGCCCAGGTGGCCTTGAGGTGTGTCAGGTCGAGTCGGCTGAGCAGTTCGACTGCTGACCGTGGCGGTCCGGAGGGTTCGTCGATGGCGAGCGTGAGGACGCTGTTGGCGACCGAGCGGTAGTACGGCTCGGTCCAGTTCATCGCTGCCATCCATCGGTCTCGCTGTGTTCCTGCGTCACCGCGGAACAGGTCGAGTGACGTCGGCCCTGGCCATGTGCGGACGGTCCGAGCGTGGTTCGTAGCGAGTCGCGCGAACTCGGCGGCGGTGGCTGGCTCTTCCTTGCCGTCGATGACGATGACCTGCCAGCCGAGTGCGAGGTGGGCGATCGCCAGTCGAAGGATGCTCTGGGTCTTGCCGCCGCCGGATGCTCCGAGGGCGACGATGTGTGAGGCGTCGGTTGGGAGTACTGACCAGGGTCCGGCGGTCCAGCTCGAGGGATGTTCGCCGTCGAGCCACGCACCGAGGACCGGCTTCGCATCTGCGGTGAGTGGAACATCTGTCGCAGTGACCAGAGCGGCTCGGTTCGCTCGGATGCGTTCGGTTCGTCGGTGGCGCGCGGCTCGTCCATGCAGTGGATGACGGGCTTCTTGGTGGTGCCACAGTTCCCATCCGCCGATGCCGACTGCGATGCCGAGGGGTACGGCGATGGGGAGCATGGCGAGTGTTGCTGGGACGAGCATGAGGTCGTAGCTCGAGGTGGTCAGTGCATGCCACCAATGACGCCACGCCCATGCGTAGAGCGTTGCGGTGAGCAGTGCAGTCAGTCCCGTGACGGCGAGGGCGACGACGAGTGCACGTCGCTGGGCGGCTGGTCGGTGGTCGTTCGCTCGGGCCCATCGAACTGCGATCGCTCCACTGATCGTCGCTACCGGGGCTGCGATCAGAACTGCTGCGAGAGTGGCCGCAGCGCACTCCGTTGCGGTCCACTCTCTGCTCGGTTGTCGGTCGTCACTCATGGCACTGGCCTCACGACGACTCGGGTCTTGTCGTTCTCCGGGAGTTCGTCCCGGACGGCGTTCACCTGGGTGAGCACGTGCGGTGCGCACAGGTAGAGCACGGTCTGGAAGCGATGCCCGATGGGAGATCGCAGTGCGAGCAGTGAGGTGATGGCTTCACGGACTCGCTTGCGGCCATGCGGTGAGAGTTCGACCTCCACCGCGGTCGTTGTTCCGTCGGGTTCGATCCAGGCGCCGTCAGCGATTCTCTGTCCCGGTGGGGTGAGCCGACGTAGTTCGGCCTCGCACAGCCATCGCCGGTGGCTCCCTGGCGGTGCGACCCTGAGACGGATGTCGGCGGCGGTGATCGTGTGGCGCAGTGTCAAGATGCCCGGCTTGCGCCAGCGGGTCTCGCCGACGAGCTTCGCTCCGGTCGTCGTCGGCCAGATGATCGCTGGTTCTCCGTGCCAGACAGCGTGGCGTTCAATGAGTCCGAGTTGTTCCCAGCGGCTGATGATCTCTCGAGTTCGACGCTCACCGACCTGGTTCCTCCCGAGGTGGCTGAGTAATGCCTGCACTTGTGTTGCCGTTGCTGCGCGCTGCTCGACGAGCCAGCGCAGCGCATCGAGGTCCCTCGTCGTCAGACGGGGACCTCGGTCGCAACGGGGCCGACGTTCGTCGGCCCCGTTGCCTTGTTCGTTCACTCCCTTCTCCATTGGCAGTTCCATCTGTTCCATTCCTTCATCCCTTCCTTGTTCTTGTTGTCCTGTCCTCCCCAACCCACACCCCTGTCTCGCTGCTGCGGGGGAGGGGTGTGGGTTGGGGAGGTTGAGTCCGCGCAATGCGCTGACCAGGACAGTGAGGGCGAAGAGGCCCTCCGCAAGGGGTGCCGAGTGGCGCTCCATGTGGAGAGTTGGTCTCGGTACCGGTGTCGTGGTGTGCCTCGGCTGCCGGAAACGCAAGAGGCCCGACCACCGTGTTGGTGGTCGGGCCTCTTGACCGCAGGGGATTCTCGATTGTTGTCTCGCTTACGCCGCTTCTTCCGCTTCTTCCGTTTCGGCCACGAGCGAGGTCAGGACATACCGGGTGCTGTTCCTGCCCGAGGTCTTGACGATGCGCTTGACCACGTCACCCTTCATCTCGAGGTGTGCGAGCGCAGCATCACGCACCTTGACATCGAGGTGGTTCGAGAAGAACTTCCCGATGTCGCTGCAGGAGGCTCCGGAAGTGCCTGCCTCTTCGATGAGGCGTCGGATTTCGATGGTCCGAGCTGGCTCGGCAGGACGCTTGGCGTCCGGCATCGCCCAGGCCAGCGAGTCGATGACGTAGTCCCAGAAGGCCAGCGCCGCATCGAGGTGGCAGACCTCGATGCTGGTCGAATCGTCGAGGACGGCGTAGACGAGAGCGAGACGAAGCAGCTGAGGTTCACGTCGGGCACTGAGCGGGTCGGACTTCGGTCCGCTGGCGTAGATCTCGCACCAGCGATCGAAGGCATCGTCGGAGAGGTCGTAGGCCTTCTCGGCCCGTGCACTGTTGATGCCCGCACCGAGCTTCTTGGCGGCAGACGAGCAGATGGAGCCGAGCGAGTTCGGACCCGTCCACGCCACCATCTGACGACGATGCACTGCAAGGGTGAGGAATCGGTTGGCGAGACCGTTGGCGTAGTCGACGGGTCGAAGTCGCTCCCGCAGTTCCTCGGCAGTGATGTGACCCAGCACGCTGACGTGTGCGTCATCGACCTCCTTGTGACCGGCGACGGTGGTGTGCGCAATGGTCACGCCGTCCCAGAGGTCTCGGATGACCGCCGACAGCGTGGAGCCCTCCCGGTTCATGGCGACGAGCAGACCTGCCATCTCGTCCTGGCGGAACATCGCTCGACGGTCCTCGAGCGTGGCGAGATTCTCGACGACGGACTCACCGGAGGCGAAGCCCCGCTGCAGGAATCCTGAAGGTCGCTCGACTCCCGACATCGTGACGATGGTCCGAGCGTTGTCGCCTGCGGTCCCCTTGCGTCCCTCGGAGGTCGGGCCCACGAGCATGATGAACAGGCGAGCTGACACGTCCAGCCCGGAGACGTTCAGGGTCGGGCCCCTGCCGATGAGTGCGCTGCACTCGGCCATGAGGCACCCGAGGATTCCGACCGGGTCCGCCTCGGTGTAGGTCTCGATGCTCTTGACTGCCGCTCCGAGCGGGCCATGGAACATCTCGGGGCGGGGCATCGGGAATCCCGCCGGGGGCTGGACCGGCATGGTCCAGGTGCGTGTCTTCTGTGCTTGCTGCTTCTTCATGTCATCACCTTGTGTGTGAAGCCCCAACGCCCTTGTGGCGCTGGCGGCTCTTCGACGGTGACGAGACGCGGCCTCACTGCACTCCAGGGAAATCAACGTCGCGTGTGTTGATTTCCCTGGAGTGCAAGCACAGGCGTCGCCCGCACTTTCAGACACATGAAGAGAGCAACGGAGAGTCACTCCGACACAACATGCAGGGTCGAGTTCGACCCGAACCGAGATGGCCCGGCCAGTCTGGACGAGGCCGAGCTGCAGCTGAGCATCCTGCTCGTGAAGGTCGTTGAGCGACTGCGACGAGAGCAGGGCGAGGTCGCTCTCGCTGGCTGACTCGGCCAGCGAGACCAGGGGCGGGACCTTCGGGTCCCGCCCCTGGTCTGTTTCAGGCCCGAGATCGCTTCTTCGGAGCAGCCTTCTTACGGGTCTTCGTCGATGCGACCTTCTTGGCGGTTCGAGCAGCGAACTCGAGTGTCGGATCGAACGACAGCGACAGGACAAGTCGACCGTCGAGCGGTTGCGCATGCTTGGTGCTCGGCTTGATCTTCACGATCGCGCCGAGCGCTTCGAGCGCTTCGACTCGTTCCGAGTAGGTCATGTGGTCCCAGAGATCGGCGAGAGTCCCGATGCGTTCACCGGCGATGGTGATCTCGTCATTGGTGCGTACCTCAGGTCCGAGCCGGTCGAGTTGTTCGTCGAGCTTCTCGACTTGGCTCTTGAGATACCGGACCGCCTCCCTCGCTTCCTCTTCAGTCGCGCCGGTGTCGGGGTCCGGATACTCAGTACTCATGAGTCTCGCCAGCGCTTGGGTGTGTAGTTCTTTCTTCTTGCGTCGCTCAGCCAGGAGTTGAGCTCGAGTCGCAGACGAGTCACCCTTCACCGCTCGTTGCCGGGCTCGTATCTCCTTGCTCACGTCCTTCACCTGCAGCGGCATCGACTTGATCACCTCGGCGAGCTGCGCCTCGAGATCCTCAATCCGAACCGAGCCAGGTCGCCCCTCGCAGTTGCGATTGGTACAGGTCAGGTAGACACCTGGTGTGCCGGTGACCATGGCCGACTTGTCGTGGTACTGGAGCTTGCGCCCACACGTGTAACAGACCGTTCGAGTGGCAGCGCTCCATCTCGGGAGAGCTGATCGAGGTGCTGCTGGTTTCGCTTCGCGCGCGAGTCGCTTCCGAGCTCGCACCACGTCCTTGGCGCTGACCAGCGGTTCGTGCTTCCCTCGGTAGTAGGCGATCGTCTCCGGTCGAGCCATGTTCCGCACTCGACCGTGGTTGTCTCGAAGCAGTTCGCCGGTCTTCTTCGATCTTGCCGGTGCGGTCTCAGCGATGCGGATGAACCCGGCGTACACGGGGTTCGCCACGATCTCTCGAGCGGTGCCGTCCTTCTTGAACCAGCCCTGCGTGACCCCGTGGCGGCCGATCGCATAGATCGCCTCTCCAGCGAGGTAGCGCCTGAAGATCTCCTGGATGTGCTTCGCCGCCTTCTTGTCGGGGACGATCACTCCCGACGTTCGACCGATCTTCTTCGCCTCGGCTGCTGTCGGTGCCCTGTACCCGTAGGGGATGACACCGTGCCACCAGCCCTGCTCGACGTTCGATCGGATCGAGCGCTTCCATGATGACGACATCTTCTTTGCGAAGTGCTGGTTCATCGCAAGGAAGAGGGTGAGCGAGAGTTCGCCGTCGGGCGTCGACGGATCGACGTCCTCGCTGACCGAGAGAACCTTGACGCCCGATTCGGCCAACTCCGCCAGCGCCATCAGACCTTGCGAGACCGAGCGGGTGTACCGGGACCAGTCGTAGACGATGATGTTCGCCTGCTTGTCGATCGCCAGTGCGTGCACCTTGTTGAGTTCCGGCCGGTCGATCGTCGTGCCGGTCTGATCGAGTTCCTCGAACCACTCGATCCACTCATGGGCATCCCCGTACCGTGCTTGAGCCCATTGGCGCATGAAGTCACGTTGCTGAGCAGGAGACTTGAACCGCTCGTCATCCCGACCAGCAACCGATGACACCCGGACGTACCCGATCAGCCGCTGCATGAGATCAAGGTGACTTCGGCGGGGTCTGCGGGTCATCCCCCATTTCTAATGAAAAACGGTAGACATTTGTGTCGCGGGCGACGAAGCCGATGCGTTGGTAGAGACGGTTGGCCGCCTCACGGCTCGGGCGGGAGGTGAGATCAACGGTCTTCGCGCCGAGTGCACGAGCACGGTCGAGCGCATCTCGGTTGAGCGCTTCACCAACACCGCG
>CANFQA010000044.1 GCA_947449015.1 Microthrixaceae bacterium | reverse complement strand
TGGATGGTGGTGTAGGTAACACGAGCGCTGGGCTTCACGATGATCTCAACCACTGCAGAGTGCAGGGAGTCGGAGGTGTACACCGGCGCCGAGCAGCCTTCGATGTAGTGAACCTGCGAACCCTCATCAGCGATGATGAGCGTTCGTTCAAACTGGCCCATGTTCTCGGCGTTGATACGGAAATACGCCTGCAAAGGCATCTCGACTGATACGCCGGGCGGCACATAGATAAACGAGCCACCGGACCAGACCGCAGTGTTGAGCGAGGAGAACTTGTTGTCGTTCGCCGGGATGACTGAGCCGAAATATGCACGCACGATCTCGGGATGCTCACGAAGCGCAGTGTCCATATCGGTGAAGATGACACCCTGCTGCTCAAGGTCTTCACGGTTCTTGTGGTACACGACCTCGGACTCATACTGAGCAGTAACACCGGCGAGGTACTTACGCTCAGCCTCGGGGATTCCCAGCTTCTCGTAGGTCTGCTTCACCGAATCAGGAAGTTCGTCCCACGCGTCGACCTGTCCGTGGGTCGGCTTGATGTAATAGAAGATGTCGTCGAAGAAGATCTCCGACATGTCGCCACCCCAGTTGGGCATCGGGCGACGCAAGAAGTGCTGGTAGCTCTTGAGACGGATGTCGCGCATCCAGTCGGGCTCGCCCTTCATCCAGGACATCTCTTTGATGATGTCCTCGGTGAGGCCCCGCTTTGGCTTGAAGACGTAGTCCTCGGCGTCGCTCCAACCGAGCTTGTAGCGGCCGAGATCGAGTCCGAGATCGGTTGTGGCCATGATGAGCTCCAGTGATTGTGGGAGGTGGGGGAATTTCTCCTATGGCGATAGTAACAAATACCCCGGCGGAACCGACGCCCGGGGGTCGCATCTCGCCAAGACAGCACTCGTCGACGTTTCAGTGGCCGCCTGGGGCCGCGAGATGAGGCGGAAGCAGTTCATCAAGACGCACGGACCGGCCTTCGTCGATTGAACGGTGGGCCGCTGCCCCCATGGCCACTGACCAGAGCCCGTCGAGAAGCCCCACCTCTGGAGCTGCCCCGGTGCGGATGGCGGTGACGAAGTCGAGGTGTTCGAGGAAACTCGAACCGTGGTGGAAGCCCTGATAGGCAACCGCCGGGTCCTCGATGATCTGCGAGCTCACCGCACCGATCCCATCGGCGCGCCGGCCGCTCACAAGTTCCTGGGATGGCAGGAATGCTTCGAGTTTGCCGATCTCGCCGACCACCGAGATCTCTTCGGCGTGGCGTGAGGCTTCGGCAAACATGCACAGATCAAGCATTGCTCTCGCACCACCGGCGTATTCGACAATCACAAACGCGTTATCGAGGATGTCGGGGGTCTCACCGTCGTAGGACTCGTCGAGATGGTTCACATCCTGAGATCCAGAGGCGACAACGCTCACCGGGCGGTCGTTGATGATCAGGTTCATCAGATCGAAGAAGTGACAGCACTTCTCAACCAGTGTCCCGCCGGTGTTGCGATTAAACCGGTTCCAGTCCCCCACCTTGCGCAGGAACGGAAATCGATGCTCGCGGATGGCGAGCATGCGGGGGGTGCCAACCTCACCGGCACGGACGGCCTGCACAAGTCGAGCCACTGGTGGCATGTAGCGGTATTCGAGACCCACCCACACAAGCGCTTCGCGATCACGGGCTGCTTCGAGCACGTCGAGACAATCTGACACGGTGGTGCACAGCGGTTTCTCAACCAGCACATGAAGGTCCGTTGGCACCAAGTCATGCAGCACATCGACATGGGTCATGTTGGGAGAAGCCACCACAACGGCGTCACAGACCCCGGCGGCGATCAGGTCCTGGTGATGTTCGAACATCACCACATCATCGGCGGCTCCCGCTGCGCCCAGCACGGCACTGGCCCAGTCCCGTGAACCCTGGTGCGGATCGGCCACGGCAGTGATGACAGCACCGGGGACATGCAGGATGTTGCTGATGTGCTCAACGCCCATCATTCCTGAGCCGATGATGCCGTAGCGGATCTCTGTTGTGTCGCTCACGGCGGTCATCGTCACACTCACCTGCGGCGGGGTCAACCGCCGTCATACGCTCAGGCCATGACCGACTCACTCGTCGACGGATCGAAACGGCAACTCGGAACCCACAGTGTGGGGGCGCTGTCATTCGGCTGCTGGCGTTTCACCACGGGCGATGTCGCTCAGGCCGGTTCATTGCTCGACACCGCCCTCGAGTTAGGAATGAACCTCGTTGACACCGCCGACGTGTACGGGCTCGACTGGAACGGCACCGGGTTCGGCTCGGTCGAGGAGTTGCTGGGCCGAGTGATCGCGCAGCGTCCAGAGCGACGCGACGCCATGGTGTTAGCCACCAAGGGCGGCATCATCCCGGGAATCCCGTATGACTCCTCCCCGAAGTCACTGCGCGCCGCACTCGACGCGTCACTACTGCGGCTCGGCGTTGAGCAGGTCGATCTCTATCAAGTGCATCGCCCCGATCTGTTCACCCATCCCGAGGCCCTCGCCGATACGTTGCGTTCGTTCATCGACTCTGGACGGGTGTCGATGGTCGGGGTCTCCAATGTCACCGTGGCCCAAACGCGGGCACTACGCGCCCATCTCGGTGACGCGCTGGTGTCCACGCAACCAGAATTCTCTGCGGCGCATCTCGAACCATTGCGAGATGGCACCTTTGATCTGTGCATGGAACTCGACATTGCCCCACTCGCATGGAGCCCGCTAGCTGGCGGCCGACTGCTCGATGACACCAATGCATTCGTTCGCCCCGAACTTCGCCTCGTACTCGACGAACTCGCGATGCGCGAAGGAGTCAGTCGGGCATGCATCGCAATCGCCTTCGTCCTCGCCCACCCGGCCCGGCCCATCGCCATCGTGGGTACCCAACAACCGCAGCGACTACGCGAGCTTCAGCGCTCGCTTGATGTGCATCTCGACCGCACCGACCTCTATCGCATCATCGTGGCCTCAGAGGGTGTGCCGCTCCCATGAGCAAACCGTCCTCTCCCGAAGTCGCGTGGTTCGGTTCGCTCTGCGACGACGACTACGAATTCCTTGGGGTCGCCGACTCGACCCTTCGCAGTTCTTGGGAGCACTGCCGCGACATCACGCTGGCCGCCGAGCGCGGCGGCTTCGACAACATCCTTCTGCCCTCGGGCTACACGCTCGGCATTGACGCGACGGTGTTTGCCGCAGCCGTGGCTCCACTTCTCAAACGTATGAAGCTGCTGCTGGCGCTGCGCATGGGCGAGGTCTGGCTCCCGCAGCTGGCCCGTCAGATCGCCACGCTCGACCGCGTGCTCAATGGTCGACTCACCATCAACATCATCTCCAGCGATCTGCCCGGAGAAACCATGGGCTCCGAAGATCGCTATCAACGCACGCTCGAACATATGCAGGCCTTGCGAGCGCTGCTGTCGGGCGCTCACCTTGAGGCGCATGGCGAGTTTCTTGACATTGACATCGATCCACCTTCGATAACCACCACCGCGGGAACCTGCCCGCCCTTCTACTTCGGCGGCCTCTCCGAAGCGGCCCGCGAGGTTGCCGCTGTTGAAGCCGATGTGTACCTGCTGTGGCCCGACACGTTCGACGGTATCGGCGCAGCAGTCTCCGACGTGAACGAGCGCGCCCGGCGCCACGGTCGCACCCTGCGCCACGGACTGCGCACCCACGTAATCGTGCGTGAAACCGAGAGCGAGGCCCGAGCCGCCGCCGACCGGTTGGTGAGCCATCTCGACCCAGTTGTCGGCGAGGAGATCCGCAAGCGTTCACTCGACTCCGGTTCAGTCGGCGTGGGGCGCCAGACCGAACTACGAGATCTCGCCGACGCCGAGGGATACATCGATCGTCATCTCTGGACTGGTGTGGGTAGGGGTCGGTCCGGCTGTGGCATCGCCGTGGTCGGTGATCCTGATCAGGTCGTGGCAACGCTTCGGCAGTACCAACAGCACGGCATCGACACATTCATCCTGTCGGGTTACCCGCATCTGGCCGAATGCGAACTGGTCAGCCGGTACGTCCTGCCCGCGCTGCGCGCTTAGGAACTGACGCCAAGCGCCGGCGCAAGTCGTCGCCAGATGTCGACGGGAACGTCGGTCGGATTCTCCGGGAGCACCTGGATGCACACATGGTTGGCACCGGCCCCATGTTGTGCGGCCACTCGTGTTGCGATCGCTTCCTCATCGCCCCAGGCCACGATGGCATCGACGAGTCGATCGGAACCGCCATTGGCGATGTCGTCATCGGTGAACCCGAACCGCTTCAGGTTGTTCGTGTAATTGGGAAGCGTGAGATACATCGACATATGACCGCGGGCGATTGTGCGGGCTTTTTCCGGATCGGTCTCGAGACACACCGCCTGCTCGACACAGATCCACGAGTCAGGACCCATGACCTCGCGAGCGAAGGCTGTGTGTTCGACCGGCACGAAATACGGGTGCGCGCCATCGGTGGCTTGGGCGGCGAACTCGAGCATCTTCGGACCAAGCGCGGCCAGCACACGCCGGGGCGTCGTCGTGGCCGGTGATGCAGTGAAGAAGGCATTGTCCATACCCGCGATGTAGTTCTTCATTGCGGAAAACGGCTTGGAGTAATCGTGACCACGCATTCCCTCCACCATGACCTGATGGCTCACACCCAGCCCGAGAAGGAAGCGATCAGGGAAGGCTGAAGTGATGGTCTGCCAGGCCGAATTGGCGCTGATCGGATCGCGGGCGTAGATCGACGCAATACCGGGAGCGACGATGAGCTTCGTGGTGGCTGAGAGCAGCAACGCGGAACTGACGAACACCTCGCGTCCAACGGCCTCGGGGATCCACAGTGCGCTGTATCCAATTTCCTCGAGTTCGATCGCATGCTCCTGGGCCTTCACCACGGGAACCTGATCGAGTTGATATGCCCAAACCCCTACACGGCCGATGTCCATTGCGGCATCGTACGCGTACACTCCGAATCGTGGTGACAACACGAGCCGAAGATCCGATGCAACCCGCATCCGATGCACCACCGCCGCCGACCGCCACACCGACGCGAGCATCCTCGGCCCGGGTCACCTGGGGCTTAGCTGGTTTGGCAGCCGCCGGCTGCGCGTATGTCGCCGTGGTTGACCCCAACACATCGTCGTTCTATCCACAGTGCCCGTTTCGGACGCTTACCGGTTACGACTGCCCCGGCTGCGGTATCACCCGAGCGTTGCACTCGATGCTCCACGGCAACATCGTGCAAGCAGCAAACCACAACCTATTGGCTGTCGTCATCACTGTTGTCGCCATTGTCTGGTTCGTGTTCGCACGCGTGCAGCGTCGACGCGGGCGGCCCGCTCCTCGGTTCACACTGTCGCCTGCGGTCACCATCGCACTCGGCGCGGTGGTCCTGGCGTTCTGGGTGCTGCGCAACCTGCCACAGCAGCCGTTTCACTGGTTGAACTCCGCAGCCTGATCTCGCTGGTTCCGCCACGAAGCAATCGAGCCCGAATCGGTCAGTCGATGCGACGCATGTTCTCTCGGTAGTAGCGACCCTTGGCGACATAATCACCGGCAGCGATTTCGATAGCCGCCAGTTTTCCAGAGGCTTCGCGCAACTTGGCCGGCACACCCAGCGCCATCATGCCGGTGGGTACCTCCATGCGATCGGGAACCACCGCGTTGGAACCAACGATGGAACCAGTGCGGATAATGGCCTGATGCAACACCACTGAGCCGTTGCCCACGAGTGCACGGTCTTCGACGGTGCATCCCTCAAGATGAACCATGTGGCCGATCACGCACTCGTCACCAATGACCGTGGGATAGATCGGGACACAGTGAATAATGCTGCCATCCTGAATGGACGTGTTCCGGCCGATACGGATACCGCCCTTGTCGCCGCGCAGCACCGCACAGGGCCACACAGTGGACCCTTCGCCGATCTCGACATCTCCAATGACCACAGCGTCGGGATGCACCCACGCATCGGGATGAATTCGGGGCTCAACATCACCAAGCGCGTAGATGGCCATCAGAAGGTGACTCGGCCGTAACCGCCGCGGAAGAAGATGAGCGGTGCGCCCTCGTGGCAAACCGCGAGATCGGTGACGTCACCAATGACGATGTCGTGATCGCCGCCATCAACAATGTTCGAGATGGTGCAATCGATGTAGGCCAGCACTCCATTGAGAAGCGGCGACCCATTGGCCGATCGCTTCCATCCGAGTTCCGCGAACTTGTCCTCGTTCTTCGTGCTGAAAAGACGAGAGACATCCTCTTGATCATCGGCGAGCACGTTCACGCAAAAATTCGGCGAGGTGCGCAGTTGGGCCCAGCTGCCAGAGGTCTTGGCCGGGCAATAGAGCACCTGCGCTGGGTCGAGCGATAGCGAGGAGAATGACCCGATGGCCATGCCGGCCGGACCGTTATCTGTCATGGCAGTGACGATGACCACCCCAGTTGGGAAATGGCCGAGCACCTGACGGTATTTGGCTGACTCGATGGCAGGAGCGGAATTGTTCTCAGTCACGCCGCGATCTTAGGCGAGGGTGATCGAAAGGCCTTCGTAGGCCGAGATGACCTTGCCGATGCCCAGTGCTGTGCCGGCGACCACCGCGTCCGCAAGGAGCGCGTCAAGTTGGGCATCATCATGGGACGGATCATGGTGGAACAGCGCAAGAGTCTTTGCCCCCGCACGAGCGGCCACGGTGAGCGCATAGTCAACCGTGCAGTGACCCCAGGTGGACTTCATGGCGAATTCGTCGGCCGTGTACTGCGCGTCATGGATGAGCAGGTCGGCGCCGGCGCAAAGTTCGAGAACATTGGGATCGACGTACGTACTGTCAACTGGCTGTTGGTGATCGCTCACGTACGCCACCACAAACCCCTCGCGTTCGATGCGATAGCCAAAGGTCGTGTCCGTATGAGGAACATGCAATGCAGTCACCTTCGCTCCGGCAATGTCGTGCATGCCGGGTGCAAGCGTGGCGAAGGTCAGCTCGGCCGGCAGTTCACATGCACGCACCGGGAAGAACGGCGGACGCATCAACTGATCGAAAGCCTCGGGGAAACCGACCCCATCATGCGATGGCCCATACAGCGCGACACGGTCACCGGCGCGCAGCATCGGCGCGCTGAACGGAAGCCCCTGCACGTGGTCCCAGTGGAGATGGGTGACTAAGGCGTGCCCCGAGAATGGAACGCTCGCGTCGCAGGTTGCACCGAAGTACCGCAGGCCGGTGCCGAGGTCGAGCAGGATCGGATCGTGATCGCCCTGAGTGATGACCACCGACGCTGTGTTGCCGCCGAAGCGCGCGGTGGACTCACCTGCGCATGGTGTGGATCCGCGCACGCCGTAAAACGTCACCTGCACAGCCCCACCCCCTTCATTGATTGACGCAGAGAATCACCCAATGCCACGAAGGGCGAACAGTAGGACAGAGGGCAGTCGATATGTACATCGAGTGACATGTCTCACACCTGGGTCGCGGGACTACGTTCGCGACCATGACCATCGAGACCAAACGCGTCGCCGCCAACGGGATGACCTTCGAATGCCTTACCGCAGGTGACAGCGGACCGCTTGCCCTTTGCCTGCACGGGTTCCCCGACACTGCCCATGGCTGGCGCCATCTCCTGCCGGCACTTGCTGATGCCGGTTACCGGGCCGTTGCCCCGTTCATGCGTGGCTACGCCCCATCCGATGTTCCGAGCGACGCCTCGTATCAGACCGGGGCACTGGCCCTTGATGCGGTGGCTCTCCATGAAGCGCTGGGTGGCGATGGCGACGCGGTTCTGATCGGTCACGACTGGGGTGCGCTGGCCGTCTACGCCGCAGCTGCGGCCGCACCCGAACGTTGGCGCCGGGTCGTGGCCGCTGCAGTTCCCCCCGCGCCCGCCATGGCCCAGGCATTCATGTCCTACGAGCAACTCAAGCGCTCGGGCTACATGTTCTTCTTTCAGTTGCCGTTCGCCGATTTTGTCGTACCGATGGATGATCTCAACTACATCGATCAGTTGTGGCGGGACTGGTCACCGGGCCATGACTGCAGCGAGGACATGACCTACATCCGCGCAGCACTCGGAACGCCGGAGAACCTCGCCGCAGCACTCGGTTACTACCGCGTCACCTGGGGAACGACACCAAGTAATCCGGAGATCGACGCGCAACAGGCCACATGGGCCGAAGTGCCGCCACAGCCCACGCTGTATCTCCATGGTCGCGACGATGGCTGCATCGGGGTTGAGTTCGGCGAGATCGCAATAGAGGGACTCAGCACTGGTTCACGCGTCGCGATCATCGAAAACGCTGGTCACTTCACTCAGATTGAGCAACCCACCGAATTCAATCGCCTCGTCCTGGAGTTCCTCGCCGAGCACTAGTAATCAGCTCCGCCTTCACGGAAGCCGAAGTGAACCATCCTCGGCTTGCACAGCAAGGCCATCGGCAACCAAGGATTCCGCAGCGCGAGACGCCTCCCGTTGTGCGTCTTCACGTGTGGACCAACCACAGGCATCTACGAACCGTGCGGGTGCGACCGCCACTCCCGTGCGCAGCAGGTCAAGCAGACGGGCCCGACCCTGCCGGAAGGACCCCTCGAACCGACTCTGACCAGTGCTGACTCCGGCCGAACCAACAGCGGGGTCGGGCTCTGGCGAGCCAGCCGCGAACCAGACACAACTCTCCTGTACCGGGCACCGCGCACACAACGGCGCTCGTTTCGTGCACACCAGCGCACCGAGATCGAGCATGGCTTGGTTCCATGCCCATGACTGACCCGAGGGCACAAGCGCGTCGGCAAGCGACTGGGCAGTCGATGCGGTGAGTCGCTCCCCCGCCTGTCGAGCCAGCACCCTGCCCACATTGGTGTCGACCACTGCGGCATCGCGTTCGAACGCAAACGCCAACACGGCACGAGCGGTGTACGGGCCGACGCCAGGCAATGCGAGCAGCGCATCAAGTTGAGCGGGGAACTCACCGGCATGCAGCTCAACAACGCGCACCGCCGCGCGGTGCAGATTGACGGCCCGGCGGTTGTAACCGAGCCCAGCCCACTCCTCGACCACCGCACCGACTCCAGCCGACGCGCACGCGGTCACAGTCGGGAAGCGTTCAAGGAACTGCGCGAACCGAGGAACAACTCGCGACACCTGGGTTTGCTGCAACATCAATTCTGAAACCAGCACAGCCCACGGATCGCGGGTCAGACGCCAGGGAAGGTCCTCGCGTCGACCCGATGCCCATGTGAGCACCGGGTCGGCAGCAAGATCAATCATCGACGGGGCGTCGACGTGAACGACTCAGTCTTCGGTGAAGACATCGTCGGTGTAAGGAAGGCCACGCGTCGGCGCGAACTCGCGCTTCCAGACCATGACACGACGACGGAAGTAACAGACCTCTTCGGAACGCTGATTGATCCCCTTGGTTTCAACAGTGACGATGCCGCGCTTGCCATCGGAGGTTTCCTTCTTGGCGAGCACCTTGGTGACGGCGTAGATGGTGTCGCCGTGGAAGGTGGGCTTGGCGTGCTTGAGGGTCTCGATCTCGAGATTGGCGATGGCTGCGCCACTGACATCGGGCACGCTCATGCCCAGTACCAGCGAGTAGACGAGATTGCCCACCACGAGGGCCTGGCCCATTGGTGATTCGTTCTCGGCGAACCAGTTGTTGGTGTGGGTGGGGTGGTGATTCATGGTGATCATGCAGAAGAGATGATCGTCGGCCTCAGTGATGGTCTTACCAGGCCAGTGGCGATAGACGTCATCAACCTCGAAGTCCTCGAAATGGCGGCCGAAGGGGCGGTCATAGGTAGTCATGAATCGCACTCTACCGACTGGGCCTTCGGTGGCTACTCGTGGGTAACATCGCGCCTATGACTACTCCGGATCTCACCGCCGCAGCCGCCATCGTCGACGCCGCCCACGAGGTCGTCGACACCGCTACCCGTCGACTGGCTACCACCGGCGGCCCCGATGTCAATCAGGTCATTGCCTATGACATCGCCCATGCCGCGGCCACGGTCGAGACCGCCCGGGCCATGCTCCCCTATGGCGCCAAGGGCGAGCTCGAGGGCAACATCACCTGTGGCTATGTCGCCGATGCCGTCGGCGAGCTGATCGGCAAGCTGTTCGGCCGTGAGGACGAATGGGGTGTCGAGCCCGGCGCCCTCGATCTCGCCCGTTCATTCGTGGCCACCTATCGCTCGCCAGAGTTTTTGGCCTCGCTGGCCGACACCCCCGGGCCCCGTCATCTCGAGGGCGACTTTGAAATGGTGCAGGACACCTTCCGCCGCTTCGCCGAGGAGAAGATCGCCCCGGTCGCCGAGCACATCCATCGTGAGAACCTCGACATCCCCGAGGACATCATCTCCGGGCTCGCAGAACTCGGTGGCTTCGGCCTCTCGGTGCCCGTGGCCTACGAGGGCTACTCCGAGGGCGGCGAAAGCGAATACATGGGCATGGTCGTAGCCACCGAAGAACTCGCTCGCGTCTCACTCGGCGCCGGCGGTTCTCTTATCACCCGACCCGAGATTCTCACCCGTGCGCTACTGGCCGGTGGTACCGAAGAGCAGCGCAACGAATGGTTGCCCAAGCTCGCTTCGGCCGAGGTCATGGCCGCTGTTGCGGTGACCGAGCCCGACTACGGCTCAGACGTGGCTGGCGTGAAGGCCACCGCCACTCCCACCGAGGGTGGTTGGCTCATCAACGGCGTGAAGACCTGGTGCACGTTCGGCGCCCGCGCTGATGCGCTGATGCTGCTGGCCCGAACCAGCACCGACAAGAGCCTCACCCATAAGGCACTCACCATGTTCGTGGTGCCCAAGCCGCGTGGCGAGGGCCACGGGTTCGCCTTCACGCAAGAGTCCGGCGCCGATGGTGGCGCGGCAGGCGGCGGAAAGATGGAAGGCCGTGCCATCGACACCATTGGCTATCGCGGCATGCACTCTTATGAGATCGCCTTCGACAACTGGTTCGTCGCCGAAGCCAATCAGGTCGGTGGCGAGGCCGGACTGGGCAAGGGCTTCTACTACCAGATGGCTGGTTTCGAGAATGGCCGTCTCCAGACCGCGGCCCGTGCCGTCGGTGTGATGCAGGCCGCCTACGAGGATGCCCATCAGTACGCCCTCGACCGCGTCGTGTTCGGTCAGCCCATCGCCGAGTACCAGCTCACCAGGGCCAAGCTCGGGCGCATGGTCATCCTCACCCAGGCCGCCCGCCAGTTCGGCTACGAGGTGGCCAAGCTCATGGCCAAGGGCGGCGGTCAGCTCGAGGCCTCGATGGTGAAGGCCTATGTGTGCAAGGCGGCCGAATGGGTGGCCCGCGAGGCCATGCAGATCCACGGTGGCTTCGGCTACGCCGAGGAATACAAGGTCAGCCGCTACTTCGTCGACGCCCGTGTGCTGTCGATCTTCGAGGGCGCCGATGAGACCCTGTGTCTCAAGGTCATCGCCCGCCGCATGCTCGACGCCGTCAAGTAGTCCAGCCGTTGCGCATAGGGTTCGATCACCGTGATCGGCCGCTCATTGAAGCGGTCGATAGAGCGAACCGATTCTGAACATCCCGAACATCCCTGATCGTTCCCATCCACTCCGGAGACTTCAATGACCATCGCCATCACCGAGGACCACCGCACACTTGCCGACGTGACCCGAGACTTCCTCGAGCGCCACGACTCCAAGGGCGCGGCCCGAGCGCTGCTCGAGGCTGACACCGAGACCATGCCAGCGTTCTGGGACGCACTGGCCGAACTGGGTTGGTTGGGTCTTCATATCTCGGAGGACAACGGCGGCTCAGGATTCGGTATGCCCGAACTTGTTGTCGTCGTCGAGCAGCTCGGCTCCGGCCTGGCCCCGGGGCCGTTCGTATCCACAGTGATCGCCAGTGCCGCCATCGGTGCTGCTGCACCGGCTGATGTGGCCGCTCGCCTGCTGCCTGGCCTCGCCGATGGTTCTGTTGTCGCCGGCGTTGGCATCGACGGCAACCTCACCGCCAGTGCATCCTCGGTGAGCGGCACCGTCCACACCGTGCTTGGCGGAGCGCTCGGAGAACTTCTCGTGGTGCGAGCTGGCAACGATCTCGCCATCGTTGAGCGTTCTGCCACCGGAGTTGCGGTCACCAACCGCACCAACCTCGACCCCACTCGTCGTAGCGCCGAAATCACTTTCACCGACGCTCCCGCAATCGTTGTCTCTGGTGGCGGTCAGGTGCTGCTCGACATCACCCGCTTGCTGCTTGCCGCCGAGGCCACCGGTATTGCCCGCTCCACCACCACCATGGCCGCTGACTACGCCCGTGTGCGTGAGCAGTTCGGTCGTGTCATCGCCACCTTCCAAGCCGTCAAGCACCATTGCGCCAACATGCTCGTTGAGACCGAGATCGCCACTGGTGCGGTCTGGGATGCCGCTCGTGCTGCACTGGCAGGAGGCGACCAATTCTCCTATGCCGCGTCCATCGCTGCCGCCACTGCCGGCACCGCTGCTGACTTCTGTGCCCAGACCAACATTCAGGTCCACGGCGGCATCGGTTTCACCTGGGAACACGATGCCCATCTCTATCTGCGTCGTGCGCTCTCCATCGAAGCCATGCTCGATCCCGAAACATCCCGCATCGATATTGCCACCCACCTTCGCAACGGCGTGAAGCTCAGCCGTGCAGTGGAGCTGCCGCCCGAGGCCGAGTCGTACCGTGCCGAGGCCCGCGCTGCGATCGAGTCGGTCAAACATCTCGAGGGCAAGGCTCAGGTGCAGGCACTCGTGGCCAATGGCTATGCAGTGCCACATTGGCCCCAGCCCTGGGGTCGCCAAGCCAGCGCAGTCGAGCAGCTCGTCATCGAAGAAGAGTTCAACGCTGCCGGCGTGAAGCGTCCCAGCTACCAGATCACCGGTTGGGTCATCCTCACACTCACCCAGTACTCCAATGACGATCAGGTGGCCCGCTGGATCAAGCCCGCTCTCGATCAGGAACTCATCTGGTGCCAGCTGTTCAGCGAGCCCGATGCCGGTTCCGATGCTGCTGGAGTGAAGACCAAGGCCACCCGTGTTGATGGCGGCTGGCTGGTCAATGGTCAGAAGGTGTGGACCACCGGAGCGCATCTCGCATCGTTCGGTTTGATCACCGTGCGCACCAACCCCGAGGCCGCCAAGCATGCCGGTATCACCACCATGGTGGTCGATATGCATGCCGAAGGTGTCGAGATTCGACCGCTGCGCATGGTCAACGGTGGCGCCGAGTTCAATGAGGTGTTCTTCAGTGACGTCTTCGTACCCGATGACGATGTGGTCGGTCCCGTGGATGCCGGTTGGACCGTCGCCCGCGGCACGCTGGGCAACGAGAGCGTCAGCATCGGTAACGGCGATGGCGCCATGATCATTCCGGCTGCGGCGTTCCTCGCGCCGTTCGATGCCAACCCTGCCCGCCTCACCGGCGGTATCAGTCGCATTGGCAAGGCAGCGGCTCGCACCCAGGCCGTGGACACACTCAACGTGCGCAGCGCCCAGCGTGCTGTGGCCGGTGGTGAACCCGGACCGGAAGGTGCGGTCACCAAGTTGCTCATCAGCGAGAACGCCGAAGAGGCCGCTTCCATCCTCATGGAACTTGCTGGGGCAGAGGGCGCCTACCTCGACGGTGCCGGTGCATTCGCCGGAAACCTGGCACTCATGCACCGGGCCATGGCCATCGCCGGTGGCACCTCGGAAATCAAGCGCAACCAGATCGGCGAGCGCATCCTCGGTCT
>CANFQA010000043.1 GCA_947449015.1 Microthrixaceae bacterium | reverse complement strand
GCCCGCGAGATCCTCAAAAACGACGCCTTTGACCGCCTGCGGACCGAACTCGGCAAAGAAGGCTTCGCCGAGATGGCCAACCGTCGCATCACCGCAGTGGCTGGCGATGTCGGTCGCGATGGCCTTGGTCTCGATGCAACCGGTCGCGAACTATTCGCGTCTTGCGACACCATCATTCATTCCGCAGCCACCGTGAGCTTCGACTCTCCGCTCGACGCAGCGGTGGAAGTCAACCTCATGGGTCCGACCCGAATTGCGAATCTCTGCAACGAACTCGGCGTCACACCACATCTCGTGGCGGTATCCACCTGCTACGTGGCCGGAAACCGACGCGGCAATGCACCCGAAATCCTTGTTGACGAAAGTCCGTTCTTCGTCGATGTCAACTGGCGCGGTGAAGTCGAAGGTGCTCGACGAGCCCGACTCGACGCTGATGCAGAAAGTCGCACGCCGGAAAAACTCGCGCAGTTCCGCTCCGCGGCGCGACGTGAGCTTGGCGCCGCCGGGACCCCGCTTCTTGCCGAGAAGACCGAAGATCTGCGCATCAAGTGGGTTTCAGATCGCATGGTCGAAACCGGTCGCGCCCGAGCCGCATCGCTGGGTTGGCCGGATGCCTACGCCTATTCAAAGGCCCTTGGTGAACGCGCACTCATTGAGAACCGCGGCGCAGTCCCAGTCAGCATCGTGCGCCCCTCCATCATCGAATCCGCCCTCGCCGAACCCGTTCCGGGATGGATCCGCGGCTTCCGTATGGCTGAACCGATCATCATTAGTTACGCCCGCGGGCTACTCAAGCAGTTCCCCGGCGTACCCGAAGGCATTGTCGACGTCATCCCCGTTGATCTCGTCTCGGCCGCGATCATCACGGTTGCGGCCAAGGGTCCCGAGCCTGAACCGGAAGTCATTCAGGTGGCCTCAGGTTCTCGTAATCCCCTCCACTACCGCCGTCTTGTTGACCTTGTCAGTGACTGGTTCGGCGAGCACCCGCTCTATGACACCAAGGGTCAACCGATCATGGTGCCGAAGTGGAAGTTCTCCGGCAGGGGCGACGTCAAGGACCAACTCCGCCGAGCCACCAAGAGCCTCACCCGCGCCGAGTCGGTGCTGGGTGCACTCCCCTTGCGCGGCAAACAAGCCGAGTTGGGCACCTCGCTTGAAGAGAAGCGCGAGGAAGCTGAACGTGCGCTCGGCTACGTCGAGATCTACGGCGCATACGCAGAGTGTGAAGCCGTCTACGGACTCGACCGACTCATCGCGTTGTGGGACCGGCAGAGCGCGGAAGATCAACGTGACTTCTGCTTCGATCCCCGTGTTATCGAATGGGACTCGTTTGTGCGCGAGATCCACCTGCCGTCGGTGGTTAAGCAGGCCCGTGTGCGCACGACTCCGGGCGGCAAGGTTGGCCCCACACGCGAGCAACGTCTGCGTGGCCAGGTGCTTGCCCCGGAACGTCAGTTCGCGGCCTTTGATCTCGAAAACACCCTGATCGCATCGAATGTGGTGACGAGTTATGCATTCTTGGCAACACGACGGTTACCGCGTGCCGAGCGGGTCAAGTTCGCGACCGCATTGCTTAGCGAAGGACCGTCGCTCCTTTCGCTCGACCGCAAAGACCGCAGCGACTTCCTGCGCATGTTCTACCGACGCTACGACGGTGCCCCGGTTGAGCAGATCGATGAGGACGCCGCCGAAATGTTCAGTCGCCTCATCATTGCCAAGTCCTTCCCTGCCGCCATCCGTCGGGTGCGCGCGCATCGAGCTGCCGGTCATCGCACGGTGCTCATCACTGGCGCGCTGAGTTTCGTGGTCAAACCACTTGAGCCACTGTTCGATGACATCATCGCCGCCGAGATGGCCGTGGATCGCGGTGTGTACAACGGCGAACTTCGATCCGTGCCGCCGACCGGTGAGAGCCGCGCACAGGTGCTGTTTGACTACGCCGACAAGTACGGGCTGGATCTGAGCGAAGGCGTGGCCTACGCGGATTCCACATCTGATCTCCCCATGCTCGAGGCAGTGGGATTCCCCGTCGCAGTGAATCCCGAAACACGCTTGGCCACGCTGGCCCGTAAACGCGGCTGGCTCGTTGAGCAATGGGAAAAGTCCCCTGGTGCACCGCGCACCCTCATCCCGATCGGCCCGCGACGCACTCGCACCGGCGGTCTTGCCAATCCCCTCGTTCCTGGAGGTCGGGCATGAAGGCGCTCCGCTTCGAACGCAGTATCGGGCGATTCGCGGCAGCCAACATCGCCAGTCGTCTCGCTCCGGGTGGTGGCGCCAAGGTCGGCCCACTGCGTCTTCGTGACATTGATGCCCCTGCGCTGCCCGGCGAAGGATGGGTTGAGGTGCTTCCCCGGCTCGCTGGCATTTGCGGCTCCGATCTCGCAACCATCGACGCTCGCAGTTCGCGCTACTTCGAACCGATCGTGTCGTTCCCCTTCGTTCCCGGACACGAGGTGGTCGCCGATCTGCCCGCACCCATCGGACATCTCGCTGCCGGTCGCGTCGTCATCGAGCCTGTGCTTGGTTGCGTGACCCGCGGTATCGATCCGGTCTGCGACGCGTGTGCCCGCGGCGATCTCGGCAATTGTGAACGCATTGCCTTCGGTTCCATCGAGCCAGGCCTGCAAAGTGGTTTCTGCTGTGACACCGGTGGCGGCTGGTCCACCCGCATGGTTGCCCACAGCAGCCAGCTTCATGCGGTGCCCGAGGACTGGACCGATGAGGCCGCGGTGATGGTCGAGCCCACTGCCTGTGCGGTTCACGGCGTATTGGCCGCCGATGTTGCCGAGGGTGACCTCGTCGTGGTGCTCGGATCAGGCGCACTTGGTCTGCTCACCATTGCCGCACTGCGACGCTTCGGTCGTCCCTGCACAATCATGGCGGTGGCCAAGCACCCCACCCAGCACCAGCTCGCTCTCGCACTTGGTGCTGACTCGGTCGTGCTTCCCCATGAACTCACCCGTGCCGTGCGACGCGCTACCAACTCATTGGCGCTTGGCGACGGAGACATCATCCGTCTCACCGGCGGCGCCGACCATGTCATTGATTGCGTCGGGAGCGAAGCGAGCCTTACCGAAGCACTCTCCGTGGTTCGTCCTCGCGGTCGAGTCACCATGGTCGGCATGCCTGGCCAGGTGCATGTGGATCTCACCGGTCTGTGGCAACGAGAGATCACCCTTGCTGGCGCCTATGCCTATGGCACCGAAACTCTCCCGTCCGGAGAACGTCGCCGCACCTTCGACCTGGCGTTCGAACTCGTGGCCGCCGCTGAGCTCGGTCGACTCGTCACTGCCACCTATCCGCTGTCGCAGTACGAGGCAGCCATCACTCATGCCGCTACTGCTGGTGCCCGCGGTGCAGTTCGCATCGCGTTTGATCTCCGCAACGAAAAGGAACGTGACCGTGCCTAGACCAGGGTTCGTACTCGACGTCGATCGCTCAACACCCCCGATCCTCTTCCATCACGGTGAGGGTTTCCGTCTCGAACGGCTCCCCGCCGGCCGAAGCCGTGTCATCTACCCGGCAGAGCCCATCGAGCCGCTCAAGAACCCCGATGCCGCCATTCGCCATGCGTTGGTCAATCCAATCGGCGACAGCGAACCGCTCACCGCATTGCTCAAGCCGGGCATGAAGCTCACCATCGCGTTCGATGACATCTCGCTGCCGCTTCCTCCAATGAAGCGTCCCGATATTCGCCAACGCGTCATTGAGGCCGTGCTCGAACTGGCCGCTGCTGCCGGTGTCGACGATGTCATGCTGATCGCAGCGTTGGCTCTGCACCGTCGCATGACCGAGGCCGAACTGCGCCATGCGGTCGGCGATCGCGTGTACGACGCATTCGCCCCGCACGGCCTACTGCTCAATCACGACGCGGAGGATCCCGACAACCTCCTGTTCATCGGAACCACCGAAAAAGGCGAGGAAGTCGAAATCAACAAGCGGGCCGCCGAGAGCGACCTCATCATCTACGTCAATATCAATCTCGTCTCCATGGACGGTGGTTGGAAGTCCACCGCCACCGGTCTTGCCAGTTATCGCTCGCTGCGCCATCACCACAATGTGCGCACCATGCAGCACTCCCGGTCCTTCATGGATCGCCATGCGTCCGAGCTGCATTCGGCCAACTGGCGTATGGGCAAGGTACTCAAGGACTCCGGTGTCAAGGTCTTCCAGATTGAGACCACCATGAACAACAACGTGTTCGGCACCGAGGGCCCCATGAGCGTGCTGCAGAAACGCGAATGGGAATGGAGCCTCACCGATCGCATTTCGATGGCCGGCATGAAGACTGCGCTTGATCTCATGCCGCAGCGCACCCGCCGTCAGATCTTCCAGAACTGGCAAGCACCGCACGCGATGACTTCCGTGCAAGCCGGCGAAGTCGAAGCCGTGCACGAGCTCACCACTGCCAATGTGTACAAGCAGCATCTTGTGCCGGTGGAAGGCCAGACCGACATCATGACGATGGGACTTCCGTACATCAGCCCCTACAACGTCAATTCAATTCTCAACCCGATCCTCGTTGCGTGTTTGGGTCTCGGCTACTTCTTCAATCTCTACCGCGGCAAGCCGCCGGTACGCGAGGGCGGTGTGCTCATCATGAGTCACCCGACGCCATGGGAATTCCATCCGGTTCATCACCCGAGCTACATCGATTTCTTCGAACAGGTGCTTTCCGAGACCACCGACCCGATTCGCATCGAGGCCGAGTTCGAGAAGTCGTTCGCCGAAGACGAGTGGTACCGCCACCTGTATCGCACGAGCCACGCCTATCACGGCGTGCATCCGTTTTACATGTGGTACTGGTGCTCACACGCGCTGCAACATCTCGGACAGGTCATCATCGTTGGCGGCGATGTGCGGGCTGTTCGCCGACTCGGCTTCAAACCGGCGAGCACGCTCCAGGACGCTCTCGAAATGGCCAGCGATGTTGTCGGCCGTGACGCCACCATCACCCACATCCACAATCCGCCCATCCTCATGGCCGACGTGCACTGAGGTCGATGCCATGGCCCGCATACCCCTGAATCGTTCGCAGACCACTGCGGTCGTGAAGCGACTTCCCATCAATCGGATGGTCGCCAACACCGTTGGCCGTAGTTCCGCGTCCGTCAGCCGCATCGCGCGCGCTCTGCTCACCGAACCCACTGTGCCCGCCGGTGTGCACAAGGAGGCAAAGGTCAGCAAGGTCGGTGCCAACTACGACACCGACTGGGCCCGCACCTATCCCGCACGCTTCGCCCGCCTCATCATCCGCACCACGATCATGAAACCGATTGTCGATGCGCTTGCCAGCCCCAGCCTCGAGGGCGTGGATCGACTGATCGATCTTGATGGCCCCGTCATTTTTGCGGCCAACCATCGCAGTCACGCCGACACCCCCCTCATGATGACGGCAGTGCCAGAGCCCTGGCGCGACCGACTCTTCATCGGTGCTGCGGCTGACTACTGGTTCACCAATCGCGTGTTGTCACCGTTCTCTGCACTGGTCATTGGAGCAATTCCGGTTGAGCGCAAGAAGGTGTCCCGCACTGCAATCGACACGTCACTCGAACTCCTTGCCGACGGTTGGTCAATGCTGATCTTCCCGGAGGGAGCGCGATCTCCCGACGGCTGGGCACGCGAGTTCACCTCGGGTGCAGCATTCCTTTCCATCAAAGCTGGGGTGCCCGTTGTGCCTGTGTACCTGCTTGGCACTGACGAGGTCTGGTCGAAGGGCAACCGTCTCCCCCGCCGAGCGCAGGCAACTGTTGTTTTCGGTTCGCCGATAATGCCCACCGCCGATGACGACAATCGCTCGTTCGCTCTGCGCATCCAAAACGCGGTCGCCTTGTTGGCCGATGAGCACTCATCGGACTGGTGGCAGGCCAGACGGCGCGCCGCCGAGGGTGTCACGCCATCACTGCAGGGACCGCCGGCTGATTCTTGGAGACGGGCCTGGGCTCGTTCCGGACCCGAGCGTCGCGGCGGTCGGCGATCATGGCCCGCAGTCTGAGTTCAACCCGATGACTGCAGCCGGCAGTGGGTATTGCGCGGCGGTGGTTCTGGCGGCGATCTTCGCAACCGCCGGCATCGCCAAGCTCCGCGATCTACGAGCCACCCTCGAACAGTTCACCGCACTTGGCCTGCCCCGACCCGGCGTCTTCACTCGCATCGTTCCATTGGCCGAACTGGCGCTGGTCACGCTGCTGCTCATCGTTCCTGCGGTCGGCGCCATCTTCTCCATGATCACGTTGGCGTTCTTCACCACGTTTCTCCTGAGTCGTGTGCGTGCCGGCGTCTCAGCACCATGTGCCTGTTTCGGCGCAACCGTAAGCACACCGCTGTCATGGGTTGATGTCGTTCGTAACATCATGCTGTTTCTGCTCTCCTGCCTCGCTCTCATCGCCACCCGCCCGGTGCGGCCGACGGTTGCGGACCTCGCGACCACCGCAGCAGTAGTGGGCTGCGGAGCCGTCATCCTGCGAGTGCTTCGCCACCGGTAGCCTCGGCGAACCATGACCGATCCGTGGGGTAACCCCCTTCCGTCACAACCTGACCAGCCGGGGGCGCCGACGCCACCGCCCGGAGTTGCTCCCACCCCACCGCCCACCCCACCGCCCGGGGCGCCGCCCTTCGCGCCTGCGCAGCCAGCGCCTCCTGTGTCACCACCTCCTCCCTCGCTTCCTCCTGCGAACCCCGCATGGCCAGGTGCGACACCACCTCCTGGCGCCCGCAACCCCGCATGGCCCGGCGAACCCCCACCTGCAGTGGACCGACCTCGCGCCTCCGGCCTGGCCATTGCCTCGCTTGTTCTTGGCATCGCGTCGCTCACCTGCTCCGGCGTGGTCGGCATCATCTTGGCCCCGATCGCCCTTGTGTTCGGAGTTCGCGCCCGGCGCACCATCTCGCAGTCCAACGGATGGCGAACTGGCGATGGCATGGCCGTTGCCGGCATCGTGCTCGGGGTCATCGGCATCGTGATTTCGGTGGTGTATCTCGTGTTCTTGCTCCGGAACCCTCACTTCCTCCAGGACCTCGTAAACAACCTCAACACAACAACAACGACGGTCGGCAGCTCGGGCGAGAAACCCGCCTGAACGAATTGGGGGTAGCGCCCCGACCAGCAAATTCCGGGCTGGGGGGACGAACTGGCCGGTTGTCTATGCTTGGAGGAGTCGGGCGAACGCACGTCGTCGCCGACCATTGAGAAAGGCTCCCCCATGGCTGTCGCCGCGAATACCCCCATCGAACTGATCAACGCCGTCTACGGCCGCCTCGCCGAGCGCGTCGCCCTCGGCCGTGAGCGCCTCGGTCGACCGCTCACCTTCGCCGAGAAGGTGCTCATCAACCATCTGCGCGATGCGCAGAACCAGGAACTTGAGCGCGGACGCAGCTACACCGATCTCGATCCCGACCGTGTTGCCATGCAGGACGCCACCGCGCAGATGGCACTGCTGCAGTTCATGACCGCTGGTCTTCCCGAAGCAGCCGTGCCCTCCACTGTGCACTGCGACCATCTCATCCAAGCCAAGAGTGAAGGCCGCATCGATCTCGCCGTGGCCAACGATGTCAACGCTGAGGTCTATGACTTCCTTGAGTCGGTGTCAGCCAAGTACGGCATCGGATTCTGGAAGCCAGGCTCGGGCATCATCCATCAGGTTGTGCTTGAGCAGTACGCGTTCCCCGGCGGCATGATGATCGGCACCGACAGCCACACTCCCAATGCTGGCGGCCTCGGCATGATCGCCATTGGTGTGGGCGGCGCCGATGCCGTTGACGTCATGACCGGCTATCCGTTCAACGTGCGCTGGCCAAAGCTCATTGGCGTCAAGCTCACCGGCACGCTCTCGGGCTGGTCGGCACCCAAGGACGTCATTCTCGAGGTTGCACGCATCCTCACCGTCAAGGGCGGTACCGGCGCAATCGTCGAGTACTTCGGCCCTGGTGCTGAATCGATCTCGTGCACCGGTAAGGCAACCATCTGCAATATGGGTGCCGAGATCGGCGCCACCACCTCACTGTTCCCCTATGACGCCGCCATGGGTCGCTACCTCACATCCACCGATCGCGCGGACGTAGCTGCGGCCGCCGATGCACATGCTGGCGATCTTCGAGCCGACGATGAGGTGCTGGCCGACCCCAACGCCTACTTCGACCAGGTCATCGAAATCGATCTGTCGTCGCTCAAGCCGCTCATCAACGGCCCGCACACTCCCGACCGTGCCCGCAAGGTGAGCGAACTCGGCGCCGAGGCCGTTGCTGAAGGCTGGCCCATGGAGATCTCCTCGGCGCTTATCGGCTCATGCACCAACTCCTCCTATGAGGACATCAGCCGTGCCGCCAGCATCGCCCGCTTCGCTGCTGCCAACGGGCTCTCTGCCAAGACTCCCCTGTTGGTCACGCCCGGTTCCGAGCAGGTGCGCGCCACCATCGAACGCGACGGACTTCTTGCCGACCTTGAACGTATCGGCGCCACCGTGCTGGCCAATGCTTGCGGTCCGTGCATCGGTCAGTGGTCCCGCAGCGATGTTGAGGAGGGTGACACCAACATCATCGTCACCTCCTACAACCGCAACTTCCCGAAGCGAAACGATGGCCTGGCCTCCACGCTGGCCTTCGTCACCTCACCCGAAACGGTTGTGGCCATGGCGCTCGCCGGTCGGGTCGACTTCGATCCCACCGTCGACACGCTCACCAACGCCGCTGGCGAATCGGTAAGCATCCCGGTTCCCGAAGGCATCGAGCTCCCGAGCAAGGGCTTCACCCCGGGCGAGAGCAGCTTCATCGCTCCGCCCGCGGATTCCTCCAATGTGTCGGTGAAGGTTTCACCGACCTCTGATCGCCTGCAATTGCTCGAACCGTTCGATGCATGGGACGGCAACGACTTCATTGGATTACCCATCCTCATGAAAGCCAAGGGCAAGTGCACCACCGACCACATCTCGGCAGCAGGCCCGTGGCTCAAGTACCGCGGTCATCTCGAGAACATCTCGGGCAACATGTTCATTGGTGCGGTCAACGCATTCAACGACGCCGTTGGTCAGGGCAAGGATCAACTTGACGGTTCCACCCGCTCGTTCCCCGACATCGGCAAGCATTATCACGAGGCCGGTCAGGGCTGGGTCGCCATTGGCGACGAGAACTATGGCGAAGGTTCGTCGCGCGAGCACGCGGCTATGGAGCCTCGTTTCCGTGGCGCCAAGGTGGTGTTCACCCGAAGCTTCGCCCGCATCCATGAGACCAACCTCAAGAAGCAAGGTGTGCTTCCGCTCACCTTCGCTGATCCGGCCACCTATGACCTCATTGGCGAGGACGACCGCATCAATGTGCTCGGGCTCGCCAATCTCACACCGGATGTGCCAGTGGCCTGCCAGATCGTCAAGCCCGATGGCTCCAGCATCGACTTCCAAGGTCTGCACACCATGAACGACGAGCAGATCGGTTGGTTCCGAGCCGGCGGGGCACTCAACATCATCCGGCAGCGTCAAGGCGTCTGATCGCCGAGCCCCACTGGGGCTACCCTCTGTGCAATCCGTCACAGGCGATATACGTGCCAGTGACGCTGTTTCAGGGGGAAACATGACCGATACCGGCACAACTTCCGGCGCAACGATGAGCACCTCGGCGCCATCTGGTTCCGATCTCGCACCGCTTTTGCGCGCAAGTATTGCTGCCTGTGCGGCAGGGGCTGCGGCCATCCATCTCGCCATGGTGCCTGCCCATATGGCCGAATGGGCACCCGAGGGTGTTGCCTTCGTGATCACCGGGTGGATCCAGTTGGCGATCGCCGCCCTCGTCCTCGTTCGAAGTCGTCGATGGGTGCTGCTGGCCTCCGTTCTCTCCAGCGCTGTCTTCATCGGTGCATACATCGTCACCCGCACCGTTGGCGCGCCGTTCGGTCCCCAGCAGGGCGTCACCGAACCCAGAGCGTTCGTTGATCTCGCCTGTGTCGGACTTGAGGTGGCAATGCTCGGGCTTTCGATGCTCGCGCTGGCCCGACCCAGGATCACTTCTTCCTGGAATCATCAAGCCATGGTGTTCGCTTCGATCATCCCGGTCGCCACCCTGTTATTCGCGACCACCGCTGTTACCTCAAAGAGCGCCAGCAACCACACCCACGCATGCCCAAAGGGCCAGATCGCGACTCCGAAGCCAACACTTGCCGCCGGTTCCTCAGCTGCAACCAGTTCCACCACCTCGACCACCCTCGCCGCCGATGGACACAACCATGCCGCCCCGGCCTGCGTCGCCGAGAATGACAACGGCTTCTCTCTGCTGGGCAATGGTCACCATCACGCCATTGTGAACAACACACTTGACCCGGTGACTCAGGCAGCGCTCGACGCGCAGCTTGACATCACTCGCGAGGTCGCGAAGCAGTACCCGACAGTGGCCTCGGCCATAGCAGCCGGGTACAAAAAGGCCGGCCCCTACTCCCCCGGCCTCGGCTCTCATTACACCAAGAGCACAGCCTCCGAACTCAACGCCAAAGGCGTGATGGACGAGGATGCACTGCGCCATCCGCTGTCGTTGCTCTACTTCGGCAACGACCCCGACTCCGAGTTGGTCGGCTTCATGTATTACTCCGTGAGTCCGGTGGAGCCCACGGGCTTCGTGGGTACCAACGATGTCTGGCATAGCCACACCAACATCTGCCTGAAAAGCACCCCCGAGGGCGTTGACGCACCATTCGGTGCCGATCTTCAGGCAACACCTGAGCAGTGCGCCCAGGTTGGCGGCTTCATGCTCAAGCAGACCCAATGGATGATCCATGTTTGGACTGTCCCGGGCTACGACAACCTCATCGGTGGAACGTTCCAGGAAGAGAACAACAAGTTGGCCTGCTCCGATGGCACCTACTACGTGCTGCCTCCCGATCAGTGGGCCGATAACCCGATCAACATCTGCCGATCGAAGGCACCAGGCGACCCTTCTGCCAAGCGCGTCGCCTGATCACCGTCACATCGGTCGCTTCATCGTAACGACCGATGTCATCGTGCCGTTCGGGTCAGCGACGCGGCAATTGCAGGATTTCAGCTGCCTGATCCGGCGTGGCCACTGCCACGCCAAGGCCTCCGCATACTTCGACCGCCTCGCGAACCAACGATGCATTCGTTGGGGTGCGATCGCCATTGAAGAACTCAAGCCCAAGATGAATATGTCCGCCGCGTTCAACTGCGTACTGCGCAAGGCCGCTTCCTACGACATCGCCGCCGACCACTGACACTGCCCACGGCACCGGACAGTCACCCAACATGTCGAGATAGGCGTCGAGTCCACCGCGGGTCGGTGGCAATCCGAACGGTGCCCCCATGTAGCCCTGCTCGGTGGACAGGTAGAACTTGAACATCGATCCAGCTGGGAGGCGACCGGCCCGCCACCAGGCCAACGCGCAGCGAAGAAAACCCGGTTCGTAGATGGCCAGGCTCGGACCGACACGATCACGAGTGGCCTGCTCCATCTGCACGGCGATGGCGTCGAAGGAGTTGGTGTAGACGAACGATCCAACGGGAATTCCTTCTGCATCGACACCGCCCAGGTTCAGCGAACCAGGATCGCAGAGGCTGACGCGGAGAAGATTGGTCGCTGCCAGCAGTTCAAGATGGCGGACATCAAGCGCTCCATCGATCACATTGGCTGTGGGATACACCAGTGCGTCAGGACGTTCGGCGAGCACCGGCGCCCACCCGGCCAGGTACTCGGCGGCAACCGCTTCGGGATCGCCGAACACCGCGCCATGGTTGTGCACGATGGCCGCACCAGCGGCGAAGCATTCAAGCGCATCAGCGGCGATCTGCTCTGCTGACTTCGGCACATTCGGATTCCGCGTCAGCGGTGTGAACCCGTTGATGGCTGCTTCGATGATGACCGGCGTGCGCTCCATGGCCGGACCCTAGAAGATGCAGACCCTCAATGACGCAGGCTCTCGAGGCCGCGGATCTGGGTCGGCAGGGGCATCAGAAGAACGGCCCAGAGGAAGGCCCCAGAAACACCAAAGCCGACTCCATGAGTCGGCGTTGGAGGAGCATCGCCATCGGAGGGGGGTCCGATGAGGCTCGCTGCGATCTGAGAGGGGGGACTCTGCTTGGTGACCGCAGTATGTGCAATGAGTATGCCCGTAAGTTACCGATGAGTCAAGTAATTAAGCACTAAGACTGCGGAATCCTTGCAGGAGCAGGGCAGATAGGGTCAGGTTCCCCTCCCTGGAAACCCGCCTATGAGTCCTCTCCCGCCTGTCCACCTCCGTGCCGTCGTCGGAGGCATCGTGCGTGCCCGAGTGGAAACCGTGGCCACGATCCACGGCGATAGGCCAGTCATGCGGGTGCGAGTGGGCACCACCGACCGGGCCGCGGCCCTGACGCCCCGTGATGGCGAGACCATTGCGGCTGCCGCTCGAACCGCCCTTGAGGAACGGTTGCCGGTCATTATCGATATCGCCTCAACCGGTGCAGACATCAACGAGGGGTTGGCTGCGCTTCACGGCTGGGGTCAGGCTGCACGGGCGCTGACAGCATGTTCGGGAATTGTTCCCACCATCATCAGTGTCGATGGTCCTGCGGTGTCAGGTCCTGCGCTGCTGCTTGGTCTGGCTGACTTCGTGATCATGACCGAGTCCTCTTACGCCTTCGTCACGGGCCCACACATGGTTCGACAGTTCACCGGCCAACCGGTCTCCACAACCGAGCTCGGCGGAGCCAGCCTGCACGCCCGCATTACCGGTGTCGCCAGCACCATCGTCGCCGACGCCGCGGGTGCGGAGACCGCAGTTGAAGCGTTGCTGGATTTTCTTCCCGGTCACAACGATGAGCTTCCGCCGCGAATCCCCACCGAGGATCCCGCAGATCGCGCCACCCCGGAAGCTAGAGCGATCATCCCCGACACCGCGACGGGAAGTTACGACGTGCGTTCGGTCATCCGAGCGTTGGCCGATGATGGCGAACTACTTGAACTGCGCGCCGCATGGGCACCCAATCTGGTCACGGGGTTCGGATCGATCGATGGTCGCCCCGTCGGCTTCGTCGCCAACCAACCGTGTGCATTAGCCGGCACCCTCGACATCCCTGCCTCGCAGAAGGGCGCCCGCTTCGTATCGTTTTGCGATGCGTTCAACATTCCGCTCATCACGCTTGTCGACACCCCCGGGTTCTACCCAGGTAAGGACCTCGAATGGCGAGGCATGATCCGCCATGGCGCCCAGATGGCCTTTGCCTATGCCCGGGCCACAGTGCCGCGGGTCAACGTCACCCTGCGTAAGTCCTACGGCGGCGCCTACATCGTTATGGACTCAAAGCGAATGGGAAATGACCTCGCCCTGGCCTGGCCCTCGGCGGAGATCGCCGTTATGGGAGCGAAGGGAGCGGTGGAGATCCTTCATCGCCGGGAATCGGTTGAGGAACGCCTCAATCTGGAGGCGGCCTATGAGGCCCGTCTGCTCAATCCGTACATTGCCGCCGACCGAGGGCTCATCGATGCCGTCATCGATCCGGCCGATACCCGAGGTGAACTTGCTGCTGCGCTGTCGGTACTGGAGGACAAGCGGGAGCAACTCCGGCCCCGAGGTCACGACAACTCACCTCTCTGAGTCACACCTGATCCGCGTTCAGTGTGAGAACAGAAAATGAACGATCGTTCCAAGGTCCTGAAGGGGCACCCGACGCCACTAGGATCGGCTGCGTGCCTGAGACTGTGACCATCACCGATAACCGCACTGGCGAATCCGTAGAGGTTCCGATTTCCAACGGCGGTGTCGATGCCGCCCAATGGTCGAAACTCCTGCCCGGCATCTGGTTCTACGACCCGTCGTTCGGTGTTACCGCCGCAGCCTCCAGTTCAATCACTGAACTCGATGGCGAGAACGGAATCCTGCGCTATCGCGGCTATCCCATCGAACAG
>CANFQA010000042.1 GCA_947449015.1 Microthrixaceae bacterium | reverse complement strand
GTGGCCGAAGTGGATGATCCCTCACTGTCGTGCACCTATCTCGTTCCCGGCTCGGGGCCCTCGCTCAATGCATGTTCGGTCAGCGGTCTCGACAATGGGACCTCCTATTCCTTCCGAGTGACCGCAACCAATGGCGTTGGCACCGGTGAACCCTCAGCGCCAACAGATGCTGCGACTCCGACTGCTGCTCCCGGACCGGTTCGCGATGTCACAGCCACCGCCGCCGCCGCCAGCGTCCGTGTGGGTTGGTCGGCGCCCTCCGATGATGGCGGAACGCCTATCGACCGCGTTGACGTAGTCGCGGTGCAGGACCGTTCGAAGTCATGTCATGCTTCGATCACGGCCGGAGCAACCGCCGCGGGTTCATGTGTCGTGACCGGTCTCGCCAACGGCACTGCCTACACGTTTGCTGTCTCAGCTCGCAATGCCGTCGGTCCTGGTCTTGCGGTGGTGTCGGGGGAGTACGCCGCCGATCGAACTGCATCGCTCGGCTCTAGTCCTCAGTCGATGACCATGGATGGTACGCAACTCTGGGTTGCGGACCCCGGTGCAAACACCGTTCGGGCGTTCAATCCTGGCGGCGGAGCGTTGCTTCGGGTTGTCCCGCTCGGCGGTGCGGTGAATGGTGACCCGCTCACACCGCGGGGGATCGTCTCGGATGGCACCTATCTCTGGGTCACCAATGAACTCGGCTACAACCCGTACTACGACGCCGAGCGCATGTCGAGCATCACCCAGTACCGCGCCTCGGACGGTTCCTACGTGCGCACCATCTATGTACCGTGGAACCCCAACGGCATCGCCTCGGACGGCCGCAACGTCTGGGTCACCGGTTCGGTCCACATGCGTCGCACCCGCACATGGAACGTCGCATATCCCGATGTGTTCCAGTATCAGTTCCTCGAATACCGCGTCGCCCAGATCGATGCGAACACCGGTGCGTTCATCCGCAGCGTCAGGGTCGGGCCGCCCGCGCTCCGCAGCGATTGGAGTGGTCAGTACTGGCAGTACCCGCCGGTTGACACCCGTTCGACCGTGACCTCCGATGGTGTCTCGGTCTGGGTGGCCAACATCTGGGACAACTCCGTCACCCAGCTCAACGCGCTCACCGGTTCGGTGATCCGAACCATTGCTGTGGGTGGCGCTCCATCCTCAATCTCCTCGGACGGGAGCAACGTTTGGGTCACCAATTCCTCCGATGCAACGGTGACCAGGATCGATGCCAACTCGGGTGAAGTTCGCGCCACCATCGCAGTGGGCCACGCGCCGACCGGCGCTATCTCCGATGGCAGTTTCGTCTGGGTGGCCAACTATGACGATGACACCGTCACCCAGTTGGAGGCGAGCACTGGTGCAGTGATGCGAACCATCGCCACCGGCGATGCACCGACCACCATTGCCGTGCGCGGGACCGAGGTCTGGGTCGGTAACGCCGGCAGTAGTGACCTCACCCGGATCCATCTTGGTGTTGTTCCTGCTGACATCCCCGATGCACCCACCGCAGTTCGGGCTACCTACGGCGACCGCCGTGCCACTGTTAGTTGGGACGCCTCTTCATCCAATGGTTCGGCCGTGCTGCGCTATCGCGTTTCGACCGTCGGTCAGCCATCACGGACCTGCAGTGTCGAGATGTCATCCGGCGCAGTTCGGTCCTGTGCCGTCAACGGACTTACCAATGGTGAGAGCTACAGCTTCACCGTGACTGCCGAAAACGCGGTGGGGGAGAGCGCCTCCTCAGACGCTTCGGCATCGGTGGTTCCCGCCGCAAAACCCGACGCACCCACGGGTGTGACCGTCACCCGAGGTGACCGCGAGGTGCGCGTCAGTTGGACAGCAGGGTCCGACAATGGCGCCTCCATAAGCTCCTCCCGCGTCACCGCGGTTTCCAATAGTTCGCTCTCATGTGTTGCCGTTCCTGCGGCGGGTGAGCCCGACAGCTGCGTCGTGCGCGGACTCACCAACGGAGTCACCTATCGGTTCACTGTGACCGCCACCAACAGCGTGGGTACCAGTGTGTCTTCTGCGAACTCCACTGCAGTTGTTCCTGCTGGAGTCCCGGATGCACCGCCTGGAGTGACTGCCTCGCGTGGTGATGGCCGTGTCACCGTCTCGTGGTCCACTCCTGCAGCGAACGGTGTTCCCATTTCCTCCTACCGTGCATCGGTCGTCGGCAAACCGTCGGCCGCATGCGCCGTCGACGTCTCAGCGGAATCGGCCAACTCCTGTGTCATCGCTGGTCTGGTCAACGGCGAACCCATCGCGGTCGATGTGGTCGCGAGTAACGATGTGGGTGCTGGCTCCGCCTTCACCTCAGCATCGGTGACTCCAGCGGGACTTCCCGGCGCTCCGACCGAAGTGCGAGGAACGTCACGTCCTGCCGGTGTGCTTGTGGGGTGGACGCCTGCATCTGCCAATGGTTCGCCAATCGAGTCCTATCTCGTCACCACTGTCGGGTTCCCGCTGCGTACTTGCTCGGTGCGGGTGGGGATCAGCATTGGCGAGGGCTGTGTGGTTGATGGACTGACCAATGGGGTTGCGTACACATTCACCGTCACTGCCGTCAACGCTGTCGGCGTCGGCGCCAGCTCACTGGCCAGCGAACCCGTGGCTCCCCGGGCACCTCCGGGTTCGCCCACCGCAGTCACGGCTATTGCCGGTAACTCCCGAGCGACGGTCTCGTGGGCAGTTCCTTCCGCCAACGGTTCGCCCATTGCGAGCTATATCGCCTGGCCGACATCCGATCCGAACAACACCTGCTCGGTTGATGTAGCAACCGACACTTCTACCTCTTGCACAATCACCGGTCTCGACAACGGAACGAGGCAGACCTTCGTGGTGCGCGCCAGCAACGGTGCCGGCGAGAGCCTCCCCTCCGCCCCTTCTGCATCGGTGCTCATTGCTGCGGCCCCCGATGCACCGGTTGCCGTTGTGGGCGAGGCTGGCGATCATCGAGTCACAGTGCGTTGGACAGCTGGCTCGGCCAATGGCTCGCCGATCACCCAGTACCGAGTGGAGTCAGTCACAGATCCGGCCCTCGGCTGTTCGTACCTCGCGGGCGACGATGCGCTCAACGCCTGTGTGGTTTCCGGTCTTACCAATCAGACTTCCTATTCATTCACCGTTGTCGCGGTCAATGTCATTGGCGCCAGCGAATCATCGGTGGCATCGATTTCCGTCGCTCCCGATGTTGTGCCCGACGCGCCGCTCACGGCGAGGGTGACCGCCGGCGATCATTCCGCAACGGTTACCTGGTCGGCGCCTGTCTCCAACGGGTCCGCGATTCTCTCCTATGCCGTGCGTCTCATCGGTGACGAGTCGCGCTCCTGTGTGGTCGCCAGCGGATCCACGCTCTCATGCGTCATTGACGGGCTTACCAACGGAACTTCAGTCACCTTTGCTGTAACCGCTGCGAACGACGCAGGATCAAGTGTCGCGGCCGTTACCTCGGCGGTCACACCGTCGGGAGTTCCCGGCGTTCCAACCATCACCAATGTGGTTGTACCTGATGGCATGTTGTACGCCCGAGTCTCCTATGACCGACCGTCGGAGAACGGTTCGGCGTTCACCAGTTTCACAGCGAGCGTGGTCGGGCATCCCACGCTCTCCTGCACCAACAGCGGTTCCTACCTGAACTATGGCGCGTGCGTGGTGTTCGGTCTCGAACCCGGCTCAACGAACCAGTTCATTGTCACCGCCACCAACGCAAACGGCTCGACATCCTCGATTGTGACTGCCCCGATCCTTGCCCGCAGCGTTCCGGATGCTCCGGGGTCGGTGGTGGCCACACCGATCATGAATGGCACGACAGTTTCATGGTCGATGCCACAGGACAATGGGGCGAACATCACTGCCATTGAGGTCAACGCGACCTATGGAGGCACAGTCCGAAGCTGTCGATATGTCGTGGACATCGATTCCGGAAACTCCTGCACCGTCACCGGTCTGCGAAACGAGCTTCCCTACGTCGTAAGCGTGTTCGCCACAAACTCCATCGGTTCCAGCGATGCCGCGATCACATCGGTCACGCCGATGGGTGCACCGGATGCCCCAGACGGTCTCCGTGTAGTGGCAGGCGATGCGTCAGCCGAAATCAACTGGCGAACACCGGCAACGAATGGTTCACCCGTTACCGGCTATCGGGTCACTGCTGTCGATGATGAAGACGTGTTCTGCACCGCTGGCGTGGGCAACAGCCTCTATCACTCCTGTGTGATTGCCGGGCTGGTCAATGGAACCGACTACCGGTTCCGCGTGGTCGCGCTCAGCGCTATCGGTACTGGTGCTGCAGCAGTCTCGGACTCGATTCGGCCGGCTGGAGTTCCGGGTGCCGCCCAGAGCGTCCTTGCTGTCGCCGGACCCGGCCAGGCCGCCGTCTCCTGGTCTGCCGCTGAGGCCAATGGTTTGCCGATCGATGCTTACACCGTGCAGGTGGTCGGATCACCGTTGCATTCCTGCGTCTATCGGGTGGGAGTGTCGATTGGTGATTCCTGCGTGATCACTGGTCTTACCAATGGCCTCGCCGTCACGTTCATCGTGATTGCTCACAACGGACTCGGTAACGGCCCTGCCTCAGTGGCTTCGGATTCTGTGGTTCCCCGTGCGCCACCTACTGCTCCCACCAGCGTTGTCGCTGTCCAATCGGGCGACAAGGTCACCGTTTCGTGGTTGGCCTCCCGACCGCAGGGTTCGCCCGTTGTGTCCTATGAAGCTCATGCCGTCGATGACGATTCCCTGTCATGTGTGGCCGACCAGGAAAGCGGTGAACTCCTTACCTGTGTCATTGATGATGTTGGAAGCCTCTCGAATTTCGTAGTGGTAGCGACCAATGCCATTGGAACAAGTGCCGCCTCCGCCGTCAGCGCAGCGGTTCGTTCCGCTGCAGCTCCCAGTGCGCCGACGGTAGTCAGCGTTACGGCCGATGACGGCGCCGCTGTCATCGGGTGGGTCATCCCTTCGGGCAACGGTTCCGCCATCACCGGTTTCGATGTCGCCGAAGTCAGCAATTCTGAACTGGGTTGTTCGGTCCTCGGATCGGAAACACCGAGATGTGAAGTCACCGGGCTGGTCAACGGGCAGAGTTACTCCTTCGTTGTCACCGCCTCCAACGCCGTTGGCACCTCGGCACCGAGTTTGCCTTCGGCTGATGTTGTTCCCGCCGGTGTTCCCGGCGTACCGACGGCGGTTGTGGCTGTCCCAGCGAGCCATCAGATTGATGCCTCTTGGTCAGCCGCCGATGCCAATGGTTCTGCCGTGACCACCTACGTAGCCAGCGTGGTCGGCGACCCGTCCAAGCGTTGTTCAGTGGTTCTTCCTGGGGCCCTGCGATGCTCGATCACCGGTGTCCTTGACGATGTCGCCCAGCAGGTGCAGGTCGTTGCCTCGAACCATGTGGGTGCTGGTAACGCGAGTGCACCTTCACTGGCCGTCACCCCATCCTCGGCTCCCGATGTTCCCTCGATCGTTTCGGTTGAAGGTGGTGCGCGGGTTCCCACCGCCACGGTGCGCGTCCGTCGTCCGCTCACCGGTTCGCCCGTGACGACAGTGTCCGTGCGCGCTGTCGAGGACCCTTCGCTCACCTGCACCAAACCCTTCACCCCCGGTTCAACGGTGTGGTGCGAGGTTCCCGGACTTGAGTTCGGTCGGGCGTATTCGTTCGAAGCCCGTGTTTCCAACGCCGTTGGCGACAGCGGTTGGTCGACGCCGAGCGCAACGGTGATGGCAACTTCCACACCCTCTGCGCCTTCGGAACTATCGATCGTTCATACCGCGACGACGGCAACGGTCAGGTGGAGCCCTGCCTTGCCGAATGGTGCAGCCGTGCTGTCGTACCTCGTTGTTGCCACTACCGCAGGCGACTCCGTTGCCGCCACCTGCATGGTTGTGGTCTCAGGAGCAGGTGCGAACGAATGCAGGCTCACCGGCTTACTTGCCGGAACGACCTATACGGTTCGTGTTGTCGCCGTGAATCTTCTTGGTCGCGGCCCCGCTGCCACTGTTTCTGACACCCCCGAATCTGCTCCCGATGCACCTGGTTCGGTCAGTGCCGAACGCGGAGATGGGTCAGCAACCGTTCGCTGGAGCGCACCGGAGGCCAATGGGCAACCCATCACCGGCTACACAGTTGTGGCCGAGGGTGACGACTCGCTGTCCTGTTCGGTTGATGCCACCACCTCGGCGGCGAATTCCTGCACAGTGACCGGCCTTGCCAACGGAACTCCCCGGCGGTTCCTCGTGTCGGCCCGTAACAGCCTCGGAGCCGGCCCGGCGGCACGAAGCGCTTCGGTCACGCCGGCAACGAAACCCGCCGCGCCTACGGCAGTGGTGGGCACCAAGGGTCGCGGTCAGGTGACTGTTTCGTGGACACCTGGTTCGGACAATGGTGCATCGATTGAGTCCTATACGGCCAGAGTTGTCGGCGCACCGCTGCGCTTCTGCACCTCGCGGGTCGGGGTTTCGGTGGCGAATTCCTGCACGGTCACTGGTCTGACCAACGGCACCGCGTACACCTTCGAAGTTGTTGCCACGAATGCCATGGGCACCGGTATCGCATCGGCAAGTTCATCGGCCGTTGTGCCCTCCTCGCCGTTCGGTGCTCCGGACGCGCCGCTCGATGTCACGGCCACACCCGGTGATGGTGTGATCGCCGTGCGTTGGACGGCGCCTCCTGCCAACGGAAACCTGATCACGAACTATGACGTCACCTCCACCGTTGACCCCGCCATCAGGTGCTCGTATCGCGCGTTGATGGAATGGGGTGATGTCTGCTTCGTCACTGGTCTGACCAATGGAACCGCCTATCGATTCCGCGTCACGGCCACCAATGCCGCTGGAACCTCTGATCCCTCAGCGACCACCGACGCGGTCACGCCCATGCCGGCACCAGCACGCGTGGTCGGTGCTGCCGCTGTTGCTGGCGATCAAAGTGCCACCGTCTCGTGGACACCTGCTGATGGCCAGGGTTTGCCGATCACCTCCTATGTCGTGACTGAAGTGGTCTCCGACTCCCTCCCATGGTGGGCGCGTCCGACGCCGCGCACCTGCACCAGGGACGTACCCCCGAGTGGCCCCGTGACCAATTCCTGCACGGTCACCGGACTCACCAACGGGACAGCTGTGCGGTTCACGGTTCGTGCAGTGTCAGCAATCGGCTCCGGCCCGGAGTCTGCGCTCACCACCGCCGTCACGGCCGCGGGTGTGCCGAGCGCACCGACCCAGCGCACCACGTTGTACGGTCGCAGCGCCTACACGGTCTGGGCGACGCCGGCCAGTAATGGCTCACCGCTCACCGAGGTGCAGGTTGTTGCCGTTGAAGACCCAACGCTGCGCTGCGTCCGAGACCTCACTGTTATTGCCTACTCCGCCTGCTCGATTGACGGACTCACCTACGGCACGACCTACACCTTCGCGACGCGGTTCCGGAACGCGGTTGGCTACGGAGCATGGTCGGTGCCAACCGCTCCATTGACGCCAATTGATGTCCCCTCATCGGTCTCTTCGGCGACCTTGGCGAAGGGGTTCGAGCAGCTGACTGTTTCTTGGTCTGCGCCAGCTGCGAATGGTTCGCCGATCACCTCGTATACCGCGACTGCGGTGAAGCATGGTCGGTACTTCCCGTCCTGGTCCACCCGCCCGTGGGACAGCCAGTGCATTTCGGTCATCGCCGCCGGAGGGACGAACTCTTGTGTGCTCACTGGTCTGGGTAACGGCGACACCTATGACGTCAGCGTCACCGCCACCAACGCCGTCGGTTCGAGTTCTCCGGTGGTCGTGAGCGGCATTCCGGCGGCGGTGCCCTCCACTGTGGCAGCCGTCCCGGTATCGGCCGATTCGGCGATCACTATCGGATGGAGTCCCCCGAACGGCAACGGTGCCGCCATCACGTCTTACACCGCCACTGCAGTCGGTGATGTTCAGCGTTCATGTACCTACTTCGCGGGAACCAACCCGTGGATTGTCGAAACCAATCGCTGCTCGATCTCGGGTCTGACCAACGGCACCTCCTACGCGGTCACCGTGGTTGCTCGTAACGCCAACGGTGAGAGCGCGCCGGCCGCACCGGTGAATGTCGTTCCTGCTCGTAGGCCCGAGGTCCCGACCTCGGTGGTTGCAGTTCCCGGGACCGGAGGGGCCACGGTGTCCTGGGCCACACCGTCAATTACTGGCGGAGCTGCGATCATCTCGTATACAGCGCTGGCCACTCGCGCCTCTGATGTGAACTACGTCGACACCAGATACTCCTGGATCGCACCAGTTTCCAGCTGCACAGTGGTGGTGGCCACCGCCGGGGCAGACACCAACACCTGTCGCATGTCCGGCCTTACTAACGGGCAGAGCTATCGCTTCAGCGTGACTGCCACGAACCGTGCGGGAACCTCAGGAGAATCGGCGCTTTCGAACGCCGTCATTCCAGTGGCTCTGCCGAGCGCTCCCACGTTCTGGGTGAATGCGGCTCAGAATGGTTCGGTCACCGCCGTCATGTTTGTGAACTATGACGAGGCGATCACCTCCACCACCGCCTCTGTCGTCGGGCTTCCCTCGGCTTCCTGCACGGTGGTGTCGGGCTACTGCACGATCTCTGGTTTGGAGTACGGCCGCGAGTATCGATTCTCCGCAGTGTCGACGAATAGTGCGGGTGCGGGGGCGGTCGCCAACGCTGGACCAATAACGCTCGATCCTCCGCCGCCCGCTCCCACCACCGTGGTGGCGATCCCGGGTTCGACCTCGACGTCAGTGGTGTTCAGTTCTCCGCCATTTGAAGCTGATGAAGTCGTCGCCTCCGTGGTGGGCGACGTCTCGAAGTCATGCACCTGGTCATCGCGTACAGGTGGATCCCAACTCTGTGTCATCAATGGGCTCACCTCGCCGGGTTCACTCACCTATCAGGTGGTGTCGGTCAGCTATCGGCTCGGACGCAGCTCAGCACGGACTGCGGTCAACCTGACTGCTCCCTCCGCTGTCACCGTCAGCGGGTTCACCGCCGGGGATTCGCCGACGGCCTCATCGTCGATGTCGATCGCATCCGGACCGGTGCTTCGCGGTGTCGCCGCCATGCCGGGCATCCCGGGCACTGACGCCAATGTGACCCTCAACTGGACCCCGACGGGTGCTCCTTCATGGTTCACCGGAACTGCCGGTTCGGTTGCTCATTCGGTGTCGGCGCCGGTGGCCGCCGATGGAACCTGGAGCTACACACTTCCCGCCAACTTCCCCGAGGGCACGTTCTCGGTGGCTGCCAGTCAGCGCACTCCGTTTGGTGTCATCACCAACTCCGCCGATCGTTCGCTCTTCACCGTCGAGTCCAGTCCGGTGGTTCCAACGGAGGTCTTCCTTCGTTCCGCTGGCGCAGTTTCCGATGTCGTGCTCTCCGGAGTGCTTCCCGTCAATCGCACGCTCACTGCACTGGTCGGTTCGGTGAACGGGGGAGCGCAGGCCCCTTGTACTGCGGTGATCACTGGCGGCACCTGGACCTGCACATTGATCGGAGTTCCCACCACTGGTTCAGTGCAGTTCGACATGGTGGCAACTTCGCAGGTGTGGTCATCGACGGTCTGCACTCGCTACGTGTGGGGTTGTTACTGGACCTACCCAACGCGACCCCAGATCTCGACGACATCCACCACTCGTCTACTTGCTGTTGATGCGGTTCGTCCCGCGATCTCCTCGCCGTCCTCGGCGACCTTCGGTCCCTCGGGCTCGGTCATCGCGGCAACAGCGCCACTGCTCACCGGGTTCACACTCGCCGGCACTGCGAGCACCGCTGGGTCAATGCAATCGTCCGTCGTCATTCGGGCGCACAGCGGTTCCGTTGTCGGAGTGAGTCCGGCCCTTACGTTCACTGCCGCGGTGGCGGGTTCGGGCGCCTACAGCAGGGCGATTGCACTCGCCGACGGGGTCTGGACCCTTGAGGTTGTCCAGACCACGACCACTGGTGTGTCACGGGCCAGCTCACCGATCACCGTGCTGGTCGACTCCTCCCCGCCCATCATTTCCTTCGGCGTTCCCGTTGCGAATGGATCGATGCCGAGAGGCTTTGTGGGCGGAACCATTAGCCGTGGTTGGGGTGGGGGATCGGTTTCGGATCCCTCACTTCGCGCCGCGCTCACCGTTGGTTACTACCGGGGATCCTCAGCCGTCGGTGCACCTGTGGTCACCTCGACAATTCTCACCTGTTCGAGTTGTGCGGGTCAGTTCTCTGATTCGCCCGACCTCGCCGAGGGTCAATGGACAGCGCTGGTCACCGCCGCTTCACGAACCGGCGTGATAGCCACTGCCACCCGTACCTTCACCGTCGACCGTGCATCCTCCGCTGGCCTCGCAGCGAACGTCACGTTGCTCGACTCTGACGGAGTTGAGCTCACCAGTGCCGGTCAGGTCTTGGATACCCGATACTGCGGTCGGGACTATCAGCCGTCTTGTGATTACCAGTTGCCCGTGGCCGGCACGCACTTCATCGGGGTGCGCGTTGGCAGTGCATCAGGTCGCTACGTCGGTCCGATCGCCACTGGAAGCGTGACTCTTTACGACGGTTCCACCGTGCTCGGTACCAAGTCACTCGTTGACGGGGCGACGGAGTTCCCGGTGGAGTTGCTCGTGCAGTCCGGTGCCCATCAGCTCCGAGCCACCTATACGGGAAGCACGTGGTACTCCAGCGCTTCTTCCGAAACTTCTCCGTTCCGGGTGAAGGGCGCTCGCCCCACTGCATCGATCGTTCCGGTGTATCCCGACGGCATTGCCAGCCCGGGATCGCTCAAGGTCTCTCTCACCTACACCGGACCTCGCGGCATCACCCAGTACTGCAACTACCCCAACGTCGAGGTCTACTCCTCCTATAAGCGCACAAGTGCCGGCGGAATGTGGACGGCCGGCGCCTGGGTGCCCCGGCCGCTTATCGAAAACTTCGCCATGAACCAGTACCGAGAGCGAATTGCATCGGGGCGGCTTCTCGGGGGTACCCCAGGAGCGAAACCTTCGGGACCGGGAACGATTGCCTCAACAGCCGCGGAGGCTTGGGGCTACAACGACACGCTCTTCACCTTCTGGGTGGCATCAGCCGGCGACGACCGGTGTGCCCCGACCAACGGCACCGACTACTTCGACCCCGAACTGATGCCCCATGACATCTATACGCCGGTCAACGCCGATGTTTCGATGCTGTCGGTTGCCTACGCCGCACGGGCGACCGAACCCACAACGATCGCTCGAGGCGCCACCCTCGGAACTACCTCGTCGTACTCGGTGGGTGTCCCGATCCCAACTCGCATTGATGTGTGTCCGGCCACCTCGATGGCGAGCAACCTCCGTCACGATCTCGCTGGCTATCAAAGCGCCTGTGCCCAGGCGGGCTGGGCCGGACTTCCAGCCGCTTCGGGTGTTCCTGTGTATCTGCTTGATGAGGCTGGCAACACCGTGGGCGCTCCGGTGTTCACTGATGGCTTCGGTCGAGCGACCGTTCCGTGGACTCCGACGCAGGCGGGATGGATCACCCAGCGATTCCAGGTGGGCGAGAGCGCACCCGATGGCGTCTTCCGCGGCACTCGAAACACCTCGGTCACCGTGCCGGTGGAACCGGGTCCCGTCAACCTCGCCTGGACCCAGACCCCGAGCCAGTTCGACATCGGTGCCCCGGCGACGTCCACCCTTGCGCTCGGTTCGTCGAGTCTGCGCGGCACGCTCATCTATCGAGATCACAGCCCCTCGCTAGGTGCGCTCGACAATCCGCGGGCCACTCCCGCCTCGGCCCCCGCGGCTTGGACGACAGCGCCAATCTCATGTGTCGTGGTGTGCCGTGCCAGTGTTGACATGCCCAAGACCCTGCGTACTGGGTCAACGGTGTTGGCCAACTGGTTGCTTCACGACCCGACGGATACGCCTTCCTACATTCATTGGTGGGAGCCGCAATACGGCGGTCAAACCGTCCGAGGGCTGAGTCTTGATCATGAGTTCACCTCATCAGCGACGGGGCTGAAGTACACGATCAACACACCGATCAACCGCAGTGCCCCGAAGCCGCTTTCGATCAACCTTGCATTGGTGCCGGCGCCGGCGGATACCGCATTGGGTCTCCCCGCCGGTCAGGTTCCCCGCGACAAGATGCAAACGATTCACATGACTGTCGCCAACTCCATTCCCAATCAGTGGATGGGCGTGAATGACCAAGGACTGGCCATGGGAACGGTCGAGCTGACTGCCACCCCCAACTGTGCGGTTGATGTCTACTGCACGGCCGCAGTCACGAAGTCCAGGTTCGATCTGGCCTCTGTCAACGGCAATCCGACAGTTGTGCATTCCTATGGCTCTTCTCGGATTCCCACGCTGAGCGCGTCGATGAGCTATTCCGGCCAGAACGCTTCCCTCGTCGTGGACGCAGAGGTCTTCATCGGCGGCATGGCCTTCACCATCACCGCGACCTACACGCCGCCGTCGAACCCTGCCGTGGCTGGGTGGTTCCCCGTAGCGGCCTCTTCGGCCTCGATGACGCTGACCGGTATCGGGCCGGCACCCATCTCGCTGTACCAGGGCTCGGCCACTATGAGCGGCGGGGTGTGCACGCCCGCTGCCTACGCCACGAGCAACCCCGGCGCTTGTCGGGCATCGAGCGTCTCACCGATGGTTCCGATCGCGGACGCCGTCGATCCGAAGCCGGGACAGACCGTGTATATCAAGGTGCAGTGCGACATTGAGTTGTGCACGCCGTCGGATATGGCCATCAAGTACGACCTTGCGGAGTCCCAGCCCGGTTTCGCTCCGTCGTTCTTCACCGACCCCATGGCACTTCGTCGCTACGAGCCGGACTATCCGAATACTGCGGGTGGTGTTTGGACATCCAAGGCGAGCCCGACAGCGCTCCATTCCGTGGGCACCGTACGTAGGTGCGCGTACAACTACGGCTGCTGGGACGCGTGGACGGGACGCGGGCAGGGGCCGTTCACCTGCGAGATGTGCGATATCTATCCGATCGCCTCGCTCAGCGATACCGATGCGAACGCCACTGGTGGACTGCAGGTCGGAACCTCGATGCTGGCGCTCATCGCGTATTCGCCCGACGCACCTAGTGTACTGGATTCAGGGACTACCGGGGAACTGGCCGCACGTACGGGTCGAATGATCAGCTTCCCCATCTCGGTGTCGCCAGTCGAAACTGAGACCAGCACCCGGGTGAGTCGCAGCGGCGACAACGTCAACATCATGACGGCAGCTCGCTGGCCGGGAATGGCTCCGTTGGTGCAGTCCTCTCCCTCTGGAGTCACGATCGACGTCATACTTCGTGACGCGTTCGGTATCGAAACCCAGATCGCGTACTGCTACCTCGATGGCTTCTGCGCCTCCAAACGACTCGACGGTTCCTCACTGCCAACTGTTGAGGCCGGAACTGTTGGTGGCGGGCTCACGCTGCAGATTCCGCTCCCCGGCATCGGGTGGGCGATTCGCCTTGCCGGCGCCTCAATCCAGGTCGAGACTTCAGCGGGCTGGGGAACCACAGTGACCAGCGGTTATCTCCCGATTGTGGCGGGCTCACCAGCGCGAACTACCTCCGGAGCGCTCAGTGTCACCGCTGCAGGCGAATGGCAGGGTGCCGTCATTGGAAATCCTGATATCAGTCCGCCACTTTTCGGTTGGGATTTCGTCGATGGAGTTACGTCGTTCTTCTCCTCGCTGTTCGGTGAGTCGGCGGCAAAAGTGCTCACCATGATCACCACCGAACTCATCATGATGGCGATCGAGACGGCCATTATGGGCCCGTTCATGGCCGAGATGGCGGTGGCCCGTGTGGCTGCACGTGTCGCATCCACAGTGGCCGAGAAGGCGTATGCGGCAGCGAAGGCGGTGCGGGCCACGCTCGGATTCGCGAAGACCGCGAGAGTGGTGAACCGCGGCCGTATCGCTGGTGCACTTATCAAGGGAGCGACGAAGGCATCCGAATTCGTCTACAACCGGTTGGTGCGTGCGATGGTCGAGAAGGGCATCACGGTGCCGGTCAAGTACTTCACCTCTCTTGTCGATTCGAACGGTCCCGGCGTCTTCTTCTCCAGGATCACCACAGCGGAGGCAGCACCGTTCTTCCAGATTTCGTTGCCTCTGCAGGCCGCCCAGACGGAGGCCTCGCAGGCCAGTGCGGCTGACCCCGAGATGATCCAGATGCGCGCATATCTCGAAAGCCTCTCCGCAGAGCGACTCAAACGCGCTGCGGAGGCCCCCGAGCCGACGCCTTGTGCCGGACCATGGGGCACCTGTGGCGGGTACGGCCGCCCGCCGCTCGCCGATGACATCGGCTATGGACTCGGCCGATCGATTCAGTTCACACAGTTCTTCTCGACAATCGTCCAGCCCCAGGTGCCGGGATTCGCCACCATGAACGCTGCTCAGAAGGCTGTCTCGACAGTCACCGTCGACATCATGAGTCTGAAGTCCTCGCAGACCGGGGGCGCTGGCTATCGGGTGCTCGGGCAGCTCGCGTCGTGCAGACTCGACAACGTCTGCACCTCGGACGATGCCGTGAAGGTACAGACGATTGGCGGAACAATGGTTGTGGCCGGCGCGTTCCCGCAGTGGATCGCTTGGACTCCTCCTGGTGCATGGTTGCGGGTCACTGTTCGGCTCTATGACGGACGTAGCGCAGTCACCTACGTCGACATCCCATTCCGCGGCAATTCCTTGCCCTGTAATGACGATCGGAACCTCACGCCTGTCGCGAGGAATGCCTGTTACGACGTGTACGACGCCATGCGGATCGGCGCAGACCTCGAATGGTCCGAGACCTACGAGTGGGGATATTCGATGGCAGCTAATGGCGCGCTGCCCTGGATTTCATCCAATCCCG
>CANFQA010000041.1 GCA_947449015.1 Microthrixaceae bacterium | reverse complement strand
TTGGGCATGCGGACGCAACCATTCGATGCACGGGTGCCAATCAATTGCGGTTGGTTCGTTCCGTGGAAGGCAATGACCGGAAGTCCTCCGTTGAATGAGTCCAGAGCTTCGCTGTAGCCGTTGGTGGCGAGAATCCAGGTGCCGTAGATACCGCTCGAGTCGTTCTGCTTGATCTTTTCCAGAATGTAGAAATGGCCGACAGGCGTCGGGGTGTTTTCGCGTCCGGTGACAACATCAGATTCGAGGAAGACATCAGCTCCCTTGAACACGGTGAGGTGGTTCTTCGAGAGATCGAGCTGGAACCGAAAATCAGTGGTGGTGAGCGTGACCTCTGAGGCTTTCACCCAGCCGATGGTGTGGTTGGGGCGCACAGGTATGAGCACCTTGAGCCATTCGCCCTGCTTCTCGATCACGTCGAACACCAGCGGATTGCGGAAGTAGGTGGGATTGCTGAATTGGAATCCGGTGTCGATCTTTTTGACTCCGGCTGAATTGAGACTGCTGCGCGGAATCGGCGGAAGAGTGCTGCTGGGAGCGGATCCGGCGACCGAGGTTGTGGTGCTGGTCGAGCCGGCGGGATCGTTCTCAAGCACATCGATGGTGCGACCCTTGGCTGTGGCGATCGTGGTCGTAAAGGGCGACAGAGTCGTGCTGGTAGTGGCCTCATCGATTGGCTTCGCTGAGGGTTTCGACGAGGAGCAGGACACAAGTCCGAGACCGATGACAAGGGCCAGTGAACCGGCGAGGATTCGGGTCCAGGACCGAAGTGTTTGCCGGTTCGCAAGGGTGTTGGTGTTCGTTGTGGTTCGCATCAGCATTGGTCCCGTCAATCGGTGCGGTTGGTTCGAGCTCTGACGCTCAAGTCTTCATCACCACGATGGTGAGTGGGGAGCGGACCGGTGGTGACGGTACCATCGGCGCTGTGAGTTCCCCCCAGGTTCGTGTCCGATTCGCCCCTTCGCCCACGGGCTATCTCCACATTGGAGGTGCCCGTACTGCGCTGTTCAACTGGCTCTTCGCCCGGCGCATGGGTGGCGAGTTCGTGCTGCGGATCGAGGACACCGATGGCGAGCGATCCCGTCCAGAGTTGATCGACGTGATTTTCCGAGCGCTTGAGTGGCTCGGTCTCGACTGGGACGGCACCCCGGTGCATCAGTCCGAACGGGGTCACCTGTATTCGGCAGCCATCGAAACTCTTCTGGCGAATGGCGATGCGTACTGGTGTGCCTGCTCACCCGAAGAGGTCAAAGCGCGCGCTGAGGCCCGCGGCGGCACCCCTGGCTATGACGGACATTGCCGTGAGCGGGGTCTGGGCCCTGGCGTCGGGCATGTCGTGCGGTTCCGAGTTGCTGACACCGGCACCACCGCGTTCGATGATCTCATCCGAGGCCATGTCAGTTTCGAGAACGCCAATCTCGAGGACTTCGTCGTACAACGCTCCAATGGTTCGCCGATGTTCCATCTGGCCAACGCCGTCGATGATGCTGACCAAGGCATCACTCATGTCATCCGGGGCGAGGACCTGATCAACGTCACGCCGAAGGTTCTCCTGCTCCGCCACGCGCTGCAGGCACCGGGTGAGTTGATCTTCGCTCATCTTCCACTCATCGTGAACGAGAAGCGTCAGAAGCTCTCGAAGCGTCGTGATGATGTGTCAGTCGGCGATTACATCGACCGCGGGTATCTCCCGGAAGCCATGGTCAACTATCTCGCCACGCTGGGCTGGGGTCCGTCTGATGGCGTCGAGATCCGACCGCTGGCCGAGATCGTCGCCATGTTCGATGTGTCCGATGTCGGCAAGTCGGGTGCTTTTTTCGATGTGAAGAAGTTGCAGCACTTCAACGGTGAGTACATCCGTGCACTGACGGTCCCGCAGTTCGTGAGCCGTTCCACCCGGTGGTTGTTCGAGGATGCGCCGTGGCCGGCAGAGAGTTTCGATATCGCCACGTTCGAGGTTCTCGCACCGCTGGTTCAGGAGCGGGTCAAGCTGTTGGCCGAGGTTCCGAGCTTCGTCGATTTCGTGTTTGCCGCCGAACCCACCATCGATGAGGACTCCTGGCAGAAGGTCATGGTGAAGGGTGCTGATCTCGCCGTCGCTGTTCTCGATCATGCCCTCGTCCAATTCGCGGACTGTGAATGGACTGCTGCTGGGCTCGATGCCGCGCTGTTCTCCTACGCCGAACAGCATGAGATATCCAAGGGCAAGGTGCAGGCTCCAGTTCGGGTTTCGGTGACTGGCCGAACCGTTGGGCCACCTCTGTTCGAATCCCTCGTGGTGATTGGGCGAGACGAAACCCTTCGTCGTCTGGGATCGGCACGGGCGAGGCTCTGAGTCCGTCGTGTTCCTCCTCCTGCGCTGGGCAGTCAAGATCGCGATCGGAGCAGTTTCGATCGTTGTGCTGTATGTGGGGATCACGTTCGCGCAGGTCTGGATGTCATCGCATCGCAACAACTCATCGCCGGCATCGGCCATCGTCGTCATGGGTGCGGCACAGTGGAACGGTGTGCCGTCGCCGGTGTTGAAGGGGCGGCTTGATCATGCACTGCAGCTCTACCGTGAGGGCGCTGCACCGATCATTGTGGTGACCGGCGGCAAGAAAGCTGGCGACGCGGTTACGCAGGGATATTCGGGTTTCGCGTACCTGCGTGCGCAGGGAGTGCCCGAGAGTGCAATCCGGGTTGAGGTCGAGGGGACCAACAGCTTTGAGGAGATCTCTGCGTCTTCAGCGATCATTCATGCCGCCGGCGGTTCGAGCACGGTGCTGTTCGTCACCGATCCGTACCATGCCCTGCGCGTCGCTTCGATCGCGGATGAACTTGGGCTCAGCGCCCATGTTTCGCCGACCGATGCCTCCTCCACTGCCCAGGAACTGTTCCGAGAAACCATCGCCGTTTCCATCGGTCGAATCGTGGGATATAGGCGTCTTGCCTCGTTGACCTGAGCCGGTTGGTGCAGGGCGGTCAACCTCCGGTAAGTTCTCAACGCCTTTCGGAGGTGGTGTAATTGGCAACACAAGTGGTTCTGGTCCATTTATTGGGGGTTCGAGTCCTCCCCTCCGAGCAAGCAGTTCCACGGTCCCGATAACTCGGGGCCGTAACCTTTTGCGATGAGTCAACCTCTTCCCCGATCTCTCTGTGTGTACTGCGGATCGTCGGTTGGCAATGACACTCGCTATGTCGAGATCGCCCAGGAAGTTGGAAAGCTTCTGGCCGCCAATGACATCCGCCTTGTCTATGGCGGAGGCAACGTGGGACTGATGGGCGTGGTCGCTGATGCGGTCATGGCCAATGGGGGGTCGGTTCTCGGTGTCATCCCCGTGGGGCTTTTCGCCACTGAGCAGGGTCATCGGGGTATCACCGAGCTGGTTGAGGTGGCATCGATGCATGAGCGCAAAGCGTTGATGGCTGCCGAGTCCGATGCGTTCCTTGCCTTACCCGGCGGTCTCGGCACGCTCGAGGAACTCGCTGAGATCCTCACTTGGGCTCAATTGGGCATCCACGACCATCCCGTCGGGGTGCTCGATGTGGACGGTTTCTGGCAGCCCGTTGTCGAATTCCTTGATGGAGCAGTCGCTGCTGGCTTCATGCGTCCAGCCAATCGATCTCTGCTGAGGGTCATCGATCGGGTGGAGGACATCCTTGGAGTACTTGGTGCCCCTCTGGCCCGACCAGATACGCCTCTGCTCAGCCCTGAAGAATCCTGAACGAGGGAATCTGGAGCAGTTGGCCCCCGATGCGGTGTCGGGACGGTGCACGCGGGAAGATCTGAGTCATGGAACATGTCGATGTCGCCGTCATCGGGGCCGGTCCTGCTGGTTCATCAGCGGCGACCTGGCTGGCCCGAGCGGGTGCACGAGTGGTGTTGTTCGAGAAGGCTGCTCAGGGGCGCGACAAGTCCTGCGGTGATGGATTGACGCCTCGGGCGGTCGCGGAACTCGAGCGTCTCGGTGTTGACATCTCAGGGTTCCATCGCATCGATGGGCTTCGTGTCCAGGCCGGCCGCACCGAACGTGAAGTTCTCTGGCCCGGCGGAATCTTCCCAAATATGGGTGCAGTTGCGCCGCGGGCGGAATTCGACGCCATGGTGTTGCAGACGGCCATTGATGCCGGTGCCGAACTTCGCGATCACGCAAAGGCGGAGCCGGTTCTCGAAGGCGGTCGCGTTGTGGGGGTGCGCGTCGGTGCCGAGGAGATTCGGGCCGACCTTGTGGTGATCGCGTCCGGAGCGGGCAGCGCCGCGGCGAAGCTGCTCGGAGCCACTCGCGTGGAGAAGTCGCCGTTTGGTCTTGCGATCCGAGCGTACGTGCCGTCCAACCGTGCTGATGATCGTTACATGGAAGCCTGTCTCACGGTGAAGGGCCCTGATGGGAAATTGGTTCCCGGATACGGATGGGTCTTCCCCGCAGGAAATGGCATCGTCAATGTGGGCGTGGGTGCGCTGTCCACGATGCGGAACTTTTCGCAACTCAATCTCAACACCATGCTCGACTCGTACATGGCGCAGGTCGGCCCAGCTTGGGGGATGGGTGAGTTCGTGAATCGCCCGAAGGCTTGGCGTCTACCGATGCATGTGGAACATCGCAGCGGACCCGGTTGGGTTGCAGTGGGTGATGCCGCAGGACTGGTGAATCCGTTCAACGGCGAGGGCATCGACTACGCGCTTGAATCGGGGCGCCATGCTGCCGAGTTGTTCATGGCGAGTCCGGGAACAGCCCATGCCGCCTACGACGCGCTGCTGCGGCGCGAGTACGACCCCTTCTTTGCTACCGCCCGACGTTTCGCATGGGTCATCGGGCGACCTCGTCTTCTGCGTTTCCTGCTGGGCATCGCTCTTTCCACTGGTTTCACCATGGAGTTGGTTCTCGACATCATGGCCAATCTCATTGATTCCGAGCACCGCTCGTTGGCGGGCACTCTGCTCAACGGTGGAGGTCGAGCACTGTCGATCCTTGACCCGATCCTGATGCGCACCCAGGAGTCCGAGGTCTCGGAGATTCGGGCGAAGATCGACGCCGCCCGCTGAGGCACATCTGGTGATGCTGTATCTGACTGCATGACGTCATTGGCTAGGGTCGACGACGGATACGCAGATGCGGGCCACGCAGATGCAGGACCTATGGGGGAACAATGACCGGATCACCAGTTGCAGTCGTCACCGGCGCAAGTCGCGGCATCGGCCGTGCAGGAGCGCTTGCGCTCGCAGAGGCCGGGTTCGATGTTGTCGTCAGCGCCCGAACAGTGCGCGAAGGCGACGGTATTGCGGAGCCAAACTCCGTGCGCGAGGACGTCACCGTGGCGGTGCCCGGCAGTCTCGAGCGCACCGCTCAGGAGATCGAGGAACGCGGTCAGCGGGCGCTGATTGTTCCGATGGATCTCAGCGATCGGTCCTCTGTCGAAGGGCTCGTTCCGACGGTGCTGGAAGCCTGGGGTCGCATCGATGTGCTTTATAACAACGCGATCTTCCGCGGAGTGGGAACACTTGATCGAATCAGTGATCTCACGATGGACTCGATGACCGCGCTTATGGTCGGGAACTTCATGCATCAGATCCTGCTCATCCAGCATGTGCTTCCCCATATGGTCGAGCGCGGATCGGGTTCGATCATCAACATGGTGTCCGGTTCGGCGCGCCTCGATCCTCCCGGGCCTCCCGGTGACGGTGGTTGGGGCATTTTGTATTCGGCATCAAAGGCGGCATTCGCCCGCGTTGCTGGTGGCATCAACGCTGAATACCGCGCTGCTGGTCTGAGTTCCTACAACGTGGACCCTGGCAATGTGGTCACCGAGGCGCGCAAGGCAGCCAAACCCGACGATGAGTACAGCTCAGGGTTCGGCAGTGAACCGGCTGAGGCCACCGGCAAGGTTGTGGCCTGGTTGGCCACTGACCCGGGCGCCGAGAAGTTCCTTGGCAAATGGATCTTCGCTCCCAAGCTTTGCTCCGATCTTGGGTTGCTTCCCGGCTGGACCTTCGCGCCACCACAATGAACGAACTCGAGCCGCATGCGCTGGCCGACCGACTCGCGATCCGCGAGTTGGTCGAGTTGTATGCACGTGCCGCTGATCGAGTTGATGGTGCCGGTGCCGCTGCGCTCTTCACCGTCAATGGTGTGCTGCGCATTTTTGAACGCAGTGATGAATCCCCTGTGCGCGAACGCTGTGGTCGAGAAGAGATCGCCACGGCCTTCGCCGGATTGTCCCGATACGAGGTCACACTCCATGTGGTGGCCAATCATCTGGTCGAGCTCGATGGAGATGCCGCAACGGGCGAGACCTACTGCCTTGCCCATCACGTTCGAACTATCGGCGAGGGCGAGGCAGCCCATCTCAGCGACTACGTCATGGCCATCCGGTATCTCGATACCTACGAGCGCACAACTGATGGTTGGCGTATCGCACAGCGCAACCTGCAGTTGGAGTTCACCGAGGAACGCCCGGTCAGCGGTCCCTGAGGAAGCGCTTCAGACTGGTCAGGCTCCGCGCAGCGATGGAATGGTCGAAGCGTTGGCGAGCTCGAGGGCGAGCGTGGCCAGTTCCTCAACAGTGGCGGCAGTTCGACTGGTGTCGTCATCGGGACGAGTGGCACGGATGCGGGCGTATGCCCCCTCAATGATGATCGCCAGCTTGAAGATGGCGAGTGTGCGATGCACGTCGAGGTCACGCACCGACCGGCCACTGCTGCGTTCATAGCGATCAATCAGATGATCGGCATCAGGGAAACCTGCACCAACGCGGTGGGGTTGGGGAGAGCGACCGCGCCACATGATGGCGCCGGCATCTCCCCAATAGGACACAACCATGCCGAGGTCGGTAAGAGGATCACCGAGCGTGGACATCTCCCAGTCGAGAACTGCCACCATCTGGGTGGGGTCCTGGGTGCTCCACATGGTGTTGTTGAAGCTGTAATCGCCATGAACGATCGTCGAGTCACTCTGCTCGGGAACCGATGCCGCCAGACGGCGGGCGAGTTCGTCGATCACGGGGAGTTCACGCTGTTTCGAACGTGACCATTGGGTGGTCCATCGATTGATCTGACGAGCAAGGAATCCCTCTGGTCGTCCCAGATCGCCGAGGCCAACAGCGTTGAAATCCACGCCATGGAGTTGGGCCAGCACATCGATGAGTTCGTCGGTGGCGGCTAGCTGCTGCGCGTCGTTGAGTTCGGTGACGGCCTTGGCATCGGAGTACACCGTGCCGGCGACAAACTCCATCAAATAAAAGGGGTGGCCGATGATTGATGGGTCGTTGCACAGCGCAACTGTGCGAGCAACGGGAACCGAACTTTCTCGGAGCGCCTGTTGGACCCGGAACTCGCGCCCCATGTCGTTGGCAGTTGCCAGAAGAGGCCCCATCGGGGGGCGACGCAGAACCCAGTCGTGGTGGCCGTCTCGCACGCGGAACGTGAGGTTCGACGAACCACCGGAGAGGTGGGTGATGGCGAGGGAACCAACGCCGTCGAGCGTGTCTCCAAGCCAGTGTTGGAGCGGCTCGAGCGGAACCGCTTCGGCGATCTGATCCGCGTTCACGCCACCGGACCGGTGCTGATGATGGGTTCAGGTGCGTCGACCACACAGCGGCTTCCGCTGTAGATCGAGACCATGCAGCGGTTGCAGTGGATGCAATCACCTTCGGTCTGGGATCCCTCCGCCATGCGCGCAACCAGATCGGGCTCGCGAAGCACTGCGCGTCCCATGGCCACGAAGTCGAATCCGTCGTTCATGGCTTGACGCACTGTGGCGAGGTTGTTGATTCCCCCGAGGAAGATGAGAGGCATGGTGACGCGCTCGCGCACCTCGAGGGCCATCGGTCGGAAGTACGCCTCTTTGAAGGGATAGGAGGGCATGAATTTCTTGCCGAAGAGTTTGAAGCCGAGGCTCATAGGAAACGGGAGCGCCTTGGCGAAGTCCTTGCGGGGAGCATCGCCCTTGAACAGGTAGATCGGATTGGCCAGCGAAGAACCACCGGTCATCTCAAGCGCATCGAGGTGTCCATCGGCCTCAAGTAATGCGGCGAATTCGGTGCTGTCGGGCGGTCGGAACCCTCCGGGCACGCCATCGTTGAGACTGATCTTGGCGGTGACCGCCACCGAGGGCGGAACCTCGGCACGCACTGCAGCGACGACCTGTCGGGCGAACCGGGCACGATTCTCGAGCGAACCGGACCAGTCGTCATCGCGTTTGTTGAAGCGAGGGCTGAGAAACGACGACAGCAGATAGTTATGCGCGAGATGGATCTCGATGGAGTCGAACCCCGCAGCGACCATGAGCCGTGCGCCGCGGGCGTAGTCCTCGGTGACACGAGCGATGCCGGCTTCATCGATTGCCCTGGTGGTGCGCATGGACATCGGGTTGAACATCTGGCTGGGTGCGAGCGAGGTGGTGCCGTTGCGCTTGGCGTTGGCCACCGGGCCGGCATGTCCGATCTGGCCGGCCACGAGTGCGCCTTCACTATGGATGGTGTCGGTCAGACGCTGCAGCCCTGGAAGCGCTTCGGGTCGCAGCCACATACACCCCGGGTCGGTGCGACCCTCGGGGGCCACCGCAAGGTAGGCGACAGTGGTCATGGCGATACCGCCGCGAACCGGACGCAGATGGAAGTCGATCAGTTCCTGGGTGACAAGACCCTCAGGGGTGACGCCTTCGAAGGTGGCCGCTTTGATGAAGCGGTTCTTCAGCGTGAGCGGCCCGAGGGTGGCTGGTGCGAAGGGATCGGGTGCGCCTGTCATTCGAGCCTCGCTTACCAGAGCTGGTCGACGTAGGTATCGGTGCCGACGATGGTGCGGAAGAACGGTGCGACCAGGTGCACATCGGCGAGTCCAGCAGCGGCGACCGCATCGGTGTAGGTGTGCATGCGGTCAATGGCGACAGTGACATCACCGCGTACAAACACCACCTGCACCAGCCGCTCCGGTCCACCTGCCGGTGTGCCGAGATCCATCGGCTGATCGGCAGCGGGGTTGGCCACCGGCTGCCAGCAGGACACGAGTTCGATATCGGAGCCGGCCATGAGCTGCTCGTAGATGCCATCGGCCGACATGGCGGCGTGCACTGACTGAGCGCTGTGTCCATCGCGGGCGTCGAACCACACGGCGAAGATTCCGTCATAGGCGCTGTCGAGGGCAACATCGACCGGTACACCGTCGGCGTCGCGGTTGGCGGAACCGATGAAATCGAAGAGGTTGGTATGCGCATGGCGACGCTCAGCGAACCCGCGGTTATTCGAATACAGCCATGCGACGGTGTCTTGGCCCCACTGGTTCCATTCGGCGTGCTTGCCCGCTTCGATCCAGTAGATGGCGACATAGGAACCGGCATCGGTGGGGTTGGCCACTGTGGTGTCACCGGCGGGCCAGCGAAGGTCCTTGAGCGATCGGGGAGCGACCCAGCGGGAACCCGACATCTGATGCGGTCCCACCATGCAGCCCGCGTAGTAGTGATCTCGTTCGTACCAGCGGTTGTAGGCCTTCTCGAAGCCCGGATTGGGGTCCACCATGGTGAGCAGCATCGATCCGACCTTCATTGGATAGTCACTGAGACCGCCTGCTTCGAGTGGATAGCTCATGGTGTTCCCCCGTACATGCCCGCACCGTCGGCGGGTATCTCGCCACCGTAGTTCTGGATCGGGGCGAGGTTCAGCGGGTCAATCGTGGGCGCTGCCAACCACCGACACGCGGTACATGAGACGCCGTCCGGGGAAGTCATTGAGCACCATGTGCATGGTGGAGCGGTTGTCCCACATGAGCAGATCGCCCACCCGCCAGCGATGGCGGAAGGTGAACTGCTCCTTGACGCTATGGCGCAGCAGGAAGCCGAGGATCTGGTCGCTCTCCTCGGGCGGGAGCCCCACGATATGGCGCGTGTAGGTGGGGTTCACGAACAGTCCCTTGGCCCCGGTGACCGGGTGGACCCGCACCACTGGATGCTCGAACCGGCGATCAGCGGCAATGGCCTCGCCGTACTGCTGGGGGGATGCGCCGCCGAAGCGGAGGCGGAGCTCAGTGGTGCGGCTGAGATCATGCAGTGCGTTGAGTCCCTCGAGGTAACGCTTCATGTTGGGTGAAAGGGCGTCGTACGCGGCGCTGGTGCTGGCGAACAGGGTGTCGCCGCCGTACTCGGGGAGGATCTTGGCGTGGGTGAGTGTTCCCATCGGCGGCGAGGGGAGGAAGGTCTCATCGGTATGCCACATGCTGGCGGTATTGCCATCGTCGGAGTCGAGCACGCTTACATGCTCGTAACCGTCACCGAGGTTCGGGAAGAAGGCATGGATCTCAATCTCGCCGAGCCGTCGACCGAATGCCATGTGCTGCGCCGGTGTGAGGTTCGGGGCGTGTACCACCAGCACTTTGTGTTCGATAAGTGCGTCGTGCACCGCATCAAGTGTGTTGACGTCGATGTCTTCAGAAAGTTCGACACCGTGAAGTTCGGCGCCGAGTGCGCCACCGAGGCGGGTCACATGCATTGGCGTATGTTGACACGCCCACGACCCACTCGTAGGTTGCCGAGCATTCCGCGATGAGAGTCGTCAGCGGAGCATCTCGGGGGAGTGTCGATGTCCGGACAGTCAGTATCAGATCTGTGTAGTTATGAGGGAAAGCGCGTGGTGGTCACAGGTGGCGCCACCGGTATCGGCGCCGCCCTGATTGAGCTCCTGCGTGAGCACGGGGCGGAGCACATCACCGTGATCGACATCAAGGAACCAACTGCTCCGGTTGATTCGTTCATCCGTACCGATCTCTCTGATCCTGCGTCGGTTGATGCCGCGATCGCCGCGCTCACAGGTCGCATCGACGTGCTGTTCTCGAATGCTGGCGTGGCCGCGAATGCAGGTGTGCGTACCTGTATGGCCGTCAATGTCGCAGCATCGCGTCGGCTCGCTGATGGCCTGATCGATCGCATCCCCGCCGGCGGCACCATCGTGTTCACCGCGTCAATGGCCGGCAATGGTTGGCCCGCCAAGCTCGGAGAGATCAACGCGTTGCTCGATCTGGCCGATTGGGATGAGTTCCTCGACTGGTGCGAGGCCCATCCCGAGGTGGTCGAGGATGTGTATGGGTTCTCGAAGATGTGCATGCAGGTGTATGTGATGCGCGCCTCCTATGCCAGCATCCGTCGAGGCGTGCGCATCAACAGCATCTGTCCGGCTCCGGTTGATACGCCACTCATGGCAGATTTCCGCGAGACCATGGGCGACAAGGTCATCGACTGGAGCGTCACAGTTCAGGGGAACGGCCGAATGGCTGTTGCTGCTGACATCGCACCCCCGTTGGTGTTCATGGGAAGCGATGCCGCCAGTTTCATCAACGGCGTCAACCTGCTCGTCGATGCGGGCTTCACCGCGGCGATGACCACTGGTCAGGCTGACTTCAGCGGCCTCGCCTGATGGCTCGACCCACCGCTCGACCAACCGCGCTCGTTACTGGCGCCAGTCGGGGGATTGGCCGGGCCACTGCCATTGCTCTGGCCGAAGCTGGATTCGATGTGGCCATCACTGCTCGAACGGTGAATGAAGGCGACGAGTCGGCCCGCACGGCTTCGGGCGCAGTGTTGCCAGGGAGTCTGGCCAGCACTGCCGCTGAAATTGAGCGCCGCGGCGGACGTGCAGTCCAGATCCGTCTTGACCTGCTCGATCGCGAGGCACTTGTTCCCGCGGTGGAAGCGGCTATTTCCGGGCTTGGTCATCTCGATGTGGTGGTCAACAACGCCATCTATGTCACTGGTGGTGGTCCGAAGCATTTCCTCGACCAGTCTCCCGAGGATCTCGAGAAGCAACTGTGGGGCGATCTCACTGCTCAGTTGTTGCTGTTGCAGCCACAGGTCGCGCATATGGTCCAGCGCGGTTCGGGAGTCATCATCAACATCGGTTCGGGTTCGGGCAAGTGGAGGTTGAAGATGCCCATCGGCCAAGGTGGCCCGCAGTTGGCCTATTGCGTGGCCAAGGCGGGCTTACATCGGGCTGCCGACCGCGTTGCATTTGAGTACGGGGATTTGGGGATTACCTCCTACACCGTGGATCCGGGCTTTGTGGCCACCGAACGCACGCGCATGGTCGCAGAGCTTGATGCCATCGCATCTCGTGGCGTTGAACCATCAGTGATTGGTGCAGCCATTGCCTGGCTTGCCACCGAGGGAGTGGCGGTTCATGAGAACGGCTCGTATCTCGAGGCCCAAGCAATTTCGCGCCAGTTGGGTTTGCTGCCTCCACTCGCTGATTGAGTCGAACCGATGTGAAGCGATTCGCCGAGTCAGAGCTTGGGGCGTACCTCGGTGCACACAAGCTGCACATGGCGCTCCACGAGATCATCGGGCATGCCGGCGATGCTGGCCCATAGGTACACATGCTCCACTGGTGCTTCGTTGGTGGCGCTATGAATGGCCGCGACTGCATCCGCGGGGCTCAGTACCCGCAGCCCTGGGATCTGTCCGGCGGAGGTGACACCGCTTCGTAACTTCTCCGCGGTGATTTCCTTGGGTGCCGGGCGGTCGGTGCCGGCAACGGTGGCGGCACGATAGGAGTTCAGCTGGTGGACGTAATGCGGCAGGATCCGCTCGAACGCAGCCTCGGGATCGTCGGCCACGATGATGTCGAGCATGCCGCCAGTGCGAGCGATGGAAACGTCATGGCCGCCCTCGGCCAGACCTTGGCGGTAAGGCTCCAGTAGTGACTGGTCGAGGCTGAGCAGCCCCACGCCGAGCCGTCCGGCTCGACGTGCACCCTGTGGGCCCTGATAGCCCAGCCACAGCGGGAAGGGGCGCTGATGGGCGGGCGGTGCGACCACGCCCTCGTCGAGCAATCTGCGGATCTCGACCACGGCGGCATCAGTGAGCGAATACCGCTGCTCGATATCAGTGGCATAGGACTGATACTCCGATGCCACATACCCGGCGCCAATACCGAGTTCGAGACGACCACCGCTGAGTTGATCGACAACAGCAGCCTCTTCGGCCACCAGCATTGGTGGTCTCAAAGCAGCCAGCACCACTGCAGTGCCAAGCCTGATGCGTGAGGTGCGCGCCGCGGCTGCCGCGGCCATGGTGAGTGGCTGCGGCAGATATCCGTCAGCGAACTGATGGTGCTCGGAGAACCAAGCACTGTCGGCGCCAAGCTTTTCGGCTTCAACGATGAGATCGAGAGCGTGTCCGTAGACATCGGACCACGGTCGCTGCCAAGGCTGCGGGTTTCGGAGGTCGAAGTACAGCCCGAGTTTCATGATGAAGGTCGACGAGTCGCGGCTCAGCCGCCGATGGGTCCACGGGCCACCATTGCGTCGCGACCGATATGGGGCTCGATGAACGAAGTGAAGTCGGGCCCACGGCGCAGGTGGTGTCCGCCGTCGCAGTTGATGGCGGTGCCGGTGATCCAGCGGGCCTCATCGCTAATGAGGAATCGCACGAGATTGGCAACATCCTCGGGCTCGCCAACATCGCCGAGCGGCGTGTTGACGATGTAGCTGTCGTACACCTCGGACTCGCGCGGGATGCCTTCCATGATCTCGGTAGAGATGAAACCAGGACGAACGGCATTGAAGCGCACCTTGACCTCACCGAATTCATCGGCGGCGTTCTTCATCATTTCTTCGATGCCGGCCTTGGCCACGCAGTAGGCACCGAACATCACGTGTGTGGTGTGCCCGGCGAGCGATGACATGCCAACGAACGAACCGCCACCAGCGGCAACCAGATGGGGAACCGAATGCTTGACCGAGAGCATGGTGCCGAGCACATTGAGATGCAGCACTCGCACGAACTCCTCGGTGTCAAGCAGGTGATACGGGCCCATGCCGCCACCGCCGCCAGCGTTGGCGACGAATCCGTTGAGTCCACCGAAGGCAGCAACATGGTCGGCAACAAGCGCGGCAACATCAGACTCCACGGTGACATCGGTGACCTGGGTGCGCACGGTCCCGGGTGCTCCCGACGCGGCGATGCGGTTGGCAACCTCGGTCAGGCGCGACTCAGTGCGACCGCAGATGGTCACGTTTACGCCGTCAGCAGCGAGACGAGTGGCGCAGGCGGCGCCGATGCCGGTGCCACCGCCGGTGACGATCGCGCTGCGGCCTGCAAGAGATGAGGTGCTCATGGTTCCTCCGGTGGAAGTGCCGTTGCGTTCGGCAACGGGGTAGGGGTGGGGTGGGAAGAGTTAGCGGGCGCCGCGAACGAGACGACCCGGGCGGGCGCCGGTATCGGCGCCATTGCGACGGGTGACGACACCGCTGACGATGGTGTGGGTGTAGCCAGTGGCGCCCTGCAGGAGGCGCTTGCCGCCGGCGGGGAGGTCATAGGCCATGCGGGGACGACCGATCGCGATGGTGTCCATGTCGATGATGTTGATATCGGCCTTCTTGCCCTCGGCAATGACGCCGCGGTCGGTGAGGCCAAAAAGTTGGGCCGTGTCATGGGACTGCTTCTTGACGACGAATTCGAGAGGTAGACCCTCGCCGCGGGTGCGACCCTTGGCCCAGAACGACAGCAGATAGGTGGGGTAGGACGCGTCGCAGATCATGCCGCAATGTGCGCCACCATCGGACAGGCCTGCCACGCCCGCGGGATGGGTGAGCATCTCGCGAACAGCGTCTTGATTGCCGTAGCTGTAGTTGAAGAACGGCACCATGGCCATGGCGGTTCCATCGAACTGTGCGTAGAGGTCGTAGAGGACCTCGAGCGGATCGCGGCCGGTAGCTGCAGCCACGGCGGCCACCGTGCGATCAGCAGTGGGTTCGTAATCAACCGAAGGACCGAGGTCGTAGGTGTTGCCCACCATCATCTGGGCGAGGCTGTTCATGCCATCAAACAGAACCGAAGGATCAGACGGAAGGTCGGTTTCGGACAAGATCGCGGCCTTCACCTCGGGCTTGCACAGTTCAAGCGCCAGTTCCTGCGGCGACATCGTTGCGGCCAAACGCACATAGGTGGGCCGCTTGGAGAACGCGTGGTGACCGGCGAAACCCAGCAGCATGCCGAACGGGCGAGCCGCGACCTGCGGGAAGATCGGCGAGCCAGCCTCATGGGCGGCGAGTGATTCGGTCATGATTTCTCGCCACAACTCGGGGGCGGCATCGACCTGGATGAGTGCGAATGACACCGGGCGGTCGATCTCGCCGGCCAGACGTCGCATCCACTCGACCTCGGTCTTGGGGGCGATGATGTCCTCACCAGCCGCACCCATGGGGGCGAGCTCAAAGACGGCGGCACCACCGCGGGCCATAGCCCGACCCATGCCGAAGAGTTCATCCTCGGCAGCGAAGGTGCCGGGTACGGGCTCGCCGTTCATGGCGCGATGGCCAAGGGTGCGCGAGGTGGAGAAGCCGAGTGCACCGGCTTCGACGGCCTCCTGCACATGCTTGGCCATGAGATCAATGTCATCGGCAGTGGCGGGTTCGTTGCGTGCCCCGCGATCGCCCATGACGTAGGTGCGCACTGCGCTGTGCGCGATCTGCACGCCGTAGTCGATGGC
>CANFQA010000040.1 GCA_947449015.1 Microthrixaceae bacterium | reverse complement strand
TTACCGTGGCGGTCCCGGTCCGCGCAGTAGCGGAGCGTCAACACCATCGGCTGAGGCCGAGGGAGGGGTTACACATGAAGTCTCACGCGGGAGCAAACCGCTGGGTGAAACTCGGAGCGGCCGCAATCGCGCTCAGCCTTGCGCTGGCTGCATGCGGGGGTTCCTCGTCGACTCAAGCGGTCAAGACCACCACTGATGTCACCATCAAAGCATCGGGTGATCCGAAGGTTGGCGGTGCGGTCAAGTTCGGCCTCGAGGCCGAGAGCGACGGTTTCAACCCGACGAATAATCGTTGGGCAGTGTCGGGCTACATGGTCGGCAACGCAGTATTCGATCCGTTGGCCGCCTATGACTCCTCTGGGAAGTGGCAGCCGTATCTGGCCAAGTCGTTCACGCCAAGTGCCGACTACAAGACCTGGACCATCTCAATGCGCCCGGGTGTCACCTTCTCTGACGGCACACCCGTCGACGGTGCTGCAGTGGCGAAGTCACTCGAAGCGGTCCGCAATGACGCCCTGGTCGGAATTGCTCTCCGGAACATGGCATCGGCCACTGTTGACCCGGCCAACCCGCTCAATGCGATTGTGACCACGGTTGATCCCTGGGCTTCGCTTCCGGCGCTTCTGAGCACGCAGGTCGGCTATATCGCCGCCCCTGCGCAGCTAGATGCGGACAAGCCGGCTTCGTCGAACGAGCCGATCGGTTCAGGTCCGTTTGTTCAGAAGGAATGGATTCCGGACAATCATTGGCTCGGCACGAAGAATGCGAATTACTGGCGTTCTGATGAGAAGGGCAACAAGCTTCCGTACCTTGATTCGGTTGAGTTCCGTCCGATCGTCGATCCGCAGACCCGCACCAGCGCGCTGCAAAGTGGCGACATCAACATGATGCAGACCACTGACTGGGCCGCGATCGCGAAGCTTCAGTCCGAGGCCAGCGCAGGCAACCTCCAGTTCGTCGCTGATCATGGCGAGACGGAGGAGAACTTCATCATGTTCAACACCTCAAAGGCGCCGCTTGACGACGTTCGTGTGCGTGTTGGTCTGGCCTATTGCACCGATAGCGATCAGGTCCTCGTGGTCAGCGAGTCGCCGTTGGATCGGGCCGCGGATAGCCAGTTCGCCGCAGACTCGCCCTATCACGTCGACACAAACTTCCCGAACAATGACGTGGCCAAGGGAACCGAGTTGATCAATGCCTATAAGGCTGATCATCCGGGAGCGGTCAGCTTCAGCCTTGGCACCACGCCGGTTCCGGGCAACACCGCAGTCACGGCTTTGATTGCTGAGCAGTGGGCGCGTTGCGGGGTCACCGTGCAGCAGAAGACCACCGCGCAGAGCAAGTTCGTGCTCGATGCTGCAACCGGACAGTACGACGCCAATTACTGGCGCCAGTTCGCAGCACCGGATCCTGATGCCGATTACCAGTGGTGGATCGGTGCCAACGCAGTTGGCCCGCTCACGCTCAACTTCGCCCGTCTCAATGATCCGCAGGTGGATGCCGCGCTGAACAAGGCTCGTGCAACCCCCGATGAGGCAGTGCGCAAGCAGGCCTATGCCGATCTGCAGAAGCGTCAGACCGAACTTGTTCCCTACATCTGGTTGGCACACACACAGTGGGCCATTGGTGCAGCGAAGAACGTTCGCAACATCACCAACGTGAGCCTGCCCGACGGTCAGCCCTCAGCAGCGATGCTCGCCGGCTTCGATGGAGCGGTTCGTCTCACCCAGACCTGGATCGAGTAACGACAGGTTTGCAGTACGCAGTCGTGAAGGAGGGCCCGACGCCACGGTGTCGGGCCCTCCTCGCGTGATCGCTGAGGTTTGGTCGATATCGCAACGACACTGCGGTCCGCGCTGGTCAACCTCATTGAATGATCGGACCACTACGGTCGCAGCGTGGCAACCCGAGCACGACCGATGCGAGCTGCACTGCGAGGCAGAGCGCCGACGCTTGCCGCCGAGCGCGAACTCTGGGCTGCGGGTGATGACATCGTGGTCGGTGTTGATGAGGTCGGTCGAGGTGCATGGGCCGGACCGTTGGTGATCGGTGCTGCAGTGGCTCCGAAGGATCGCCGTCCCTATGGGATCCGTGATTCCAAGATGCTCACCGAGGCGGAGCGTGAAGGTTCTTTCGACCGCATCGCCCAGTGGTGCGACGCGTGGGCCATTGGTGTGGTCGCCCATGATGAATGTGATGCGCTTGGCATGTCCGCGGCATTGCGGCTGGCGGCACGGCGAGCTCTTGATGCTCTTGGTATTGCTCCCGATCGGGTGCTACTCGATGGCTCGGTCGACTTCGTGGGCGGGGGCATCACGCGCACGATTGTGAAGGGGGACGCCACCTGCGTGTCCATTGCTGCAGCCTCGATCCTGGCCAAGGTGAGTCGTGATCGCATGATGCGAGCCGAAGCCGAGAACTTCCCCGGCTTCGAGTTCCATGCCAACAAGGGATACCCATGTCCGAAACATCGGATGGCAATTGAAGCCAACGGTCCCACCTCGATTCATCGTCGCTCGTGGTCGTTCATGGATGGACTGCCCTGGTCGGGATTGATGCGGACTCCTACGTTCGATGAAGCACCGACATTGTTCTGATCCGGTTCCGCGCATCGGGCACTACTACCCTCGGAACATGACCAGAACGGGCCGAGCCATCCTCATCGCTTTCGTGGTCTGGACCGCCTTCGTGTGGTGCAGCCGAATTTCCAACACATTGCGCTCCACCACTGAATCCACCGGTGGCAAGGTGTTCTCCACAGTGCTCTCCGCGATCATGCTGTTGCTTGCCATTGCAGTGGTCCTGGTGTTGGTGCGCGGTTGGTCGGGTCACGTCGACGCTTCTGCGGTGAGGGTCCTGCGAGCAGCTGCCGCTGTCACAGCGGTGGTCTGGCTGATCCGCGTCCCCCAGATCGTGTTCTTCGACAATGACGCCTCCCATGGGGCACCCTTCAAGCTCGTGCACGCTGTGCTCGGGCTTGTCTCCATTGCGCTCGCCGCGGGTGTTTGGAAGGTGGCTGCTGCTGTGGCGCTGCGACCGTCCTCGCCTGCAGCATCGGCATCTCGGTAGTCGCCGACTACGCTCGCAGTTCTATGGGTCAGCCAGTCACTGTCATTGAGAAAGCGTCGCCGTACCCCGATGTGGTGCGCTTCGAGACCAACCGTGCTCTCACCGGCATGGGACACGAGTCGTATCGATCACTCGACGACATCAAGGCCGACCGTCCCCCTGACCGAATTGCGCGTGCCCTGTTCGAGCACGGTGGTGTCTCTGCGGTTCATGTCAACGCCAATGTGATCACCGTGCACCTCGCCCGTTCCGACGGTGCCACTGGCCTCAAACAGGTCATCGAGGAGATCTACATCTACTACCGCGAAGGGGTTGAGGTGCCGTCGTTGGACGCACCCGCAACCGACACCAGTAGTCCCGAGTAGTTCCAAGTAGTTCCAAGTAACTCCAAGTAACTCCGGGTCGTTCTGGACCCATATCGAGAGGATCATCCATGTCCCGTTTCAAGGTTGGCATCCAACTGCAACCCCAGCACACGACTATGGAGGATCTGCGAACCGCATGGCGTGCCGCGGACGCCATGGGTGCTGATTCCATTTGGACCTGGGATCACTTCTATCCGCTCTACGGCGATGCTGATGGCGCCCATTTCGAAGGTTGGGTCACGCTCGCAGCGATGGCTGCTGATACTGCGCATGCGCAGGTGGGCATGCTGGTGACGGGCAACACCTACCGCAATCCTGAGCTTCTCGCCGATATGGCCCGCACCCTCGATCATGTGAGCAACGGTCGTGCATGCCTTGGTCTTGGCGCCGGTTGGTTTGAACGTGACTACGACGAGTACGGCTACGAGTTCGGCACGGCTGGATCCCGACTGCGAGCACTGGAAGTGGCATTGGTGCGCATCCGCACTCGTGTGGCGGCGCTCAACCCCGCTCCTGTTGGGGCGCTGCCGATCATGATCGGCGGCGGAGGGGAGAAGGTCACCCTGCGCATCACGGCCCAGTACGCCGATCAGTGGAACACCTTCGGTCCGCCCGAGAACTTCGCCCACAAAAATGCCGTCCTCGATCAGTGGTGCGCCGAGATCGGCCGTGACCCCCGTGAGATCGAGCGCACGGTGGGTATCAACGCCGGCGAACTCGATGCGGTCGAGGCCTATCTGGAGGCCGGTGCCGACCATCTCATCCTCATGACGGGTACCCAAGGGGCGTTCGATCTGAGTGCTCTGGAACGGCTTCTCGCCATCAGGGGCTAAACCCGGTTGCCAGTATCGAACAGGTGTTCGATACTGGGGGGGTGACCGCTTCCCTCAGCAACCTCCCGGGCAACCTCCCGGGCAACCTCCCGAAATCAGTCGCGCTGCGTCGTTTGACCGAGTTGGTTCGACCGGTCGCGCTCGCTGGCCAGCGGACTCTTCCAGTGGCCGAACCACTCGCTGGGCTGCTGCCCGATGGGGCGCTGGCCCGCGGGTCAATGCTGCAGATCGTCGGAGTCGGGGCCACCTCGTTAGCGCTCGCACTCGTGGCTGCAGCATCGCAGGACGGGTCCTGGTCGGCGGTCATCGGACTTCCCGAACTGGGGTTAGTGGCCGCTGAGGAACACGGTGTCGCGCTCACCCGACTGGCACTTATTGAAGTTCCCCGGTGGCGTCGCGCTGCCGAGCTGGTGGCGGCAGTCATTGATGGCATCGATCTTGTGCTGCTCGATGCGCGAGTGCCGCTTCGCGCGATTGAGGTTCGTCGCGTCACCGCTCGTCTGCGTGAGCAGGGAGCAGTACTACTCATGGTTGAACCGGGGCTGCCTGGTGGGTCCGGGTCGCAATCCGCGCTCACGCAAGCTGCCGGTGGATGGTCACCCGATGTAGTGCTCACCTCGACGATGCCGAGTCATCCAGATTCGGGCCAGTCAGTTGCAGGCCAGTCAGTTGCAGGCCAATCAGTTTCAGGCCAATCAGTTTCAGGCTGGTCGGGTCTGGGGCATGGGCATGGTGTGTTGCGGCAGCGTCGCGTCACTATCGACGCAACGGGTCGTGGTCGATCGGCCCGTCCGCGTCAGCTCGAACTGCTGCTACCCGACGTCCATGGTGCAGTCGATGGGTGGACGGATGTTTCATCATCAATCAAGCCGTCATCAATCGCACACGCGTCCACAGATGCATTGTCATTTCTCCGGCGGGGTCCTCGTGTTGCCGGCTGACGAGGACCGTGTTGTTCGGTCACTAGTGGTGGTCTGCGCCAATTGGCCATTGGTGGCCGCAGGTGCGTCCTCCGACAGTGCTGCAGTGGTCATTGGCGCCGGTCGGGTGATCGCAGCATCACCGCGGGCCCGGGCTGAGGGCATCGAGGTGGGTCAGCGCCGACGCGAGGCTCAGCGTCGCTGTTCATCAGTGATCGTGCATGATGCCGATCCCGACCGCGATGCTCGGCTCTTCCATGCCGTCGGCGCTGCACTCGAACATGTCACCCCTCGTATCGAACTCTCCACCCCTGGTGTTGCCGCGTTCCCCACGCGTGGACCTTCGCGGTACTTCGGTGGCGATCATGCATTGGCTTGCGAGGTGGCCGGTGCAGTGGATGCAGTCATGGAGAGCCTGGGTTGGCCCCATTCGGTAGGAGTAGGGGTTGCAGATGGTCGCTTTGTGGCCCAACGGGTTGCCCAGCAGATGACTCAGCCGATAACGGAGGGTGGCAGGTTCAGCGTGCTTGAACCCGGATCATCGGCATCGTTCCTTGCTCCATTGCCAGTGAGAGTTCTCGGTCGCGACGATCTCACTGAGGTGCTGATTCGTCTGGGTATCCACACACTCGGTGCATTCGCAGCGCTACCGGCGGCCGATGTCTTGGCCCGTTTTGGTTCCGATGCACTTGTGGCCCACCGTCTCGCCGGCGGACTCGATGAACAGGCTCCTCGTGTTGCACCGCTGCCGGCGCATCTCATGTTCACTGCTGAACTCGATCCACCGGTGGAGCGGGTCGATCAGGCCACGTTCGTGGCCAAGGGGTTGGTCGAACAACTCCATGAGGCACTCCGAGCCGACGGGCTCTGCTGCACCCGGGTGTGCATCGGCGTTGAGACCATTGCCGGGGAATGCAACGAACGCATCTGGCGTCATGGGGACTCATTCGATGTGGGGGCGCTCATCGATCGGATGCGCTGGCAGCTCGACGGTTGGCTCAACGGACCTGCGGTGTTGCGTCCCACCAGCGGTATCAGTCGCCTCACCCTCATTCCCGATGAGGTCGGTCCCGCCAAGGGTCGACAACTTGGGTTCTGGGGAGGGGAGAGCGCCGCGGATGCCCGTGCTGCTCGAGCGTTGGCCCGGGCTCAGGGCATCGTCGGGGTCGCATCGGTGATGGTTCCGGAAGTGCGCGGTGGGCGCAGTCCGGCCGAACGCATCGTGCGGGTTCCGGCGGCCACGACGGAGCTGGGGTCGTCGCGGGTTGTGCTCACCGATGATGCTCCCTGGCCCGGCCGGGTTCCGACGCCTTCGCCCGCTCTGCTGGTCGACGAACCGGTGCGGCTCTGTGATGCCAGGGGAGCGATGCTCGCGGTATCGGGTCGAGGTTTGCTCAGCGCTGCGCCGGCATTCCTTGATAGTCCCGGTTCTGGTTCTGGTTCCGGTCTCGGTCCGATCGCCATCGAAGCATGGGCCGGACCATGGCTGAGCGATGAACGTTGGTGGGATCCAGATGCTCATCTTCGTCGCGCTCGTTTGCAGCTGTTGCTGCGCGATGGGCGGGCGGTGCTGGTGGCCTGCGAACACGGCGCTTGGTGTATCGAAGGTTGGTACGACTGATGCCTGCCCAACCCATTGGTGCCGATGGTTCCGATTCTCCGGCCTGGTCGCGCAAGCGGTCGCCCTACGAGGCGCCGACAATCATCAGTGCTCGTTCCACCACGCCCTATGCCGAACTGCACTGTCATTCCCAGTTCAGCTTCCTCGACGGGGCCTGTGCTCCAGAGGTGTTGGTGGAGGAGGCCGTACGTCTCGGGCTCGAAGCCCTCGCGCTCACTGATCATGACGGTTTCTACGGCGTGGTTCGATTCGCCGAAGCAGCGCGGGCGGTGGGTCTGCCCACAGTGTTCGGTGCGGAACTCACACTGGATCGTCATGGTCCGAGCGTGGGCGAACCTGATCCCGGGGCACACACCGATGAATCCCATCTTGTGGTGCTCGCCCGCGATCCTCGGGGGTACGCCCTATTGGCGCGCGCCATTAGTGAGGCGCAACTGCGCGGTGAAAAGGGAGCGCCGGTGCTTTCACTGGCCCAATTGGCCGCGCTTGGTGGCACTGATGCGCCCCCGAACGATCAGGGGCATTGGTTGGTGCTCACTGGATGTCGTCGGGGAGCGGTGGCATCCGCGCTCGAGCAGTCCGGTCCTGGTGCTGCCCGACAACAGTTGCACCGACTCGTCGGGTCCTTTGGTTCTGAGCATGTGGCGGTCGAGCTGTGGGACCACAATCATCCACTCGACTCGGCGCGCAACGATGCGATGGTCGAACTCGCGCTCGGCCTTGGCGTCGATTCGGTGGCCACCATGAACGCGCATTACGCCACCCCCGCACATCGCCCATTGGCTACTGCGTTGGCTGCGGTGCGATCACGTCGGAGCCTCGATGAGATCGACGGGTGGTTGCCGGCAGCGGCCGGTGCGCATCTGCGTTCGGGTACCGAACAGGCTCGTCGCTTCGCTCGGTATCCCGGAGTGGTCGAACGGGCGGCTCAACTCGGGCGCGACTGCGCGTTCGACCTCGCATTGGTCGCTCCCGATCTCCCTCCCTTCGATTGTCCCGATGGACTCGATGAGATGTCATACCTGCGCTTGCTCACTGAGCAAGGAGCACTCCAACGGTACGGTCCGCGTCATGCTGAGCGCGTACCAGGGGCATGGGCTCAGATCGATCATGAACTTGCCATCATCGAGCAGCTGCACTTTCCCGGTTACTTCCTGATCGTTCACGACCTTGTTGAGTTCTGTCGTGACAACAACATCTTTTGTCAGGGTCGGGGGTCTGCGGCCAACTCGGCGGTGTGTTTCGCTCTCGGGGTCACCAAGGCCGATGCAGTCGCGCTTGGTCTGCTGTTTGAACGCTTCCTGTCGCCTGAACGCGATGGTCCTCCCGATATCGACATTGATATCGAATCGGGCCGACGCGAGGAAGTCATCCAGTACGTCTACCGACGTCATGGTCGTCATCACGCTGCGCAGGTGGCCAACGTCATCACCTATCGCGGGCGCTCCGCGGTTCGCGATATGGCCCGAGCGCTGGGTTACGCCGTGGGACAGGCCGATGCGTGGTCCAAACAGGTCGATCGGTGGAGCCCCATCAGTTCCACCGATGCCACTGACATCCCTGAGTCGGTGCGTTCGTTGGCCGCGCAGGTGCAGCACGCTCCCCGGCATCTCGGTATCCATTCGGGAGGCATGGTTTTATGTGATCGTCCCATCATCGAAGTGTGTCCGGTGGAGTGGGCCCGACGCGAGGGGCGAACCGTGTTGCAGTGGGACAAGGACGACTGCGCAGCGGCAGGGTTGGTCAAGTTCGACCTGCTGGGTCTGGGGATGCTCACCGCGCTGCATCACAGTGTCGATCTCATCGCGGCCCATCACGAACTGACTATCGATATCGCGCAACTGCCGCAGGATGACGCGGTGTATGACATGTTGTGCGCTGCTGATTCCATTGGAGTGTTCCAAGTGGAGAGTCGGGCGCAGATGGCCACGCTCCCGCGTCTCAAGCCCCGTGTCTTTTACGACCTGGTGGTCGAGGTCGCCCTTATCCGTCCCGGACCTATTCAGGGTGGTTCGGTGCATCCCTATATCCGTCGTCGCAACGGCACCGAAGCGGTCACCTATCTGCATCCGTTGCTCGAGCCCTCGTTGGCCAAGACCCTCGGTGTGCCGCTGTTTCAAGAGCAGCTCATGTCAATGGCCATCGATATCGCTGGGTTCACGCCTGGTGAGGCCGATCAACTTCGCCAAGCCATGGGGTCCAAGCGCAGCACCGAACGCATGGAGCGTCTGCGGAAGCGCCTGTACGAGGGCATGGCCGAACGCGAAATTTTCGGCGAGGTTGCTGATGCCATCTTCGACAAACTTGCCGCCTTCGCCAACTTCGGGTTCCCAGAGAGCCACTCGGTGTCGTTCGCGTACCTCGTGTATTCGAGTTCGTATCTGAAGCGGTATTTCCCGGCTGCATTCTGCGCTGGTCTACTCAACTCCCAACCGATGGGTTTCTACTCGCCGCATACCTTGGTGGCTGATGCGCGTCGTCACGGTGTAGAGGTGTGCACCCCCGACATCAACGCATCGATGGCGGGTGCATCGCTTGAGTCATCGCATCAGTTACACCTTGATGTGCTCCCCACCGATGGCATGGTCGTTGAACAGCCGCAACTACGCCTGGGACTCTCAGCGGTACGTTCGCTCGGCGCGGATCTTGCTGAACGCATCGTGGCTGAGCGCGAGGCGCACGGACCCTTCGCCTCCATGGAGGATCTCAACCGTCGCATCCCGCTCACTCGTCCAGTGCTCGAGGCGCTGTCGGTGGCCGGGGCATTCGGATCGCTGACTGATGGCTCGGGGCGCATCCTTGATCGCCGTTCGGCGTTATGGGCTGCCGGCGCGGTGGCGCGCACCAAGCCCGACACATTGCCGGGAACCATCGTTGGTCTCGATGCGCCCACCCTGCCGGGGTTATCGCCGGCCGAGGTTTCCGGATCAGATCTCTGGGCCACCGGCATTGCCCCCGACGGCCACCCCACCCGGTTCATCCGCTCCCACCTCGAGTCATTGGGAGTGCTCACCGCCACTGAACTGCTGCAGGCCGAACCGGGATCACGGGTGCTCATTGGCGGTGTGGTCACCCACCGGCAGCGTCCGGCCACCGCGTCCGGTGTCACTTTCCTCAACATCGAGGACGAAACCGGTCTCATCAACGTGATCTGTTCCCCTGGGCTCTGGATGCGGTATCGGCGCGTGGCCCGCACTGCGCCTGCGCTGCTGGTTCGGGGGAAACTCGAACGGGTTGAGGGAGTCACCAACATCATCGCCGATCGACTCGAACTCCTCCCGGTCACCACATCCTCCCGTTCGCGCGATTTCCGCTGAGCAGTCCACCTCGCGCACGCGTCGGGGTCCTACGCTCAGTCACGTTCAACACGTCCACTTGGAGGACCAACATGCTCACGAGCACTGTCGCACATGCGAGCAGCACCCCGGAGATCTTCAACCTGACCGGCCTCAACCTCGGTCTGCTCATCATCCGTGTCGTCGCAGGCATCACCCTGGCCACACATGGCCTCAACAAGATCTTCGGCGGCGGCAAGATCGCCGGAACGACCGGCTGGTTCGGGTCGATGGGTATGAAGATGCCGGGCGTGAACGCCTGGATGGCCGCCCTCACCGAGATCGGCTCAGGCGCACTGCTTGCCATCGGTTTCCTCACCCCGTTGGCCGCTGCTGGCATGGTCGCCATCATGGTCGTGGCCGGCATCACCACCCATCGGGCCAACGGCTGGTTCATCTTCAACGCAGGTGGCGGCATGGAGTATGTGGTCGTGCTCGCTGCGGTGGGTTTCGGCCTTGGTTGCACGGGTGCTGGCGAATGGTCGGTCGATAACGCCGCCAACGTTCACTGGGCTGGAACCACCGGGCTCATCATCGTTGCGCTCGCCGGCGTCGGTGGCGCGCTGCTGCAACTCGCTGCCTTCTGGCGCCCCACCGCCTCCTCCTGAGTTGAGAACGCTGCCGGCATCTCTCCGGCGGCCGGACACTCCCGACGCCGACTCTGCGATGATGGCCCGCCATGAGGCGGGCCATCGACGCGTTCGGGCTCTAAGGCACGATCACCGCACGACCCTGCAGGGTGCCACCGACCATTGAGCGATACACGCTCGCAGCGTCGCTGAGTGGCACCTGCGTGGCGTGCACGGTGAATCCACCGGTGTGGGCGAGTGCGAGAAGTTCGCCGAGCTCAGTGATGCTTCCCCAGTAGGTGCTGGCTACGCAGCACTCATAGGGCATCGTGAAGAAGTTGAACGGCAGAGTTCCGCCGCCGACTCCGACCACGGTGAGGTGGCCGAGCGATCCGGCTACTGCAGATGCCAGCGCGAGAGTGTCGTCGTAGCCGCAGATGTCGAGCACGAGCTCGGCGCCGCGACCGCCCATGATGGCGCGGATCTCAGCGGCTGCATTCGGACCCGACAACACCGTGTGGTCCGCACCCACCTCGGCCGCGAGCGCAAGTGCTGACTCGCGGGTGTCGACCGAGATCACGGTTGCGGGGGAGAGGGCCTTGAGGAACTGCACGGCGAGATGTCCAAGTCCGCCGGCGCCGATAACGACGACAAAGGAGCCCGGTACCAGCAGATGGAGTGACCGTTTGATGGCGTGGTAGGGCGTGAGTCCTGCGTCAGTGAGTGGTGCGGCAACAACCGGTGCCATGTCGCCAAGCGGGACCAGATAGCGGGCGGCGGGGACCAGGAGGTACTCGGCCATGCCGCCGTCGACGCTCAGTCCGGGGCCGGAGCCGACGCCGTTGGGGCAGTAGTTCTCCATGCCCTTGCGACAGTTGCTGCATTGGCCGCATCCCCATGCGCCGTAGACCGCCACGGGTGCGCCAATCTCGATACCGGGGGTGGGCAGCGTGCCGGGACCGAATGCTTCGATCCAGCCAGCGTTCTCATGGCCGAGCGTCATGGGGATGTCGCGTCGAGCACCAGCGGAGAACTCCATGAGGCTCACATCGCTGTGGCAGGCCCCTGCGCCACCAATGCGGACCAGAATCTGACCCGGGCCGGGGTCGGGCTGAGCGACCTCATTGAGTGCGGTGGTCTCGTCGACATTGATCGATCCACCAAGCAACTGGAATGCCTTCATGGTTCCCCCTGCGGTCTGCGGACCCGTCGTTAAGGTCGCTGGTCCTTTCTAGTCCACCGCGGTTTGGTCGGCTGCGGGAACCACTCGCTACGGTTCGGCCATGACGCGTTTCGACACCGACACTGCCGTGACCCTTCTCGAGCCGGGTCGTTACGCCGCCACGCTCGACGATGGCTGGTGGATCAGTACCGGTCCGAATGGCGGCTATCTCGCAGCGGTGCTCATGAACGCACTCACCCACGCGGTTGATGATCCTGAGCGAACCTGTCGGTCGTTCACCGTGCACTTCTTGTCACGAGCAGTTGCCGGCGCAGCCACTATTGAGGTGGTCGTGGAGCGTTCGGGTCGTTCGATGACGTCATTGTCGGCGCATCTCATGCAGGACGGACGAGTCATTGCAACGGTGCTTTCCGCGTTTTCGACGAGTCGGCCGGGTCCCGGATTCACCGATTTGGTGATGCCGGTGGTCACCCCACCCGAGGAACTCGATCTTCCGGTCTTCGATACCTCGTTACCGGCGACGGCAATTCCGGCGATGGTGCATCGCTATGACCAGCGTTGGGCGTTGGGGCATCGACCATTCACCGGCGGCGACGAGGCCCATATCGGTGGGTGGATTCGGTTGAGCGAGATGCGACCTGTCAATGAGGCACTGCTCGCGGCGTACACCGATGCGTGGATGCCGGCCATTTTCAGCAGACTCGCTGGAGCTTGGGGAATCACCACAGTTGATCTCACGGTGCATATCCGCTCCACGCCTCCGCCGGGCTACGAGGATTGGTGTCTCGTGCATTTCCGTTCGGCGTTGAGTGCCGATGGGTTCTGCGAGGAGGACGGGGAGATCTGGACCCGCGACGGTCAGTTGCTGGCCCAGTCACGGCAGTTAGCAGCGATCGTCAGCGTGCGTTGATCTAGTTGCTGGAAGTGCCCCGCAATACAGCGGCCTGTGTCGCGGTGGCAAGGATCGGTTGGATCGCAGCTGGTCCGGAGGCGGCGGTGAGCCCCGATGCTTTCGACAGTGCATAGAGACGAAGCTCAAAGGTGGCGGTGGCGGTGTCGGGGCAGGGCCCTGACCATTGGGCTGAACCGCTGGAGTTGACGACTTCAATGGCTCCCGCGGGAACCGAACCTTGCTCGAAGCCGGTGGTGCTGGGAGCGATTCCCGCCACGATCCAGCGCGGGGCGGTTGGTGCTGCACTCTCGGTGGCCACCAGGAGTAGTTCGGCGGTACCGCTCGGTACGCCGATAATGGTGAGCGGTGGCGAGGTGTTGGCCCCGCGGCAACCGAAATCTGCCGGGATGACACCGTCTTTGGACCACGCCAACGATGTGAGTGAGAAGCCCGTCGGGCGCAGCACCGCAGCATCAGAACCGACCGTGACCTGATTGGCGACCGTGCTTGAGGTGGTCTTGCGGGGTGGGGCGGTGGCTCCGGGAGCGGGATCAGGCAGGGCGCGACCGCTTGTGCCGCAGGCGGCAATGAGGGCAGTGGCAGCTACCCCAATCGAAATCAGAAGCAGGGCGCGCCGCGACGGCCTGCGGGTTGGTCGCGCTCTCATTGATTCGCTCATCGCGTGGAGGCTAGAGCGCAACATCGGCTCCGCGGTGCCGGCTGGTGGGTCCGACCGATAGCGTGCCCGCATGTCCGATCGCTGCATCCTTTCTGTGCACGCCCATCCTGACGATGAAGCCTCCAAGGGGGCTCCAACCATCGCGAAGTACAGCGCCAGTGGTGTCCGCTCCGTGCTGGTCACCTGCACTGGTGGCGAGGAGGGTGATGTTCTCAACCCGGCGATGGATCGCCCTGAGGTGCGCGAGAACCTTCATGCCGTGCGTCTCGAAGAACTGCAACGAGCAGCCGACATCATCGGGTACGACGAGGTTGTCCTGCTTGGCTACCGCGATTCAGGCATGCCTGAGAGTGAGGCCAATGCACACCCCGAGGCCTTCGCCAATGCTGAGCTTGATGATGCTGTCGGTGCGCTTGTCGGAATTATTCGCCGCACGCGACCACAGGTGATCCTCACCTATGGCGATGATCAGCAGGGGTACCCGCATCCCGATCACTTACGTGTCCACGACATCTCAGTGCCAGCGTTCGAACTGTCCGCCGATGCGACCTATCGACCCGATCTCGGCGCACCGTTCGCGCCACTCAAGATGTATTACTCGGTGTGGTCGATGCGCCGGATCCGTGCCACGCATGAAAAGTTCCTCGAGCTCGGACTTGAGTCGCCCTATTCAGCGGAATGGTTCGAGCGTCCTGACCAGGATCATCGTGTAACCACCTCGATCGATATCGCTGATCATTATGAGGTCAGGCTCGAGGCATTGCTGGCGCACGCCACGCAGGTCGACCCGACCTCGCCGTTCTGGTTTGGGCTACCGCCCGAGGTGGCGCGCCAGGTGCACCCCTATGAGGACTTCATCCTCGCTCATTCGCGGGTCGACACCTCTGTGCCCGAGGTCGACCTGTTCGCCGGAATCGACTGACTCGGTGGAACTACCTCCGTCGCTCCCCAACTCGCCGCCGACTGAGCCGCCGGAGCAGCCGCCCACTCAGGCGCTGTATTTGGGGCCGATCACCGGGGAGGCGCCATCGGTGATGCCGCGATTGGCAGTCACGCTTCCGCCCGGGTCCATGCTCACCGGCCGCACTGTCATCGCAGTGATCCTGTTGTTCGTGGCTGGCCTCTCGGCCGTTCTCGGCATCACCGCGGGCTGGACCCGCAACCAATTGCTCGACACCGCCACATGGACAGCGACAAGTTCAGCGATCGTCAACGACCCAGCGGTTCAGAATGACCTGGCCGCAGCGATTGCCGATCAGATCGTCGCCTCCGCTGCTGTTGAGGCGGCCATTCGCGACGCGCTGCCCGGTCCGCTCGGTTCGCTCGCCGGACCACTCACCAATGGTGCATCCTCAATCATCGAGAGAGCAGTCGTGCAGGTGGTGCGCACCGACGCGTTCGCCTCGGTATGGGACGCCGCGGTGCGTGCAACCCATGAGGAGTTCGTGGCTGATCTTGATGGCAACGGGAAGGTCAGTTCCATCGGTCCCGGAGGGTTATATCTCGATCTGGGTGGTGTCCTGCAGTCGGTTCGTACCGCGCTTGATGACGCCGGCATCAGTGCGCTCGACTCGATTGATCTCTCCGGCATCAGCGTGAAGATCTTGTTGATTGATGCGCCCGGACTCCGGAACGTGCGCACTACGGTCAAGGCGCTCAAGGTTGCCGTCATTGTCCTGCCGGCGATCGCGTTGTGTTGTCTCGCGGCTGGACTGCTCGTTGCGCGGCGGCGGTGGGTCGCCATGTTCGGGCTCGGCGTGGGTGTGCTCGTCGGCGCGGCGACGGTGCTTGTCGTTGAGTTCTTCGGACACCAACGCGCTATTGATGCACTTGTCGGTGGCGTGCTTGATCGCGGGGGAGCCGAGGCGGTTGTGAATCATGTGACTTCCAGCCTGCGGCCGCTCATGGTGCTGTGGGCCCTCATCGGGGTTGCTATCGCTGCGGTCAGTGGTGCGATCCTGGTCATGTGGGAACGCCGACGCGCCCGGATCATCACG
>CANFQA010000039.1 GCA_947449015.1 Microthrixaceae bacterium | reverse complement strand
GGCACTGAGATGTGTATCCCGGGTGACAACACGGAAATGGTTGTTGAGCTCATTCATCCGATCGCGATGGAAGACGGTCTTCGTTTCGCCATCCGTGAGGGTGGTCGTACCGTGGGCGCCGGCCGCGTCACCAAGATCCTCAAGTAAGCCCTTTCGTCCGGCTTCGGCCGACAACCAGCAGGAGCCGACATGGCGAGAAACGACAAGCGAGTGCAGGTCACCCTGGAATGCCAGGTCTGTAAGCGCCGCAACTACATCACCACCAAAAACAAGGTGAACGACCGTGAGCGCATTGAGCTCACCAAGTACTGCAAGTGGGATCGTGTGCACACTGCACACAAGGAGACCCGCTGAACAGGCACCTTCCCGGTGGCAGGGCCTCGGCCCAGCCGTTCTGCGCTCCCTGAATGGGGTGGAGAGAGTCAAAGGCCGATCGGCAACGATCGACTGGTACCCTCCCCAGTCCGTGGACCTCGGTCCGAGGGACGCTCTAGGGCAGTAGCTCAATTGGTAGAGCTTCGGTCTCCAAAACCGACGGTTGGGGGTTCAAGTCCCTTCTGCCCTGCTCAGTTCTGCAGCAATCCTGATTTCCACCGATCCGAATTTCACTCGTCCTCCAGTACCGGAGAACCGCAATGGCGTTGAACCGAGAACAGAAACGAATGCTGCAGCGCCAGGGCGAACTCGGTCCCGACGGCGAGCCACTGCGCACGCGTCGCAATCCGCAGAACCGCGCTCAAAACGAACGTACCGGTCCCACCCAGTTCGCCCGCGAGGTTCGATCGGAACTTCGCAAGGTGGCATGGCCCACCCGTAGCGAGACCATCAATTACTCGATCATCACCGTGGTCACTCTCGTGGTGTTCACCCTGCTGATCTTCGGACTCGACTGGGTGTTCTCCGAGCTCGTTCTGAAGCTTTACAACGCCTAATCGATCGAGCGATGAACGATTCCGAACTCACCTCCAACGAGGATGCCCCCACAGCCGAAGGCTCTGACGCGATGACTGATGCAATGACCGAAACCACCCCCGAGGATTCCAGCGCTGCTGAGGACATCGTCGCGACCGAGCAGTTCGAAGTCGTCGACGCTGATGAGTTCCTTGAGCAGGAAGTGCGTCCGAAGGTTCAGAGCGCCTATGACCGCCCGGGCCGCTGGTTCGTCGTGCACACACAGTCGGGCTACGAGAAAAAGGTCAAGCAGAATCTTGAGGCCCGTATCTCCTCGATGAACATGGAAGACAGCATCCACGAGGTTGTCATCCCCATGGAAGATGTTGTCGAGTTCAAGAACGGCAAGAAGCAGGTTGTCCAGAAGAAGGTTTTCCCGGGCTACCTGCTTGTTCGCTGCGAGATGCAGGACGAGTCCTGGTACGTGATCCGCAACACCCCCGGTGTCACCGGTTTCATCGGCCAAGGCGCCAAGCCCTCGCCGCTGCCCCGACGTGACGTCGAGATGTTCCTCCAGGTCAAAGAGGAGGGCGAAGAGGCCACGCCCAAGCGCGGGAAGCCCCGGCTCGAGTACGAGCAGGGCGAGACCGTCCGGGTCAAGGAAGGCCCGTTCGCCGATTTCTCTGGCGAGATCGTCGAGATCAACGAGGACCAGCTCAAGCTCAAGGTGCTCGTCAACATCTTCGGCCGCGAGACCCCTGTGGAACTCGAGTTCTCCCAGGTCGCCAAGCTCTAAATCAGTTCAGTTCCGGCTGCGCAAGCAGCCGGCCCATCCATCCGAGTTGTGTTCGGGCCCCTACAGCCGCCAAAGTTGTAGGCCCACGAAAAGAAGCGAGTTGCCCCATGGCCAAGAAGAAGGTTTCGGCCGTCGTCAAGATCCAGATCCCCGCAGGTGCTGCGAACCCGGCCCCGCCGGTTGGTACCGCACTCGGTCCGCATGGCGTTGCCATCATGGACTTCTGCAAGGAGTACAACGCCCGCACCGAAGCGCAGCGCGGCACCATCGTGCCCGTCGAGATCACCATCTTTGAGGATCGCAGCTTCTCCTTCGTGCTGAAGACCCCTCCGACCTCGGTGCTGATCAAGCAGGCCGCCGGTCTCGAGAAGGCAGCGCAGAACCCATCCAAGCAGGTCGCCGGTTCCATCACCGACGCCCAGGTCACTGAGATCGCCCAGATCAAGATGCCTGACCTCAACGCCAACGATCTTGAGGCTGCTCGCCTGCAGGTTGCTGGCACTGCTCGCTCGATGGGTATCGAGATCAACTAAGTCATACCGATCCGCATCCGCGGATCACCCCTGCCTGGTACGACCTCGACCGGCAGGTTCCACCCGCATCTCTCCGAGATGCCTGACCCGAGGGAGCCGTCATGGCGAAGCATGGAAAGAAGTACGTGGCCGCATCGGTCAAGATCGATCGCACCGCGCAGCACACCGCCCCCGAGGCCGTCGCACTCGTCAAGGAACTGGCGTCTGCCAAGTTCGACGAGACCGTCGAACTTGCCGTTCGTTTGGGCGTCGATCCCCGTAAGGCTGATCAGATGGTGCGTGGCACCGTGGCCCTTCCCTCCGGCACCGGCACCGATGTTCGCATCGCCGTGTTCGCCGCCGGTGATGCCGCTGCCGCAGCCCGTGAGGCCGGCGCAGAGTTCGTTGGCGCCGAGGACCTCATTGCGCAGGTCGAAGGCGGCATGCTTGATTTCGACGTGGCTATCTCGACTCCCGATCTCATGCCCCAGGTTGGCAAGCTCGGTCGAGCGCTTGGTCCCCGTGGCCTCATGCCCAACCCCAAGACCGGCACCGTGACCACTGACGTGGGCAAGGCAGTGGCCGACTTCAAGGGCGGCAAGGTTGAATACCGCACCGATCGTCAGGGCAATGTGCATGTGCCGGTGGGCAAGGTCAGCTTCGAGCTGGCAGCACTCAACGCCAACCTGCGCGCCGTGCTCGACGAGCTCGAGCGAGCCAAGCCGGCTTCGGCCAAGGGCCGCTATCTCAAGCGCGTCACCGTGTCCTCCACCATGGGCCCAGGCGTCAAGATCGACCCGCAGCGCATGTTTGTGGCCGACGAGGCCTGAGCAGTACGGTTTACATCCCGGCGCAGCCTCGTGCGTGCCGACAGGTTTCCGGTGCTGCCAGTTTCCAGTACCAGCAGTTCGCAGTGCTAACTGAATCGCATTCCGCTCGCCGCAGACATCCGGTGCCTTCGGGCGTAACGGGGACCTCTCACCAGGACCCCACCTGACGAGGTGAACTCCCAGTTTTTTCGGGGCGTTCCCGCGCAAGCGGCGGACGCCCCTTCGATTTCTCCGGCCGGTGCTTTTGCATCCTCTCCGAAGTCCTCGACGGGGCAACTGGGTACCTCGGTACCCGCCGGCACCCTCGGGTGCCACCCTGAGGCCGACTCATCTGTCGGCCCGACGAGAAACAAGAAATAGAGAGGAGGTGCGATGGAGAACCCGAGACCCGAAAAGGTTGCAGTGGTCGAGGAGGTGCGGAAGCGCTTCAGCGAATCAGATGCAGTCCTTCTCACGGAGTACCGCGGTATCAAGGTGAGCGAACTCGCTCAACTGCGTGCCGCGTTGCGCCAGGCAGGTGGTGAGTACACGGTCTACAAGAACACGCTCGTGCGTTTCGCAACGCGTGATCTTGGCCTCGACCTTGACGACCAGCTGACCGGTCCGACGGCCATCGCCTTCGTTCCCACTGGTGGCGGCGGCGACCCCGTCTCCGTCGCCAAGGCGCTTCGCGAATTCGCGAAGGGCAACCCCAACTTGGTGATCAAGGGCGGTGTCCTCGGCGAGAAGCTTCTCTCCGCGGGCGATGCTGTAGCACTGGCCGATGTTGCTCCTCGCGAGGAACTGCTGGCCCGACTTGCTGGCCTTATGGCCGCCCCGATGCAGCAGTTCGCCGGCCTTCTCCAGGCCGTTCCCCGCAGCTTTGCCTATGGCTTGGCTGCACTCATCGAGCAGCAGGGTGGGGCTCCCGAAGCATCCGCTCCAGCCGCCGAGGAGTCCACTGAAGCAGAGGCGCCCGTCGCCGAGGCTCCCGTGGAGGACGCAGTGGAGGACGCAGCCGACGAAGCACCCGCTGCCGAAGACATCACCGAAACACCTGAAGCCTCGGCTGATGCCGACGCTGCACCCGAAGCACAAACCGACGATGCCCCGGCTGACGCCGAGGCCGACACTCAGGAGGGCTGATCATGGCCACCAAAGAAGAAATCCTCGACGCAATTGCCTCGATGTCCGTGCTTGAGCTCAGTGAGCTCCTCAAGGACTTCGAAGAGAAGTTCGGCGTGACCGCTGCTGCTCCGGTCGCCGTGGCTGCTGCCCCGGCCGCCGGTGGTGGCGCTGGCGAAGCCGCTGAGGAGAAGGACGAATTCGACGTCGTTCTCACCGGCGCTGGCGACAAGAAGATCCAGGTCATCAAGGAGGTGCGCGCGCTCACGAACCTCGGTCTCAAGGAGGCTAAGGATCTCGTCGACGGTGCCCCCCAGACCGTTCTGGAGAACGCTTCGAAGGAAGACGCCGAGAAGGCCAAGGCTGCCCTTGAGGGTGCCGGCGCCAGCGTCGAACTCAAGTAAGACCTGCGGCCTCGGCCGCATGCAGTGTGATCGATGGTCCGTCCTCCGGGGCGGGCCATCGGCGCGTCTGGGCCCCGCCAAGATCACATTGCGGCCCAGCCTCAATGGGGGAGTTGGGCGGAGGTCCTTGACCGGTGGGGTCCGGAGTCGTACTGTGCCGCTCAATCTTTCCGGGGCAGAAGTGGATGATCCCCCGAGCGAGCGCCTGAATCGGTCCCGATTCCAGGGTTGCTCTTCCACGCGTCCTGCCTCTAGGATCGAACTTCGCCCTGTGCGCGCCCGGTGCCGGTCAGTTCCCTTCGTGGGGCTGCCACGAGCTCGGTGCGCTGCGGAGCTTCGCCCACCTCCCCGAGGAGCCATCCTTGTCTGATCGTTCGACCGTCCGTGAGCGTTACTCGTTCGCCAACCTCGACGAAGCACTGGCACTGCCCGACCTGATCGCCATTCAGCGCGAATCGTTCGAGTGGTTCCTGCATCAGGGTCTCGCTGAGACCTTCCGTGACATCAGTCCTATTAAGGACTTCACCGAGACGCTCCAGCTTGAGCTGGAGTTCGATCCCAATGATGAGGATCTGCGTCCGCCGCCCAAGTTCACGGTCGAGGAGTGCAAAGAGAAGGACATGACCTTCTCCGCACCGATCTTCGTGCGGGCGCGCTTCATGAACGCCTCCACTGGTGAGATCAAAGAGCAGACCGTCTTCATGGGTGACTTCCCGATGATGACTGACAAGGGCACCTTCGTCATCAACGGAACCGAGCGCGTCGTCGTGTCGCAGCTGGTCCGTTCGCCCGGTGTCATCTTCCAGCCCGGTGAGCGATTCCGTCTGCGCAATCTGTCCAAGCATCAGTTGGTCACCGGCACCATCCATCCCTACCGCGGTGAGTGGATTGAGTTCGACGTTGAGCAGAAGCCCGGCAAGGACGTCACCGCCGGTGCCCGCGTCGCTCGCAAGCGTCGTATCAGCCTCTTCGTGCTTTTGCGTGCCCTTGGTTACGACGAAGAGAACTACCCAGGCTTCCTTGATCGCTTCGTGCGCCACTTCGACTTCCTTGAAGGCCAGTGGGAGAAGGACCGCGAACTGTTCCCGACCCAGGACGAAGCCCTTGTCGAGATCTACAAGCGTGCCCGTCCGGGCGAGCCGCCGTCGGTCGACTCTGCTCGCGCGTACTTCAAGAACGCATTCTTCGAGAGCCGTCGCTACGACCTCTCACGCGTTGGTCGTTACAAGCTGAACCGCAAGCTCGGCCCTGAGCTCGACAAGCTTGAGCAGCTCTTCGGGATCACTCTTGAGCGTCCCGAGCTCGATCAGCCGGTTCTCACCCCGGCCGAGGTGCTCGCTTCGACGTCGTACCTGCTGAACCTCGTGAACGCTGAGCCGGGTTACCGCCTCGACGATCAGGATCACTTCGCCAATCGTCGTATTCGCTCGGTGGGTGAACTCATCCAGAACCAGGTGCGCATCGGTCTGTCCCGTATGGAGCGAGTTGTGCGTGAGCGCATGACCACTCAGGACGTCGAAGCCATCACGCCGCAGACCCTCATCAACATCCGTCCCGTGGTTGCGGCCATCAAGGAGTTCTTCGGAACCTCACAGCTGTCGCAGTTCATGGATCAGGTCAATCCGCTGTCGGGCCTGACTCACCGCCGCCGTCTCTCCGCGCTCGGCCCGGGCGGTCTGTCCCGTGAGCGTGCCGGCTTCGAAGTTCGCGACGTGCACTTCAGCCACTACGGCCGCATGTGCCCCATCGAAACCCCTGAAGGCCCGAACATTGGTCTGATTGGTGCGTTGGCCACATTCGCTCGTGTCAACGAGTTCGGATTCATCGAGTCGCCGTACCGCAAGGTCGTCAACGGCAAGGTCACCGACGAGATCGTTTACCTCGCCGCCGATGAGGAAGAGGAATACGTCGTCGCCCAGGCGAATGCGCCTCTCAATCCCGACGGTTCCTTCAAGGCCGATCGCGTGCTTGTGCGTCGGTCCCCGCAGGCTGCCACGCTCGGCGAACTCAAGCTCATGCTTGAGCGCGACGTCTTCTTCGGTGCCACCACCGAGATTTCCAACGTGCCGCCCAACGAGGTCCAACTCATGGACGTCTCGCCGAAGCAGATCGTCTCGGTCGCTACGGCACTCATCCCGTTCCTCGAGCACGACGACGCAAACCGTGCGCTCATGGGCGCCAACATGCAGCGTCAGGCTGTTCCGCTGCTGCGGGCCGAGGCTCCCTACATCGGTACCGGTATCGAGTCGCGTGCGGCTCGCGATGCTGCCGACATGATCCTCGCCACCGACGACGGTGTCGTCACCCAGGTCGACGGCACGATGATCACCGTCGAGTACAAGACCAAGGGTCGCAAGGTGTACCGCCTGCTCAAGTTCGAGCGGTCCAATCAGGACACCTGTATCAACCAGAAGCCCAATGTGGCCGAAGGTCAGAAGGTCAAGAAGGGCGACATCCTCGCCCATGGCCCTTCCACCGACAACGGCGAACTCGCCCTCGGAAAGAACCTCGTCGTGGCCTTTATGCCATGGGAGGGCTACAACTTCGAGGACGCCATCATCCTGTCGGAGCGTCTCGTCAAAGACGATGTGCTCACCTCGATTCACATCCACGAGCACGAAATCGATGCCCGTGACACGAAGCTCGGCCCCGAAGAAATCACCCGGGACATCCCGAACCTCTCCGATGAGATCCTCGCCGATCTCGACGAGCGCGGGATCATCCGTGTTGGTGCTGAGGTTGCCGCTGGCGACGTGCTCGTTGGCAAGGTCACCCCGAAGGGCGAGACCGAGCTCACTCCCGAAGAACGCCTCTTGCGTGCCATCTTCGGCGAGAAGGCTCGTGAGGTGCGCGACACCTCACTCAAGGTTCCCCACGGCGAGTCCGGCAAGATCATCGACGTCAAGGTGTTCAGCCGTGACGACGGCGATGAACTTCCGCCCGGCGTCAATCAACTGGTGCGCGTGTACGTCGCGCAGAAGCGCAAGATCAGCGTGGGCGACAAGCTCGCCGGCCGACACGGCAACAAGGGCGTTATCTCCAAGATCCTTCCGATCGAAGACATGCCGTTCATGGCCGATGGCACCCCCGTTGACATCATCCTCAACCCGCTTGGTGTTCCGTCCCGTATGAACGTTGGACAGGTGCTCGAAGCCCATCTCGGCTACGCCGCTCGATACGGCTGGGAGCTCGAGGGCGAGGTCGTCGGTCAGCCCGCCATCCGCGGCACCGAGAAGAAGACTCGTCCCACCACCGCGCCGGCCACCCTTGTGGCCACACCGGTGTTCGACGGCGCTCACTGGGACGAAGTGGATCAGGCCGGGAAGCATCCGACCATCAAGTCCATCTTCCAGAACCTCGCACCCGAGGCGTCTGATCCCCGCTACGGCGACAACGGCCGGATGATGCAGGACGACGGCAAGGTCACCCTCTACAACGGTCGTTCGGGCGAGGCCTACGACAACCCGATCACTGTCGGTGTCGTCTACATCCTCAAGCTCGCCCATTTGGTCGACGACAAGATCCACGCCCGGTCCACCGGTCCGTACTCCATGATCACCCAGCAGCCGCTGGGCGGTAAGGCCCAGTTCGGTGGCCAGCGATTTGGTGAGATGGAAGTGTGGGCACTCGAGGCCTATGGCGCTGCGTACTGCCTGCAGGAATTGCTCACCATCAAGTCCGATGACGTGCTCGGCCGCGTGAAGGTTTACGAGGCCATCGTCAAGGGCGAGAACATCCCCGAGCCGGGCATCCCCGAGAGCTTCAAGGTTCTCATCAAGGAGATGCAGTCACTTTGTCTCAACGTCGAGGTGCTCAACACCTCCGGCGCCGAGATCGAGATGCGTGAGCTCGACGAGGACATCTTCCGTACCGCTGAGGAACTCGGCATCGACCTCTCGCGCCCCGAACGAGGCAGCGACGAAGAAGATGCCCGCCGCCAGGCCGAAAGGGGCTGAAGGAATGGCAATGCTTGACGTCAATACATTCGATCAACTGCGTATCGGACTCGCCACCGCGGACTCAATCCGCACCTGGTCCAACGGCGAGGTGAAGAAGCCCGAGACCATCAACTACCGCACCCTCAAGCCTGAGAAGGACGGTCTGTTCTGCGAGAAGATCTTCGGTCCGCAGAAGGACTGGGAGTGCTACTGCGGCAAGTACAAGCGCGTGCGCTTCAAGGGCATCATTTGCGAGCGCTGCGGCGTCGAGGTCACCCGCTCAAAGGTTCGCCGCGAGCGCATGGGCCATATCGAGCTCGCCGCTCCCGTCGTGCACATCTGGTACCTGCGTGGCACCCGCTCCTGGCTGGCGTATCTGCTCATGGGCACCGAAGCCCGCGAGGAAATGAAGGCCAAGCAGCTCGAGAAGGTCATCTACTTCGCGGCCAACATCGTCACTTGGGTTGACGACGAGCGTCGTCATGCTGAGCTTCCGAACCTCGAGGTGGAGATGCTCGCAGAGCGCGACCTCATCGAGAAGGAGCGCGACCTCGAACTCGCCAAGCGTCATGAGGCGCTCGAGACCGAGATCGCTGGGCTCGAAAAGGAAGGCGCAAAGGACACCGACATCAAGGCTCGTCAGCGTGCCGCTGACAAGGACCTTCAGTCGATCCGCGAACGCTACGAGATGGAACTTGATCTCGTTGTTCGGGCGTTCGAAGAGTTCAAGGACATCTTCGCCCGCAAGATCATCGAAGACGAGATGCTGTGGCGCGAACTTGTTGATCGTTACGGCGAGTACTTCGAGGGCGGCATGGGCGCAGATGCCATTGCCCGCCTCATCGACCGCATCGACCTTGACGCCGATGAGATCCGTCTGCGTGAGCAGATCGATCCGCCGGAGGGCACCAAGCCCCTCTCCGCGCAGCGCAAGCAGAAGTCGATCAAGCGTCTGAAGATCGTCGCTGCGTTCAACCGTCGTGACGACAACGGCCGTCGTATCAACGACCCGCGCGCCATGATCCTCGACGTCGTCCCGGTGATCCCGCCAGAACTGCGTCCCATGGTCCAGCTCGATGGTGGTCGCTTCGCAACCTCCGATCTCAACGATCTCTACCGTCGCGTGATCAACCGGAACAACCGTCTCAAGCGACTGCTTGATCTCGGTGCACCGGAGATCATCGTCAACAATGAGAAGCGCATGCTGCAGGAGGCCGTCGACGCACTGTTCGACAACGGTCGCCGCGGTCGACCGGTCACCGGACCGGGCAACCGTCCGCTCAAGTCGCTCTCCGACATGCTCAAGGGCAAGCAGGGCCGCTTCCGTCAGAACCTTCTCGGCAAGCGCGTCGACTACTCCGGCCGTTCGGTCATCGTGGTTGGCCCGACCCTGAAGCTTCACCAGTGCGGTCTCCCCAAGCTCATGGCGCTCGAACTGTTCAAGCCGTTCGTCATGAAGAAGCTTGTCGATGCCGAGCTGGCCCAGAACATCAAGTCGGCTAAGCGAATGGTCGAGCGCCGTCGCCCGCAGGTGTGGGACGTGCTCGAAGACGTCATCAAGGAACACCCGGTCATGCTGAACCGTGCTCCTACGCTCCATCGCCTGGGTATCCAGGCGTTCGAGCCAGTGCTGGTTGAGGGCAAAGCCATTCAGGTGCACCCGCTGGTCTGCGTGGCGTTCAACGCGGATTTCGACGGCGATCAGATGGCTGTCCATCTGCCGCTGTCGGCTGAGGCACAGGCTGAAGCCCGCGTGCTCATGCTGTCGGCGAACAACATCCTGTCGCCGGCCGATGGCCGTCCGCTGGTTACCCCGACCCAGGACCTCATCATCGGTGCCTTCTATCTGACCGAGTCGGTCGAAGGCGCCAAGGGTGAAGGTCGTGCGTTCCGTGCGCTCGACGAGGTTGAGCAGGCCTATGAGCGTGGCGACATCGAACTGCACGCGCTCATCGAGTACCGCAAGCCCGAGCACATCACTGGTGAAGAGAACGGCCGTCCGGTCTATCGCCGCACCACTGCAGGTCGCGTCTTTTTCAACACGACGCTTCCCGAGGGCTTCGAGTTCCAGAACTCGCGTGTCGACAAGAAGGTCATGGGTCGCATCGTCGACGATCTGGCCCATAACTACGACAAGGCCGTTGTTGCCGGCAGCCTCGATGCCATCAAGGACCTCTGCTATCGCTACGCCACCAAGTCAGGTCTGACGATCTCGATCGAGGACGTCAAGACCCCCGTGGCCAAGGCTGAGATCCTCGAGCGTCATGAGAAGGAAGCCGACAAGGTCGAGACCCAGTTCCGTCGCGGCATCATCACCGATGGTGAGCGTCGCCAGAAGGAAGTGGAGATCTGGACGACGGCCACCGATGAAGTGCGTACCGAGATGGAGCGCACCCTCAAGGCTGAGCAGTTCAACCCCATCGAAATGATGGTCGGTTCCGGTGCCCGCGGAAACATGATGCAGGTGCGTCAGATCGCCGGTATGCGCGGCCTTGTGGCCAACCCCCGCGGCGACATGATTCCCCGTCCCATCAAGTCCAACTTCCGTGAGGGTCTCACGATGTTGGAGTACTTCATCGCCACGCCTGGTGCCCGTAAGGGTCTGGTCGATACGGCGCTGCGTACTGCGGATTCGGGTTACCTCACCCGTCGACTCGTCGACGTCGCCCAGGAACTCATCATCAACGATGAGGATCCCTTCGCCAGTGGCAACGCAGTGCGTGGCATCTGGATCGAAGACATCGAAGCTGATCGTGCCGGCAAGCGTTCGTGGCTCGAGGTTCGCCTCTTCAGCCGCACGTTGGCCGACGACGTCACGCTGGCCGATGGCACCGTGTACGCCCGTGGAACCGTTGTTGGTGAGGTCGAGATGGCCGCACTGCGCGACGACGCCACCATCACGCGAGTCCGTGTGCTCTCGCCGCTTACCGATGATTCCGATCTCGGTGTTTCGGCGGCTTGCTACGGCCTCTCGCTGGCCACTGGCAAGCTCATCGAGCAGGGCGAAGCGGTTGGCGTCATCGCCGCTCAGTCCATCGGCGAGCCCGGTACTCAGCTCACGATGCGTACCTTCCACACCGGCGGTATTGCCGGCGCCGACATCGCCGGCGGTCTTCCCCGCGTCGTCGAACTCTTCGAGTCTCGTACCCCGAAGGGCAAGGCAACGCTGTCACGCCTGACCGGCGTGGTGCGTATCGCCGAAGATGAGGGCAAGGGTCGCGCCATCACTGTGGTTGCCGATGACGGCACCGAGGAGACCTACACCGTTCCCGGTCTGGCTCGCCTCGAGGTCACTGAAGGTCAGCAGATCAACGCCGGTGATCCCATCGTCGACGGTCCTCGCGATCCCAAAGAACTCATCGAGATCAAGGGTGTGCAGGAGACCCAGCAGTACCTCGTTCAAGAGGTACAGAAGGTCTACCGCGATCAGGGCGTTCCGATTCACGACAAGCACATCGAGCTCATCGTGCGTCAGATGACCCGCAAGGTCGCCGTGCAGGATCCAGGCGATTCCGACTTCCTTCCCGGCGAACGCGTCGACTCCAAGGTGTACCGCGATGTCAACCGTGCGCTCGTCATGGAAGGTCGTAAGCCAGCCGAGGGTCGTCCCGAGATCATGGGTATCACCAAGGCCTCTCTGGCCACCGACTCGTGGCTGTCTGCCGCGTCGTTCCAGGAGACCACCCGTGTCCTCACCGAGGCCGCCATCGAATCCAAGAGTGATTCGCTGCTCGGTCTCAAGGAGAACATCATCATCGGCAAGCTGATCCCTGCGGGTACCGGCATGTCGTCCTACAAGGACATCACCACGGCTGCTCCCGACTATGCCCCCATGGAGTTCTACTCCTCGGGTGAGGACGAGAGCGATGATCTTGCGGCCATGCTGGCCGACCGGATGAGCGGCGACATGGTTGCCGGCACCGGTGATCTTGCCGAGGGAAGCGATGACCAGCCCGACGCCGAGGTCATTGACCTCCCCCGTGCCGAGGCTGCCGAGTAGCACCGAAGTATCCAGCTCGGTTCCGGGCGGTGGGGGAGACCCCGCCGACCTGGTCCACGGGCTCGGAATGCAGGTCTGACGGGCAGGTTTGCCCATTCCGGTCCTGCCCCCCTACCATTGCCGTCCGGCTCTGGGGCCTGTTCACCCCGCAGCCAGCACTTCTGAACGCCAGACCAGAACGCCAGAAAGGTCCGTTGTGCCCACCATCCAGCAGTTGGTCCGAAAGGGTCGCCAGTCAAAGCCCGCCAAGGGCAAGACCCCAGCCCTGAAGGGCGCCCCTCAGCGACGGGGCGTGTGTACGCGTGTGTACACAACCACCCCCAAGAAGCCGAACTCGGCGCTCCGCAAGGTGGCCCGCGTCCGTCTTTCGAGTGGCATGGAAGTCACGGCCTACATCCCCGGCGAGGGTCACAACCTTCAGGAACACTCCATCGTGCTTGTGCGCGGTGGTCGTGTGAAGGATCTCCCCGGCGTTCGTTACAAGATCATCCGCGGCACCCTTGATACTTCGGGTGTGCGCGACCGTAAGCAAGCCCGTAGTCGCTACGGCGCCAAGAAGGAGAGCTGACGTGCCCCGTAAGGGTCCCGCACCCCGCCGCGAACTGATGCCAGACCCGATCTACCGATCGGTCGTCGTTACTCAGTTCGTCAACAAGGTCCTGCAGCGCGGTAAGCGCTCCACCGCCGAGCGCATCGTTTATGAAGCGCTCGAGATGATCGCCGCCAAGACCGGCGAGGATCCCATCGCCACGCTCAAGCGCGCGGTCGATGGTGTCAAGCCCCAGCTCGAGGTGCGCAGCCGTCGCGTCGGTGGCGCCACCTATCAGGTGCCGGTTGAGGTTCGTCCCCGCCGCTCCAACACGCTCGCCATCCGCTGGATCGTTGGCTACTCGCGTCAGCGCCGTGAGCGCACTATGGCCGAGCGCCTCGCCAATGAACTGATGGACGCCGCCAACGGCGTCGGTGCGTCAGTCAAGCGCCGCGAGGATCTCTACAAGATGGCTGAATCCAACAAGGCCTTCGCCCACTACCGCTGGTAGCGGCAACGGGGCTCTGACACTTACGGACGCCCCGCCCCAGGCGGGGCGCCGTCGCGACTGCCCCAAACCACCTGAACTCCCCCCGAACTGCTCGAATCCCACACTGACAGGACTGAGACGATGGCCACTCGCCAAACTTCGCTCCAAATGACCCGCAACATCGGCATCATGGCCCACATCGACGCGGGCAAGACCACGACGACCGAGCGGATCCTCTACTACACCGGCAAGAACTACAAGATCGGTGAGGTGCACGAGGGCGGCGCCACCATGGACTGGATGGTCCAGGAACAAGAGCGCGGCATCACCATCACCTCCGCGGCAACCACCTGTTTCTGGGAGGACCACCGGATCAACATCATCGACACCCCGGGCCACGTGGACTTCACCGTTGAGGTGGAGCGGTCACTGCGTGTACTCGACGGCGCTGTTGCCGTGTTCGACGGTGTGGCCGGTGTTGAGCCGCAGACCGAGACGGTGTGGCGTCAGGCCAACAAGTACAACGTGCCCCGCATCTGCTTCGTCAACAAGATGGATCGCCTCGGCGCCAACTTCTTCGACGCGCTTGCCTCCATCAAGGACCGCCTTGAGGCAAACACTGCAGTGCTGCAGCTGCCCATCGGTTACGAGGGTGACTACGCCGGCGTTGTCGACCTTGTCACGATGCAGGCTCTGGTGTGGCTCAACGAGGAACTCGGCGCCAAGTGGGAGGTCCGGGAGATCCCGGCCGATCTTGCCGATCAGGCTGCTGAGTATCGCAATGAACTGCTTGAGACAGTCGCCACTGCTGATGAGTTCATCATGGAGAAGTTCCTCGGCGAGGAAGAGATCACCGTTGATGAACTCCGTGCCGCAATCCGTCGCGCCACCATTGCCGGCGAGATCGTGCCGGTGCTCAACGGCACCGCCTTCAAGAACAAGGGCGTGCAGCCGCTGCTCGACGCCGTGGTGTGGTACTTGCCCTCGCCGCTTGATCTTCCCCCGGTGCACGGCAACAACCTCAAGGGCGATACCGAGATCACTCGTGAAGCCAAAGATGACGCTCCTTTCGCAGCTTTGGCATTCAAGATCATGACCGACCCGCATGTGGGCAAGCTCACGTACTTCCGGGTCTACTCGGGCAACCTTGAAAAGGGTGCCCAGGTTATGAACGCCCGCACGCAATCCAAGGAGCGCATTGGTCGCCTCCTCGAGATGCACGCCAACGATCGTGCGGACCTCGATCAGGTCTTCGCCGGCGACATCGTCGCTGGCATTGGTTTCAAGAACACCAAGACCGGTGACACCCTGTGCGACCCGAGCAACCCGATCGTGCTCGAAGAACTCATCTTCCCGGAGCCGGTTATTCACGTTGCTGTGGAACCCAAGACCAAGGCCGATCAGGACAAGATGTCCAAGGCGCTCTTCTCGCTCGCCGAAGAGGATCCGACCTTCCAGGTCCGCACCGATGAGGACACTGCTCAGACCGTGATCTCCGGTATGGGCGAGCTCCACCTTGAGGTGCTCGTCGACCGCATGCTTCGTGAGTTCAAGGTTGATGCCACCGTCGGTAAGCCACAGGTGGCCTACCGCGAGACCATCACCCGCACGATCGAAGACTCCACCTACACCCATAAGAAGCAGTCGGGTGGTTCGGGTCAGTACGCCGAGGTCACCATCACCCTCGAGAACACCGGTCCCGGTGGCGGCTACGAGTTCGTCGACAAGATCTCCGGTGGTCGTATCCCCAAGGAATACATCCCCTCGGTTGATGCCGGCATCCAGTCTGCACTCGCCTCTGGCGTTCTCGCCGGGTACCCGACCGTCGATGTGCGAGCCATCCTCACCGACGGCAAGTACCACGACGTTGACTCCTCGGAAATGGCCTTCAAGATCGCTGGAACCATGGCGTTCAAGGAAGCCGCCCGCAAGGCCAAGCCCTGCCTGCTCGAGCCCATCATGAACGTCGAGGTTTCCACCCCCGACGATTACATGGGTGACGTCATGGGCGATCTCTCCAGCCGTCGCGGCAAGCTCGGCGGCATGGAGCAGAAGGGCAACTCGCAGATCATTCGGGCTCAAGTACCGCTGTCGGAGATGTTCGGTTACGCTACCGACCTTCGTTCGCGCAGCCAGGGCCGTGCGACCTACACCATGCAGTTCGACTCGTATCAGCAGATGCCGGCCGCTGCGCAGGAAGAAATCGTCACCCGCGTCCGCGGGGAATAACCGGCGGCTTCGGCCTCCCCCCCAAGCACGGCGTGCGCCGTCGCTGCCTCAAAGAGCAGTTCAACAACCTCGCAACTTTCCAACCAATCAACTCGTCCGAGCACGGACAGAACACCAGGAGAACAACCGCCATGGCGCGTGAAAAGTTTGAGCGGAACAAGCCGCATGCGAATGTGGGAACGATGGGCCATATTGATCATGGCAAGACCACGTTGACTGCTGCGATTACGAAGGTTTTGGCTGATGCTGATCCGTCGAATAACTCGTTCACTGAGTTCGCGAATATTGATAAGGCT
>CANFQA010000038.1 GCA_947449015.1 Microthrixaceae bacterium | reverse complement strand
GGTGCGCAACTGCAGGTGATCGGCGCCGGCCCGGCGAATCCCGGCGGCGATGGCGGCGCGTTGACGCGCTGCGGCTTGCGCATACTGCTCTCGTAGTTCCGCGTTACCCGTAGCGACGTCGAGCTCCGCGCCAGTGGCGACGTCACGCACTGTGAGCATGCCGACATTGGGAAGTGCAACCTCAAGTGGGTCGAGGACTTCGACGCAGAGAACGTCATGGCGAAGGGCCAGCGATCGCAGCGCATGACCCCAGTCGTCGGGACCAAGAAAGTCCGAGACGATGACGATGAGGCCGCGTCGCTTGGCTGTGGCAGTAATGCGTCCGATACCGAATGCGAGATCGGCTCGGCCATCGGTGGGATGAGTCAACGCGGTGAGGACCTGTCGGGTGAGCGCCTGCAGGTGAACTCGTCCAGAGCGAGCCGGAATAGGTGTTGAGGCGCCGGCGGCGCCGATGGTCATTGCCCCAACCCGATTACCAGTTCGACTGGTGAGAAACCCGGTGGCGGCCACCGCAGCCAGGGCGAGATCGCGCTTTTCACACAGCGCGGTTCCGAATGCCATGGTCGGCGAGGTATCGACGAGGATCCAGGTTTCGAGCTCGCGATCCGCGATGGTGTCGCGCACATGTGGATCGCGCAGGCGTGCGGTGACGTTCCAATCGATACGACGGACATCGTCGCCCGGTTGGTAGGCGCGGATATCGCCCGGTTCGGACCCGTGGCCCGGCGTGAGACCCCGGTGGTCACCCTGGAGAAGCCCGTCGAGACGTCGGGTGACGCTGAGCTCAAGGCGACGCAGCACCTCAGCGGCCGGCGTGCCAATGATGCTCGGGGCAGTGGGGGTGCGCTCGCTCACCGGCTGGGAATTGCAGTCGGATCCTGCGAGGGGGCCACGACTGGTGCATGAATGGTCGACAGAAGACGGGCGAGCAGCTGTTCCACGGCGAGACCCTGGGCGAGCGCCTCATAGGAGGGTACGACTCGGTGGCGCAGCACATCGGGGGCGACATCGAAGATGTCCTGGGGCAGCACGTAGGTGCGCCCACGCATGAGTGCCAGTGCTCGACCAGCGGCAACCAGGCCAAGTGTCGCTCGTGGGCTGGCACCCCATTGCACAAGTTCCGCCAGCTCCGGCAGACCGTTGGCGGCCGGCTCGCGTGTGGCGAGCACAAGTCGCACTGCGTAGTCGGCGACTGCTGGTGCCACATGAACAGCATCAGCAGCTTCCTGTAGCGAAATGAGGTCGTCGAGCGAGAGCACCTGCTCGGCACGGGGCGGACGCACGCCCATGCGGGCAACAATCTGTGCCTCTTCTGCTGCAGTCGGGTAGCCGACGACCACTTTCATGAGGAAGCGATCGCGTTGTGCCTCGGGCAGGGGATAGACGCCTTCGCTTTCAATCGGATTCTGGGTGGCGAGCACGAGGAAGGGTTCGGGAACTTTGCGGGTGGTTCCAGCGATCGAGACCTGATGTTCAGCCATGACCTCAAGCAGCGCCGATTGCACCTTGGCCGGCGCTCGGTTGATTTCATCGGCGAGCACGATGTTGGCGAACACCGGACCCCACTCGATGTCGAAGGTTTCATTGGATGAGCGGAAGATGCGGGTGCCGACGAGATCAGCCGGAAGCAGGTCGGGGGTGAACTGCAGCCGGTTGAACGATCCACCGACCACGGTGGCGAGGGTTTCGACGGCAAGAGTCTTGGCCAGGCCCGGGACGCCCTCAATCAGGACATGGCCCCGTGCCAGCAGACCGACGAAGAGCCGTTCGATCGCCCGGTCTTGACCGACGATCACTTTCTTCATCTCGAAGAGCGCGGCCTCGAGCAACGCCGCCTCAGTTGTCGGAGCGGGCGCAGCGCTTGAGGAGGCCGCAGCGGTGGTGGATGGTGCACTGATGGGGAATTGGGAAGCGGAGGACTCGGTCATGGGGGAGAGAAGACCACATCAGGGTGAAGATCTCCATAAAGGAGTGAAGATTCCCGCGAAGAGGTCAGATCGCGGTCTTGCGGCCGACCAATCGCCTTGTTGACCTCCTCAGTACCCATGGAGCGGATGCGAGCAGCGATCGGGCGGCTACGTTGCCATCCATGCGAGTGCTCGTGGTCGACGATGAGGTCGAACTGGCGGAGGCCGTCGCCCGCGGGTTGCGGCGTGAGGGCTACGCAGTCGATGTGGCCAACGACGGGGCTGACGCGCTCGAGAAGGCCGTCGTCAATGGATACGACCTGATCTGCCTGGACATCACAATGCCGGGCATGGATGGTCGTGAGGTTTGTCGAGGAATTCGGCAGCATCCGTTCGAGGTCCAGCCGCGCATTCTCATGCTCACGGCGCGCGATGGCATCGACGATCGAGTAGGTGGTCTCGATGATGGCGCCGACGATTATCTGGTGAAACCGTTCGCGTTCCCTGAACTACTGGCGCGTGCGCGCTCATTGCTGCGCCGCGACACCGCAGTGACGTCCTCTGTTCTCGTCGTTGGCGACATCGAGCTTGACGCAACGCGTCACCAGGCCACCCGTGGAGGTCGCCGACTCGAACTCACTGCGAAGGAGTTCGCGCTTCTTCGGTTCTTCATGAGCCGACCAGGTGAGGTTCTCTCGCAGGAGACGCTGCTCGAGCATGTCTGGGATGAGCACGCCGATCCGTTCACCAACACCGTCCGGGTCACGGTTGGCACATTGCGGCGAAAGCTGCAGGTGGGCGATGAGTCGCCGGCAATCGAGACCGTTATCGGGCGGGGATACCGACTTCTCGGCGCATGACTCATCACCTGCCCGTATCGGAGGCGGACCTCAACGAGGATCCTGCGGTGACCACGCGTCTTCACTCCCGCGGACGGCGCTGGGCAGAACGCCTGCCGAACTGGACGGGATCGATCCGGTTCCGACTCACCATTGTGTCTTCGACCCTGATCTTTGGTCTGGCCGCAATCGTGGTTGGTGTCATCTACTTCGGGCTGCGTCATTCGCTGCAGAACCAGCGAATCTCGGCGCTCATCGTGCAGATTCCGGGTGGTCCGGTGCTGATCAAACCTGATCAGGCGCAGCTCATCCAGGCGCAGGTGAAGTCGCAGGCGCTTGAATCTCTGCAGCTCTATTCCTTCACGGCACTGCTTGTGCTGTTCTTCCTGAGCCTCATCGTTGGTTGGCTCGTCAGTGGACGCATGTTGCGACCGATTGGTCAGATCACCAACGCTGTCCGTCGCATTCAGGCGAGTGATCTCACACAACGAATCGACCTTGGTGGCCCCGATGATGAACTTCGTCGACTTGCTGACACCTTTGATGACATGCTCGGCCGCGTTGATGAAGCATTCGAAGGGCAGCGGCAGTTCATTCATGAAGCAAGTCATGAGCTGCGTAATCCGCTTGCAGTTATCCGAACCAATCTCGAAGTCACGCTGTCAGATCCCGACGCGTCGGCTGAGGAACTTCGACACACTGCTGAGGTCGTTGAACGTTCCACCGAACGCATGACTCGGCTGGTCGATGATTTGCTGGTCTATGCGCGAAAGGGCGCGCTCTCGATCGCTCGTGATCCGGTTGATGTGAGCGCACTTGTCATCGAAGCTGCCGATGAATTCGCGGTCAGCGCCGATGTTGCCGGCATCCACCTCGCAAAGGATTCGCCGCTCGGCCTGTGGATCCTTGGCGATCGACTCGCACTGCGGCAGGCACTGGCCAATCTGCTCGCCAATGCTGTGCGGTATACGCCGGCGGGTGGATCGATCCGCGTGCGCGCCGGGCGTGAAGGCGCATGGATCTGGATGTCGGTGGAAGATCAGGGACCCGGTATCGCACTCGAGGATCAGGACCGGGTGTTCCAGCGGTTCTGGCGCGGTGACCCCCATGAGGGCCGTGAGCAGGGCCGCAGCGGCCTCGGGCTCACCATTGTCCGACAAATTGCCGAGGCTCATGGGGGCGAGGCCAAGTTGGCTTCGGTGGTGGGGCAGGGTTCCGCCTTCGCTCTGTGGCTCCCGGCATTGCCCGCTCCGAAGGCCGCAGCGGTGGAACCGTTGATCTAGGCGATCTGCCAATTTCTGTTCCTGATCTTTCGGTGCGTTTTCGCATCCGATCTCTACGTTGTGCCCATCGCACCGATTCTGCGGGCTGATCGTCCGAGGATTCAGATCGAACAGGAGCATCGCCAATGACTTGGGAGCACGAACCCCCCGCCGCCCCGCCGACACCGCCGCAGCCTCCAACTGCGCCGGTCAACCCGTGGGCCGCGCCGAACGCACCGACGCAACCCACCGCTCCTATCTCGGCGCCTCCGCCGCCCCCGCCGGCCCCGCCGACTCCGGTGGCCCCGTCGAGTCAGCCGGTGGGTCCTTCGTGGAACACACCTGTTCCTCCCGCGGCTCCGATCCCCCCGACCGGCGGTATGCCGCCCACGAATCCCCCGAGTTGGGGAACCGGAGCCCCGACTCCTCCGCCAGCACACAGTGCTCATAGTGCAGTTCCGCACAAGCGGCATCGAGCCCTTCGGGTGCTGGTGTCGGCCGTCATCGTGCTCGGGTTGTTCGGCGGCGGATTCGGTGTCCGCTCGCTGTTCAACGATTCGAAGACCACAGTGATCAACGGGGCAAGTCAGACCTCCACGCCGATGGTCACAATCGATCCCGGCCAAGAGCCGGTGGCTGCTGTGGCACTCACCGTCACTCCGTCCGTCGTCCAGATCGATACAACCGAGGGTCTCGGCTCCGGCGTTGTGTATGACTCGTCGGGTTTGGTCATGACAAATGCCCACGTGGTGGGTTCCGCCTCCACCGTGACCGTCCGCACCGCAGACGGGAAAAGTCATAGCGGACAGGTTCTTGGTGCCGACACAGGTACTGATATCGCCGTGGTTCGTGTCTCGGGTCTCAGTGCACCGGCGGCCACCTTGTCGCAGGCCAAACCGATGGTGGGGCAGATGACCGTGGCGGTCGGCAGTCCGTTCGGCCTCACCCAGACAGTCACCTCGGGCATCGTCTCGGCGGTGAATCGTCCGGTGGACAACGACAAAGGCGTCGTGGTCAACATGATTCAAACCGATGCGTCGATTAACCCGGGGAACTCCGGTGGTGCGCTGGCCGACCGAGCCGGACAGATCATCGGCATCAACACCGCCATTTTCAGTCAGACCGGTGAGAACAATGGCATCGGGTTCGCCATCCCAATCGCAACGGCAAAGAATGCCGCTGACAAGCTCGTGGCCGGTCAGTCGGTGGCCAAGGCGGGTCTCGGACTGACTGGTCCGAGCACCACGCCCAACGGCGCCAGCGGTGCCTATGTGAAGTCGGTGACCCCAGGTGGTCCCGCCGATATCGCAGGGATCAAGCCCGGTGATCTCATTACTGCTGTCGATGGCACACCGATCCACGCTTTCGATGAACTGCGCGGCACCATCAGCGCCTATAACCCGGGTGACACCGTGACTGTCACGATCGAACGAGATGGGCAAAGCGCGCAGGTTGAGGTCACGCTTGGGACTCTCGGCACCAAGTGAGCCGGAACTAATTCCGATCAATCCAGAACTCCCGGCACCTCCAACGGGGGAGTTCGATGGGGCCGCACGGCGGCCCCATCGACGCGTTCAGCCCGGCGGCGCGGCCGAGGTCGGCCACTAGGCTGACTCTCTCATGACTCTGGTGCTCATCCTCGCTCTTGTCCTGGTCGTGCTTGTTGGCACTGGTCTCGGTCTGGTCGTCCATCGTCAACGTCGCGCGAGTGGGATCGAAACCCGCTCTGCCAAGCCTCCCGCCACCAAAGTGGCACCGCCGGCGGTCGAACGAGCCCAAGAGCCCGAGCCTGAGCCCGAGCCAGAAGCAGTCCCAGAGCCTCAACCCGAGCCTGAAGTAGTTCTCGAGCCCGAGCCAGAAGCAGTCCCAGAGCCCGAGCCCGAACCTGCCCCGCGTGTTGTCGAGCGCCCGCGGTTCCGTGATCGTCTCTCGAAGGCCCGCAATGCATTGTCGGGATATGTGGGCGCTATCGGTGGTCGTACCAAGATCGATGCCGAGACCTGGGACGAACTCGAGGAGGCGCTGATTCTCGCCGATGTGGGAATGAACGCCACGCAGGATCTACTCACCCATCTACGCGCACAGGTGAAGGCGCAGGGCCTCAGCACCGGCGAGGAACTACTCGGTGCACTCAAAGCGGAACTCACCGCTCGTCTCGTCAACTTCGACCGAGACCTCCATTTCACCGATGCCGAAGGACCGACTGTCTGGTTGTTCGTTGGCGTGAACGGGGTGGGCAAGACCACCACCATTGGCAAGCTCGGCGCCCGGGAGGTGGCCGCTGGCCATCGCGTTGTGATGGCAGCTGGCGATACCTTCCGCGCTGCTGCGGCGGAGCAACTCGGCATGTGGGCAGAGCGCGCCGGGGCAGAACTGGTACGTGGCAATGAAGGCGGCGATCCCAGCGCGGTGATCTTCGACGGTGTGGCTGCCGCTGCAGCTCGCGGTGCTGATCTCGTGCTTGGTGATACCGCCGGTCGACTGCATACCAAGATCAATCTCATGGATGAACTTCGTAAGGTGCGTCGTGTTGCCGACCAGGGAGCGGGCACCGTCACTGAGGTGCTGCTCGTGCTTGATGCCACCACCGGCCAGAACGGCCTGGTACAAGCCCAGCAGTTCACCGAGGCCGTGGAACTCACCGGCGTTGTGCTCACCAAACTCGATGGTTCCGCAAAGGGCGGCATCGTCATCGCCATCCATGAGCAGCTCGGCATTCCGGTCAAAGCCGTCGGGCTCGGCGAAGGAATCGACGACCTCGTACCTTTCGATCCCGCCGAGTTCGTCGACGCACTCTTCTCATGAACTTTCTGATCTCCCTCGTACTCCCCGAACGGAACTGATCCATGTTCGAAGCACTCTCCGATCGATTCGAAGGCGTCCTCGGGCGTCTGCGCGGCAAGGGCCTGCTCACTGAGGCTGATGTCGACGACGCAATGCGCGAGATCCGTCTCGCCCTGCTCGAGGCCGACGTCAATTTCACCGTCGTCAAGAACTTCATTGCTCGCGTGCGTGAACGTGCGCTTGGCGAGGAGCTCTCCAAGGCGCTGAATCCCGGCCAGCAGGTCGTCAAGATCGTCAACGAGGAACTCACCCGCACACTCGGTGGCGAGACCATTCGTATCGCCTACAGCTCCAAGCCGCCGACTGTTGTTCTGATGGCAGGTCTGCAGGGTTCGGGTAAGACCACGAACTCGGCCAAGTTGGCTCGCTGGTTCAAGAGCCAAGGCCGTCATCCGTTGCTTGTCGGCGCTGATCTCCAGCGTCCCGCTGCAGTCGAGCAGTTGCGCACACTCGGTCGTCAGCTCGAGGTTCCGGTGTTCTCCGAGGCCACTGATCCGGTGGCGGTCGCCGCTGCCGGTATTGCTGAGGCCCGCCGCACCGGTCGCGATGTTGTCATCGTCGATACCGCTGGTCGTCTTGCTATCGACGCCGAGCTCATGGATGAGGTGCGCCGCATCTCCGAAGCGGTGAATCCGAATTACACGTTCCTCGTCATCGATGCCATGACCGGCCAGGACGCCGTCACCACGGCTGAGGCGTTCCATCAAACGCTTGAGCTCGATGGCGTCATCCTCACCAAGCTCGACGGCGATGCCCGCGGTGGTGCGGCGCTCAGCGTCAAAGAGGTCGTGGGCCGCCCCATCGCCTTCGCATCTACTGGCGAGAAGCTCGACGAATTCGATCTCTTCCATCCCGACCGACTCGCCGGACGCATTCTCGGCATGGGAGACATGCTCACCCTGATTGAGAAGGCCGAGCAGGTCTTCGAGAAAGAGGAGACCGAGGCAGCCGCTGCTCGTCTGCTTGAAGGGCAGTTCACGTTCGAGGATTTCCTCGATCAGATGCAGCAGCTCAAGAAGATGGGCCCGCTCTCCGGAGTGCTCGGCATGATGCCCGGTGTGCCCAAGGAGGTGCGCAACGCCCAGATCGACGATCGAGAGATCGCCCGGGTTGAGGCCATCATCCGCTCGATGACACCCGCCGAACGCCGCGATCCTGATCTCATCGATCAGTCCCGCCGACTGCGTATCGCCAAAGGCTCAGGTGCCGACCCGACCCGGGTCGCCGAGTTGATCAAACAGTTCAAAGAGATGTCGAAGATGATGAAGCGCATGGGTGGGATGGGCACCAAGAAGCTCACCAAGTCCAAGCGCAAAGCGGCCAAGGTCAAGGGCAAGGGGCCCGGAGGTCGCACCGGCGGCGGTGGTCGTGTGGCCCCCGCCACCAAGAAGCCCCTGCGACTGCCTGATCTCGATCCGACCAAGCTCGCAAAGGGCTCCGGCCTACCTGATCTGAGTGCCGGCGGGGGACTTGCCGGAGGACTTGCCAGAGGACTTGAGAGTGGACCTGAGGGTGGATTTGGGCTCGGTCCTGGCAGGGGCTGACCGTCAGACTTGCCCCTAAGGGGCATCTAGGGCCACGATAGAGGGCCGTTCGTTCCAAGCAGAAGAGAGAATCGCCGTGGTAAAGCTCCGCCTGATGCGGATGGGAAAGACCAAGCAGCCGACGTATCGCATCGTCGCCGCCGACGCGCGTTCACCGCGCAATGGCCGCTTCATCGAAATCGTCGGTCACTACAACCCCCGCACCGAGCCGTCGTCGATCACCGTCGACAACGACAAGGCAGTGGCATGGCTCCAGAAGGGCGCGCAGCCCACTGAAGCGGTTGAGAAGCTTCTGAAGATTTCCGGTGCCTGGGAGCAGTTCACCGGCGCAGCGTCGTGACCGACGTCGTCGAAGAGACCTCAGGTCCTGATCTGGTCACGGCCAAAGCTGTGCTCATCTACGTGGTCAAGCAGCTGGTCGAGCATCCCGATGCCGTCGACGTCGAACTTGATGACCGCGGTCGTCGTCCCGTCCTGAACGTCAAGGTCGGAGCTGGCGATATGGGCCGTGTCATCGGCAAGCGTGGCCGGGTTGCCCAGTCCATCCGAACCGTCGTCCGCGCCGCCGCCGCTCGTGATGGCGGCGATGTCGAGGTCGAGTTCCTCGACTGACGCAGTGACCCTTCTCGAGGTCGGCCGCATCGATAAGCCCCATGGTGTGCGCGGCGAGGTCGTGGTCTCCCTCATTACCACTGAGACCTCACGGGTGGCGGTGGGTTCGGTGCTCATTGCCGGCGACCGTGAACTGACAATCATTTCCTCGCGCCCCCATCAACATCGCTTCGTGGTCACGTTCGAAGGCGTGTTTGGGCGCGAGGGCGCTGAGGCGATTGTTGGGCGCCCACTGCGGGCTGAGGCATTGCCCGATGACGATCCCAACGATCTTTGGGTGCATCGTCTCATCGGTTCGCAGGTCATCGAAGTTGATGGCACCGATCGCGGCATCGTCGAAGCGGTGCAGGACAATCCGGCCAGTGATCTTCTGGTGCTTGATACCGGTGCGCTGGTCCCGCTGCGTTTCCTTGTCGAGCGCGATGCACACGACCGACTCGTCGTCGATGTCCCCGCCGGTTTGTTCGAGTTGCTCGACGAGGACTGAACCATGCGGATCGACGTGTTCTCGATCTTTCCGACAATGGTGTCGGAGTTCGCCGGGCAAAGTCTGCTGGGCCGAGCATCGCAGCGCGGACTGCTCGACATCCGTGTGCATGATCTGCGTGAGCACACCACTGATGTGCACCGAACGGTCGATGACACTCCGTTCGGTGGTGGCGCCGGAATGGTGCTGCGCGCGGAACCAATCTTTGCCTCGGTCGAGGCAGCACAACCGCCGAGACCATTGTTCTTGCTCGGCCCCGGTGGTCGTCGCCTCGATCAGGATCTGGCTCAGGAACTCGCCGATGGTGGTGGGTTCTCGATGCTGTGTGGTCGTTATGAGGGTGTTGATGATCGGGTTCGCACTGAACTCTGTGATGGCGAACTCTCCATTGGCGACTATGTGCTTGGCGGTGGGGAGGTGGCGGCCATGGTTGTGCTCGAGGCCGTTGGACGTTTGGTCCCCGGGGTGATGGGCAATGCTGCCTCGGCGGGCGATGAGTCGTTCAGTCACGGACTGCTGGAGTACCCCCAGTTCACCAAGCCCGCAGTGTTTCGGGGCATGGAGGTGCCCGAGGTGCTGCGCTCGGGCGATCACGGCCGTATCGAGCGGTGGCGACGGGCACACGCGCTTGGGCGCACGCTGGCCGCCCGCCCGGATCTCATCGAGCAGCGCGGCGGGCTCACTGGGCCTGAGAGCGCTTTGCTCTTCGAGTTCGGACTGCTGGACTGAGCAACGCCGGGCGTGGTGAAGCGGGCCATCGGGCCTCGATCTCGGCGGGCTTTGCCGATTCGGACTCACCTGCCGTAGCATGGCGACTCCTTCGGGGAACCGGTCGGTTCCCTGCGATCCGCCGGCGGTCTCCGCCTCCCAGTGCCAGGAACTCCCTCAGATGAACGCCATCGACCTCATTGACGCCCAGAGCCTCCGCGACGATGTTCCCGACTTCGGTGCGGGTGACACCCTCAAGATCCATGTCCGCGTGGTCGAGGGAAATCGTGAGCGTGTGCAGTTGTTCCAGGGCGCGGTCATCCGTCGCCAGGGAGATGGCCTGCGCGAGACCTTCACCGTGCGCAAGGTGAGCTTCGGCGTTGGCGTCGAGCGCACCTTCCCAGTTCACTCGCCGATCCTGGCCAAGATCGAAGTCGTCACCCGTGGCGATGTCCGGCGCGCCAAGCTCTACTACCTGCGCGATCGCGTCGGGAAGTCGGCCAAGATCAAAGAGAAGCGTTACTGAGGTTTCGCATCGACCGTTGGTGGTGCTGTTGAAGCGCAAAGCATCGGTCGCACTGCAGTCTTCGGTCCGGTTCTCCAGCTCCACAGGCGAGGGTGTCCATGAGTGCTGAGGATCTCGAGGAGTACGAGTCCGACGTCGAACTCCACCTCTATCGCGAGTACAAGGACGTCTGTCCGATGTTCCGCTTCGTGGTTGAGACCGAGCGTCGGTTCTACCTCGCCAATGAGGTGCATCAGAACGTGGTGCATGAGAACGGCCGCACCCGAGTCGAGATCGAACTTCGCGATGCCTGGGTCTGGGATATGTACCGCCAGAATCGTTTTGTCACCCATGTCCGGGTCGTCACGTTCAAGGACGTCAATATCGAAGAGCTCCCCCGCGAGGAGTTGGGGCTCGAATGAGTGGCCGCTCGGATTGAGCGCTGGTCGACGTGCGCTCGGGGCACGTGGCGAACGCCTGGCTGTGCAGTGGTACGAGCGCAACGGGTACGAGGTTCTTGATCGCAACTGGAGCTGCCGCGAGGGGGAACTCGACATCGTGGCCCGCTGCGGCGGAATCATCATCTTCAGTGAGGTGAAGACCCGCTCATCGAATGCCTACGGCTCGCCGGCCGAGGCGGTTGGCATTGCCAAGCAGCGCAGGATTCGGCGACTCGCCATGCAATGGATGCGTGATCATGGCGCCAGGGCCACTGATCTGCGGTTCGATGTCGTCTCAGTGATCGGCAACAACGTCGAGGTGCTGCAGTCGGCGTTCTGACCCGACTGAGGTGATGGTCAGCTGACGATGCGGATGATGGAGTCGCCCAATGATCGGATCGCGCCATCGCGACCAAGATCGGCCACGAGATGTTCGATGACCGAACGCGACAGCAGTGCGTCGAGCACCGCAATGTGTCCGGAATCATCGGCGGCAAGCTCGGGGCCCAACCAGACGATGATCTGATCGCGTAATCGGGTGCGACGCAGCTGCAGCATCAGCGCGGCCACCGACGAGTGCGGGCTGAGCGTTTCGACCGATCGCGCAAAAGGTCCGGCGACGCGCACGAAGTCGCAGCGCTGGGTGACCAGACGCTCGACTCGATCTGCGAGCGTGCCGTTGGGTCGCTCAAAACTCAGGTACTGGGCGATGCGCGGGATGACCTCGAACACCAGCGCACTGAACAGGGCATCGCGATCAGGGAAGTAGCGGAAGATGGTTCGCTCTGAGACGCCACTGGACTCGGCGATTTCAGCGATGGTGGGCGCAGGGTTGCCGGAGTTGACCAGATCAAGTGCAGCGCTCAGCACTGCGGAGCGACCGCGTTCAGCCCGCAGCCGGCGGCCATCGACCTCATCGGACTCATACGGGGGCGCGGTGCGGGCAGCATTGAGTGCGAGTTCGAGTGCGGAGACGAGATCGGCAGAAAGATCGGTGGAACTCATGATCCCCAAACGCTACCGGCTCGACTCCCATGGAGATGGTGGCGAGTGGGCGCTGAGGGCTGTCATCCCCCATAGGCTGTACCCATGTCGACCACTGCTGACCTTGAATTCTTCTTCGATCCGATCTGCCCGTTCGCGTGGATCACGAGCCGTTGGGTCGCAGACGTCGCCACCCAGCGTGGGCTTGATGTGCAGTGGCGTTTCATCGCACTGGCCATTGTCAATGCCGATACCGACTACTCGAAGTTCCCTCCTGCGTACCCGTCACTCCACGGTTTGGGTCGTGACATGCTCCGCGTGGCTGCCGCTGCACGTGATGCTGGCGGCAATGACGCCGTCGCCGCGTTCTACACCGCCGCCGGCAAGCGCATGCATCTCGAGGGTGTCTCCGCATCAGTCTTCAGCGGCACGCCGATCCCTGAAAATCTCATTACTGAGGTTGTTGCCGACGCCGGGCTTGGCGCGTGGTTGGCTGCGGCTGCCACTGACGACTCGTACGACGCGATTCTGCGTGAGGAGACTGAACTGGCGCTCAGCCGCACCGGGCGCGATGTCGGCACCCCGATTCTCACCTTCACCCCCGGTACAGCCACCGAAGCATCCCTGTTCGGTCCGGTCATCTCGAAGGCCCCCAAGGGCGATGCCGCCCTTGAACTCTGGGATGCCGTGGCCATCATGGCTCGCACTCCAGGGTTCGCCGAGCTGAAGCGTTCTCTGCGCGATCCTCTCGACTTCGCATGAGCGAGCAGGCAGTACCGCTCACAGTTCTGTGGCGGCCCGGATGCGGCTTCTGTCGTGTGTTGTTTGCCGGGCTTGAGCGTCATGGCATTGCGCATGAGGCTGTCAACATCTGGGAGGACGCTGGGGCCCGGGCCATGCTCAACGAGCGCATCGGTTCTGAAACCGTCCCCACGGTGCTCATCGGCGACGCGGTTCTGGTGAACCCGTCAGTGACTGATCTGTTGGAGCGTCTCGAGGCCTAGCGACCCAGACGCTCGAAGTCAGGGTTCGAGCACGACCTTGATGGCTCCGGCCGATCGGTCGGCGGCGACAGCGAACGCCTCAGCACCCGCATCGAGGGGGAACCGGTGCGTGATGACCGCGTCGGGAAGTTCTGGCCGTGCGCCCAGGATGGAAGCGGCCACCTCGATATCGCGAGATGGTCCGACCCGGTTGTACATGGTGGCGGGAACAAGCGTGATCTCTTTCATGGTCACACTCAGCCCAGGCATCTCGATGGTGCCGTCCCAGTAACTGCCGAGCAGCACAACGGTGCCACCTGAACGGCATCGGTTGACAGCTTCGGTGAGCGCAGATGAAGTGCCCGCGGCTTCGATAACAACGTCGTAGCCACCGTCGCGGATTTCGCCGGCACCGAGACGCTCGGCGGCTTCACGCTGGCGATCATGGCGCGCGGTCAGATCCACACTTGCTCCAGTGGCCTGTGACACCACCAGCGCCATCTGGCCAATGGTTCCGCCACCGATAACGGCGACGCGATCGGTCGGGCGAATGCCCCCGCGACGCACACCGTGCACGGCGACGGCCAGTGGCTCGACCAGGCAGCCGTTGGTGGCGGCCACGCTTGCGGGCAGCAGGGTCAACGAAGATTCGGGTGTGAGTACCTCGTCGGCCATGCCTCCGTCGCGGCCAACGCCGAACACAATGCTCGGACCCAGCGCGCAGCGCTGGTATTGACCATCGAGGCAGGGCGTACATTCGCCGCATGGCGCCAGCGGTTCAATGGCCACCGGCGTACCGTCGGGAAGAGTGCCGGCGATCTCATGTCCAAATGTGAGCGGGAGCCCCATGCCCATGAGGTGGAGATCGGAACCACAGATGCCCGCAGAGGCGACGCGCACGCGCACACCTTCACCCTGTGACGGTTCGACATCGACGACTGTTGGTCGCCCTTCGATGCAACGGACTGCGCGCATTGGTTCTCCTCGGGTTGAACGATCGGTCGTTGGCGCCTGATCAACGAGCGCTGGGAAAGTGTGTCACGGACGATCATCGAGTCGGGCGAGGAACACATGAATCGGGTCGGTGTGGTCTCGGGTGCCAACCGCTGAGTCGGCGGGGATGGGCCAGTGCTCGGTGGTGGCCGGAGCGGTGACCCACTCAGTGGTGGCTACACGCTCGGCGATGCGCCAGGTCTGGTCGGTTCGTCGTTCCATCAGATCGATGTACCGGAACCCGACGGTCAGGTTGCGGCGGGGATCGGGATTGCTGCTTCGGTGATAGGCGATCCCGTAGGTCTCCGAAACTGCGCGATCGCCCGACAGGGTGATGAGCTGATTGGCCACGAGATGCATCGTGGAGTCGTACCGCTCGAGCAGGTGGAAGGCCCAGTCGATGAATTCGCTGATCGTTCCGCTGAACGAGCCATGGGTATCGGTGGCATCAGGGTGGAAGCAAGCTTCGACAGCGGATCGATCGAACCGATCGATCCCCCTGCAGTACTGCAAGATCAGGTCGCCAATCGCCGCTCGGTCGAGGAGTTGGGCAATCGGATCTGCCGGTTCGCGTGATTCCTCGTTGGATTTCTCATCAGTTGCGTCCACAGCCTGCAGCGTAGAACCGGCGACCAGTCGAGATGGGCACGATGAACGGTGCTCGGTGTGTGAGGCTTTGCGTCTGTACCCTCCGGAGTTCCCGTGATCCAGCCCACCCCAACACCCACGCCTGTAGCGACGCGTCGAGAGCGTCTTGCCGATTTCGCCAGACGCGTCTCGGCGAGAATCGGCGCGCTTGGGTGGGCGTGGTCCGTTGCTGTGGTCCTCGGTGTCACCACGCTCATCGCCCGTTCGCCCGGCATTGTATTTACGGGCATGTTCGACCGTGATGAATCATTCCTTCAGGTCATGGGCGGCGTGGTCGGCCGCGGTGGCGAAATGTACGTCAATGTCATTGATCGCAAGCCACCAGTTGTTCCCTACCTCTACGCGATCGTCCATGAGATCAGCGTCGATATGCGCTGGGTTCGTCTGCTGTGCGCGGTCGCGATATTCCTCAACGGTGTCGTCATCGTTGCTCTCGTCGGGCGACTCAGTTCCGATCGCCGGGCTTCGCTCGCGGCAGGTGTGCTCGCGGTAGTTGGTACAGCCCTGTTCCTCCCTGCGGATGCGCAGGCAGCCAACTTCGAGCTCTGGGGTCTGCTGCCGGCATCGGGCGCAATCCTCGCCGTTGTTGCGTCTCGGAATTCGCGCATGCCACGTCCGGCCCTGTTCGTGGTGGCCGGGGCCTGCGTCGCTGTGGCCGCCAACTGCAAGCAGCCCTACGTGGTGGTGTTCTTGCCGGTGTTCTACGAAGCGGTGCGTCTGCGAAGCGATCGCCTCCGCTGCGTCGGTGCGGTCATTGTCGGTGCGGTACTGGCCGTGCTGCCGCTATTTCTGGTTGTAGATGCGGGCCGCATGTGGCGATGGGGATGGGCCGATAACGGCGATTATCTCAATGGCGGGATCTCCACCTCGCGAGCGCTTGCTGTCGGCGCGGGCCTCACCGTGGTGTTCGCGCTCTTCCATCTCCCGATGATGTACGGCCTTTGGGCAGCGGCAAAGCGTCGTGCGCGGATTGATCCAGTGCTGTTGGTGTGGTTGGTGGCTTCCGTAGTGGTGCTGCCCATCGGCCTGCGATTTTTCGGTCACTACTACCAACAGTTGGTACCGCCACTGGCGGCAATCACTGGTGTTGCGCTCACGTTTGCCACCAAAGCGGCTTGGCGAACGGTGGCATCGCTCACTGCGATCTCCTCAGTCGCACTTCTCGTTCTGGCATTCGTGCATCCAGCCGATCTGTCGAACTTCACCGCCGTGGGCCGCTATGTGCAGAGCACCACAACGGCATCGGATCGGATTCTGGTCTGGGGAGCGCTTCCCGATGTGTACGTCTCGGCTGATCGTGCGCCGGCCGGCGTGTTCCTGCACGACGGGTACCTCACCGGGAACTGGGCCAGTCGGGAGTCTGTGCTCGACGCGTCCATCATTAGAGGCGAGCCCTATCGCAGCCGGTGGACGATCTTCATGGGAGACCTTGATCGGAATCCGCCGGCGGTCATCATCGACGCGGCACGACCGGGTACCGACTGGGCGGGCTACAGCCCCGACCGCTATCCGGTGGGCGCGCTGATGCAACGCTGCTATGAGCGTGTGGCAGTGGTCGACGGATTGCCGGTGTGGCGTCGCGACACTGTTCGCTGTCCCACCTGAACCGGCGCGTGAGACGCGCGTAGGGCGCAATGATTCATCGTGCTGTCACGTCGTTGTCATCGTGGTGGCATCTCGGGTTGCGACACTTTCCGAACATGAACAGACAAAGAGAGAACGGGTCGACTGATCCGCAGCGACCACGACTGGCGTTGGTCGCCCATGACAATAAGAAGCCTGCACTGCTTGAGTGGGCCGAGAGCCATATACAGGAACTCGCCGGATGCGAACTCTGGGCCACTGGTACCACCGGCGGCATGCTGATCGATGAACTCGGTCTCAACGTCACCCGGCTGCATAGTGGTCCGATGGGTGGTGATCAGCAGATCGGGGCAATGATCGCCGAAGGGCGGATCGACATGCTGGTGTTCTTCTGGGACCCGCTTGAGCCGCAGCCGCATGACCCCGACGTTCGAGCATTGCTGCGCATTGCT
>CANFQA010000037.1 GCA_947449015.1 Microthrixaceae bacterium | reverse complement strand
CGGTCGATGAGATCGGCCAGCACCCAATGCGCACTCTCGTAGTGGTACTCAAAGCGGCTGCCCGGTTCCCACTCGCTACGCCAGGTGGTGAAGGCCGCGCGACGCAACACCGCATCGCCACCATCGGCTCCGGGCATGGGTGCGTTGGGAAAGCCGCCGGTGTGCAACATCAACTGTTCAATGGTGATGTCACCCAACCCAGCCTGGGCGAGTTCGCCGATGTGCTGGCCGACGGTGTCACCGAGCGCGAGCGCTCCTTCGTCGATAAGCAGTGCCATGGTGAGCGACACCATTGGCTTGGTGGCCGAGAAGATGCAGAACCGATCAGTGGTGGCCGCGCTGCCGAAGGATTCGAAGGCAACGATCTCGTTATCGAGCCCAATGGCGAACTGGCAGGCCGGCAACAGACCGCCGGCCACTGCAGCGTCGATAGCGGCTCGGAGATCGTTGAGTGTGCTCACGTCGGTAAGTCTTGCCGAAGGTGCGCAAGCAGTGTCGGGCGAATCGGAACCGTAAGCCGGCCAAGTTCGCGAATCACCGTTGATCGTCAGAGTTCGAAGAAACTGGCGACTGCCCGGTCGAAGGTTTCGCGCTCTACAGCGAGCACCTCGCGGTAGGGGGCCTGCGCGTGTAACGCCGCAGCGGGATCGCTCAGAACATCGGTGAGCACCGCTCCGATCCGGCGAAGATCAGCATCGGTTCCATCGAACTTGAACTGGTTCGGGATCGGAACATCGATCGGGTTGACCGCCGCCCCAGCGCGATGCGTGGCCACGATGCATCCCCGAAGTGCGGCCTCGCGGGGCATCCGGTCCTTGCCCGGGTGGTCACCGAAGTCGATGTACACATCAGCGCTACACATGGCATCGGCAACCTCAGAACTGGAGAGCCCGCGAAGGGCTCGAATCTCAAGGTGAGGGTTCAGTTCCTCGAATCGCTCGCGCAGGGCCACACCTTTGTTGCCGTTGGTAATGATTCCGCCCGATCGCAGTTCGGTTGTGGGCGATTCGGAGACAGAGACAACAGTGTGATCACCGATGTAGGTGCTGGTGATTCCATGTTTTGCCAGGAACTCCGAGGCGTACTCGGACTGTGTCAGGTGAAAGTCGATTCGCCGCAGGTACGGCCGCAGCCAGAGGCGGGTGAATCGGGTGTGAAGGCGTTCAGCGGCGATGCGCCGCAGTCGTCGACGCACGGTCCTCGGCGGGAAGGCCCCATGCCAGAGAAAATTGTCCACGCTCAGCCACCACAGTCCCAGCTGTGAACCGCCGAATTCGCCGGCGATATGGGTGTAGGTCTCGGGCAGCAGCACATGGCTTGCCGCCGGAACCGAGTCGATCATTGCGATCGGAGTGTCGTAGTGCCTGTAGGGAGGCGGTGTGGTCCAATCGGGGCGTGGCGGCCAATAGAGCACCCGGGCTGAGCCACCTTGGCGGTTGATGGAGTCAACGAGTTGATGGATGCATTCGGGACCGCCGGTCTCGAAATCTCCTGGGCACGCCACCAGCAGATCGAGAGGCCCAGTCTTCGAGAAGGTCATGATCAGCCTCATGCAGTATCGGGGTGAGAAACGCCAACGTATTCTAGAGAGGTGAACATTGCGGTCGTAGGAGCTGGCTTCTCAGGTTCGGTGATCGCACGCCAACTCGCAGAGGCCGGTATTGCGGTTGAGATCTTCGAGTCACGTGAGCACATCGGCGGAAACTGCTTCACCGAACGTCATGTCACCGGCACGAATGTGCACCGGTACGGACCGCATATTTTTCACACTGGCGATCTGAGGGTCTGGGAGTACCTCTGTCGCTTCGGCGAGTTCGTGCCCTTTCAGTTTCGGGTGTTCGCCACTGCCGCCGGCAGGGTGTATCCGCTTCCTATCAATCTGCTCACGATCAATCAGGTGTTCGGCACATCTTTCACACCTCGCGAAGCGCAGGAGTTCATTGCGTCGCAGTCAGTTCCCATGGGCGAGCGCACCGACCTCGAGGCCTACGGTCGGTCCGTGCTTGGCGACGTGCTGTACGAGCGTTTTTTCGAGGGGTACACAACCAAGCAGTGGGGTGTTGCGCCTTCGGAACTACCAGCGTCGATTCTGCAACGTTTGCCTGTTCGCTTCGACTACGACACTGCGTATTACTCCCACCCGATCCAAGCCATTCCAAGAGATGGCTATACGCCGATCTTCGAACAACTCCTGGATCATCGGCTCATCACCGTGCATCTGAATACCAAGGTCGATTCCGATTCGCTGCGTTCTTATGACCACATCTTCTGGACCGGTCCGCTTGACGCATGGTTTGGTCATTCATTTGGTCGGTTGCGCTACCGAACGCTGGATTTCGTTGAGGAGGTGCATAACGGCGACTTCCAAGGCAGCGCCACCATGAACCAGTGCGATGTCGACGTTCCGTTCACCCGCACCACGGAGTTCAACCATTTCACGCCATGGGAGACACACGAGCAGACAGTGATCTACCTGGAATTCAGTCGCGAGTGCGTTGAGGACGACACGCCGTATTACCCGTTGCGTCTCAACGATGACAGCGTGCTGCTCGATCGCTATCTCGAAGCAGCGAAACACGAAACTGGCGTGACCTTCGTCGGTCGTTTGGGCACGTACCGGTATCTCGATATGGATGTATGCATCGGCGAAGCACTCGACGTGGCTGCGGAGTTCCTCACGACCCTGTGATCGGGGCTGAAGGTCGGGGCCAGGCGGGGGACGGTTTGTCGGGGCAGGACCCACCATCCGAGTGACTCTGACAGAATCGTCGAGTTAGAGATTGATCGGCGGGAGTTCGACGTATGCATCTGTACTCGGGGATGTCCACGACATTTATGGCGGACACGGCGAATTCGCGCATCGTCGACCAACTCATCCAGAACTTTCAGGAGGAGTACCGGCACAAGCCGGCCGACTCCGAGATCCGTTCATGGCAGAACTCGCTCACACGATTCTCGAACGTCCTGCAGATCGCTGATCTGACTGATCAGGGGATCATTGTCGAATACCAGATGCCGCTGACCTCGAAGCGGCTTGATGTGATGGTCGCCGGCAACGATTCGAATGGCCGGCCGAGCAGTGTCGTGGTTGAACTGAAGCAGTGGGATTCTGTGTCGGAGAGTGACATCGACGACTGTGTCGAGACGTTCATCGGGGGACGGGTTCGGCCGCAGCTCCACCCCAGTCGCCAGGCCGCTGACTATCAGCGCTATCTACTCGACACGCACACGGCATTCTCTGGTGGTGAAGTGGCGATCAACGCGTGCGGATTCCTCCATAACCTCCGACCGCAGCATGCGGGTGCGATCTTCGATGAGAAGTTCGAGGATCTCGTTGGCATGGTGCCGTCGTACATCGCTGACGGAATGGAGGATCTCGCCGGTTACCTCGTCAACCATGTCGGCCGCGGCGACGGTGGTTCTGTGCTCGAGACAATCCTTGTTGGTCGCTACAAGCCGAGTGCAGGTTTGCTCAAGCATGTCGCCGGAGTCATCGGAGGTGAACCGACCTTTGTGTTGCTCGATGAGCAGCGGGTCTCTTGCAACGACATCATCTCGAAGGTTCGGGCCTACCAACTAGGCACGCAGAAGACGGTCTTTCTCATTCGCGGCGGTCCGGGAACGGGCAAAAGCCTCATCGCCGTGAATCTCATGGCCGAGCTCGCGCGCCAAGGGATGGTCGTCGAGCACGCCACCGGTTCGCGTGCGTTCACGAAGACCATGCAGAAGACAGTCGGGACGCGAGCGAAGAACCTCTTTCGTTACTTCAACAACTACGGGCAGGCCGAGGAGAACGTCATCGATCTGATCGTGGCCGACGAGGCGCACCGGATCCGAGTGAACTCCAATACTCGCTTCACGCCAGCGGCGAAGAAGAGCGAGAAGCCGCAGATTGATGAGCTGATCCACGCAGCGAAGGTGACGGCGTTCTTCATTGATGACAAGCAGGTGGTGCGCCCTGGTGAGGTCGGCTCAAGCGCACTCATTCGCGACGCCGCTCGCCGGCTCGGTGCTCGGATCGTGGAGCACGAACTTGAGGCGCAGTTCCGCTGCAACGGATCCGACGCCTATGTGCAATGGGTGGATAACACGCTTGGTCTTGAGAACACCGCACAGATCCTTTGGAACGATGCCGATGCGTTCGATCTCAACATCGTCGACTCTGTCGAGGAACTCGAAGCGGAGATGCGCACGAGAGTGGTGGCCGGGCAATCATCCCGACTCGTCGCTGGGTACTGCTGGCCGTGGTCTGACCCCGAAGAGGGCGGAATTCTCGTTAACGATGTGAAGGTCGGCGATTGGTCGATGCCGTGGAACGCCAAACCGGATGCGACACGTCTAGCGAAGGGCATCCCGAAGGCCGACTTCTGGGCAACCGACCCCGGAGGCGTTGAGCAGGTTGGGTGTGTGTACACCGCACAAGGTTTCGAGTTCGACCACGTTGGCCTGATCTGGGGCAACGACCTCGTTTATCGGGCGCGGCAGGGCTGGGTGGGTCAACCGACCTTCAGCCATGACAGCGTGGTCAAGCGTTCTGCGAAGCGAGCCGCTGATGAGTACACGCGGATGGTGGCGCACACCTACCGGGTGCTGCTCACACGTGGAATGAAGTCCTGCTCGATCTACTTCCAGGACAAGGAGACCGAGAACTTCGTGTTGTCGAGGATTGAGTTGAAGGACTGAGTCCCAGCATTTCACTGGGACCTTCTTGGATGAGGGCCTCAGTCAGACGGGAACCCCAGCAGCAATCCGCTGAGCCCACAGTCGGATCGCTCGCATGACCGCAATTGCGAAGAGGTAGAACGCTGTAGCAATCACGGCCGCGGCGATTGACGGGATGATGTATGGGTACGACTCGCAGGTCGTGGCGGATGCGAGAGTGTTTCCGCAGATGCTTGATTGGGTTCGAGTCGCTGCAATCACCGCGCCCAGGATCGTGAGGCCCAGCAGGCCCCAAAGGATGTACTCGACCATCGTGGTGATGGTCTCGAGTTGCTTCGCCGATCTTGTTGCGGAGCGATCCGACCAAGACCTTGGGGCGGGTAGAGCCGGTGGCGGGATGCGTCCTGCCGCTGAGATCGGGCGAGCAGCGATCTCGCTGGTTTCTGATGGCGGGGAGGTGTTGTCCTGTTGTGTCGAAGTACCCTCCGCCCGCCTGTCGTTGGCGTCTGTCTTCTCCTCCACCGGGGTGGGGACTGAAGCTACCTGGGCAGGTGCCTCAGAAGGTGGCGTAGCTTTCGCCGCAGGCGGCTGCAGCAGTGCAAATCTTGGCGTGGGTTTCGGTCGTGGCGCAGGCTCGACTCCCGTGAAGGGCGGACGAACCGTTGATCGTGGGTTGAGGATCTCAATCCGGCGCGAGTTCGCTGCTCGGACGATCGTCCCATCGGTACAGACCACGGTGGTCCAGTTCTCGCTGCGTTTCACACTGTTGACAGTTCGACGAACTCCTGAGTCCATGAACTCGTCTCCAACAACAAACATCTCCGCAAAAATCTGGGAATCGCTCGTAGTGCTCATCTGGACTTCATCCTCCGCCTGAAGCAGTCGACCAGCCTGCCGACCGCTGCGTGAACGCTATCGCAAGTGCACTTCCGCGTTGATTGCCGGACGTTCCGCCGTCCACGCTTTGCTGATTCGACGAACTCGTCGAGTTGGATCACCAGGTCGTACCCGGTGCTCCAACTCGGTGTGTCCTTGGCTCGCTCCCGTGGTTCCGATTCTCCGAACTCGAGGTGTTCTCGGCGCAGTTTTGACCGTTCGAAATAGGCCGAATGACCCATTCCCACTGTCACACCCAATCCCTACCATCGAACACATGTTCGAATCACGAACCAGCTCACGAACCGGTCTCGCCACACCCGGTGCTCATGGCTGTGCGGGGTCGTTCGATCTGGCGTTCGAGCAGCTCGCTGCGGCCGTTCGTTCGATGGTGCACACCGGTGTTCCGGCCGATGCGCAATCACTTCTGGCGCTTCGAGCCCAGCTCGATCAACTGTCCGCGCTGTTAGCCGAGGCCGAGGTTCGCTTCGATCAGCACGAGTTGTGGCGTGACGAAGGCGCCGGTTCGTTACGGGGCTGGATGGCCGATCAGTGCGATTTGGGTTGTCGGGCGGCAACCGCGCAGGCCCGTCGGGTGGAACGGCTCGAGCAGTGGCCCGATATTGCCCAGGCCTGGTCGGCGGGGCGGTTGAACGCCGCGCAGGTCGAGGTGGTCGTGGGCATTGTGCCCAAGCGTTTCGTGTCGTTGTTCGCCGAGCAGGCTTCGTCGGTTGTCGACATCATTGCGCCGCTCACTGTGGGCAACACCGAGCTCGCTCTGCGTCAATGGGTGCGTTGCGCCGAGGCTGCCGACGGTCCCGACCAGTTCCGTGAACCTCCAACTGGCCTTCACATCGATCGTTTGCTCGACGGCCAGTTCGTGCTGCAGGGCCAGTTCGACGCCGCCGACGCCGCCATCATCACCGCGGCCCTGCATGACTTCGATGTACCCGACCCTGTCGATGCCGACGGCTTGCCCATTGGTGAACCCCGCACGTTGTTGCAACGAAATCGTGACGCGCTTGTGGCCGCCTGCAAGTTCGCTGTGACGCATCGAGAAGGAGCCAGCGACACCGGCCGTTTCCTTCCCCATGTGTCACTGGTGGTCGACGTTGCCGAACTGCGTGCCTCCGCCCTGCGCGGTGCTGGCGTGCACAGTCATGCTGGTCTCGAGCAGATGGCCGAAGCCCACAATTGGTCAGCAGCCGAGCGAGCATGGTTCAGCGATGCGCTCGATCGTCGCCTTCACGGCACCGCAGTCACCTTCGATGGCACCGACATCGACGCTGCTGGCGTCTCGCTGCTTACCTGCGATTCCATCGTGCAACGAATCATGGTTGCCGGCGACAAAGTGCTCAACATGGGTCGAAGCGTTCGCACCGCCACACCGGTGCAACGAAGAGCGATCATCACCCGCGACCGACACTGTCGAGCACCCGGGTGTTCCACCAAACCTAAACATTGCGATGTGCATCACATCGATCACTGGATCAATGGCGGCCGAACCGATGTTCACCGAATGGTCCTGTTATGCGGAACGCACCATCGACAATTCCACAAACCTGGCTATCGGATGGAGCTCGATGATGACGCCGTGTTCACCGTGCACTCACCCAAAGGCTGGTCACGATCATCCACACCTGACCGCATTGAAACCCAACACTTCACGAGCGTGACCTGATGGAAGCCGAATTCATGCCTGCACCCGCACCCGCACATGCACCCGCTTGCTGCCTGGCGTCGGCCTGCCCCCTAACCTTCACCTCATGAGAATTCTTGTGACTGGTGCGGGCCGGGCGATCGGTGCGGCGACGTGTACTGAACTGACGAAGGCTGGTCACGAGGTGGTGGCCACCGCACGCGATGTCTCACTGCTCGACGAGCTCGATGTGGCGCTGCGACTGCCGCTCGATGTCACCTCCGACGAATCAGTCGCAGCAGCGGTCGCCGCTGCCGGCCCACTCGACGGCATCATCAACAACGCCGCCCTGGGCGGAACGGCACCGCTCGAGACCTATCCGATCGACAAGTTCCGGGCCATGCACGAGACCAACGTTGTCGGCACCTTGCGGCTCATCCAAGCAGTCGTTCCCACATGGCGTGAGCGGGGCAGCGGCGTCATCGTCATCATCGGCTCGGTACAGGGTCGCGTCTCGGCCCCGCTTGGCGGCGCGTATGGCGCCAGCAAGTTCGCCCTCGAAGCCATGACTGAATCGCTGCATTACGAACTGCGTCACTTCGGCATCCGCACCCACATCATCGAACCGGGCTTCATTGCCCCGGGCATGAAAGACAGCGGCGAACTGCCCCGCCCGGCGGCCTATCAGGGCCTCTATGACGAATGGGAAGGCGCCGATGACACGCTCAACGCCGAAGGACGTCCCGGCCCCGAAGTTGTCGGCCAAGCCATCGTCGACATCTTCGCCAACGAAAACTCGCCATTGCGCATTCCGGTCGGTGCCGACGCGGAGCTCATCCTCGGCACACGGGCACAACTGGGCGACGCCGAGTTCGAAGCAGTCATGCGCGCCACCATGGGTCTCACCTGGTGATCTGACGCTGCGCCGCCTCTACAGCGGCAGTGCGGCGCGGGCTGTGCCGTTGTCCTTATTCGGCACGTGTTGCTCAAACCATCGAACCGCTTCTTCGGCGGCGGCCAGCAGTGTGCCGGGTTCCTCGAACAGATGGGTTGCACCGGGGATCACCACCATGCGCGTCGCACCAGCAATTAGCTCTGCCGCATCGCAGTTGAGATCGATCACTGGTCGGTCGCGACTGCCGACGATCAGCAGTGTCGGCGAGGTCACATCTTTTAGGTGCACTCCGGCCAGATCGGGACGACCGCCTCGAGAAACCACTGAAGCAATCGGCACCGACGAAACTGCCGCAGCCCACAACGCAGCCCCGGCACCGGTACTGGCGCCGAAGTAACTGATCGGCAGCGCAGCACACTCGGGCCGCTCATGGACCCACGCAGTTGCGGCCAGCAGACGACCGGCCAAAAGTTCGATATCGAACACGTTGGCTTGGTCGACTTCTTCCTGCTCGGTGAGCAGATCGAACAGCAACGTGCCGATCGACGCCATCTGCAGCATTTCGGCCACCTGCAGATTCCGGGGACTGTGGCGACTGCTCCCGCTGCCATGGGCGAACAACACAACACCAATGGCCTTCGCAGGGATCACCAAATGTCCCGGCAATCTGACACCGTCGACCTCGAGAACGACCTCAGTGTCGATGATTGGTAGGAATCCTGCGCGTGCCGGAGTAGGAACTGGCCTACGCCCTGGAGTCTGCACAGGAAGACCCGCGGGGGTACTGGCGGTTGTGGGAACTGCGGCGCGCTTTGCCCAGGGTTCACCGTCGGTGTACTCGTTCAACATGTCGAGCACTTCGCGATCGTTGACCTGTCCGAAATGGTCGTAGAACTGACCGACTGCATGGAAGTCCGAGGGTGTGGCCAGTGCGATGAACTCATCAGCATGATCCGCGAGTCGATCGGCGGCTTCCGGTGGGGCAACTGGTACGGCAACGATGATGTGCAGTGCCCCCAACGACCGCGCTACTTCGCAGGCAGCGATTGCAGTGGCGCCAGTGGCCAACCCGTCATCAACAATGATCACCGTGCGGCTGCGCAGATCACGACGAGGATGATGCACCCGAAAACGCGTCGCCCGACGTCGCAATTCCTCGCGTTCGGTGATCTCTGCACGGGCAATGTCATGTTCGGTGACATGGGCGAGCCGGATGAGCTCCTCGTTCAGTGTGAGAACTCCGTCCTCGCCGATGGCACCCATGGCCAGCTCCGGTTGGAACGGCACACAAAGTTTGCGCACCACGATGATGTCAAGGGGCGCATCAAGTACTCGTGCCACCTGCGCAGCGATCGACACCCCACCGCGAGGAAGTCCCAACACGATGGGTCGCATCCGAGCGAACGACCGGAGTCGCTCCGCCAACTGGACGCCTGCTTCGGTGCGGTTTCGGAAAAGGGTCGAACCGGGGTGATCACGGTGAAGGGTTGTCATACGTTGATCGTGGCGAGGGGACTGCAGCGACGAATCACCGAAACGGGTGATTTGGCCAACCCACGCACGCACGCACGGTCCCTGCATCCGAACCGGCATCCTGATCCAACGATTCACTTCGGGTTCATCTCGGCCAGTTCGGTCCCCCAACTAACGTGGCCCGCATGAAACGCACTGCGATCCTCCTCGCCTCTGCTCTTTTCCTTTCCACGGCACTTGCTGCCTGTGGTTCCAGTTCGTCGTCGTCCACGAACACCACGACCCCAGCCAAAACCTCACCGGCCTCCACGGTCGAAGGTGTGCTGGCCCTCGGTCGCCCAGTCGTGCTCGGTCATGCCGCCGGCGAGAACGTGGCCCCGCATTCCACCATGTACGGCTTCGCCGAATCAGTGAAGGCCGGTGTCGATGTGCTCGATCTCGATATCCAGCGCACCGTTGATGATGTGCTGGTTGTGCAGCATGACGACAACACCAAGCGCACCACCGAGAGCGACCTCAAGGTGCACGAGCTCACCTACGACCAGATCCATGCGCTCGATAACAGCTACTGGTTCTCAAAGACCTGTGCCAATACCTGCATCGACCAGCCCGATTCGGATTACATCTTCCGCGGAATTCGGACCGGCAATGTCGCCCCTCCCGAGGGCTACACCCCCGATGATTTTTCCGTCCCCCGTTTTGCCGATGTGGCCAATCGCTGGCCCGACTACGTGATCAACATCGAGATCAAGGGCAAGGCCCCCGACGCGCTGCACACTGCCGATCTGCTGGCTGCTGAAATCACCAAGCTCGGCCGCACGAACTCCGTGGTTGTCACCTCATTCGATGATTCCGTGGTGGCGTACTTCCACAGTCTGCTGCCCGAGGTGATGATGTCGCCGGGTCTCGACACGCTCACTGCGTATGTCCTCGCCGGTGGTTCGATCCCCATGTGGGAAAAGATCCTGCAGGTCCCGCCGGTGTACCAAGGCGTCCAGGTGTTCACGCCTTCCTATGTGGAGAAGACCAAGGCCGGCGGCTACATCAACTGGGTATGGCCCAATGGTGACGGTGAGGACGAGGCCGGCTATCTCGACCTATTCACGCGTGGCGCCGATGGCATCAACGCTTCGAACCCGCCCGCCGGTGTCGCCGCGCTGAACTCCTATCTCAACAAGTAAGCAGCTCTGCCAGCCGCCTAGTTGCTAGCTCTCGAGTGATTCCCGCTCGAGAGCAGCCGCGGATTTCAACACATTGTGAGCAACGAACGACCGCTCACCGGCGGCCCGGGCTTCAAGCAGATCGGCTTTGCGCCGATGGGCCTCGACAACACCGTCACCGTTGTTGAAGATCACGTAGTCCACAAGATGCAGGGCCAATTGCTGATCGGCAGCATCTCCGGTGGCGAGTGCATCGGCACGGGCCAGCAGCGCATCAACGCCACCGATGAGTCCGACAACCTCGGTGGCGATCTGCGCCCGGGTTGATGGGAACACCATCGACGGGTTGCCGTCGTACCAACCCATATAGCGACGCAACACATCACGAACGGCAAACGGCGTGCAGCCATAGAGCGGTTGCAAGTGTTCGCTTTCGTCGAACTCGGCCGGCAGCTCAACCTCGTTGAGGATTTGTTCCTGCCATTGGCCGTCGTTGATGCGGCGAACAACCTCGGTGTCGATCCAGCGCAAGGCGCGGGCCGTCACGTCGAGCATCTCGGCGGCCTTGTCCGTGTATACGCCACCGTGACCACTAATGACGAACTGCGGCTCAACCGCCGCCATGGCTTCGAGCGCCTGGGCCCACTCGAGCACATAGCGCTGCACGCGAAACGGTGTGCCGGCGTTCGGCAATGACGACACGATGAAGTCGCCGCCGACAATGGTGCGCGACTCGGGCGCCCACACCCAGATGTGATCATCGGTTTCACCAAGGCCGTGATGGCATTCGAGAACAAGACCGCCGAGATCATCGAGCGTGATCGAGTCAGTGAATTCAATGGTGGGCGGGTGGTACTCGGCATGGCGCACAACATCGCCACCATCGCCCTCCCAAATAGCGAACTGGAAGTCGAAGGTCTTCGCGATGTGACCAGACGTCTTCTGATAGCGCTCGAACCGCTTGGCCACGTTGACATGGCCCACGATGTCGGGGGCGGCATGACCACGTTCACGAGCATCAGCCAGGATCGACGGCGTGCCGAAGGCGTGGTCGTAATGACCATGGGTGTAGATCACATAGCGAACCGGCAGATCGGTGATGGCCCGCAGTTCACGCACAACCCGCGGGCCGCTGGTGAGCAAACCCGGGTCAACAATCGCCACAGCATCGCTGCCCACAAGGATCGTGGTGTTGCCGAACCCGGCAAGGAAATGCACGCCCGGTGCGATCTCCTTGCTCTTGCGCTTCTTCGCAGATGTGGTGAGCGCTTGCGCGCCGTGCAGCGGTTCAGGCACAGATTCAGGCACAGATTCAGGCACGGATTCAGGCGTGACTTCAGACATCGGTGTACTCCGAGCTAGTTCGTAACGAGTTCGGAGTAACTATTGCCGAGTTCGTCCTGCAGCACATGGGCCGCAGTTGTTGCGGTCTGCACCTTCAACGGGGCATCGAGAATTTGCGAGGTGTAGGTCCAACCCTCCGGCAGCTTGAGACGCGTACCCAGATCGGTCAGTTGCGCTTCGGTCAGCGTGGGGTCGATCTGCACGCTGTAGGTCTGCATCACGTAGTTGGCGCCTTCGGGAGTGTGCAGTTCGTAGACACGCGCGCCAGCGTCATAGGTGAACGCGGCGGTGCGGTTCACCGAATGTGGCAAGTACGGCTTGGCCGCTTCCAGCAGCGAACCGATCTCCACAGTTGCCTGGCGATACATCTCCAGTCCGCCGAAGTCCTTCTTGGGCAGATCAGCCACGCCGCCCACCTTCTCCACTGAGTTCATGAGCCAGTAGCGGGGGCCGTTGAGTTTGGCGATGGGCACGTTGTTCTCGGTAGCAATCGCCTTGGCATCCAGCGTTTCCCAAGTGGCCTGCGGGCAATCGTTCAACGGATAGGTGTTCCACACCTCGCCAGTGGCTGACCCTGCGTTCATGGTGATGAGCAACACCTCGCAATAGCGATCACCGCGAATCTGCTTCGCCGCCGCAACAGTCGTGGTGGATGCGTCAGCCGACGAGTCCTCGAGGGAACCGCTCGAGTTGCTAGTTCCGCACGCGCCGAGCAAAGTGGTGACGCCGAGGATCAGGCCGGCGCCGAGGCCCAGTACTGCGCGACGGTTGGCAAAGCGATGTGCAGTCATGAAGGTTCCGGTCTCTGGTAGGGGAGTGATCAGTACGGCAGCGTGTACGAGTTCTCGAACTCGTCCTGCAGCACGGTGGCCGGCGAACCGGTGGTATCGATGATGAGATCCTCGGTGAGCACCCGGCTGCGATAGCTCCAACCCTCGGGCATGGAGAGTCGTTCACCCAATGTGTCGAGCGACTCCACCGACATGGTCGGATCAACGCCGATGCACAGCGCCTGCATCACATAGGCGAGGCCCTCGGGGTTCACCAGTTCGTGCACGGTTTGGCCGGCATCGAAGAAGAAAATGACCTGACGGTTCACCTTCATCTCGTTGTACGGGCCCAGCTTGGGCTCGGGGCCCAGTTCAACAACAGCGATGCGGCGCATCATGATGCCGTTGAACTCGCGCATGATCGGCTCCACCGGCTGGAGCTTCGTGCCGAACCCGTCGAGGGTCCAGTACCGCGGACCGTTGAGCTTCGCCATGATGGCGCCCATCTCGGCAGCAACCGTTTCGGCATCGAGCGTGTCCCAGAGTTCTTGCGGACAGTCATTGATCAACTGCGTGCCGAACACCTCGGCCTCGAGGCCGTTCTCGCGCAGGTACACGGCAAGTACCTCGCCGTAGCGAACGCCGCGCATATCGGGAACAAGCTTCTGTGGGGTTTCGGTGCTCATGCCGTCACCACCGATTCGACGAGATTGTCAATGGCCGAGCGCATCACCAGCACCTGTGCACCTTCGGAGGTGTTGGCAGCGGCGACCACGCCGGCGAGTGCGGCATCGTCATCAACACGCACGAAACGAGCACGGTCGTAATGACGACCATCGCCGATGATGCAACCCTCGGAATCGAAGTTCGCTACCTGGGTCAGACCGGGCAGTCCTGCGAACGGGTCGCTGTCGCCCCGACTGATGAGCAGCACGAGATCGCCGGTGGGTTCGATGCTCGGATCATGCGATTCAGGAATGCAGGACAGGATGATCGTGAACTCCATGCCGGCTTTCTTGTGTTCATGCTGGGCCTTGAAGTCATCACGCTCCTGCATGGCCAAGAACGCCGAACGGCTGGGATAGCGAATGATGCCAACGCGATCCCAGACTGGATCGCCCACCGGCTGCTGCTTGACGTTGCCGAGGTACGCGACCATGGCACCAACGGCGGCCAACGGACCAAGCGGGGCATAGGCATCGTCGGCTTCGCGGCCAGAGATGCCTTCACGGCCATCGGCGTACTGGGCGACCTCGTGGTACTTCATCAAATTCAAAGCCCAGAACGCAGTGTCAGTGCCCGGTTCCATTTTGAACCAGCTTTTGATGAGATCGAAGTTGATAATGCCGTAGGTATGTTCCACTGCGTCAGCCATGGTGGGTTCCTTTGCTCTGTGCGTGTTGTTCTGTCCGTGTTGTTCTGTCCGTGTTGATCAGTGCGTGTTCATGCTGCAGATGTAACCAGCGGCCGGATTAAGGCTGCCGCTGCGAACCTTTTCCCAGGCGTCGAGCACTTCCTCAGCGCCGGTGAACTGTTCGAAGGTGATCCAGGTGTCGGCCCAATCGGCATAGGTGGTCCATGCCTCGCCCATCTTGGCCTCAAGCTCCTCGCGGCCCCATTGTTTGGTGCGCTTGGAGATCTGTGTTGGAGCGAACAGGAACTCCTGGGCCGGTGCGGGCAAATCGGCAGTGTTTGCGCTGGTCTCGGTATTCCAGTTGGTGTTGCCAACCACCATCGAATGTTTGAGCACACCGTTCAGATGTGTGTGCACAGCGAACAGCACATCCTGATTGCCGGCGATGTCGACATACACCGAGGGAATCTGCTCGATGGAGGCGACATCTTCGTAGGTGAGGATCTGGTCGTACACGCCGAGTGATTCAACGAACTCCATGTTTCCGGCGGAGGTGAGGCCGATCACCTTCATGCCACGGCGGTTGCAGAACAATGCCGCGCCGATCGAGGTTTTGGCTGACGCGCTGGAAATGATGACCTGCTCGGCACCGAAGTCGTCATTGTCAATCATGAAGTCATCAACGATAAAACTGGTGAAGAACAACGGATAGAGCAGCATTTGATGTGCTTCGCGATTCTCGCGGTAGACAGGGTCAGTGGCACAGCGCTGGTAGCTGTTGTAGGTGCCGGCAAGTCCATGGCGATGCTCGGCAACATCAAACAGTCCACGATCGGTGGCCCGGCCCGGAGTCATCACGAACTCGTTTGACATCGGCATGAATCCGTAGATGCGTTCGCCCACAGTGAGATCAGCCGAACGGCTTTCGACACATTCGGCGTAACCCCATGTGGGGATGCGGCCCCAAACCTCGGGTTCGCTGGAAGCGGGGAACACCGCCCAATAACGCAGCATGTCGCCGAAAACCCCGTAGGTGACGTTGTTGGTGGTGAGCGCGAAGGCGTCGACGCGCAGTCGGCTCTGGCCATCGGCAAGGGGAGCCGGCGCAGGTTCCACGATTCGGTTGACGGCGAGGTCAGCCCTCTTGATCTCGATGTCCACGGCACTGGCCTTCCCGGCTGCGGGCCGCAGCACTGCGGCCAACGAAAGTTCTGTCAATGAGTCTGACATAACTTTGCTTGGCGATGCGCCGGGTTCTCAGGGTCGGTCAGATTCGGCGACGTCGGGAGCGAGTAGTCGCCATCGCTCCAAGCATGAAACCCCCGACAAGCAGCAGCACGCCGCCGACGGCCAGAGGCCCAGTGGCGTTGTTGCCCGTGTAAGGGAGTTCGCCCGAGGTTCCAGGATCAGATGGATCAACCGGCGCCAGCACTGCGCCCGAGGTGAGCGTGATCGTGTTGTTGGAGAGGTCAGGGTCACCGATCGCGGAGCTGACATCGCCCGTGAGGTTCACTGCGCCTTCGGCCACGCCGGTGGTGTCGAGAATGACCGTGACATCCATGGACTCGCCCTTGGTGAGCAGCATCGGGAGTTCGCAGTGGAACGTTGCATCACAGATGAGCCCGCCAATGAAGGTGGGATCGGCACCATGTCCCGGGTAGGAAGCGGAGTCAGCGATGTACACGGCACCCAGTGGCACGGTGAGGTGCAGATCAATCGAGTCAGCATTCGATGGGCCGAAATTATCGATAGTGAAGTGCCACGCTGTGTACGTGCCGGCGGCGAACAGTTCAGGCTCGGTGCCGCTGATGGCGAGATCAGCGAGCTGCAGCAGTGAATAGTCGATGGACGCGGAGTTATTTGCTGGATACTCGTCAATCAGCACGGGGTCCGCGTCAGTGTCGGGAGACATCGAGTCGATCGCCTCAGCAGTGACGGTTGGCGTCGGCGGAGTCGAAATCCCACTGTGCACGTCGAAGGTGGCGACGAGTTGCCGAGACTCGCCAGCCAGGATCGGGCCAGCATCGCAGACCACGGAAGTCGGGTCGGCGGTGGGGTTGCATGCGCCGCCGTTGTTCACATCAGTGAGCGTGAAACCCTCGGGAATTGTGACGAGCACCGGGGTGATCAGGGTCGCGGAGATCCCGTTATTGGTGACGTTGAACACGGCGCTGCCAGAACTGCCGGGTACGACCTCGGCGGTTGGGAAGGCGGCGGTGACTGCGATATCGGCGTAACGAACAGCGAGTTCGTCGATTGTCGCGATGTTATTGGTCAGATCTGGATCGAGGGTCGACGAGGAGACGGTTGCGGTCGAGGAGATCTGGTCGTCGGGGGAGGAAGCGACCTCGATGATGCTCAGCACCCGGGCGCTTCCATCAGGGGGCAATGGTTGGAAGATCCTGCAGATCGGGGTGGGTCCATCGCCACAGTTCCCGTCGGAGACATATACGAGATGTGCCGTGAGATTGGGGTCGAGGGCGATCGCTACTTCGATGTCACGAGCGGTGCTCGGCCCGTGGTTGATGACCGTGAGCACGTACTGGCTCCATCCGCCCCCGACGAGAGGTGCCGTGCCGACTGCGCCGAGAATTTCGAGATCGGCCTGTGGTTCGAGCGTGGGACTGAGCACTGACGTGTTGTTGCCGAGCACCGGATCGAAGAT
>CANFQA010000036.1 GCA_947449015.1 Microthrixaceae bacterium | reverse complement strand
GCACGGTGGGAACAACAGTTTCCGAGATGCGGTCGCGCTGGGATCCGAAGGGCGTTTCAACCTTGCCGCTCGAGCGCACGACGACGTCGATCGAGGAATACACATCGGAGAAAATCTTGTCGAAGCTGGCGCTGATACTCGAAGTGAGCACCTGCGTTCCGGCCATGAACGCCACACCAAGCACGACCGCCACTGCAGTGGCAATGAGTCGGACCTTGTGCGCGAGGAGGCCACGGAGCGTGACTTTGAGCATCTCAGACTCCGAAGCGGAGCTGGCGTTCGAGGACGGCCTCGGCGGTTGGATCGATGATCTCATCAACGATGCGACCATCAGCGAGGAACACGACACGGTCGGCGTAACTGGCTGCCACCGGATCGTGGGTGACCATCACGATGGACTGTCCGAACTCATCAACGGCGGTGCGCATGAACTGGAGGATTTCTCCGCCGCTGCGTGAGTCGAGATTGCCGGTCGGTTCATCGGCGAACACGATCGAGGGCCTGCTGGCCAGCGCTCGAGCCACGGCAACACGCTGCTGCTGGCCGCCGGAGAGTTCGCTTGGTCGGTGCTTGAGCCGATCACCGAGGTTGACGGTTGAGACGATGGTGTCGATCCACGCCGCATCGGGTGGGGTTCCAGCGAGATCCATCGGCAGGGTGATGTTCTCTGATGCGGTCAGGGTTGGCACGAGATTGAACGACTGGAACACGAAGCCGATGTTGTCGCGACGCAGGCGGGTGAGTTGACGCTCGTTCAGGGTGCTGAGGTCGACATCGCCGATGAAGATCTGACCTGAAGTGATGGTGTCGAGGCCGGCCACACAGTGCATAAGCGTGGACTTACCGCTGCCCGAGGGGCCCATGATGGCGGTGAACCGTCCGCGCTCGAACTCCACGGTGACGTGATCGAGGGCGTTGACGAGCGTGTCGCCTGCTCCGTAGACCTTGCAGACATCCACCGTGCGGGCGGCGGCGTCGGTGGTAGCGGGTGATGGCGGGGGGCTCTGGGTGGCAGTCACGCGCCCGAGCCTACGGGTTTCCACGCGGAACGGGACAGGCATTGCCTGTCCCGTTCGCGGTGTTCTTCGTGGTGTGTGCGGCAGCGCCGCCCCGGCTCACTTGTTGGGCTGGGGGGTGATGCGCAGGTACGGCTTGAGCTTGGTGAAGCCCTTCGGGAACTTCTCGGTGGCCTCTTCATCGGAAAGCGCTGGGGCCACGATGACGTCGCCGCCGTCAGTCCAGTTGGCCGGGGTGGCCACCTTGTACCCGTCGGTGAGCTGCAGCGAGTCGATGACGCGGAGCAGTTCGTCGAAGTTGCGGCCGGTGCTGGCCGGGTAGGTGAGGATGAGGCGAACCTTGTTGGACGGATCAATGATGAACACCGAGCGCACGGTCATGGTGTCGCTGGCGTTCGGGTGGATCATGTCGTAAAGGTCAGCCACGGTGCGATCGGGATCAGCGATGACCGGGAAGTTCACGGCCTGGCCCTGGGTCTCCTCGATGTCGCCTTCCCACTTGTGGTGCGAATCCACGGGATCGACCGACAGGCCGATGGGCTTCACGTTGCGCTTGTCCCATTCGGGCTTGAGCTTGGCCACGGTGCCAAGTTCGGTGGTGCACACCGGGGTGAAGTCCTTGGGATGCGAGAACAGCACGGCCCAGCTGTCGCCCTTCCATTCGTGGAAAGCGAGCGTGCCGTGCGTGGTGTCAGCAGAGAAATCAGGGGCGATATCGCCGAGTCGAAGTGTCATGAGGGGCCTCCAAGGCAGGAACGACGTTGGTCGGGTGGGTCAGTGTAGAAGCCAGGAGACTAAAAGTCGACCCAACAGGTCGGAATTCGATTCAGGCCGTTCCCTTGGCCGTTTCGGGGGCCGTCCCCGGCCCTGTTCCCGGCCCTGTTCCCGGCGCGGTTCCCGCTGCCGCCTGACGGCGGATGTCGGGCTCGATGAAGATCAAGGTTGCCTCGGGGACAACGGCACGAATAGCGGACTCAACGCCGTCAATCGCATCGGCGAGTTGCCTCATCGTGAGATCTCGGCGGAACTCGGCCTTGGCGGCGACGAGGATGATTTCCGGCCCGAGATGTTCGGTGCGCATGTGGATGAGGTCTTCGACGTCGGGGTAGGTGCGGATGGCCGTTTCAATGGCCTCTTCATGGGTCGAACTGGCGGCCTCGCCGATCAGCAGGCTCTTCATTTCGATGCAGAGGATGATCGCAATGGCGCCAAGGAGAAGTCCGATACACACCGTGCCGACGCCGTCCCAGATGGCGTTGCCGGTGACGGTGTCGGCAATGACCGCCGCAAGGGCGATGGCCAGACCGAACAGTGCGCCGGTGTCCTCGAGAAGAACCACGGGAATCTCTGGTGCTTTCGAATGGCGTATGTAGCCGCGCCAGGTGCCGTGTGCCTTCGCCGGTCGGGCCTCGCGCACTGCGGTCCGGAACGAGAACGCCTCGAGGACGAACGCGATGCCGAGAATGCCGATCGCCCAACCCGGTGATTCGAGTTGGTGAGGATGCAAGGTCTTCTCGATGCCTTCGAACAGAGCGAAGGCCGAGCCGAGGGTGAACAGCACGATTGAGACAACAAATGCCCAGAAATACCGCTCGCGAGCGAACCCGAACTGGTGATGAGGGGTGGGTTCACGGCGTGATCGTTTCCCCCCAAGCAGCAGCAACAGTTGGTTGCCGGTATCGGCGACGGAGTGAACTCCTTCGGCGAGCATCGAACTCGACATTGTGAATGCGAAGCCAATGAATTTGGCGATGGCGATGCCGAGATTGGCGAGGAGTGCTGCGAGGATTGCGCGGTTGGACTCAGCCGTTGACATCGATAGTCCGCCGTTCGCTCAGTGCTTACCGTGTGAACTGGGTACGTAGCGCGCTCTCGAGGCGGCGATCTCGGCCCATGCGGCCTCACGGCCCTCGAATTCCTCAATGATCGAAAACTTGCCCGGTTCGAGGTCCTTATAGACGGTGAAGAAGTGCTTGATCTCGGCAAGGGTGGCTGCGGCGACATCGGAGATGTCATGGGTTTCGGCCCAGCGTGGCTCGACTGGATGCACGCAAAGGATCTTGGCGTCACGTCCGGCGTCGTCTTCCATCCACAGCACGCCAACTGGGCGGACTTCGATCCAGCAGCCGGGGAACGTGGGGTCCTCGGTGAGCACCAGAACGTCGAGCGGATCGCCGTCCTCCGACAACGTGTCGGGGACGAATCCGTACTCGGCCGGATAGGTAGTGGCCGAGAAGAGTCGGCGGTCAAGCTTGATGTGTCCGGTCTCGTGGTCGTACTCGTATTTGTTCCGAGAGCCACGGGGGATCTCGATGACCACATCGAGGGTGGCGTCCTTGGGAACGGGGCCGCAATCAGCGGAGTTTGACGTGGTCATCTGACAAGTCTGCCCCATCGGGTGATGTGCGAGACTTGCCAATGTGAGCACTCGCAAACTGACAACCGTCGATGCCTTCATCATTTCCGACCTCAATGATGCGCCGCTCTCGGCTGGCATCGTGCGCCTCGCCCCAAAACTTCTGATTGAAGGAGCGACCTGGTTGGCTCGTTCGCAGACCTATCAGTTCGCCTCGTTTGGGCGTCAGGTGGGTGGCGCATCTGCCGGCATCAACACCCCTGCTGAGGCACGGGCCGAGGCCATTGCTGCCTTCGTCGCCGAGTTCACACCCGACTCGGAAACCGTGCTGCTTGATGCCGGCAAGGGACTCGGCGCCGCCGAGATCGCCGCGCTGCGTGCTTCGGACCCCCGACCTAGCGCAGTTATCGATGATGCTGCGGCATTGCGTCGGGCCGGCATTGTGGCCTCGGCTGAACTCGCACTTGGTGGGCTCGACGGTCGCACTGTGGCCATTGAGGGGTTCGACGCGGCCGGCCTGCAACTTGCCACTGACCTTGCTGCTCGCGGTGCTCGCCTCGTCGCCATCAGTACCGCATCGGGCACCGCCAGTTCCGCGGATGGCTTTGACATTGCTGCACTGGCCGACGGTTTGGCTGCACAGAAGGCCGATGTTGTGACCCAACTTGGCGTGGATGCCAAACCGGGTTGGGCAATCTTCGGCGCTGGTGTCGATGCCCTGTTCGTCGGTTCCAAGAGTGGTGCCCTTGACCACAACGGCGCCCCGCATGTGAAGGCGAAGGTTGTGGTTCCCAGCGGCAGCCTGCCGGTTTCGGCCAAGGCGTTGGCCATGCTCACCCGTGCCGGAGTTGTGGTGCTTCCCGATTTCATCGTCACCGGTGGCCCGTTGGCAGCGTGGCCGGTCAACGGTGCCGCAGCACCGACCGATGCCATCGCCGCTGCTGGCGCGCTGGTCACCGATGCGCTGGGCGAGGTGCTCGGTGCTCCGCAGGGTGCAGTGCTGGCGGCATGCGAACGAGCCGAGTCCTTCCTGTTGACCTGGCGCTCCGAGCTGCCATTCGGTCGACCGATCGCCTGAGGCGGCACGCGCTATGACCGACGAACTCGGCATTGTCTGGTTCCGTCGGGATCTGCGTCTCGATGACAACCCGGCCTGGGCTCAGGCCACAGCATCGTGCCGAACGGTGCTCGCATTGTTCGTTCTCGACCCTCGCCTTGTTGGCCCATCGGGCCCCGCTCGTCGCGATCGTCTGTTCGGTGACCTGCGAGCGCTGCAGCAACGACTGCGCGATCAGGGGGGCGATCTTCTGGTGCGCACGGGTGACCCGGTTGAGGTGGTTGCCGCTGCAGCTCGCGAGTTCTCCGCCGGAAGTGTGCACGTCAACCTTGACGTATCGCCGTTCGCCGTGCGACGCGATGCTGCAGTGCATCATGCACTCGATTCGTCAGGCGTGCGCTGGAGTGGACAATGGGGGACGCTCGTGCATCCTCCCGGTGCAGTGCGAACCGCTGCCGGTGGTTTGTCGCAGGTGTTCACGCCGTTCCATAAGGTTTGGGCGCGCACACCATGGACACCGTGGCCCGAGGCCGGTGATGCCACCGTGCTGGCGATCAACGACGAGGCGATCCCCACCGGTGGTCCCTACCCCTTCGTCTCCGACCAGCATGGTGCGGCAGTCGAACCCGGAGAACTCGGAGCCGCTCATCGTCTTACCGCTGCGGCCGAGCGTGCCGATCGCTATGACGACGAGCGCAACACGCCAAGCATCCAGGGCACCTCAGAGCTTTCCGCTGATCTCAAGTTCGGCACGATCTCCCCACGCAGTGCGGCGCAGGTCATTGGCGAATCCACGCCTGGGCGCGCTGCGCTTGTGCGTCAGTTGGCATGGCGCGACTGGTACGCACACCTTCTGCACGCCACCCCAGCATTGGTCGATGCGCCAATGAAACCGCAGTATTCGCAACTCGTATGGCGCGATGACGACGCCGGATTCCTCGCGTGGACCCAAGGTCGTACCGGAGTTCCATTTGTTGATGCGGGCATGCGCCAATTGCTGGCCACTGGGTGGATGCACAACCGCGTGCGCATGGTGACCGCGTCGTTTCTCGTCAAGAATCTGCTGGTCGACTGGCGGCGGGGTGAGCGGTACTTCCGCCATGTGCTGGTCGATGCCGACGTTTCGCAGAACGTTGGCAACTGGCAATGGGTTGCCGGCACCGGCCCAGATGCATCGCCCTACAACCGCATCTTCAATCCTGTGCTGCAGGGACAGCGTTTCGATCCCCGAGGCTCATACATTCGCAACTGGGTGCCCGAATTGGCAGGTCTTGACGATCGGTCCATTCATGAACCGTGGCTCGCTGGCCCGCTCGAACTTGCGGCGGCGGGTGTCACTGTTGATCTCGACTATCCCTCACCGATCATCGATCTGCGTGAGAGTCGCCTTCGGGCGCTTGCGGCCTACGAGGCTGTGCGCGCCGGTCGCTGATCAGCTGGCGCGGATCGTCGCTTCTTGTACTGATCGACGACTGATCGAACGAGGAGCGTGGCCTGAGGCAGCGCGCTCTTCCTCGGTTTCGCCACCCCAGAATCCGTTTTCCCGGTTGATGCGAGCGAGGTCTCGACACGGAAGCAGCACGGGGCACTCCGCGCAGACCTTGCGGGCCGATTCTTCGCGGCGGATCCGGCGCTCGGGCCGTTCGCCGGCGATTCCGAAGAAGAGGTTGGTGCGGCCTTTACACGCAGCCTGATCCATCCAGGCGGGGCGTTCGGCACTGATGAGGATTGACTCCACGATTTCCTCCAAGGGCGGGTCCTGAGGGGGTTTCAGGACTGAAATGCAATTTAGCGCTAAATGGATTGAGCGCAACCCAAAACCAATGAAATCGGGCTGATGTGACGAAGTCCTCACCTCCTAGGCTCTTCGAGTGGACAACATGGCTCCAACCCCGCCGAACGGGCCCGAACAGATTCCCGGGCAGATCTCTGGTCCGCTGGCCGGTGTGCGTGTTGTGGTGACCCGACCCCGTCATCAGCGTTCTGCGCTGCTCGACCGACTTCGCGCCGAGGGCGCGGATGCCATCTCGGTACCCACCATCGAGATCGTCGACCCCCTTGATGAGGGGAAGGACTTGGCGCGGGCGGTCAGCGATCTCCACACCTTCACCTGGGTGGTGTTCACCTCAGCCAATGCCGTCTCCCGGTTCTGTGGCTTGCTACGCGATTCGCGTGATCTCGGTGATGTGCGTATCGCCGCTATTGGCACCGCCACCGTTGCCGAGTTGGCCCGCCACGAACTTGTTGCCGACCTTGTCCCTGAGCGTTTCATCGCCGAATTCTTGCTTGAGGCGTTCCCACTGCCTTCGCAGAGCGATCCGTCTCGACCGGGTCGGGTGCTGTACCCCTCGGCTGAAGTCACCCGAGATGTGCTTCCCCGCGGTCTGCGTGAGCTCGGGTGGGAGGTCGATGAGGTGGTCGCCTATCGGACTATCCCCGCATCGATCACTGACTCCGATCGTGCCGCAGTTGCTTCCGCCGATGTGGTCACGTTCACCTCAGGTTCCACTGTCGAGCAGTGGCTTGCTGCCTTCGGCTCCGCTCTGCTCCCACCCACGGTTGCGTGCATCGGTCCGGTCACTGCTGATGTGGCAAGACGGCATGACTTGCGCATCTCGGTCATTGCTTCCACCCACACCGTCGACGGTCTCGTTGATGCCCTTATTGCCTATGTTGCAGGCGGGAAGAGCGAGCCGGCGCGGCGTCGACGCAGCACCCCCGGCCGTTCCCCGAGCGGTGCGGGTCGCCGCTCTCGCATTGGCCGTCGCAGGGGCCGTGCCTAGGCTGCAGACGATGACCTTCCCCCAACGTCGCCTCCGTCGCCTCCGGCGAACCCCCGCCCTCCGTCGTTTGGTGGCCGAGACCCGGCTCTCGGTCGACGACCTGATTGCACCGCTGTTCGTGCGCGAGGGCATCGATGAGCCGCAGCCCATCGCGTCGATCCCTGGCGTGTTCCAGCACACGCTGGCCTCGTTACGCACCGAGGTGGCGGAGCTCGTATCGCTCGGTGTACCCGGAGTCATCCTGTTTGGTGTTCCCGCCACCAAAGACGCGCAAGGTTCCGGAGCATGGGACCCAGACGGAATCGTGCAGGTGGCCGTGCGCGAACTGCGGGACCAGTTCGGCGACAGCATCGTGCTCACCACTGATCTGTGTCTCGACGAATACACCACGCATGGTCACTGCGGTGTGCTCAACGACCACGGCGAGGTCGACAACGACGCCACCCTCGAGCTGTACGGCGAGGTCGCAATCGCGCAAGCCGCCGCCGGCGTCGACATTGTTGCCCCTTCGGGAATGATGGACGGCGCAGTTATGGCCATTCGCGACGCCCTCGACGATGACGACTTCGAGCAGGTCTCGATCATGGCGTATGCCGCGAAGTACGCATCCGCGCTGTATGGCCCGTTCCGCGATGCTGTGGATGTCTCCATTGCTGGTGGGGGCGATCGCAAGGGATATCAGCAGGATTACGCCAATTCTCGCGAAGCACTTGAGGAGATCCGTTTCGACATCAGCGAGGGTGCCGACATCGTGATGGTCAAGCCGGCAATGGCGTATCTCGACATCATCAGTCGGGCGCGAGCTGAGGTTGACATCCCCATGGCCGCCTATCACGTGTCCGGCGAGTACGCGATGGTGAAGGCAGCCGCGCAGCGGGGCTGGATCGATGGCGACGCGGTTGCACTCGAACATCTCACGGCCATCCGTCGTGCGGGTGCCGACATGATCCTCACGTATTTCGCACGCGATATCGCGGCGTTGCTGCAGTCATGAGCGAACCGCTCCCCACAACGAACGCTGCGCTGTTCGAACGCGGCCAGCGGGTCATTCCCGGCGGAGTGAATTCTCCGGTGCGCGCCTTCCGGTCGGTGGGCGGCACCCCGTATTTCGTGGCCAGCGGATCAGGCGCCCGGGTCACCGATGTCGAGGGCCACACCTTCATTGACCTCGTGCAGAGCTACGGCGCCATCATCGCTGGACACGCCCATCCCCGCATTGTCGAAGCGATCCGTTCAGCCGTTGGTGATGGCACGTCATTCGGTGCGCCCACGCCACGTGAGGTTCTGCTCGCCGAAGCCATCTCCGAGCGCGTGCCGTCCTGCGAAAAGGTTCGCATGGTCAACAGCGGTACCGAAGCCACCATGAGCGTCATTCGTGTTGCCCGCGGTGCGACCGGGCGCGCCAAGTTGCTCAAGTTCGCGGGCAACTACCACGGGCATAGCGATGGGCTACTCGTCTCGGGCGGCACTGCGATGGCCTCGCTGGGTATCCCCGCGTCCGCCGGAGTCACCGCCAATGCCATCGCCGACACCGTTGTCGCCCCCTACAACGTTGTGCCCAAGCTCGATGACTCCTTTGCCGCAGTGATCGTTGAACCCTGCTCCGCCAACATGGGATTGGTTCCTCCGGTCCCCGGATTTCTCGAAGGCCTGCGGGCCGAATGCGATCGCGTTGGCGCCCTACTCATCTTTGATGAAGTCATCACTGGTTTCCGTGTCGCCCGCGGTGGCGCACAGGGACTTTTGGGTGTGCGCCCCGATCTCACCGCGTTCGGCAAGATCATCGGCGGCGGTTTGCCCGTGGGAGCGTTCGGTGGCCGTGCCGAGTTGATGGACAATCTGGCGCCGCTCGGTCCGGTGTACCAGGCCGGCACATTGTCGGGGAACCCGCTGGCAACTGCCGCCGGTCTCGCCACACTCGAACTGCTTGACGACGATGCCTATGCGCTGATCGAGTCGCGAGCGGATTGTCTGGCTGGCTCGTTTGCCAACGCGTTTGCGGCGGCGGGCATCACGGTGCAGGTTCCGCGGTTCTCCACGCTGGTGGGTCTGTTCTTCGGTGCCCAAGCGCCAATCGATTACGACTCGGCGCGCACCACCGATGAAGCGCTCTATGCCGCGTTTTTCCATGCGTTACTGGAGCGAGATGTGGCCATTGCGCCGGGCGCGTACGAGGTCATGTTCCCGGGTCTCGCACATGATGACGCCACGCTCGAAGCAATCGCATCCGCCGCTGCCGCTGCAGCAGCGCAGGTCGCCCAGCGTGAATGACGCTGGGGCTTAACACTGAGGCCTAACGCTGGGGCCCGAACGCGAAAGGACCCCGCCGCAGCGGGGCCCTTCACCAAACTTCTGATGACCGAAAGAGTTACTTCTTGCTCCCGACCGGCATGGTCCAGTCCGGCTGGATGGTGAGCTTGCCGTCGGCATCAAACAGCGGCTTGCCCTCGGGGGTGACCAGCTGGCCCTCGGCGTCGAGGTACGGGCTGCTGTTTCCGTAGGTGAGCTGACCCTTGGCATCGATCTGGGTGGGATCAAGCTTGTAGCCCGAAAGCACCTCACGCTCGTAGCGCACGACCGCGAGAAGTTCGGCCGGCTTCAGGGACTTGTTGAACGCCGGCATCGGATTGCCGTTGTAACTCAGCGTCTTGTGCTGACCACCCTCACGGTTCGGATCGCCATAGGGAGTGCCTGCGGGGCCCATGCCGTTACTGCCCAGCCAGACAAACTGGAGCTGGCCGAGGATGTCAGGGAAGGTCTTGATGAGGTTGCCATCAGTCATTGGGCGACCGACACCACCACCACCGCCGGCACCGTGGCAGCCAGCGCACTGGGCGGCAAAGATCGCCTGGCCCTGGGCCAACTGTGTGGGCTTGCCATCGCTGGCGGGGGAGAGGCCACCGATATAGACGAAGACCCAGACCGGGAGGAATGCCAGCACTGGCATCGCCCAGAACGGGATCTTCTTGCGCTTGAGCGCCGCTTCGACGTACGGGGGCACGAATTCGGGCTCGGCTGCCACTGCGGGGGTGGCCGCAGCGACCTTGGCTGCTGCGGTGGACGCAGCAGGCACGACAGCGGAACCGCTTTCGGCGGACGATGCAGCAGAAGCTGCGGGTGCTTCCGCGCTCGGCGCTTCACCGCTAAGCGCGGATCGGCGGTCTTGTGAGCGCTTGAGCAGATGCTCGGGAACTTCGGTCACAGCTCCTCCGGAGGGAAGGAAGGTGGATGAGAGCAGTTCCGACCCGCGGGTCGGTTCGCTTCTCAAACCTAGACGATCCGCACAGGCCGGAGCCAAGTATGCGATCGGAATTCGCGAACCTCATGTCGCTCGATGCACCCTCTGACATCTCGCGCGGAAACACGTGGCGTGAATGTCTCACCCCCTGTGCGCGGGTGGTAGACAATCACTCACGCTCCTCGGTCAGCAGTTGGGACCAACACTGGTGGAGCACCCGTCTGCAGTTACGATTTGTGAGAACGTTCACGAGGGAGGACCAACCCGGGTGGTTGCGCTTATTACAGCCCTGTTGATTGGCATCGCGCTCACAGCGCTCGTGATTCCAATCGCGAAACGCCGGCCCGTTGGTACGCCGCTTACATGGGGCGAAGCAATGGTGGCGTCGGTGTACACGTTCTTCTTGTTCGTGTGGTTCTACGGGATTATTCCGCACCTGTGGCTGAGCTGGGCCGACAACGAACTCAACTGGCGTCCCGACAAGCTTCTGTACGGCCCGGGAGCAGTTCTCAAGCCGCAGGTTCTTGGTGGCTGGTTCCCCTTCACCATCTCGTACCAGACGCTGCGCGACATCATCGCCGTGCTCATCTATGTCGTGTTCCTTGGCGCCCAGATCGCACTTTGGATCTGGTGGCAGAAGCGTGACAAGCGTGCAGCCGCTGCTTCATCTACCGAGGTCGTCACAAGCGACTACGGCCGTCCGCTGGTCCGGAAGGGCTGATCCGTTCATGGCTCGCGTCGACGCCAATCCCCCGATGCCCGAATTCAGGGCCGATTACCAACTCCAGGAAGTCGACGCGGCATGGCTCTCGAAGGCCGTGAAGCCCAAGCAATTCATTCATATCGACCAGTCTGAGTGCATCACCTGTGAAGGTTGCGTCGATATCTGCCCATGGAAGTGCATCCACTTGGTGCGCACCGATTCCATCTCTGAGGCGCTCGGCACCGAGCTGCCCGGCGAGGATCCGGGCGATCAGTCCGTGTTCCTGATTGACGACGACGTGTGCACTCGTTGTGCACTCTGCGTCGACCGCTGTCCCACCGGTGTGATCATCCTCGGCAAGGTCGGCGACGCCCCTGCTGACGGCGACTCGCACCAGCGCATGCCCACCCATGGCTACGGCTACGGAATGCGCCTCGGTTGATCTGCATGAACATTCGTCCCTCTCTTCCAAGTACCAGAGCAATGGAGAAGTGCCTTGGCTAAGACCATGGAGAATCCGAAGAAGTCCCCTGCCGATCGCGTCAGCGAACTCGTCGACAAAACGCAGGGTTCACAGGCATGGAACTCGATTTTCCGGCCCGGCTCGGTGTTCCGCAAGGGCTACACCGATAGCCCCCGTAACCGCTCGTACGTGATCATGAACAGCGTGCTGTACCACCTTCACCCGGTGAAGGTGAAGCGACACGCGGTCAAGGTCAGTTACACGCTGTGCCTTGGCGGACTCAGCTTCTTCCTGTTCATTCTGCTCACCGTCACCGGCATCTTCCTGATGTTCTTCTACCGCCCCACTGCGGCGCAGGCCTGGAACGACATCTACACGCTGCAGACCTCAGTCACTTTCGGTTTGCTCATGCGAAATATGCATAGATGGGCAGCCCATCTCATGGTGCTGTCGGTGTTCCTGCATATGGCCCGCGTCTTCTACCACGGTGCCTACAAGCCACCTCGTGAGTTCAACTGGGTCATTGGCGTGATTCTGCTCACGCTCACCCTTCTGCTTTCGTTCACTGGCTATCTGCTGCCATGGGATCAGCTTGCACTTTGGGCTGTGACGGTGGGTACCAACATGATGGGTTACACGCCGGTGTTCGGTAATCAAGTGCGCTTCGTGCTGCTTGGCGGCAAGGAGATCGGTACCGACACCTTGCTGCGTTGGTACGTGCTTCATGTGCTGTTCGTCCCATTCGTGACTGTCATCTTCCTTGCGATCCACTTCTGGCGGGTTCGTAAGGACGGCGGCATCTCCGGACCGTTGTGATCGAGGAGGCCAGACAATGACCGAGATCCCCGAACATCTCCGTAAGCGAGCCGAAGCGGCCCGCGAAAAGGCTGCCGAGCAGGCTGCCGCTCCCGCCGAAGAAGCCGCGGCTGAGGCTGCCGCGCCCTCCGGCGAGGCCAGTCGTATCCCGGCGCATCTTCTTGAACGGGCTAAGTCCGCCAAGTCCAAGGGTGCTGCTGCCGAGACCGCCGTTGCCACCGCCGGTGGTGGCGGTGTCGCGACTGCAGTCGCCACAGCCGCCGCACCTCCGCTGGCCACTGGCCCTGGTGGCCATACCCAGCGTCTGCTCACCGTCGTCAAGGCTGGCTCCATCCAGGACCTCAAGTCGGTGCCGGTGGACAAGGTGCACACCTGGCCGCATCTGCTCGCCGTCGAGTTCGTTGCTTCATTGCTGATGTTCGCCTTCGTGATGATCTTCTCGATCTTCATGAATGCACCGCTTCTGGCGCTGGCCAATATCAACTCCACGCCGAACCCGTCGAAGGCGCCGTGGTACTTCCTCGGTTTGCAGGAACTTCTCACGATGTTCCATCCGATGGTCGCCGGTGTGACCATCCCGGGTATGGGCATTTTCCTGCTGATTCTGGCGCCCTATATCGACCGCAACCCATCGAATAAGCCTGAGGATCGCAAGTTCGCGATTTCGCTGTTCACCGTCCAACTCATGTTCTGGGCAGTGCTTGTCATCATCGGCTCATTCTTCCGAGGTCCGGGCTTCAACTTTGTCGCCCCCTGGACCGCTGGCCTGTTCTTCGAACTCTGATCGCGTGCACGTAGGAGCCCCCGTATGAATCCTCTCGTCATCGTCATCCCTCTCGTCATCATCCTCGGTGCCGTGGTTGTGTTCGCCGCGCTCCGACGCAGCGACTCCGGCGGCGCCACCGGCGCTCTCAGTCGAGAGACCCGCAAACGTGATCGCTCCGAAACCGCAGCGCTTCCGGAGGCCGAGGTTCTCTCCGGCCGTCAGGTCGAAAAGTCCGCAGCCGTTGAGCGTCGCTCGGGTTCGGTCGAGAAGGTCACCAGCTCGGTGGCCACCTATGTGCCCCCTGATGCCGATGCCATTGGCGTCACTCGTCGGCAATTCTTCAACCGCTCCATCATTATTCTGATCGGACTCACCCTTAGTGGGTTCGGTGCGGCATTCGTTGCCTTCCTGTGGCCGGTACCCAAGGGCGGGTTCGGCTCCAAGATCCGCGTTGGAAACGTGAGCGACATCCTCGCCAAGATCGCTGCCGGCAAGGGCTTCCTCTACCTCGCCGAGGGTCGCATGTGGATTACCGCCTATCCGTCTGCAGCGGTTGAGAAGGCCAAGGGCATCTACCCGCCGGCCGTGCTGCCGGGCATGGAAGCCGGCGTCGTCGCGCTGTACCAAAAGTGTCCGCACCTCGGTTGTCGTGTGCCCTCCTGCCAGACCTCGCAGTGGTTCGAGTGCCCCTGTCACGGCTCGCAGTACAACCAGGCAGGAGAGAAGAAGGGCGGCCCGGCTCCTCGTGGAATGGACCGCTTCGCCATGGACGTCACCGGCGGTGTGCTCACCGTCGACACCGGCCAGATCTTCCAGGGCCCGCCCATCGGAACTAACACCACTGGTCAAGAAGCTGAAGGCCCGCATTGCGTGGGCGGAGGACACTGATGCACGACTTCACCTCTACCGTCGTTCTGGCCAACGCGGCCCGCACCATCGGCATCGTTCTCGGTGTGTTGCTGCTGCTCGTGTTCGCCATTGTCATTGCGTTCAATATGCGCAAGGGTCGTGCCGAGGTGGGCTCCGAGATCGAGTTGGCCGCCAACCGCAAGCCGTATCTCGATGATGATGAACTCGAGACCAAGAAGCTCGACCGCACCCTTGGTGCTGGCTTGGTGCTCCTCGCCGTCATCGGTATCGCTTTCCCGCTCTACTGGTTGGCCGAGCCGAGTCGGCAGACCAACGCTGTGAGTGCTTTCCAAGAAGAAGCAGTTGCCCGCGGCGAGAACATCTACATCAATGCCGCCCAGTGTGCGAGCTGTCACGGTCCTAACGGCGTCGGTGGAGTGGCTAACTACACCATCACCGACCCCGCCACCGGTGACTATGTGGCCGCGGTGTCCTGGCGGGCGCCCGCGCTCAATACGGTGATGTACCGCTACACCCCGGAGCAGGTGACGCTTGTCCTGCAATACGGCCGCGGCTTCTCTCCGATGCCGGCCTGGGGTTCACTCGGTGGTGGTCCGCTCACTGATCAGCAACTCGCGGATGTCATTGCCTATCTCACCTCGATCCAGCTCCCCGCTGATCAGTCGAAGGCAGAGGTGCAAGCCGAACTCGATAAGACCTGTGGCGCGGATGCGGCGGGTAACTGCACGGTGGCCGATGGGGCCTACAAGACGCTCGGTGAGGCCATCTTCAATCTTGGCTACGCCGACAGCTTTGCTGGCGGCGCGTATTCCTGCGGCCGCTGTCATACCAAGGGTTGGTCCTACGGCAAGGCGCAGGTGCCCGGTGGCGGCGGCTTCGGCCCCAACATGACTGGTGGTTCTGAGATCCGCCAGTTCCCGACCGCGGCACAGCAGATTGCCTTCGTCTCGGCCTATCCCAAGGCTGGGACCTCCTACGGCGTCCAGGGTCTATCCAGCGGTCGCATGGGCAGCTTCGGAGTCAACCCGAACGCTGTGGATCCCAAGACCGCCATCATGCAACCCGATCAGGTCATGCTGACCCAAGACCAGATCGCGGCAGTCGTCGCCTACGAGCGGAGCCTCTGACCATGCACAATCTTCAGGTTCTCGCCGGTATTGCCTTCAACCCGGGCATCCGCGGCATTCTCGTCGTCGCCGTCGGCGTCGGGGTGCTGATGGGCTCGGTCTATCTCCTGCTCGCCACCAACGTGGGGGCTCGTCTCGGACTGCTGCTCACCTTCACCGGTCTGTTTGGTTGGCTCACCATCCTCACCCTCATCTGGTGGATCACCCCGCCGGCCATCGGCCCACGTGGCAACAATGCCTCATGGAAGCCGGTTGAGATCTACACAAACAGCTCAGGTACACCGAAGACGGTGCAGGTGGGTGGTCTCGTCGATCCCTCGGCGCTACCCAGCGCCGACGCGATCCTTGCCGACAACCCAGAACTCGCTGCTGATTTCCCCAACGGATTCGTGCTGTCCGATCTCAAGGCCAGTCATCCCGATGTGGTTTCGCAGTACATCCATTCCGAGAACATGCACGGTTGGAGCCTGGTGGCTGCATCCGCTGCTGGTGAGGCACAGGCTGCCGCCGATGTCGCGCTGGTCAACGCCGGGATCTTCACCGGTCCCACTGCCTACAAGAAGCTCAACACCTGGGAATACGGCGGGAAGCCCAAGCGTGAGGACGAATGCTCCGATACCGACATGGTGTGTCGGGCGGTCTATCGCGTGAAGATTGCGGTCACCTTCAAGCACCCCACCCACTACACCGTGGTGCAGGTGCAAAAGGTTGTCACTCAAGAGGCCAAGCCGGGCGCACCGCCGCCCCTGCCCAAGGTCGACACCTCGGCGCCGGTCTACTCAGTGGTGCTCGTGCGTGATCTTGGCTACGTCCGCCTCATTCCGTTCCTGTACTTCCTCATCTCGGTGTCGCTGTTCATCATCTTCGCCTGGACCCTCCACAACCGTGAGAAGGTCCTCATGAAGAACAAGGCGCTCGCCGACGCCGCCAAGGGAGCTTGACCCGTGGGCCAGTACCTTCCGATTCTCGCCATGCTTGTGCTGGCGATCCTGTTCGCCGCCATCAGCATCTTGGTGTCAAAGGTGCTGGCTCCGCGTCGCCCCTCAGCGGCCAAATCCTCACCCTATGAGTGCGGGATCGTGCCCGGCCGTGACGTTCCCGAACGCTTCCCGGTGAAGTTCTTCCTCGTGGCGATGATTTTCATCGTGTTCGACATCGAGGTCATCTTCCTGTTCCCGTTCGCCACCGTGTTCCGCTCCCTTGGTGGGTTCGGTATCGCCGCCATTGTCATCTTCTCTGCTGCGGTGTTCGAGTCGTTCGTGTACCTCATTAGCAATGGCGCACTCGACTGGGGTCCCATCAAGAACCTCCGTCGCAGCGACATCACCTCGCCCAGCCGCACCTCCACCTCAACGGTGCGTCGTGTCGGTCTCGAAGGTCGCGAACCAGTCGCGTCATCGAGAGAGGCTGCCTAGTGTCCAGCGAATCGCGTCCAGAAGGCGGCATCCTCGAGGCTGGCCTCGAAGGTCTCAGCCACAACTTCCTCACCGGCACCCTTGAGGGCTTGGTCAAGTGGGCCCGCTCCCATAGCGTGATGCCGGCCACCTTCGGTCTGGCCTGCTGCGCCCTCGAGATGATGGCCGCTGGCGGTCCGCATTACGACCTCTCTCGCTACGGCATGGAGACGTTCCGCGCTTCCCCGCGTCAGGCCGATCTCATGATCGTGGCCGGCCGTGTATCGCAGAAAATGGCTCCG
>CANFQA010000035.1 GCA_947449015.1 Microthrixaceae bacterium | reverse complement strand
AGGAGACTGCGGGACCCCATGAAAGAGGGAACGACCCCATCGTTCTCGCCTACGGTTCAACAAAGGGGGGAATCATGAACGACCAACCATGTGAGCAGTTCGACGCAGTGATCGTCGGAGCCGGATTCTCTGGCCTGTATATGCTGCACCGCCTGCGCTCGGCCGGCCTTCGCACCCAGGTCCTCGAAGCAGCCTCCGATGTGGGTGGAACCTGGTGGTGGAATCGATATCCAGGAGCCCGTTGCGATATCGAATCGTTCGATTATTCCTACTCCTTCGATCCTGAACTCGAACAGGTTTGGACCTGGTCGGAGCGCTACGCGACCCAGCCGGAAATCCTCTCGTACGCCAATCACGTCGCCGACAGGTTCGATCTGCGCTCTGACATCAGTTTCGACACTCGAATGCTCGATGCCACCTGGAGTGACGCCACAAACACATGGCTTGTCACCACTGACACCGGACGCCGGATTGAATCGCGGTTCTGCATCATGGCCGTCGGTTGCCTCTCGCAGGCCAATCACCCTGATATTGACGGTCGCGACTCGTTCACCGGTCGAACGCTGCATACCGGTGAATGGCCCCACGAAGGCGTGGATGTCACTGGTCTTCGTGTTGGCGTCATCGGTACCGGATCCTCGGGCATCCAGAGCATCCCGTTGCTCGCCGAGCAGGCTGCGTCGCTCACGGTGTTCCAGCGAACCCCGGCATTCACGCTTCCTGCGATGAATGCGCCCCTTGATCCCGAACTGGTCAATGCATTCAAAGCCCGATACCGCCAACATCGTGAAGCCACTCGTCACTCAAACGGAGGAGTCCTCACTTCACTTGCCGAGGACTCCGCACTCAGCGTCGAAGAAGAAGAACGCGAGCGCCGCTTCGAGGCGGCATGGAACTCCGGCACCCTGTTCGGACTTTTGTCCTCGTTCAACGATCTCATGATCGATCCGGCAGCGAACGAACTTGCCGCCGACTACGTGCGCAAGCAGATCGCCAATATCGTCGACGACCCAGAAACCGCTGAGACTCTCAGTCCTCGCTCCTTCCCCATCGGGACCAAGCGGCTGTGCCTCGACACCGGCTACTACGCCACCTATAACCGACCAAACGTCTCGCTCGTCAACTTGCAGACCGAGCCAATCGATCGGATCACACCAACTGGCATCCGCACCACCAGTCAAGACATCGAGCTGGACGTGATCGTGTTTGCCACCGGATTCGACGCCATGACTGGAGCGCTGCTCGCGCCGCGGATCACCGGGCGCGATGGACACACGCTTCGCGAGAAATGGGCGGGCGGGCCTCGCACGTATCTCGGAATCGCCACCGCAGGTTTTCCCAACCTGTTCACCATCACTGGCCCTGGCAGCCCTTCGGTGCTTACCAACATGATGGCGTCGATCGAACAGCACGTTGACTGGACCGCAGACTGCATCGCCCAGATGGAAGCGGCGGGGCAAGCCTCCATTGAGCCGACACTCGAAGCCGAGGATGGCTGGGTCGAGCATGTCAACGAGGTCGCAAACTTCACGCTTTACCCCACCGGCAACTCCTGGTACTTGGGCGCAAATATTGAAGGAAAACCCCGGGTGTTCATGCCCTATATCGCTGGCGTCGAAATTTTCCGCGCAGTCTGCGACGAGGTGGCGGCCAACAACTACCGCGGATTCACCCTGCGCTGAAGCACCTCAGCCGGTGACGCGCCCGTAACCCACGGGATCTTTCCACCAACCGCTGAAGTTGGTCACCGAGATGCCGTGCGATGCCTGCACCAGTTGATCGCCACCGAGATAGATGGCCACGTGTTCGGAGCCACCGGGTCCGTAGAACACCAGATCGCCGGGCTGGAGCTGCGAGGCGGAAATACGTGTGGTGGAGAGATACTGCGCACCGCTGTAGTGCGGAAGATTGATTCCCACCTGCGCATAGGCCCAGACCACCAGCCCCGAGCAGTCAAAGGTGGTCGGTCCGGCTGCGCCCCACACATAGGGCGAACCCACTCGGGTGAGCGCCGCGGCAACTGCACCCGCTGCGCCGCTTCCGGGCGGAGGTGGTGGCAAGTTTGGATTCTCGGTGAGTCCCGAGTTATCGCCGATACCAGAAGGCGTGTTCGGTCTGGTCGCAGGCTGGTTCGTTGCGTTCTGCGCTGCTTGGCGTTGCGCCTCTTGAGCGCGCCGAGCGGTCTCTGCTGCGACGAGGGTGCTGAGTTCTCCCTGGACCTTGGTCGCAAGTGCCTGCTGATCGGCAACGGCTGACTGCTGCGCTTTGCGAGCCTGATCGATTTCGGAACTATGAGCGCTGGCCTCAGCCTGAGCTGATTCCAAGCGGACAGAATCCTCCTGCGCCGCCAACTTGGCTGCGTTGAGGGCATCGATGTGGTCTTGGCGGGTTCCGGAGACGTTCTCGAGATAGGTCCGCTTCTGGACCCCTGTTGACGCATCGCTGGACAAAAGCGCGTCGATCTCGGGACTGTCGTTACCGCTTTGGTACGCAGCAATAGCGAAGGTGCGAAGTTCAGCCCGACGCGTCTCCAACTCAGACGCAGTGCGTTCGGCTCGCGCCTTCGCCTCGGCGACGTTCTGCTCGGCAAGATGTAACTCGTAGGTCGCCCGCTCGTACTGGGAGTTGATGTCCATCATGCGGGCATCGAGTTGCTCAAGCTTGTCAGCGATGGCTGCAGCTTGGGCTCGCTTCTCGGAGAGTTGATCGGCGCTGGCAGGGATCACCCCAACAGACACCCCCACAAGGGCCAGGGCAATGCCGAGCACCGTGATTCTTCGGCGCGTCATGACCGCGGATCGGGTTTTGGCTCGGTTCCGCACGTTGTGATCCTTACAGCCCCCCGCCGAGTCCGCAACGACCAGCGTTCAGCCTCAGTACCGTGATGAGGTGACTCCACCCGGTTCTGGGGTCCAGATCACCTGATTGAGGGAGTCTCACAATGTCTGACTGGAGCGCCATCTGCGCCCGAAACTCGCGGTCGGTCCAGACCACGATCGGCTGGATCTTCTGGGATCCCGGCGCTGTGCGACGATACGAAACTCTCGGTCTCCCGGGTCCGGTCGGCTATATCGCTGCCCGATGCGCCCCCCTCGCTCCCGCCGGACCCGAGGCAACCGTCGCCGCCTTCGGGTCGATTAGCCCGGCCGCAATCGAAGCAACCTTTGCCTTGGTGGCGGCATCGACCACCTTCGAGAGCGTGCGTCGCGCCCGCGACGAGGCCATTGTCGAGGGTCTGCAGACCTACACCCCTGAAATCCTCGATCCACTGCGCGAGTTCGGACCTGCCATCTGGACGATCGTTGATCAGCTTCCCCGAGTTGGGCGGGTGCTGTTCGCCTCCCATGCGGCCCAACCCCGCAGTGAGGATGCTGTCCTGTCGGGCTGGCATGCCATCAACTGCCTACGGGAATGGCGAGGCGACACCCACTGGGCGCTCGTGGCTGCCGAAGGACTCAGCGGCATTGCCGCATCAGTGCTGCATAACGCCTGGCTTGGGTACGCCGAAGGTTGGCTCCCTACCTCTCGTGGGAGTCGTCCCGAGGAAATCGCCGTTGGGTGGAAGGAACTCGAACAACGTGGGCTGGCGGTTAGCGGGCAGATCACTTCCGAAGGATTGGCCCTGCGACAAAGACTTGAGGACGACACCGACCGTCTGACCGCCCCGGCGTGGGAATCGCTGGGTGAGGCCGCATCTCTGCGATTCGCCGAACTCTTCGAACCTCCGTGCGAGGTATTGCTCGCCCGTGTCGATGAAACCGCTGGCCCCAACTACCAACCGGCCTCCCGGATTCGCTAAACAGCCGATCGGGCGGTGAAGGCATCCCGGAGGCCCTAGCCTGCAGGGGTGGCCCCGTTCTCCGCGCTCGACCAGTCGCACATCTGGTCCGTGTCCCATGTTGAAGCTCCTGAGCGCATTACCTCGGCCTGGATCGACGAGCAGCTTGCCTCGACCTACAAACGGTGTGGGATCCGACCCGGACTTCTCGAGTCTGTCGCCGGCATCACCGCCCGACGCTGGTGGTCAGCTGACACAACGTTCGACGAAGCTGCGGCACTCGCTGGCGCCCGGGCCCTTGAGCAAGCGGGAGTCGCTCCCGACGAGGTCGACCTACTGATCTCCACCTCGGTGTCCAAGCATCACCTCGAACCGAGCGTGGCTTGCGCTGTGCACCACCGCCTCGGCCTCTCCGCCACCTGTACCAACTATGACCTCGGCAACGCGTGTCTCGGATTCGTCAATGCCATGACCATTGCGTCCATGGCCATTGCCACCGGTCAGGCTCGCGTGGTTCTCATCGTTGATGGCGAAGGCAGCCGACAGGTCCAGACCGAAACCATTGCCCGCCTCAGCAGCGATGCCACCACAGTGGCCGACGTGTTCGAACAGTTCGCATCGCTCACCATTGGCTCCGGAGCTGCCGCCATGGTTATGGGTGCGCCTCGAGATGGCAGTCATGCGTTCGTCGGATCGATGACACGGGCCGCCACAAAACACCACGAACTCTGCGTCGGGGATCTTCAGGGGATGCGCACCGATACCGCAGCGTTGCTCGAGACCGGCCTCGAGCTCGCGCAACAGACCTTCACCGACGCGATCGAAGCGGGCTGGCAATGGCGAGATTGCGACCGATATGTGCTCCACCAGGTCTCGAAGGTGCACACCACAAAACTCTGCGAACTTCTCAGCATCGACCAGTCACTCGTGCCGCTCTCCTATCCCGAGTTCGGCAACATCGGACCCGCTGCGCTCCCCTACACCTTGTCGACAATCGCACCTGAACTTGCAACGGGCGACCGCGTGCTGCTCATGGGCATCGGCTCCGGGCTCAACTGCTCCATGGCCGAACTCGTCTGGTGAACCGGCGTGCACCTGCGCCGTCACAACAACCCTGACACTCCAACCGCAGCCGACTGGAACCGCTGGGGCATTGACCCCACCTGGCACCGGATGGTCAAGGTGCCCAGCGGAGCGTCAACGGTTAGCTGGAGCATCCTCGACACCGGTGGCAGTGGCACGGCGGGAACCATCGTCTGCGTGCACGGAAATCCCACTTGGGGTTACATCTGGCGAGACCTTCTCTGCGAGCTTGGCGACCGCTGGCGCGTCATCGCTGTTGATCAGACCGGCATGGGCTGGTCCGAGCGCGCCGGGAAACGACTCCTTGTACAACGCATCGACGAACTCGTGGCGTTCTGTGCGCAGGAAGTCAGCGGCCCGCTCGTCCTCGCAGCCCACGATTGGGGTGGCCCTGTAGCCATGGGCGCAGCGGCACAGCTCGATGTGCGCGCCGTGGTGCTCACCAACACCGCAGTGGCGAAACCCGAAGGCGTTCGCGTTCCACCACTCATTGCCCTCGCCCGATCCGCGATCAATCTCACCTGTGAACGAACTTCGCTGTTCGTCAAGGGAACTGCACGGATGACCGATCGCCAACATCGCAATGCACTTGAGGCGCCCTATCGAACCGCCGCTCGTCGCTCGGCCGTGGCCGATTTCGTCGCCGATATCCCAGTGCGCGCCGGGGACCCTTCGTACGAAACATTGAAAACCGTTACTGAATCATTCGGCGCTCTTGAGGGTCGCGGCATTCCGGTTCTCCTGCTGTGGGGCGGACGCGACCCGGTGTTCCATGATCGATTCCTCGCGGATCTGCTTGCACGGGCACCGCATGCCGACGTGCATCGCTTCGGCGATGCCGCCCATCTCATCGCTCTCGATGAACCGATCGGACCAATCGTTGGTCGCTGGCTGGATCAGCAGTTCACCTCAGACCAGGTCCAAGTGCCTGCGGCGAGCATGCTCATCGCAGACTCGTTCACTCCAATCACCACTGCGATTATTCATCGTCGACACGAAACAACCTCCGCCTATGTCGGCCCCGATGGAACCAGAACATGGCAGCAACTCCATGACAATGCGCTTCGGATCGCCCATCGTCTGGTGACAGCTGGAGTGCAGCCCGGAGATCGCATCGCCATGCTCGTCCCACCGGGGGCTCAACTGCTCGAGGCAGCCTTCGGTGCATGGCTCGCAGGCGCCGTCATTGTGGTTGCTGATAGTGCACTTGGCCCGACTGGGTTGCGACACGCGTTCCGCTCTGCGGAAGTCAACTACCTCCTTGGGACGCCACGCACCATTCTCGCCGCAAAGGCATTGCGATTCGCTCCCGATGCCAGTGCACTGAGCCTCGGTCGACTCCTCGGCGCGATCAATCTGCACTCCGACCAGAGTGTTCACACACCAGTCGAACTCCCAACACTTACGAACGAATCACTGGCTGCAGTCGTGCACACATCCGGCGCCACCGGGACTGCCAAGCCGGTGCGCTACACCCATGGAGCACTCGCCGCGCAGCGCGATGTTGTGCGGACAGCATTCGAACTCGACGACCAACATGGGTTCGTCTCCTCCTTTGCCCCCTTCATCCTGCTTGGACCCGCGCTCGGAGTTCCATGCGTGCTGCCCGAGGGCGACATCCTCTCGCCTGCCGAGCTCGACTTCGACACGTTCGCTGAAGCCTGCCGGCGGTCAGGGGCCGATGTCGCGTGGCTCTCCCCCGCCTCGGCTCGCACAATTGTGCGCACTGCCAATGGGCGCAGAATGCCACTGCGCCTCGTCATGCTGGCTGGCGCCCCGATCCCGGCGCAGCTTGCCGAGCAGATCAGAGAAGTCACTGCCGCCGACGTGCGTGCCCCCTATGGCATGACCGAACTCATGCCACTCACTGATGGCCGAGGTGCCGCTGCGCAGCTCCCGGTCGGTACGAGCACCGGTCGACCACTGCCGGGCGCAACAGTCGTCATCACTCCGTTCGGGAGACCCGATGCAGCAGCGCTGCCCGCCGGAGAGTGGGGCGAGATCCTCGCCAATGCATCATGGATGCGGGCCGGCTACGACCGACGTTGGGGCACCGACAGTGACTCGACAATTAAGCGCGACTCTCTCAGGTTCCATCGCAGCGGCGATGTTGGGCTCTTGGATCACCAAGGGAACCTCATACAACTGGGACGCTCGCAGCATGTCATCACCACCGCCTCCGGCCCGCTCCCCTGCGTGGTGATCGAGCAACCTCTCGCTGACCTTTTCGGCCGCGGCGTCGCCGCGGTGGGCATTGGACCGTCTGGCGCGCAGGTCATCGCTGTCGTCCTCGAAGCCGCTGGCGATCTGCGCCTTGCTGACATTGTGCTCACCACCCGGGTGCGCGCCGGCACCGAAACTGCAGTCGCCGCGGTGCTCGAAGGCCCCCTGCCAGTCGACATCCGTCACCAGTCGAAGGTTCGACGAGATCTCCTAGCCATCGAAGCCACCAAACTGCTTGAGGGGCGATGAGGGTTCTCGTCACCGGCGGCTCCAGCCTGCTTGGCCGAACTGTGGCCGACCAGTTGGTCGCTCGAGGTGACGAGGTCATCTGTTTCCAACGCCGACCGTCAGGTTCCACTGCCATCGATCATCTCGGCGACATCACCGATGCCGACGCGGTTCGACGTGCTGCCTCGTCACAGGACGCCATCATTCACCTCGCGGCACTGGTGGCGCCGAAGGCGCGCTGGCGCGATATGGCAGCAATCAATATTGACGGCACTGCACATGTCCTCACCGCCGCCCGGGACTGCGCCCGTCTCGTTCACATCTCAAGTCCTTCGGTTGCGTTCCGGAACTCCGCCGCGACCGGCGAGAACGCTGAGGCCGCCGATTACGCCGGACCTGACGGGTACACGCGCTCGAAGGCCATTGCCGAACGACTCGTGCTCGACACCCCCGCGGTGCCAACTGTGGTCATCCGTCCCCATCTTGTTTGGGGACCGGGCGACACCCAACTCATCGGCCGCATTGTCAGCCGTGCCCGGGCCGGACGACTCGTTCTCCCCGACCACGGGCGTGCTCTCGTCGACACCACCTATGTCGATGACGCCGCCGCCGCCATCGTCGCCGCACTTGATAGCTGCACCCCCGGAAGTGACTCGGTTGGCCATGCATGGGTCGTGACCGGCGCAGACCCTCGCCCACTACGCGACCTCATCAGTTCGATCCTCGAGGCCGCCGCAGTTGAGGACACACCCCGGTCGATTCCGGCACCTCTCGCCTCGCTGCTCGGCTCAATCATCGAACGCACCTGGCCGGGAAGCGAACCACCACTCACTCACTTTGCGGCTCGACAACTGTCGGTCGCTCATTGGTTCGACCAGCGCGAAACCCAGCGGGTATTGCAATGGTCACCGAGTATTGGACTTGATGAGGGTTTCCGGCGGCTTGCAGCATGGTTTGCCGCCAACAAGTGACCGCTGGCGCTACGGTCCGCTCATGAATGACTTCGAGATCTCCCGCCTTGATCCGGCGGATCTCCACATGGCGGTGGCCACCACAAGTCGTGCGTTCTGGCCCGATCCCCTCTTCGGACATTTCGCTCGCGATGTCGTCAAGGAACACCGCATATTGCCCACATTCCTCGGGGCCATGCTGCGTGACGCCGCCGATCATGGCGAGGTCTGGGTGGCAAAGCGCGATGGCGTTGTGGTGGGTTCGGCTTCTTGGTTGCAGCCCGGCACAATGCCGCGCCCGCGTCGCCGCGAGAACCGCATCACCCGCGCCTGCGCCTCGGCCCTTCTCACCGGACGCAATCGTCGAAGTGGACTGAAGCTCCTTCGCGCAGTCGAGAAGAAGCATCCGAGCGATCCTCATTGGTACCTGCCGCTTCTCGGGATCGATCCGAAATGGCAGGGACGCGGCCTTGGAGGTTCGCTGTTACGCGTCAAGCTTGAACAGTGTGATGCCACGCTCACGCCGGCGTATCTCGAAACCCAAAAACCCGAGAACGTTCCGTACTACGAACGTTTCGGTTTCCAAGTGACCGAAGTCATCGAACTCCCGGGCACTCCACCGATCTGGCTTCTGTGGCGAGATCCGATTCCGAGCAACTAGCTCAGACCTCGGGTCGCAGCAGCACCTCAGGGATTCGTCCGTCAACATCGGTAAAGCTCAGTTGGCGGGCCAGATCAGCAGAGGTAAACGCGCCGCCCGAACGCTCTGCGATATCGGGAGCGTCGGCCAGAGCAACCACCGCACGACCGAGGAACCGGGGAGTCTCGGCCCCGGAAAGATCAAATCTGCCCTCGCCGGGTAATTCGATGTAGGACTGGTCTCCATCGGTCTGCGCACCCATCTCAAGCATCTCGGTGCGCACGAGCCCCGGCCAGAGTGACACCACGTTGACGCCAGTGCCGGCGAGCTCAACAGCCATATCGGCGGTCATCTTGTCGACTGCTGCTTTGCCAACTCCGTAGACGACATTGTGGGCATAGGTCACTGCGCCAGACGAGGAAACGTTGACGATGAGTCCACTGCCATTGCGGAACATGAGCGGAGTACCGAACACGCTGGCCACATAATGCGAACGAGTACCAATGTCGATGACCTGGTCCCATGCGTCAATGGGAAGTTCCCAGAATTTCTTGTTGAGCCACGGCACGAGATCAGGGGCGGAGTACACGTTGTTGACAAGCACATCGAGGCGACCCTGCTCGGCCTCGATGCGATCGAACACCGCGCGCACCTGCGCATCGTCATGATGATCGCAAGCCACCGCGATTCCCTGCCCACCTAGTTCAGTTATCTGCGCTGCGGTTTCTCCAACAGTGCCCGGGATCGGTCCCGCATCAACGCTGCGACCAGTGACATAGACGATTGCGCCGCTCGCCCCGAGTTCAAGAGCAATGCCCTTCCCGATCCCCCGACTCGCTCCCGTGACGATCGCGACTCTTTGCTCTGCCATCGAATTTCCCCCTCGTTTCGTAAAAGAATGAGGTTAGCAACCGGTCTAGATCGGCCCGACCGGCTCAGATAGCCGCGCCACCAGAAACATTGATTGATGTTCCCGTGACGTTGTCGGCCTGACAGAGGTACACCACCGCCTGGCCCATATCGGCAGGAGTCTGCATGCGACCGAGCGGTGTGGTGCCGGCGCTCACCTGATCGAGGATCTGCTCTTTCATCTCATCGGGCACTCCGTGCTTATCCATCTGGGCCGCAGAGATTCCGGTGAACACAGTGCCCGGCAGAATGCAGTTGACCCTGATGCCCTGTGGCCCAAGCTCAAGAGCAAAGGTCTGCACCATAGAGATGACTGCGGCTTTACTAGCCGCATAGTGCACCAGTTCCCGTGTGCCCTTCAGTCCGGTGATCGAGGCAGTGGCCACGATGGAACCCCGGCCCTGCTCGATCAGAATCGGCAACGCCGCCCGCACGGTGAGGAACATACCGAGGGTGTTGATATCGAAGGTGCGTCGGAACTCCTCGACCGAAAGTTCGGTTGCGGGTGACAGATTGCAGATACCGGCATTGGGGCAGACGATGTCGAGGCGACCGAACTGCTCGAACGCAGTGCGCATGAGCGTGTCGAGATCATCTTCGGAGCGCACATCACACTGAAGAGCAACGGCGCGTCGACCGAGTCCCTCGAGCATTGCGACGGTCTCAGCTGCGTCAGCTGCGATATCGGGGGCCGAGAGGAGATCACCGAGAACGACATCGACGCCGGCGCGTCCCAACTCAAGTGCGATGCCGCGTCCGATGCCGCGTGCGCCGCCGGTAACGACGGCAACCTGTCCGGTAAGTTCACTCATGAGTGCATTGTTCCTTCGCTCGTTCGTAAGCCGTCGATGAAATTCATCGGCCCTGGGCTGCGGTGCGTTCAATGATTTCGCGCCACGCGGCAAGATCGCGTTCCCCGGCCTGTCGCCCCACTCGAGTCACCACGTCAACGTCGGGAGACTCGGCTCGCAAAGCCGACACCGTGCAACGCTCACGTGGCCGATGTGCGAAGGGATCAAACTGGTAATGACGCATGGCATTCTCATGCGAAATAGCATTGATCTGATCGTCGGTGAATCCCTGAAGCGTGATCAGTAATTCTTCGGGAGCGTTCGGCCAGGTGCCGTCGGAATGTGGATAATCCGATTCCCAGCAGACGTTGCCAAGCTCAAAGTGATGCATCAACTCCGGGCCGACGGTCTCCTTGATGAAACACACGAGAATGTGATCGCGGAAAATCTGGGTGGGTCCACCGGTCTTGGAGAAGTCGTGATCAATCCACCCACCATGACGATCGTTGACATGCTCGGCGCGCCACAGGAAATACGGGATCCAACCAATATCGCCCTCAGTCAGCGAGAACTTGAGTGTCGGGAATCGTTCCCAGAAGGTGGCCCACAGCAGATCCATAAGAGTGAGGACTGTTCCGGCTGATGACAGCGACATTGCCACGCCCGGGGGTGCGTCCACTGAGGTGTTCATTGACCGCGAGGAGGATCCCAGATGGCAGCACAGCACTGTCTCTGAGTCGACACACGCGGCGAACAGTGGATCCCAATACCCAGAGTGGATCGACGGCATGTTCAGCGCGGCCGGGTTCTCCGAGAAGGTGACAGCATGACAACCCTTGGCAGCGAGTCGTCGAACCTCAGTTGCGGCTTTCTCCACATCGAACAGCGGCAGGATCCCGCAGGGAATAAATCGTCCCGGGTACGCACCGCACCATTCGTCGACGTGCCAGTCGTTATAGGCACGGATCATCACCTCATTGATTACCGTGTCCGGGCCCATGTTGAGGACCTGACCACTAAACCCGGTGAAGTTGGGGAAGTTGAGACCAGCGAGCTGCCCGCCAGCGTTCATGTCACGCACCCGCTCGTGAACATCGAAGCAACCCGGCCGCATCTCTTCGTAGCGGCTGGCATCGACGTTGTACATCTCGCGGGGCTTACCGGCGACTGCGTTGAGTCCGAGATCACGACCCTTGACGTTGCCGTACCACCATTGCTGGGTGCCGCTGTCGTCGGTGACCACACGCGGCGCGAGATCGCGATGACGCGACGGCACGTGGTTGTCGAACATGTTCGCCGGCTCGGCGATGTGGTCGTCAACGCTTATGAGAATCAGGTCGTCAGCAATCACCGACGCCGCCGATCATTCGCCCGGACGGGGACCGTCGTGCTGAATGAGTTCAATGAGATAGCCATCGGGGTCGTAGACGAACGCCACGATGACCGGCCAACGATCGAGTCGTTCGGGATCCATGACTGAGGTGTATCCAGCATCGACAACTCGCTGCCAGGTCGCCTGACAGTCGTCAACGTTGATGTAGGTCTTCCACAGCGCATTGCCATGGTCGAGCGGCTGCGGGCTCATGGTCTCGGCGAACTTGGCCAACTGGAGGCGACCGCCACCTGAATCGGCAGCCAGATGGACCTCATTGACGTTCGGAATCTCGGTGCGTCCCTGCACCTTGAGGCCAAGCAGATCCACATAGAAATGTACGGAGCGCTCAAGATCGCTCACCTTGATGCAGTACTGACCAACTGTGGTTGCCATCTGTTCCCCCCGGATCCTGTGACTGCAGGGCGATCCCCTGTGTCGACAACAACGACAACGTAGCGGACAAACATCGATGGGGTGCCACGCCGACCTTGGGGAGTCGGTACAGTCCGCTGCACGAACGGACCGACGCGGTCCGCATGAGGGGGACATCATGAAAGAACTCAAGGGCAAAGTCGCTGTCATCACCGGCGGAGCTGGAGGCATTGGCCGAGCGATGGCCGAGCGATTCGGCGAAGAAGGCATGAAGCTCGTCATCGCGGATCTCAAGCAGGACGCTCTCGATACCACTGTGGCTGAGTTGCACGAGCTTGGCTACGAAGCCATCGGCGTGCGCACTGACGTCTCGAAGCTGGAATCCGTGGAGGCACTGCGCGACGCCACGCTCTCCGAATTCGGCGCCGTCCACGTGCTGTGCAATAACGCCGGCGTTGCTTCAGGCGCCAAAGGCAAGATCTGGGAGCACGAGACCAACGACTGGGGCTTCGCGTTCAGCGTGCATGTGTACGGAGTGATCAACGGGATCAACGCCTTCGTTCCCACCATGCTCGCCCAGGGCGACGAGTGCCACATCATCAACACCACATCCAGTAACGGCGGGTTCGCTCCGATCGCTACCTCAGCCACCTACGCAACCTGCAAGGCCGCTTGCGTCACCATCTCGGAATGCCTCTGGGGTCAATTGCATGCCATTGATGCCAAGATCGGTGTGTCAGTGCTCTTCCCCACCGGCAAGACCAAGGGAATCCTCAACACCGGGATCTGGGCCGCGTCAGAGCGTCCCGCGGAATTCCCCGCCGATCACGAAATCAACACCACCTCAGCAATGGCCGGCTGGATGAAGGCCATGGAAGAAGCCGGAACACCGGTGGAGTTCACTCCCCTCTCCGAGGTTGCCGAGACCGTTATCGAAGGCCTGTACGCCGATCGCTTCTGGATGGTCGAGGAAGGACGCTTCGAGGAAAGTGTGCGAGCCCGCACCGACATCATCCTCAATCGCGCCTATCCCAACTACGCCTGATCATTGGCGCTGCTTGCGCCGATGGGGCGCCCACTCAGCTGGGAATAACCCCGCCTGCAGCCAACCACCGCTTGACCACTTCGCCGGCCTCGGCCGGTGAATACACGTCTTCCTCGTAGCTCCACTTGCCATTGCCGGCGTAGTGAAGGATCGAGTTGACGTCGAAGCCGTAGTAGCCATCGTCGCCATCAGGTGCCGGAAGGATGTTGGGGATGAGCGCGCTGACCCGATTGCCGTCGATCACCTTGTAGGTGACGGGGAACTCCATTGTCGGGAATGGCTGCATCACGCCGTTGATCCAGTCGCGAATTTCCTGCTGACTGCGGAAGTACCCATAGTGGTGCTCGCGGTACTGCGCATCGTCGGTGAACTGGTCGGCCCACTGGTTCCAGTCCCCGGTGGCCACTGCGGTGACGCCGCGTTGACGATAAATCTCGAACTCCCGCTCGATCTCGTCGCGTGGGAAAGCCGGCTCAGGCACGTCCGGCGACCATCCTTCGATGCCCTGCAATGAGCGATCCTGCGGAGTTTCACGGTTGCCGCCGGCGGCCAGCCAATCGGTGAAGACCCGTCCGGCATCCGCCGGGTTGTAGTAATCCCCTTCGAAGCTGAACAGACCGTTACCGGCGTATTCAAGGAAGGTGGTGTTGGGGAATCCGAAGCGACGACCGCTTCCGGTCGGATCGGGAAGGTTGTTCCAGATGTAGAAGCTCACCCGATTGCCGTCGATGGCGTACCACTCGATCCAGAGCGTCATCGTCGGATAGTCGGCCATGCACTCAACGATCCAGGCCTTGATGGCAGCACGACCATGGAACACCCCGAGGTTGTGCTCCTCGTAGAGCGCGTCTTCGGTGAACATGTCTGCCCAACCCGCCCAGTCATGGGTCTCGACACCACGACGACGGAATTCGGCGAATGCAGCTTCGATCTCTTCTCTCGGAAAGATTGTCATCGTTGTTCCTTGATTCTCTGTAGTTGTCCCCCGACAAGCGCAGAGGGTACTCCTCGGGGTCTTGTGGCGCCCCGAAAACTGATATCTCCATGTGGCGCCCAGTGGGGTCCGTTCACGCACCCTCTCTGTTCTCCGTATAGTCGCGACGTCCACCTGCAAGGAGCCACCATGCCTGAGTCGACGCCGATCGATGTCATCAGTCGCGCTGTTGAGTTCGCCGACCTCGCCGCATTGCGTATTGCCATTTTCCAGGCATCCGGCGACGAGGAAATCGGGCGACTCGGCCCGGTTGCCACACTGTCGGCGCAGGACCGCCAGCGACTCATCGACCGATGCATCGAGCTCATCGACTCGAGCCTCGAGACGTGGACCATTCGCACTCCGTCCGACGAGGAGTTGTCTTCCCTTCTCGAGATGGTCATTGGGGTTCCCACCCCCGAAGGCGACTTCGAACTTCGCAAGCAGGTTCTCTCATTCGAGGACTATCCGTTCTTTGCCGACTGGCCATCAGGCCAGCCTGCACAGGCCGAGGATTTCCATGTCGCAATCATTGGTGGTGGCTTCAACGGAGTCGCCACTGCGGTCCAACTCGAGCAGCTCGGCATCCCGTACACGGTCTACGAGCGACGCTCAGAACTCGGGGGGACGTGGAGCATTCACAAGTATCCCGATATTCGTGTCGACACACTGAGCGCGTCCTACGAGTTCAGCTTCGAGAAGAACTACAAGTGGACCGAGTACTTCGCCCGCGGCCCCGAGGTGAAGGGGTACCTCCGCCATATCGCCGAAAAGTTCGGTGTGATGCCCAACCTGCGCTTCGAACACGACCTTGTCGAAGCCCGCTTCGACGATGACACGCAGATGTGGAACGTCACCTTCCGCCTTCCCGATGGTTCAACCACCTCCAAGACTGTCAATGCGATCGTCAGCGCGGCAGGGCTCTTCGCCAATCCGAAGGAGCCGGACTTCCCTGGCATCGAAGGCTTCGGGGGCACAGTGGTGCACCCCACGCGCTGGCCCGAAGATCTCGACCTCGCTGGTAAGCGAGTCGCCGTGATCGGGAATGGTTCAACCGGCGTGCAGTTGCTCGCTCGCGTGGCCGAGATGGCCGGACACACTGATGTCTTCGTGCGCACGCCCCAGTGGATCAGCCCACGCGACAAGTACGGCACGCATGTCGAACCGGAGACCCGATGGTTGATCGACTCCATGCCCGGGTACTGGAACTGGTGCCGCATCACTTCGATCATGCATTTGTTCAACTTCCATCGCGACTACCTCATCCGCGATCCCGAGTTCGAGGCCACCGGCGGACGTATCACTCAGACCAGCGAGAACGTGCGCGCGTTCCTGACCGACTACATCCGCACCGAGACCGGCGGTCGTCAGGACCTCATCGACCGTCTCATGCCTGATCACGCGCCCATGGTGCGTCGACCCATCGTCGATAACGGTTGGTACCGAACACTCACGCGTGACGACGTGGATCTCGTCACCGACGACATCGTGCGCTTCACTGAGACCGGCATTGAAACCGCCGATGGCGTGCACCACGAACTCGACGTGGTCATCTCGGCAACCGGGTTCGACATCGTCAAGTATCTGTGGCCCGCCGAGTATTTCGGTCGTGGTGGCGCCAATCTTCACGAGCGCTGGGAGGAAGAGACCCCTATGGCGTACGTGGGAATGATGGTCCCGGACTTCCCCAATCTGTTCATCCTTTACGGACCGAACTCGCAACCGGTGTCCGGCGGTGTCGCCCTGCCAGCCTGGTACCAGATGTGGGCCGGGTTCGTTGCCCGCTGTCTCACGCAGGTCATCGACAACGGTCAGCGCACAGTTGAAGTCACTCGCGAGGCGTTCGAGGAGTACAACCGGCGGCTCGTCGAGGAATCCCAGCAGATCATCATGGTCACGGAGGAAACCTCGAAGCGGAAGAACTACTACGTCAACGAACGCGGACGCATGCAGGTGAACGCCCCATGGGAGACCTGTGACTACTACCGCATGACCTCCTATCCCGATCCCGAGGCGATTGTTTTCGAGTGACTGCCCCGGCGGCGGTGACAAAACGGAGGCTCCGGCTGGGGATTCTCGTGGGCGGGGCGATCACGCTGGCCGCTGCCGGACTAACCGCGATCTACCTCGCGTTGATTTCGATCAACGACGGCCTCGAAGCGCTCATGTTCATCCCCATCCTCGGTGTGATATTCGCCATCGCCGGCGGTTTCGGAGGTTGGCGGGGCCGGACCATCATGTGGAGCCTGGGCCTCTCTCTCGGGCTATTGGTCGTCGCATTCACCGCCGAGGCAATCTGGTGGATCTGGATCCTCACCCACTGGTCGGAACCCTGCTGTTTGAGCAGCAAAGGCTCCGGGTTGCCGAATGGGGCCGAGGTTTTCTCGGTCACGGTTCTCGCTGGCGTCTCGACCCTCGGGTTTCTCACCGGCTTCGCCTTTGTCGTCAGCGCCATCGGTTGGCTTGTCGGCCTCGGTGCACGCACACAGGTTCTACGCCGAAGGCCTCCGCCGCCGGTCTCGGTGCACGGAGACACTCAGGCGTAAGTGAACGCGTCCTCGGGATAAAACGCCAACGCGTCGGAGATTGCCTGTCGCTCAATCACCGGGAGCAGATCCTCGTACAAGAGTCGATGACACGCACGGGCGCCACCGCCGAGATCTCCGCCGTAGAACGCAGCGAGAGCGAACTCATAGAGCCCCCGCCACCGATAGCAGTCAGTTTCCAAGAAGAGGCCATCGACCGGCTCGGCACAGTCCGCCGCCGTGCGGGCACAGGCATAGGCCAACTGCATAAGCCCCGCGGCTCTCGCTTGTGATGCAGCCTCACACCAAGCCTCGGCGCGCGCCGGGCACAACTCCTGAGCCCGAGCCAGAGTCTCTAGCGACTCCCCCAGCGGACGTCCCAATGTTCGCAGAAGACGTCCTTGCCAGAGAAGACTCACGTAGAGCTCTTCGGGCCACCCTCCCATCGATGCCCGGGCGCGGTACGCCATCTCGGCGCCGGCGGCATTACCCGCATCACGCAGACTTTGGGCGAGATAAAACGTGTAGCGATCAGCCAGATCAGGATCGTCGCTGTCGGCGAGTGCTTGACAGAGCAATGCCGCATCATCAACGAACTTGTTCGGGTTCGCCGAGCGAGCTCCATCAAAGTTCGATTCGTAGTGGATTCCCCCGAGAGTTCCACCGTCAACAGCTTCGGGTGGGACGACAAGGAATTCATGGAGAACTCCGCGGTAGGAGAAGTGCGGACGCGTCGAGGTCAGCAGCGGT
>CANFQA010000034.1 GCA_947449015.1 Microthrixaceae bacterium | reverse complement strand
TGACCAGATGGGCAAAGGCCCCTTCGAACCATGAAGTTCTCCCTTTCGCTCCCTCTGTTGAAAGACGATGGCGCCGCTGATCCGTATCGCGAAACTTTCGAGCTCGCCAGGATTGCTGAAGAGGCCGGGTTCGACACCGTCACCATCGGTCATCACCACTTCATGCCCGGCAATATGAGCGACCCACTCACATTCCTCGCCGCTGTCGCCGCGCGCACCTCGACAATCCGCGTCGGCACCGGCATCTTCCAACTTCCGATCCACAACCCGGTGCGCGTGGCCGAGCAGGTCGCCACCATTGACCAACTTTCCGGAGGCCGTGTTTCGCTCGGTGTAGGTATGGGCTGGTGGCCGCTCGAGTACGAGGTGCATGGTTCCAATTTCAAAGAGCGCGGCGCACGCATGGAGGAAGCGCTCACCATTCTGCGTCTGGTGTGGGAAAACGAGAACACCTCGTTCGACGGTCGGTTCTGGTCCTTCCCCGAACTCACCGTGCAGCCGCGTCCAGTGCAGCAACCCCATCCGCCGCTGTGGGTTGCTGGTGTTGCCCCCGCCGCAGTCGAGCGCGCCGCTCGTCTCGGTGACGAATGGATCTGGGGTCCGGTGCAGTCGCTGGCCGCCGGACTCCGTTGTCTCGACATCTACAACCCGACCTGCGCGGCACTCGGGAAGCCGGCGAACTGGATCCTGCGCCGCTATGCGTGGGTCGGTGAGGACGACGAACAGGTTCGTACCCAGGTGTTGCCCACCTACGTCGATGGCCTCATGGCGCATTGGCGCGAGTCCGCCGAAGAAGCTGAGGAACTCGAACTGTTCGCCCGCCTCGATGCCGGCGAAGCCATCAGCACAGAGGACATCGCTTCGGATCGTCTCCTCTGGGGTTCGCCAGAGCGCGTCATCGACCAGATCCGCGGGTACGAGCGCACCACCGGCTGCACCCATGTGCACGCCGCATTTGGTGCCGGCCTTCCGGCAGATAGTGGTCAGGCCTCCCTCGGCACCTTCGCCGATATCTCGGCAATGATCGGCCTGTTCGGCCAAGAAGTCATCCCAGCGTTTGCCTGATCGTCACCGCAGTTCAATGTGGGCTGACTACTGTTCGGCGATTCACATTCACCTGAGAGGATCGCATGAGAAGAGTTTCCGCATCCATCGCGTCAGCGCTGCTGCTGGCCACGGTTCTGATTGGCTGCAGTTCTGGTTCGTCGACCTCGAGTTCAACCTCCACTTCGGCGGCGAGCCGAACCATCGAGATACTTGTTACCAACGACGACGGCTATAGCGCCGATGGCATTGATGCTGTGGTCGAGGGGCTTCGAGCGCTTCCCGGTGTGCATGTCACTGTCGTGGCTCCGGCTACGAACCAAAGCGGCAAGGGCAGCGCAGTGTCGGGTGGAATGCTCAGCGCCACTGATGGCACAACCAAGAGCGGATTCAACGCCAAGGCCGTGGCCGGAACACCCGCTGACACAATCATTTGGGCCATTGACCAGAAGGGCATTTCCTTTACCCCAGATCTGGTGGTCTCGGGCATTAACGCCGGTGCCAATATGGGCCCGGCAGTCGAACTTTCAGGAACGGTTGGCGCCGCCCGAGCCGCAGTGCAGCGTGGCATCCCCGCTCTCGCAGCCAGCCAGGGTCCGCTTACCGCACCCTTCGACTTCCCCGCCGGCGTCACGCAGGTCATCAACTGGTTCGAAGCGAATCGTGCAGCGATCGCCGCAGGCACGATGCAACACGCAACGGTATCGAACCTCAACATCCCCAGCTGTCCCGCTGGTGCGGTGCGGAGTCAGAAGGACGAGCCTCTCGCCCCCACCACTGACGGGTACACATCAATCCCCGATTGCGCCTCCACGGTGACCGATCCCGCAAATGACATCGCGGCCTACCTCGTCGGCTTCGCACCGCTTTCGCAGGTCTCAGCCAAACCCGCTGCCTGATCGACTACGAACGGCTCGGCAGAGGACGGTTGACGTCCTCTGCCTTGTTCGAGATCACACCGCAGACAAGAGCGCGGTTGAGACACAATTTCACCTGGCTGGCGAGTTCCGCCTGATCCCAGGCGTTCATGAAATCCGCGTGACCGCCCAACATTGAACCCGGTGCCAGATTCAGATCATGTCCATCGCCGTGGATGGGATAGCGCACGGTGAGCTGCAATTGCGGCACGGGAACCAGATGACCAGCGGGACAATGGCCGTCGACAGAGGCCGCCATATGTGAATGATGGTCAGCGCTGTCGAGGCTGTGCCCATCCCAACAGTCCGGGAACACCACCTTGAGGCGAAGTGGCGCATCGGGCGGGCAGATCGGTGCATCAACTTGGGGATCACCCCCCGAACCACAGGCCCATCCGACGAACTTTGTCGACTGGGGTTCGGTGGCCATGGCATCACCTGAGATCATCACCAACCCATGTGGGTAGGGACGAACCGAGGCAGGGTCGATCTGCGGACCGGGCCGGTAGTACACATCGGCCCCCTGTGGAACCACCGGCACACCATGGTCGAACAGCGTGGGTGCCCAATAGGCCGCTGTATCCAAAGCCTGTTGGCAGGATGTGTCGGTGTTGAGCATTGTGTCGGGCGTCGAGAACGCGTCGGTCGTGCGATTCCCGAAGAAATCGTGGCGATGTGATGCCCCGGGATCGCCGGGGTACACGATCGGATCGTCGGTGGCCGAATGACTGAACGCACAACGCACCACAAACTGCGGAACAGTTCCCTGCACGATGTGCTGAAACCCGGTCACCGATGCCGTAGCTGATTGCGACCGCCCGGCCACGATCGCCGCAATCGCAGTGAGAAGGCACATGATGACAAGGCCGCATTGCGCCACGGCACTGAGGTGCCGTGGCGACTGCGAGTCAGCAGGCGTCAAAACGCCCGGGTTCACGGCTTGGCGGGAAGCGGGATCGAGTTGATATCGACCTTTTCGGGGAAGTTGACCGCGGGCTGACCCGGCGCAGTCACCGCATCAGCCATGTTGGGTTGCGCCGGCGGCACCGGCTGAACCTTGTAGTCACCGGAGTCCGGGCGAGCCGAGGCAATGAGGCTCACCAGATCGAGATTGTTCTCCCACGCACCCGATGGGTTCGAACACGCCATGGTGGTCTCGATCGCGCTTGGCGCCGAGGTCGTGAACGTGTTGCCCGTGAAACAGTTGCCCAGCGGATCATCGGAACCAGTGAGCGTGCCGAACGCCAGATCAGCAATTCCCGATGCACTCACCGTGTTGCCTTCGACGCGGTTGCCAATGGCATCCCACAGCAGTGAACTTGGAAGCGAGTCCTTCGCCGGCAGGGGCAAATTGCGAGCTTCGCTACAAGGGGTCTTCAGCGCATCACCAGTGGGCACAACGTCCTTCGGCCCATCCTCCGGGAAAGGCACCAGCGCGATTCCTACCCGCTCATGGTTCCAAACTTGGTTTCTGAGAATCAGATTGTTGTGACCACCAGGAGTGATGATGCCGTTGCCCATCGCCAACTTGGCCACGTCAATGGCTGGGGTGTCGGGCTGACTGTTGTCATGCACCAGGTTTCCGACAATCGTGGTCTCGCGCTCGGGGTAGCAGAGTTCGTAGCTGCCACTGTTGGGAACAATGCCGGCGCGATTGAAGCGGAACTCGCTGCGGGCGATCACGAGATTGCCGCCAGCGTTGGTACCCGAATAGCCGAGTCCGTTGAATTCGGAAACCGAATCAACAATGGCGGCATTGCAGGGGAAACATTCGCCAATATAAAAGCCAGCGTCGGGACTACCCGACGCATAGGAATGGTCGAACTGACCGTCGACGGAGTCGAACGCGTAAATGCCGTAGTTCCCTGTGCGATAACTGGTGAGATACGAACCGTGATACCCGTGCACGCCGGTCCAGAAGAACGCATTATTGGTGAAGTTGCGAGCGGTCATGTTCTGAACGGTGACGTTGTTCGCACCGAGCACCCGCACACCGTTCTCGAGCTTGAACTCGCCATCGAGAATCACCGTGTTGCGATCAGTGCCACGCAGGGTGAGACCAGCTGTAGTGACGTTGACGGACTCGTTGTAAACACCCGGCGAGACGAGAATGAGATCACCTGGTTGCGCGGCATCGACGGCGCCCTGGATGGTGGGCTGGTCGGCGGGCACGGCGATGGTATGGCCTGATGCCTTCGTGCCGGGTTCAGCCGAAGAGTTCGAACTCGAGGAGCCCGATGAGCATGCGGCGAGCACAATGGCGAAGGCAAGTACTGCGCCAAGAAGTGCGCTGCGCGAGCGACTGGTATGCATGTGAATCCCCCGTGATGAGTTGTTGGTGGTGGTCAATGCTCCACCACAGTGACTGAACCGTACATAGCCGCTGTAGCCGTGCCATGGATAGAGCAGTAGTAGCGGAATGTGCCGGTCTCGCCAGCAATCCAGGAATAGGTGCTGCCAGGTGGGAACGACTTTGTGTCGACATGGAAGGGGGTAGGACCGAAAGCAACGATGTTGTGCTCAGCCCGACCCTCGTTGGTCCACACCACCGTGCTCCCCTTGGTGACGGTGATATCGGCCGGACGGAAGTTGTTGTCGATGACGCTGACTGCCACCGTGCCCGACTGCGGAGCCGGCGTCGACACTGTGGTCGCATCAGAGCCAGAACTCGACCCCGAACCGGAACACCCCAGCAACGCAACTGACGCGAAGGCGACCAACAGCACAACTTTTTTCACTGTGTCCCCCCCCGGAACGATCGCGACGAATGATTCCCGGAAGAACCAAAACTATCGCGTTACTTCGACGTCTCTGACCCAGTGGCCAGGTCATAGACCCTGCGCTTGGCAACGCCGAATCGTTCTGAAACCCCAGCTACTGCATCGCGGGTGCTCTCCCCACTGCTGCGAGCCAGGGTGAGTGCCTCACGTAACTGCTCGTCGGAAACCTCAGCGGGCAGAGGCGCACCATCGAGGACAAGGACGTACTCGCCGCGGGGCTCAACATCGGCGCATCGTTTGAGCGCGTCGCCCAAGGTTCCCCGCCAGAACTCCTCATGGAGTTTGGTCAATTCACGACCGAAGGCCACCCGACGATCACTTCCGCAGGCACCGATGAGGTCAGTGAGGGTTCGTTCCAGTCGATGGGGGGCCTCATAAAGCAGCACCGTGCGCCGTTCGAGTGCCAATTCCGAAAGACGTTCGGCGCGACCTGATCCTTTACGAGGCAGGAATCCTTCGAACACGAACCGCCCAGCGGGAAGCCCGCTGCCGACCAGTGCAGTGACTGCAGCCGATGGACCGGGAACCACCTCAATGACATAGCCGGCGGCGCTCACCGCGGCGACGAGCCGTTCACCAGGATCAGAAATGCCCGGCATTCCGGCATCGCTCACCACAGCGACACGCTGCCCTGCAGCGAGCCGATCCAGAATTCCCGTAATGACCTCGGACTCGGTGTGATCGTTCATCACAATGAGAACGGGCACGCGCACCCCGATATGTGACAGCAGCCGACCGGTACGGCGGGTGTCCTCGCAGGCAAGCGCGTCTGCCGCGCCAAGCACCTCGATGGCCCGTGGCGAGATATCGCCGAGATTTCCGATGGGAGTTCCCACGAGAATTAGAACACCAGCGCTCATCGGATCGTAAGCCGATCGCCTGAGACAACGCCCCAGCGGGCGAACGCACCTGCCGGAGCCTCGATGACCCCATCAGCACGCCTCCGCGGACGTCCAATGCGATTCGGCTTCATAGTGACAATGTCGAGCACCTCGAGATCACGCGAGAGAAACGCCACGTCGATGGCGAAACGCATTCCCATGGTGTGCACCGATCGTGCGGGTTGCAAAAGAAGCGCACCGCTCATGGAATCACGTCCCAAGAGTCCTCGCATGCGAGCGCGCCTGTCCGCGGCAACTTCGAGTGACGCGAGCACCGTGTCCCCCGCCACCAGCCACGCCCCGGACCGATCACTGGGAGACATGTCCTGATGCTACGAGGGGTCAGACGTTGAACCGGAACTCCATGACATCGCCATCGGCAGCCACGTATTCCTTGCCTTCGACCCGCAGGATTCCAGCATCTCGGGCCTTCGACCACGACCCCACCTCGAGCAAGTCGTCCCAATGGATGACCTCGGCCCGGATGAAGCCCCTCTGGAAGTCCGAGTGGATCACCCCGGCGCATTCAGGCGCCTTGGCACCCGCCCGAAAGGTCCAGGCCCGAGTCTCCTTCTCACCGGTAGTGAAATAGGTACGCAGACCGAGCATTCGGTAGGCAGTATTGAGGAATCGGGGAAGGGCCCCCTCGCCGAGTCCAAGCCCTTCGAGCATCTCAGCCCGTTCGTCGGCATCGAGCTGGCCAGCCTCAGCTTCGAGTTGCACACACATGCCGATGACTTCGCCACATCCGCCCAGCTCGGCGGCCACTGGTGCGGCGAGCTCGTCGATGCGATCAAGATCGTTCTCGCTCACATTCACAATGGCCAGCACCGGTTTATTGGTGAGCAGGAAATAGCTCTTGAGAAGCGAGCGGGTTTCTTCATCGAGGTCGCTGCGATAAATGGGAGAGCCTTCAGCGAGCACGGCATAGGCCCGGTCGAGGGCGACGACCTCGTCAGCCACTGCCTTGTCGAACTTGGCAGCCTTGCGGCGCTTCTCGATCTGGCTTTCCACGGTCTCAAGATCAGCAAGGGCAAGTTCGATCTCAACGATGCGGAGATGCTCGAGCGGATCGGAGGGACCCGGGACGTCGTCGTCGGCAAAGGCACGCAGAACAAACACGATGGCATCCGATTCGCGGATGTTCGCCAGGAACTTGTTCCCAAGTCCCTCACCATTGCTCGCCCCTTCAACCAGTCCACCGATATCGACGAACTGCACGCTTGCCGGGATGACGTTTCTGGAGTTGCTCATGGCAGCCAGTTGTTCAAGCCGCTGGTCAGGAACCTTTGCCATGCCCACGTTCGGGTCCTTGGTGGCAAAGGCATAGGGCGCGGCCAGCGCGCTGCCTCCGGACAGGGCGTTGTACAACGATGACTTCCCCGCATTGGGCAGTCCTACGAATCCGAATTTCTCCATCGCCGACCACGGTAGTCGGCGCCGATCGGCACTCCCATCGGCCTCCCATCGGACCCCCATCGGGCCACGGTCTCGATGTTGTGGGCTGTGTCAGTTGGGAGCATGGTGCCGAGGGCGGGTAACGTCACATCCCTATGTCGAAGAAGACCGATAAGCGCAAGACCAACGCCCGCCGTAAGCCCGCCAATCACGGCACCAAGCCCAACGCCGGTCGCGGCTGAGTCTCGGCCTCGTGCCCAGCGAGCCCTCGAAAGAACTCATCACTGTCCCGAACCCCGAACCGGGGCGGGACTACGAAGTGTTGATGGAAACCGACGAGATGACCTGCATGTGCCCGGTCACTGGTCAGCCAGACTTCGGCACGGTGCGCATCACCTATGTGCCCGACGAACTACTGGTGGAGCTCAAGAGCCTCAAGATGTACCTGTGGAGCTTTCGGAACGAAGGTGCGTTCCACGAAGCAGTCACCAATGAAATCCTCGATGATCTCCTGAAGGCCACGATGCCCCGGCGTATGACCGTCGAGACCATCTGGAAGGTACGCGGCGGAATCGCCACCACCGTGACCGCTTCCTTCCCCTGAGGAAAATCCCTTTGAGGTGACTGCTGGGCCGTTACTCGGCACCCGGCATTGTCGGTGGAATCTCGGTGCGTTCGATCACAGTGTCGGGTGCTTGTTCACTCTGCGGAGGAGCAACTTTGCCGGCGGAGAGATCCACGAGCGTGGCGATCTGTCCCAGGATGGCCCAAGACACGCGATCGGCACCGGCCACCGACATGTGCACGTCGTCCTTCTGACGCAGGACATGGCGCGAACCATCGGAACTCACTCCCTCAAGTTCGTACTGAAGGTTTGCATCCGACAGGAACGGCCAGGTGTCGAAGTACTGGATCCATGGCCGAGAACGCGCCTCGGACCAGACGATGTAGGCGATCTCATCCATCCCGTGGACCTTCGTGCCCGGACCCATCGGTGGTGGCCCCAACCAAATCGTGAGTCGGTCGTTGGTCGGCGACTTCAACAGATCCATTGTGGCTGCCACACGTCGGCGGTACTCGGTGAGCCATTCGGGACTGCCACGAACCAGACCGTGGCCGTTGAGGTCAGTCATGTTCTGACCGTCGTTAGCACCGAACATCATCACCAGGATCGACGGTTGATCCTTGGGAAGCACGTCAGTGACCAGATGTTCGGGCCAGTTGAAATAATCAGGACGCGCTAGGCCGGTCGAGACGTGATAATCGAGCGTTGAAGTGAATACACCCGTCGTCGAAAGCACGCGTTGCAGCGATGCTCCGAGTGTCTGGGTGATGGAGTCGCCACCCACCCAGAGGTGGATCGGCGTTGCCGGAGTTGGCGCAGCAATCGTCGGTGGATGGCGCGAGGCCTCGAGGGCGTCTTGTGCCTGCTGCGCAGCGTCGGCTTCTTGCTGACGTCGAACTAGTTCGGCGGCATCAATCTTCGAACCCTGATTCTTTCCCAACGCTTCATCGACCCGGCTGCGCAGGAACGTGAATTGGAACGTGTCACTCACTGTGGCGATCACACTGGCCACGCCGTTGCGCCAACCGTCACCCTTGGAGTTGCTCTTGCGCAATGTCGCATCGGCGTTCAGTGCCATCGCCAAAGAAAGTCCAAGCACCATGATCACGAGAACGAGGCCGGCGGGCATGGTCCCGGGCTTCTTCGACCGAAACGGTCGCAGAAGTTTCTTCCAAGACATCGAGTCGTGATCCTCTCCCGGAGGCCGCGACGACGTCGGTCGGACCGGGGAACTCATAGGCCTGAGCCTAAAGGCACCTCGGGCGCAAGGTTGGTCGATACCTCAGTAGCGACCTCGCAAGCGCAGGGCGGCATCAGAACTGGAAATAGATGAACGGAGCGATGCCCTCGGGACCCATTGCGTCGATCATGAGCAGCCCGACTCCAAGTCCGGCGATCTGCAGAATCGGCGCCAACCGCCCAAACCAGATCTCGATCCGCTGCGGAATCCGCTCCGGGACGAACTGCGAGGCCACGCTGGCCACGATGACAAGGATCACCAGCAGGGTCACGCCTGAATTCGTTCCACCCCCGACAACCAGCTGCCACAGCACATCAAAGGCTCCGCTAATCGACTGCGATCGGAAGAACACCCACGCGAGACAAACCACATTGAAGGTAAGGAACCACTGAAGTCCCTTCACCAGCTTCGCCGGTAGTCCAATTTCATGCCCGACCCAGCGTTCCTTCACCACGCGTTCGGCAATGAGGTAGCCGCCATGAATGCTCCCCCACATGACGAAGGTCCAGTTCGCTCCATGCCAGAGGCCGCCGAGGAGCATGACGAGGAAAAGGTTTCGGTAGGTGAACAGTTTCGAACCACGATTACCGCCGAGAGGTATGTAGAGGTAGTCACGCAACCACCGCGACAGGGTCATATGCCAACGTCGCCAGAAGTCCTGCAGAGAAGTTGCAATGTACGGCGAGTCGAAGTTGAGCGGAAAGCGGATTCCGAGCAACAGCGCGATGCCAATCGCGATATCGGTGTACCCGCTGAAGTCGGCGTAGATCTGAATGGCATAGCCGTAGATGCCCCACAACACCTCCCATCGTCCGAAGGAGCCGGGCAATCGGAAGACCGGGTCGACGATCTGTGTGGCGAGAAAGCTGGAGATCACCACCTTTTTGAACATGCCCCGGAAGATGAGCATGAACGCCTCGGCCGATTTCACATAGCGGGGGTCGGGCAGGTGATCGAGCTGCGGTGCGAATTCGCTGGCCCGCACGATCGGACCGGCAACCAGATGCGCGAAGAACGACAGGTACACAGCGAAGTCGAGCAATCCGAGAGGCTCACGCCAGTGCCCACGACCGATGTCGATCACGTAGCTGAGCGCCTGGAACGTGAAAAACGAGATTCCAATGGGAAGCACGATGCGCAGCAGCGGAGCATCAACCGAAATACCAATGCTGTTGAGCCGATCAGCGATCGATGACACAAAGAAACTGAAGTATTTGAAATACCCGAGAATCCCGAGGTTCACGATCACCGCGACCCGTACCAGCCAGATGCTCGCTGGCGTGCGTCCCCCTTCGGGGGTAAGCGAGCGATGCACCAACACACCGAACAACCAGTTGATGCCGATGCTGGCGAGCAACAGGTAGAGGAAGTTCCAGTCCCACCAGCCATAGAACACAAAGCTCGAGGCGAGAATGAACCATCGCCAAGCTTTCGGATGTGGACGCAACACCCAACTGCCGGTGAAGACCACCATGAAGAAGACCGCGAAGTCGATGGTGGGGAAGAGCATCGATCCCGAACCTACTTCAGACACTCCCCGTTCGACCGGCGTGAACCGGTACCGGCCCACCAGCGCCGACCGATAGGGTCACTTCGTGCTCGACCATGTGTTCACTGATGCCATCGGCGCACTTCGTGATGCGCTTGAAGGGGCAATGCTCGAACGTCAGGCTTTCGAGGAACGCTTCAACGTCGACATGTTGCTGGGCGATATGACGTGGGAGACCAGTTACGGACTCCCCGGCGAAGGTCTTCCGCCACGAGTCCAAGCCGACATCACGCTCACTTGGCCCACATGGGCGCAGACCTCCTATCGGTCTTGGTACATCGGCGAGCATCTCGACGAATCGCCCAAGATCGATATCGAGATCGCCCTGCGGGTCCAGCGCCTTTCTCACTCCCCCGCTGCGGCAGAGCTACTCGCAGTGCTCCCCGAGATCAGCCCCACCATCGGTCGGGATCGTCTCGAGCGCTCAGGGCCAACCATCGAAGCGGCATACACCTCTGATCTCGACACCGCCGAATACGCGATCGAGGTGAGCTACGAGGGTTCCTACGAGGTTGATGAGGCAACGCTCGCGGATGGAGCACTTCTCGATGATCACCTCAATGCCATGGGAGGCTGGATCTCATCGCTCTTGGTGAAAGTCGGCGACCTGCGCTGGGACTTCCTCCCACCGATTGAGCCGCTCGCCTAAGTCTGAGCTCTGAGGTCAGGGGTCAGAGGTCAGGAGTCAGAACTCGTCGGGGTTGGAGATGAGATCGGGATACTCGGGATCGCGTCCTTCGGCCTTCGCCGTGAACGACTCAACCATGTCCGAGGGCTGGAACATCCCGGTCTGCCATGTGGCGATGTAGTTGAGGGAGTCGGCAACTGAGTGGTCTCGGGCATAGGTAAGCATCTCTTTGGAACCCCACACTGCGAGTGGACTCTTGGAAGCAATCTCGCCAGCGATTTCGAGTACGCCAGTGACAAGTGCCTCATGGGTGGGGAAGACCTCGTTAACCAGACCGACCTCAACAGCACGCTGAGCTGTCATCCGTCGCCCGGTGTAGGCGTACTCACGAGCCACGCCATCGGGAATGATTTTGGGCAGTCGCTGAAGTGTGCCGACGTCTGCGGTCATACCGATGTTGATTTCTTGGATGACGAAAAATGCATCAGCACTGCAGTAACGCATATCGGCGGCAGTGACCATGTCGATCGCCCCTCCGATGCACCCACCCTGTATTGCCGCGAGCACCGGCATTCGTGCTTTCTCAAATGACGTGAAGCTCTCCTGGAGCATCAGAGCGGTCTGTCGCAATCGGGCACGGACACGACCCATCTCGCCCGCACCGCCACCGAGACCATTGTCCGCCGAGGAAAACACCGCGAGGTCCATACCGGCGCAAAAATGCCGGCCGGTAGAGGACAAAACAAGGGCGCGGACATCGCCACGATTGTCGAGTTCGCGAACAATGAGGGGCAATTCATTCCAGAACTCGCTGATCATTGAGTTGAGTTCGTCAGGTCGGTTGAGCACCACATGAGCAACGTGATTACTGACCGTGACGTCAAAGCACTTCCAGCTCATCGGTGGTCCTTCCAGAGTTCGGACAGTGGAGACTGCGGGCGAGCGCCCAAATGGGAAATGACTTCGCCGGCAGCCAGTGACCCCATGGAGCCACACTCATCGAGCGCAAGGCCGGCGGACCAACCGGAAAGAAAGCCGGACGCATAGAGATCACCGGCTCCGGTGGTGTCGACAAGATCAGCGGGGACCGCCGGAACTGAGACACGTTCGCCTTCGGAGGTGATGATGACCGAGCCGAGCTCCGAGCGAGTGAGACAGGCGATGCGGACATGATCAGAAACTCGGGCGACTGCTTCTTCGAAGTCCGAGGTTTCATAGAGCGAGCAGATCTCGACCTCGTTGGCGAACAGGATGTCGACATCAGCCGAGATCAGTTCGAGGAACGCGTCACGATGACGGTCGACGCAGAATCCGTCGGACAAGGTGAATGCAACGGCCGTGCCCGCCTGATGGGCCGCGTCGATTGCCACTCCGATGACCTCGATAGCGCCGGGATCGTCCCAGAGGTACCCCTCGACATAGACCACGCTGGCCGCCGCGATGAGCGCGGGATCGACATCTTCTCGACGCAATGAGGCCGCAACACCCAGATAGGTGTTCATGGTTCGTTGGGCATCAGGAGTGACGAGGATGAGACACCGGGCAGTGCCGGCGGCGGCCGCCGGACCGGACACAGTCGGTGTTAGGTAGGTGACCCCGGCGGCGCTGATGTCATGGGCGAACACCTCACCGAGTTCATCGTCGGCGACCTTGCCGATGAAGGCAGAACGTCGACCGAACGAGGCGATGCCCACTGCAGTGTTGGCTGCCGAACCGCCTGAGATCTCGATCGCAGGGGGCATATCGCCGTAGATGCGCAATGCCCGCTCGGTATCGATCAGATCCATCGACCCCTTCACCATGGAATGTCGATCGAGGAAGGCATCATCGGCGTGGGTGAGTACATCAACGATGGCCATGCCCATGCAGACCACGTCGACTGATCGCCCGTCTGGGGGTTGGAGCGCGTTCATGGCGATGACCCTACGCTGGCGGGGTGACCGCACGTGAACTCCCCTCCACCGAGCCCACCTTCGACGACCCCGAGGTTGTCAATCCCTATCTCCTGCCCAGCGGTGCGCATCCGCGGCACTATGACCTCACCCTTGAGCCCGACCTCGCCAATGCCACCTTCAACGGTTCAGTGGCGATCTCTCTCGAACTCGACGAACCCGCAGCCGAGATCTGCTGCAATGCCCTCGACCTCACTATTGATCAGGCCTGGGTGACCGAGAGCGGTGGCCAGCGAATCAACGCGTCGAAGATCACGCTCGATGCCGAGTCGGAACGAGCCACATTCGCGTTCGATGCACAGCTCAGCGGTGCAGTCGTGCTGCATATTGCGTTCGCTGGAGAACTCAACGACAAACTGCGCGGCTTTTACCGCTCCACGTTTACCGATTCCGAGGGAATCGAACAGGTCATCGCCACCACGCAGTTCGAAGCAACCGATGCCCGCCGCGCGTTCCCCTGCTGGGATGAGCCAGCCCATAAGGCGGCGTTCGCGGTCACGCTTGTCGTTGACGCGGAGCTCTTCGCGGTGTCCAATGCGGCGGAGATCAGCCGGACTGCGCTGCCAGATCGGCCGGGCAAGTATGAGGTGCGCTTCGCCGAAACCATGGTGATGTCGACCTATCTCGTCGCATTCATTGTTGGTCCGCTCGAGGCCACCGACGCGATCGATGTGGATGGAACGCCACTACGAATCGTGTATCCGAAGGGCAAAGGACATCTCACGGACTTCGCGCTCGAGGTAGCCGCAGCTGGACTCCGACATTTCGCCGAGTACTACGGCATCGCGTACCCGGGCGACAAACTCGATCTCGTGGCGGTCCCCGACTTCGCTTTCGGTGCCATGGAGAATCTGGGCTGCATCACATTCCGGGAGATCCTTCTTCTCGTTGATCAGGCCAACACAACCCAAGCAGAGTTGCTCAACGTCACCGATGTGATCAATCACGAACTGGCACACATGTGGTTCGGTGACCTCGTCACCATGAAGTGGTGGAACGGCATCTGGCTCAATGAGGCCTTCGCGACGTTCATGGAGATGCACGCCACCGATGCTTTCCGTCCCGAATGGGAACGCTGGGTCACCTTCGGCCTCGCTCGCACCGCTGCTTTCGACACTGACGCTCTCACGAGCACACGACCAATTGAGTACCCGGTGATCTCACCAGCCGACGCCGAGGGCATGTTCGACATCCTCACCTATGAAAAGGGCGCAGCGGTCGTGCGGATGCTCGAGGCCTATCTCGAACCTGAGGTGTTCCGGGCTGGCATCCGGTCCTATTTGTCCGCCCATGCCTATGGCAACACCGAAACCACCGACCTCTGGGATGCCATCGAAGCCTCAAGTGGTCAGCCGGTGCGCAGCATCATGGATTCCTGGATCTTCCAGGGAGGACACCCGCTCATCTCCGTTGATCTCATCAATGACGGCCGGACACTTCGACTCACCCAGCATCGATTTGGCTATGAGGGCGATCTTGGCGAGGGAACAGGTCCAACCGCCGCGCATGATGATGCCGCAACCTGGATCGTGCCGATCATGATTTCGCAGCGGTCGATGCCCGACGGCGTCATCACCTTCGAAAAGGTGCTGCTCGATCAGCAGTCCATCGACATCGACCTGGTGGAACCCGCCCTGTGGGTGCTGGCAAACACCGAGAGCACCGGCTTCTATCGGGTCAATCATTCACCGCAGCTTCTTGCTGCACTCGTTGCCCATGCCCAGAGCGACCTTTCCCCCATCGAACGCTATGGACTCATCGACGACGCGTGGGCCAGCGTTCTCGCCGGACGAACCAGCGCGCATGACTTTCTGCTCACTGTCGATGCGTTCCATGACGAGACTGATCTCTCGGTCTGGCAGCGCATCATTGCTGCTCTCAGCGCCATCGACCGCATGCTCGAGGGTGACGCTCGAGACGCGTTCGAGTCACGAGTACGCACTCTGCTCGCTGCGTCTATCGCCCGACTCGGCGATATCCCCATCGAGGGCGAGTCCGATCGCGATCGGGCGCTGCGCGGGGTGCTTTTCGAGGCACTTGGCGTCCTCGGAGGCGACGCGGCATCACGTGAACGGGCCCGAGTGATCCTCGGCCTCGCCGAGGATTCGCGCCACTCCGATCTCGACGGAGCCGATGCCAACGACGCCGCCATGCGGGCCGCTGCAGTCGCGATTGTGGCCGCTTCCGGAACTGCCGCAGAGTTCGATGCATTCGTCAGAAACATGGAGCAGGCAGCCACGCCCCAGGACGAGGTTCGCTATCTCGGGGCGCTCGCGGAATTTCCCGATGCTGATTCGATGCGTCGCCTTCTCGCCATGAGCATTACCGATGCGGTGCGAACCCAGAATGCGCCCATGGTGCTGCGACGAGCTCTCACTAATCGCGATCACGGCGAACTGGCGTGGTTCTTCATCTCGGCCGAGTGGGAGACCATCAACGCAAGGTTCCCGTCGAACTCAATCGCGCGCCTGCTTGAGGGCATCCGCTCCCTATCGAAACCCTCAACTGCGCGTGAGGTGCTCTCGTTCTTCGAAACCCATGAGGTTCCCCAGGGCGACAAAATCCTCGCCCAGCACCTCGAACGACTCGAGGTCAGCGTGGCTCTGCGTCAACGAGAAGCCGACCGACTCGCAGCAGAACTGCTCGAGCATCATCGGTTCCTGCATCGTCGGTGATCAGCGACCGCTGACCGCCTCTGACATCGACGCGCTCATCTCTGGGTGCGTCCGGCGCTCCCAACGTGACGCGAATCGCTGGGCCGCCCACGCGAGCCCGGCAACCAGCACAACAACCCCTAGCCCGCGCAAGTGCTGATATCCACCGCCGAGTTCTTGGATAGAGACCACCGAGGTCGGCCATACGAACCAGCTTGCAGCGAGACACACCACCAGCGAGGCCGGGAGAAAACGTCCCAGCCCACAGGCCGCGAGTAACGCGAATCCTGCGGCGAGGTACCACGGCCAGATGACCGGGCCGAGGATCACATAGGCCACCAACATGATGCCAGTGGCGCGAACAACGCCGATGCGCGGACTGCGCAGCATCACGATGAGCGCAAGGGCGACCACCGCGAGCAAACCGAGTGCACGCACCCCAGCGGTGAGCGTGGCGCCGTCGACATTGATGCCAACTGCACCGAGGATCTCCGAGATGCTGAATCCGAGTTTGGTTGTCGGTGAATACGTGTCGTTGACCTTGCCGGTACTGGTGAGCGCGGTAAGCCAACCCGGGCCCATTCCCATCGCCACGCAGCCGACCGCGATTGCCGCTACCGCGCCAGCCAGAACTCCTGCAGTGGTGAGAACGCGGCGACGCGTGGTGGCCACTGCGCCGTCCCAGCACCACCCCAGATACACGAGGCTCACGGCTGCAGGGATCTTGATGGCAGTCGCCGCGACAAGCAGTGCAACAGCAGCGAATCGGCGACCGCGTTGTGCAGCGGCAAGTCCCAGCGCCAGGAATCCGAACATCAACGCATCGTTATGGGCTCCTCCGATGAGATGCAGGATCACGATGGGATTGCCAATGCCGATCGCCACGGCAACAGCTGGTGAAACTCCACTTCGAAGCGCAATCAACGACACGCCGATTGCGGCCATGAGAATCCCCAGGAGAACCACCACCCGGTAGAACCAAAAGGCGATGGCCGGATCATGCCCTGCGGCCTCAACCACAGTGCGACTTGTGACTACCGCCACCGGACCGTATGGCGCAGCCGCCGCACGCCAGACCGGGTCGGCTGCTGATGTCCAGTCGTTGCGACCAAGGGCTGCGGGCCCGTTGGAACCAGGGTCGATCCCACGAGAAGCCATCTCCCCCTGAGCCACGTAGCTGTAGACGTCATTGGACAGCAATGGTGGTCCCATCGAGACAGGGATGGCCCAGAACGCGATGACTACCCCAACCACAATCAGAGCTCGGCGGGGATCAGGGATGCGACCAGCGCGGAGAACAAGTCCGAGCCATCCAACTCCGAGCAGGATCAGACCGAGCAGGAACCAGAGGGTCGATGCAAGCGAGGAACCGGGATGCGCAATACCCGGGATCGTGATGCGCCATGTGGGCACCGCCAGTCGCCAGACCGGCGCCGACGCGGCAATAACGAGGCCACCAAGGAAACCGGACAGCGCAAACAAGACTGTCTGCCAAGTACGAGGACTCGAATCAGCCGAAGGCTGCCAGTACGACTGCTCGTAGCGAGGGAGATCCTCGGAATCACTAGGACCAAAGACCAGCAATTGCAGGCGCTCGGCCCAATGCGAGAGCTGTGGTGACGCATCGATGGTGCGACGAACTCTCTGGATCACTGCAGACACAAGTGTCAGGCTACTTCAGCGGTTGTGCCATGGACCGGCAGAGCTCCGCTTGCTGTGACATCGAGGGAAGACCCCATCCGGGTTCGTAGCCGATGACCTCACGCAACGGGGTCGAGCGCCAGCGGTCTTCAAGCAGCTCGATCTGGTCGGTGGTCACGAGTGCCGGGTGAACCACACCGCAGGCTCGCGCCAGACGAAGGAGCTCGAACCGGAGCGTGGCGATGTAGTTGGCACATCGAACTGATTTGAGCGCCGGATCAAGCCCGCGGGTGAACCGGGGATTTTGGGTCGCGACGCCGGTAGGACATCTATCGGTGTGGCAGCGCTGCGACTGGATGCACCCAATGGACAGCAGCGCGGTACGACCGACGTTGACGAGATCGCAACCCATTGCCATGGCCGAAAGTGCGGACTCTGGCAGTCCCAACTTTCCCGAGCCCACGAACACGATGTCGTCAGTGAGTCCAAGTTCGGCGAACTCGCGATAGGCCCGCGTGAATGCCCATCGGAATGGAAGCGACACATGATCAGCGAAACTAAGCGGTGCCGCTCCGGTACCCCCTTCGCCACCGTCGATGGTGATGAAGTCAGGTCCGCCACCCCCGGCGGACATACGACCAGCGAGTTCTGTCCAGAAGGCGCTCTCACCCACTGCGGACTTAATCCCGACAGGTAGACCAGTCGCCTCCGCAATGGACTCGATGAACTCAATCAGCGAGTCGACATCGCTGAACGCGCTGTGACCGGCCGGACTGCGACAGATAACTCCAACCGGCACCCCGCGGATGGCGGCAATTTCCGGGGTGACTTTGGCGGCAGGCAGCACGCCGCCCAAACCCGGCTTGGCGCCCTGTGAGAGCTTGATCTCGATGGCACGCACGGGCGCAGATGCGACCCCATCGACAAGTCGGGCCAGATCGAATCGCCCATCGGTGGTGCGACAGCCGAAATATCCGGTGCCGATCTGCCAGACGAGATCGCCGCCATGGCGGTGGTAGTCGGTGATGCCGCCCTCGCCTGTGGTCTGAAACGCACCTGCCAGCGCACATCCTCGATTGAGTGCCTCCACGGCTGGCCCACTAAGCGAACCGAAACTCATACCCGACACATTGATCGCCGATGCGGGACGCCAGGCATGGACCCGACCATGCGATGCACCCAACACTTTTGGCGCCGGAAGTGTGACGCTCAGGTCGGGGTGGTCGGGCTCCCCAACACGAGCAGCAGCGGGGAAGGCCGAATGTTTGATGATGACGTAGTTCCGCGCGCTTTCGAGGTCGTTGTCCGTACCGAATCCGAAGTTGTTGTTCTCCATTTTCGATGACGTGTACACCCACGTGCGCTCGTCGCGACTAAACGGCCGTTCCTCGTTGTTGTCGGTGACGATGTATTGGCGCAGCTCGGGGCCGACCTTCTCAAGGAGAAAACGAAGGTGGCCAACAACCGGGAAGTTGCGCAGAATTGCATGGCGTTTCTGTGAGAGGTCGTAGATCACGACACCTGCGAGAAGGACCACCATCACGCCGAGCACCGCCAAGAACACCATGGCTGGAGCCTACGGCGATCAGATCAAAGCGAGCACGAGCCCCATTTGGCCGAGGTGGTAGGTGACAATCACGAGCTGGCGGCTCCGCTCGAACTGACGCACGAAACGTGTCCAGCCCAGCACTGCGTCGCTGACGAAGAACAGCAACGCGCCAACGATTGCGAAGAATGCCCCGGTGCCGAACGCAAACATCACCATGGTTGAAATCGCCCCCATGTAGGCGATAACCGGCACACGCAGCGCAGCGTCAGAAGCAGTTGCGCCGTCGATAATGCGCCGACCGATCACCACTGCCGCGATCGAAGCAAGAACGAGTCCGATGATCATGCCGCCGACGGAAACGCCAAGCAGAGCGAGCGCAACGACATACGCGATATGGGCAAGCAAGAACGAGGCGAGACCGGGGACGAAAAGATCAGCAGGCAGCATCAGGAAAATGTCTC
>CANFQA010000033.1 GCA_947449015.1 Microthrixaceae bacterium | reverse complement strand
GAACAACGCCGGTCAGGTCCGGATGCAGCCGTTCGCCACCTTCCCCGACGAGCACATCGCAACCGTCATCTCCACCCAGCTGCTCGGCACGCTCAACGTGGGTCGAGCGGCGTGGCGGGTGATGGAGGCCGGGGGCGGCGGGCGCATCATCAACGTGTCATCGGGTGCGGGGTACGGGGGTTTCGACCGCTCGTCGGTGTACTCCATGGCGAAGGCCGGCGTGATCGGCCTCACCATCGCCATGGCCGCCGAGGGAGCGCCGCTCGGCATCGATGTCAACGTCATCGCCCCGTATGCCAAGACCCGTCCGGGTACCGGGTTCGGCCCCATCCCGTGGAGCGATGAACTCGCCGACTGGCTGCATCCGCGCAAGGTGGCACCGCTCATCGTCTGGCTGGCCCATGAGACCTGCGATGTCACTGGGAAGTGCTTCGCCGTGGGCGCCGGCCATGTGGCCCAGGTGGCGTTCGCAGTGAACGAGGGATTCACTGACCGCGACCTCACCCCGGAATCGGTGGCCGATCATGCTGACGCGCTGGCGGTGTCCCCGTCATTTCTGACGGGCGCGCCGGATTCGCCGTTCATGGCGAACCTGATGGGTGGCTATCCGGGCCTGTGACGGCCCTCCTGGGCCCTCAAACTGCCTGGGCCGTCAAGGTACCTGAGCCTTTAAACCGCCTAGGCCGGCGAGAAGAAGCGTTGGCTTACGAGGCGGCGAGGATGTCGACCACGAACACAAGCGTGTCGGTGCCGCTGATGCCGGCTTGCGCGTTGCCAGCACTTCCGTAGCCCTTATCGGGCGGAATTACCAGCACGACTCGTGAGCCCACGGTTTGACCAATGAGACCCTCATCGAAGCCGGGGATGACCTGACCACTGCCAATGGGGAAGTCGACCGGATCGCCGCTCCATGAGGAGTCGAACTCCTTACCGGAGGCCCAGATGACACCGGTGTATTGCATGGTGACGGTCTGGCCGCTTGCGACCACTGGGCCGTTGCCCTTGATGAGGACCTCGGTGGAAAGCGTGGACGGAGGTGTGCCGGTGGGGGTTCCGATCTTGGGAACACCATTCTCAACGGTGACCGTCGGGAAGCCTGGCTTCGGAGTCTGGGCGGTGCCTGATGCGGAGGTGGGGATGGTCTCGGCGCTCTTGATGTCGAAGATGAAGATCACCCATGCAGCGGTCTGGGCCTGGGTCTGATCGCCCGCGACCATCACGCGACTGCCAACGGTCTGGCCAACAAGGGCATCAGCAAGTGCGGTGGTCAGTGTGGTGTGGCTTGCAGTGACGGCCTGCGGCGCTTTGCCGAAGGTGGAGTCGAGTTCCGACCCGTCAGCGCCGCTGTAGGCCACATAATCAAGCGTGACACGCTGACCCTCGGCGACCACAGGACCGTCGCCCTGGCTGATCACCTTGAAGGTCTCTTCGGTGCCGACATAGGCGGGCTTGAAGGTGACGGTGGGCTTCTCGCCGAAGTTGCCCGAGACCTTCACATCATCGAGCTTGGTTGAATGCGTTGCCAACGTGGTGGGAGTTGACGGGTCAGCAGCTTTTGAGGAGCCGCCACGAGTGAGGAATCCAATGCCCACGCCGGCAATAAGTAGGACGACGACCACTGCAGCGATGATCGTTCGCGTGCGGTTGCGACCGCCTGTGGAGCCCGATGAGTCAAAGTCATCGAAATCCTCATCAGTGGTTACTTCGGCACCGTGGTCGTCAACCTCAGAGGTGACGACGCTGCCAATGGCACCGCTCTCGGTTGTGGCTTCGGTTCCGGCGGCTGCCTCATCGATGGGGGCGTCGGAGGTTGTTTCTTCGGGAAAATCTTCGGTCATGGACTGCCACCCTAGAGCCTCAGCCGTTTGCTGGCATCGCAGGCGGTCAGAAGATTCACGTCAGACAGATGTGTCCTTCGCGTCACGCAGGGCGAACACTTGGGCAACACGACCTCCGTAGGTTGCCAACTGCGTCGCAGTGACGCCAGGGATACAAACGGAGGATCAATGATCAAGAGATTCGTAGCGGGCATGAAGGAGCAGGATTCGCGCCGCTACTTCATGACCTACCTAGCCGGGAAGATGCTCGGCACCACAGCGTTGCTGGGTGTCATCGGTGGCGTCACGTGGTATTTCGGGAGTCAAGCTGGAGCACAGGCGGCCGATACCCCCCTCGCCCAGGCTGCCGATCTGATCAACCCGCTGAACACGGTCTGGGTGCTCGTGGCGGCCTTCCTTGTGTTCTTCATGCAGGCAGGCTTCATGATGCTCGAAGCCGGTTTCGCCCGTACGCGGGAGACCGTCAACGTGCTTATGGAGTGCATCGTCGATACCGCCATGTGCGGCATCTTGTTCTGGGCCGTGGGCTTCGCCTTCATGTTCGGTGAAGGCAATGGCTGGATCGGTCACCAGTTCTTCTTCCTGAGTGGGGCTACTCCCACCTACGGAACAACTGGTGTGGCCTTCCTCGCCTTCTTCGTGTTCCAGTTCGCCTTCGCAGATACGGCCTCGACCATCGTGTCGGGCGCCATGGTGGGTCGCACCAGCTTCAAGGGCGATCTCCTGTACAGCGTTGGCGTCAGCGCCATCATCTACCCGATCGTGGGTCACTGGATCTGGGGTCCTGGCGGCTGGCTCGCCACGCTCGACACTCCGTTCCGTGATTTCGCCGGATCCACAGTGGTGCACACCGTCGGTGGCGTGCTCGCCCTTACCGGTGCAGTTGCCCTTGGCCCTCGTCTCGGCCGCAAGTTCAAGCGTGACGGTGGCGGCTTCATGGTCGGCCACGACATGACCATTGCAGCGATTGGCGGCATCATCTTGTGGTTCGGCTGGTACGGCTTCAACCCCGGCTCGACGCTGAGCGCTATGGATCTCGAGGGCATCGGCCGAGTGGCTGCCAACACCACCCTGGCTGCCTGTGCTGGCTGTCTCATGGGTCTGGCCTGGATGTATGTCCGCACCAAGAAGTGGGATCCGGGCATCACGATCAACGGATTCCTCGCTGGTCTGGTGGCAGTCACCGCACCCTGCTACTGGGTGAGCCCGCTTGGCGCCATCATCATTGGTGCAGTTGGTGCAGTCGTCGCCATCATCGCCATTGATGTCATCGAGTGGTTCCGAGTTGATGATCCCATCGGTGCGGTTGCAGTCCATGGTGTGGCCGGGATCTGGGGAACTCTCTCAGTCGGCCTCTTCGCCACCGGCGACTTCGGTATCCCCGGTGCCACCGGCGCCGATCTCAGCACCGGAACCGTGAGCGGGCTCTTCTACGGAGGCGGCACCACGCAGTTGGTTTCGCAGTTCATCGGCGTGGGTGCGGTGGTCGGCATTGTTCTGGCTGCTGGTCTGGTGCTGATGTACGGCATCAATGCGCTGAAGCTGCTGCGTGCGCCGAAGGACATCGAGCTCGAGGGTATTGATATCCACGAGCATGGTGGTTCGGCCTACCACCCCGAGTTCGCCTTCATGGGAACTGGTGCTTCGACATCGACCGGTTCCTGAGAGTGGGGACACTGCGATGCAGACCTGGATCGACCAGCACAACGAGGTGTGGATCGATGACGGGGGACTGCTCCACCATGGTCGAGGGTGGGTCGCACTTCCCGACATCGAGTGGCGTCTGATGGAGCTGCTCGTTGCCCGGATCGGACAGCTGGTTCGTCGTGAAGAACTCACGACGGCCGGCTGGCCCGATGGGAACAGCGGAACCAGTGCGCTCAACGTACGCATAACCAAAGTTCGCAAGCGGCTCCAGCCGTTGGGACTGACGATCAAAACAGTTCGGGGTCGGGGTTATGTCCTGATCCCCACGAACTGAACGACATGGGAACCGGAATGTTCATTCGAACTCGGCCCAACCATCAAGGAGGAATCACGTGCTGAAGCTGGTCACTGCGGTGTTGAAACCGCATAAGTTCGATGAGGTCAAGGACGCACTCAAGTCCGCTGGCATCACCGGCATCACTGTTACGGAGGTGAAGGGGTTCGGCCGCCAGGGCGGCAAGACCGAGACCTTCCGTGGCTCGGAGTACAAAGTTGATCTTCTTCCGAAGATCAAGATCGAACTCGTTGTTGACGAGGCGATCGTGCCCAAGGCCATCGAGACGATCACTGCTGCCGGGCAGACCGGCAAAATCGGTGACGGCAAGATCTGGGTGTACAGCCTCGACGAGCTTGTTCGCATCCGGACTGGGGAGAACGGCGCAGAGGCCATCTAGGCGTTCGTTTCCCATTGGAAGAACCCCCGCTCCGGCGGGGGTTCTTCGCGTTTGGCCGCTGATGCGTGAAGAACCGTGGTGGTTGTCGAGGTGATCCGCGGAGTTCTTACCCTCGTCTCACGCCGCCGTACTATCAATGGGGCCCATGGGATCATCCATCGTCATTGCCGAGGACGACCGCGCTGTTCGTGAATCGGTCACCAGAGCCCTGGAACTTGAGGGCTACACCGTCACCGCGGTGGGCGATGGAGCCGCCGCTCTCGAGATTGCCGCGGCGCCCGAGGTCGATCTGTTGATCCTTGACTTGGGGATGCCCAATGTTGACGGTCTCACGGTATGTCGTCGTCTGCGTTCGGCAGGATCGCGAATCCCAATCCTTGTGCTGACCGCCCGCACTGAGGTTTCTGATCGTGTGTCCGGTCTCGACGCTGGCGCCGACGACTATCTGCCCAAACCCTTCTCGCTTGACGAACTGTTCGCACGTATTCGCTCGTTATTGCGGCGCAGCACCTATGGCGAAGAAAACGAGGAGCCCCGCGAGGTCACTGTTGAGGACCTTCGGATCGACGATGCATCCCGGCGGGCTTGGCGAGGTGATCGCGAGATGGAGCTGACCAAGACCGAGTTCGATCTGCTGCAGTTGCTCGCCTACAACGCAGGTGTTGTGCTCTCGCACTCCACGATCTATGACCGCATCTGGGGCTACGACTTCGGACCGGACTCCAAAGCCCTTGCTGTCTACATCGGGTACCTGCGCCGCAAAACCGAGGAGGGTGGCGAGAGCCGTCTGATTCATACGGTGCGCGGCGTCGGCTACACCCTGCGCACGCCATGACGCTTCGCGTTCGCATCGCGGTCGCGCTGGCGGTCCTCGCGGGAATCGCCGCCGTGTTTGTCGCGGTTACCACCTACGTCACCACCGATCAGAGGGTGCGGGCCGAGGTCGATTCCTATCTCGATACCTATGGCCGCCGCTTTCAGGATCGTGACGGTCGTGACGCTGCGGCACTCTGTGGACGTCGCGGCCCAGGCCCCAATAGTGGTGGTCAGGTACTTGGTGACGATGGGGTCAATGGAGTGGCTTTCCAGTGCATTTCGCCTACTGGCGTCTCCGTAGCCACCGTCGGTGCGGTCTCGATCCCCGTCGACGCATCTGATCAGGCGCTTGCCGCTGGCGGCGGTGCAGGGGAGCACACGCGGACCGTTCATACCGATTCCGGTACCTATCGGGTGCAGACCGTGTCACTGCCGGGTGGCGGTGCTGTGCAGATCGCCCGTGACTATGGCGAGAGCCAACGTGTGCTTGACGGCCTGCGCTGGTGGCTGCTGTTGATCGTGGCCATCACCACAACTGTGGGTGCAGCCGCTGGTTGGGTCATTGCACGTCGGGCTACCGAACCGTTGGTGCAGCTCACTAACGCGGCGGAGCAGGTGGCCACCACCGGTCGCCTTGATGTGGCCATCCCGGTCTCTGGTGATGATGAGCCCGGTCGGCTTGCCCGCGCATTTGCCACCATGCTCAACGCCCTTGGTCGTTCCCGCGAACAACAACAACAACTGGTGCAGGACGCCGGCCACGAACTGCGCACACCGCTCACCAGCCTGCGCACCAACGTCGAAACTCTTCAGCGCTACGAATCTTTGCCGGAGCAAACCCGTCGCTCAATCCTCGGTGATCTCGAGACCGAGACCCGCGAACTCGGCGCACTTGTCGACGAACTGGTGCAGTTGGCCACCGATACCTACGACGATGAACCCGACCAGCGCGTCGCCCTTGATCAGTTGGTCGAGCGCGCCGCGGAGCGCGTGCGGCGTCGAACCGGCCGCGAGGTTGTCGTTTCCTCGGACCCAGGCATCGTGATCGGTCGACCCCGCGATCTGGCCCGGGCAATCGGCAACCTTCTCGAGAACGCGGCCAAGTTCAGCCCGGAAGATCGTCCGATTGAGGTGTCGGTGTTCGGGGGAACCGTCAGCGTCCGTGATCATGGCACCGGAGTTGCGCCCGCCGATCAGGTCCATGTCTTTGAGCGGTTCTATCGCTCGGCTTCCTCTCGATCCCTACCCGGGTCGGGGCTGGGGCTGGCAATCGTGGACCAGGTGGCCCGCAGCCACGGGGGGCAGGTCAGCGTGGCGAATGCCCTTGATGGCGGTGCGATCTTCACCCTGATTATTCCGCCGGCCGATCTGGCCTCGACAGGCGATTCCTCAGCAACCTGATTCTGTCAGATTGACGACAGATAACTGGTTAGTTGGCGTAACAGAGCGCACACGATCGAGAAACCCCCGATTCGTAGGGTTCTGACCGTTGTGTGACATCGATGTCGCACAGCCGGGTACGACAGCGTCGTCGTTCCCAGCCCAGTCTGTTCGAGGACCTGCGGGTTCGATCTGAGGAGGAACGATTGTGAATCTTGTGACTGCGGTGATCAAGCCGCACAAGCTGGAGGAGGTGAAGGAGGCACTCAAGGCCATCGACATGCCCGGCATGACCGTTGATGAGGTGAAGGGATTCGGCCGCCAAGGCGGACACACCGAGACCTATCGCGGCGCTGAGTACAAGGTCGACCTCCTTCCCAAGGTCAAGGTTGAGGTGCTGTGCACCGAGGCCGATGTCGACAAGGTTGTCGACACGATCATGAATGCCGCCCGCACCGAAAAAATCGGCGACGGGAAGATCTGGGTCACCCCAGTGTCGAAGATGGTGCGCATCCGCACCGGTGAACGAGATGGAGACGCACTGTGAAGACGATGAAACGATTGGCAGTCGGCGGAGCCGCCCTCGGCGCCGCCACGCTGATGCTTACCGGTATCGCGTCCGCGCAGGATGCGGTCACCACCAGTGCGGCACCTGATCCGCTTGTGCTGTTCTCGCAGAACACCAACCTGCTGTGGATCATCGTTGGCGCCTCGCTGGTGATGTTCATGCAGGCCGGTTTCGCCATGCTCGAGACCGGTTTCGTCCGCGCCAAGAACGCGGCTCACACCATGGCCATGAACATCGCGGTGTTCGCCACTGGCGCCACGGCCTTCTTCATTGTCGGTTACGGCCTGATGTTCGGCGGCTACTCGGCCAACGTTCCTGGTTTCGACTGGGGCTATGACCATGCGCTCGGTGGCGCACTGCTTGGCAGTGGGCACTGGGTGTTCCTGTGGCAGGGCGGGTGGGCTCTCACCGGTGGCAAGTTCGCCGCATCCGGTGCGGTTGCTGGCTACTTCCTCTACATGTTGGCCTTCATGGACACCGCGGCGACCATCCCCACCGGGTCGATGGCCGAGCGCTGGAAGTTCAAGTCCTTCGTGCTGTGGGGTTTGTTCTGTGGAGCGATCTACTACCCACTGTTCGGCGCTTGGACCTGGGGCGGTGGCTGGCTGTCGCAGCTGGGAAACAGCCTCAAGCTTGGTAACGGCTACGTCGACTTCGCCGGCTCCGGCGTTGTGCACGGAGTGGGCGGTGTTGCCGCTCTCACCGGTGCGCTGGTGATCGGTCCTCGTATCGGCAAGTACGGCAAGGACGGCAAGGCACGCGGCATTCCTGGCCACAGCATCGCCATGGCTGGCGCCGGCACACTGATCCTGTTCTTCGGCTGGTTCGGTTTCAATGCCGCTTCCACGCTGCAGATCGCTGATGGTCAGTTCGCCGTTGTGGCCGCCAACACCGCGATTGCTGCGGCACTCGGTGGTATGACCGGCATGTTCTGGGTGTGGAAGCGCACCGGCAAGCCTGATCCGGCCATGATCATGAACGGTCTGCTCGCTGGTCTGGTGGCGATCACCGCCCCGTGCGCGTTCGTTGATCCCTGGGCCGCCGCAGTCATCGGTCTGATCGCCGGCATCATCGTGGTCGAGGTTGTGTTCTTCGTTGATCAGAAGGTCAAGATCGACGATCCCGTCGGCGCCATCGGCGTGCATTTCGCCAACGGCATCTGGGGCGTGCTCGCCCTTGGCATCTTCGCCAACGGTCGCTACGGCGTCGATGCGCTCGGAGCCGGCCTCGGCTGGAACGGCACGACCACTCACCTCGATTCCGCAGGCGCAGCCACCGGCGTGACCGGTGTGCTTTACGGCGGATCCGGTTGGGGTCAGCTTGCTGCACAAGCCATCGGCGTTCTGGTGATCGTCGTGGTTATGGGCGGTATCTCCTGGTCGTTCTTCAAGCTCTCCCAGAAGATCTTCAAGGGCGGCATCCGCAGCGATGCAGCTGACGAGATCGCCGGTCTCGATCTTCCCGAGATGGGCGTTCTCGCCTACCCGGACTTCTCCGGTACTCATGAGGGTCTCGGCGCAAGCGTCGAGTAGCAGTTCGTGATGAAGGGCCCGGTGCGCAGGTCGGCACCGGGCCCTTGTCATGTCCGGATGCAGCAGGCAGTGAACAAGACCATGACAAGGTGGTGGAGATGACTCCAAACATTGATCAAGACTTCGCAGCGCGATGGAACGCCATGGACAAGGCAACGCGTCGACAGATCCGCCGACTTATTCGCATTGGCCGCTCCCAGGAAAACACGATGGACGCGCGTCTTGCTGTGCAGTTCGCCGAGTTCCAGCAAACCCGACCCTGGTTCCGTTACTTCTGGTTGTGGTTGATCCCGGTGTTTCTCGGCGGTTTCTATGCCGGTCTACACATCCATCCGATCGTCATCGGAATCGTCGCCGGGCTCGCGGCGAACGCGGTGCTTGTGCACTGGAACTTCACGCGCGTCGCAAAGGTGAATGCGTCGTTGTTGTCGCAGTGAACCATCATCCGTGTTCGGTGATGCAGAACGCGCAAGACTGATCAGGCATGAATGGAGAAGGGGCCCGGCTTCGGCCGGGCCCCTTCATTCATTCAGAGATGCATTCATGCATTCGTTCAGACATGCATGTCAGTGTGGGCATCCGAAGATGCGCTGTCGTGATTAGACGCTGGCGGTGACCGGTGCTTCGTCGGCCATGCCGTTGCCCTGCTTCTTCGAGTAGGTGAGTGCTCCGAGCACGATCAGCAGCGCACCGCCGGCGATGGCGAAGCGGAGGTTGTTCGTGCGGAGCTCGATGATGGCGGGCAGCACGAGAAGCGCCACCAGGTTCATCACCTTGATGAGCGGGTTCAGTGCCGGACCGGCGGTGTCCTTGAACGGATCGCCAACGGTGTCGCCAATGACGGCAGCCTTATGGCTCTCGGAACCCTTGCCACCTTCATGACCATCCTCGATGTACTTCTTGGCGTTGTCCCATGCGCCACCGGCGTTGGACAGGAAGTTCGCCATGAGCTGACCGGTGACGATGGCGGCGGCCAGGAACGCACCAAGTGCGTAATAGTCGAGGCCGAAACCGATGATGACCGGCGTCAGCACAGCAAGCAGGGCCGGGGTGGCCAGCTCACGAAGTGAGGCAGTGGTGCAGATATCGATGACCGGTCCGTAATCGGGACGCTCGGTGTAATCCATGATGCCGGGCTTCTCACGGAACTGGCGACGCACTTCCTGCACGATGGTGCCAGCGGTGCGGGAAACCGCACGGATGGCCAGCGAGGAGAACAAGAACGCCACCGAACCACCGATGAGCAGACCGATGAAGGTCTTCGGATCGGCCACGTTGATCTTGACCAGCGAGGCGAGGGTGCCGTCCAGTTCGGCCTTTGTGATCTCGGCGACGCTGAACGTGGCCTTGGCGATCGTCTCGGAGTACGAGGCGAACAGCGCCACTGCCGCGATGACCGCGGAACCGATGGCAAAGCCCTTGGTGACGGCCTTGGTGGTGTTACCCACTGCGTCAAGGCTCACCATGATGCGCTCCGGCTCGCCTTCGAACTCGCCAGCCATCTCCGCGATACCCGCGGCGTTGTCAGCCACGGGACCGAAGGTGTCCTCGGCTACGACGATGCCGGTGGTGGCCAGCATGCCAATGCCCGTGAGGGCAACGAGGTAGAGCGAGAAGGCGATGTTGCCGCCGCCCAGGATGAGAGCGACACCAATGGCAACAGCAATGGCCACAAGGGCCCACACCGCAGACTCAAGACCCGAGGAAATGCCCTCGAGCACAGTGGTGGCGGGGCCGGTACGAGCAGCCTTGGCAATGTCCTGCACGGGCTTTGTGGTGGTGGACGTGTAGTACTGCGTGATCTTTGAGGCGGCGAAGCCGAGGACCACACCGGCCACGATGGCGCCGAACAGGCGAGCGCCAGGGTTGGAGAGGGTGGCTCCGTCGGGGTTGCCGACATAGAGGAACGCCACGGCGGCAGCGCCGAGAATGGCGAGGGCCTGAGCGGCGTAGATGCCGCGGTTGATGGCGGCCAGTGCATCGGTTTCGCCCGGGCGGCCCTTCACCACGAAGATGCCGACCATGGAGGCCAGAAGACCAATGGCCACAACCGCGATCGGGAAGATGACGCCCTTGGCAGCCTGGCTCTCATCGAGGCCGATGGCCTTGAATGCCGAGACGCCAAGGATGATCGATGCGACGAGCGTGACGGCGAAGCTCTCGAAGAGATCGGCTGCCATACCGGCGCAGTCGCCCACGTTGTCGCCCACATTGTCGGCGATGGTGGCGGGGTTGCGGGGGTCGTCCTCGGGGATGCCGGCTTCGACCTTGCCCACGAGATCAGCGCCGACGTCAGCGGCCTTCGTGAAGATGCCGCCGCCGACACGCAGGAACAGCGCCAGCAGCGAACCGCCGAAGCCGAAGCCCACAAGGATGGCCGAGGCGGTGTTCTGGAAGATCATGACGATGCCGACAGTGCCGAGAAGGCCCAGGCCAGCGGTGAGCAGGCCAGCCACACCACCGGTGCGGAAGGCGACCTTGAGCGCAGCGTTGAAGTCGCTGCGACGAGCCGCCGCCGCGGTGCGGACGTTGCCGCGAACAGCAAGCCACATACCGAGGAAGCCGATCGAGGCGGAGAACACGCAGCCCAGAATGAAGGCCAATGTGCGGAACGCACCTGACTGCACGAAGGTGAGCATCTCGGCGCCCTTGACGCCTTCGACGATCGATTCCTTATTGATGGCAGTGGAGGTGAGGAACACCACGACGGCCAGCGGGATGACGATCATGCCGATCGTGCGGAACTGGCGCTTGAGATAGGCGAGGGCGCCCTCTTGGATGGCGCCGGCGATCTCCTGCATCTTGTCGGTGCCTTGCTCCTGGGCGAGAACGCCCCGCATAAGCACGACGCCGAGCAGCAGCGCCACGATGGCAACGGCCCCGGCAAAGATCAGCCATCCCCATTCGCTGCTGGAGAGGGTGAACGCCTGGTAGCCGCCTTCAGCAGCAATGACCTGGGTCATCAAATCCGTCCTGTTCTTGGTTCCGGCGCGGGCCGGAATCGTTCGGTTGAATCACCCAACCCGGGGGGTCTGGGAGCGCAGCAGAGTACCCCGAGGGTTAGGCGGGTTGCGAGAATGGTCGGTCAGGCGCCCCGGTAGGTGTCGGAGCAGGCCGGGGTTACTGGTCGCCGATGGCGTAGAGCTGACCGCCACGGGCAGCTACGTAGATCCGACCCTTCCAGACTGCCGGGGTGGCTTCGATGCAGCCGCTGAGCTTGACGGTCCACTTGAGCGGCGGGTCGATCCGGGGGTCGGAGACGTCGTAGGCGTTGAGGTTGCCCTCGCAATCGCCCTCAATCAGCGTTTTGTCGACCACAACCGGTGATTGCCAGGTCTGGGAACCAAGGCTCTTTTCCCAGACCACGGCACCGGTCATCTGGTCGACGGCCAGCACCCGACCGCCGTTGGTGGCGAAGTACACCACGCCATCACCGAGTGCGGGCGTGGCCCACACTCCCGACTTTCCGCCGCCGATCTGGTCCTTAAGCGACCAGACGAGGGGGTTGTCGGGTTTGGTGGGGTCGAGCTTCATCATCTGCCCGACCTGCTTGGAGCGATCGTTGTGGCGCTCAAACTCTGAGCCCACATAAAGCATTCCCTGCTTGTCGATGGTGATCGTGGCGTCAGTGTCATCGCCGGTCCAGAACCGGAAAACACGGGTGGGGGTGCGCCCGTCCTTTAAGCCACCGATGTCCCAGCCCTGCACCAGACCGGAGGAGTTCGAGAAGTACACGGTGTTGCCCGAGATGGCCACCGAGTTCTCGATGGAGAACTGGTGATCGCTAATGGTGTTCCACAGTTCCTGATCCCAACCCGGGGTCTTGAACACGACCTGCGGGTTGACGGTGACTTTGCCGTCGGCGCCGTAGCCCCGGTTGAGCTTGATGATGTAGAACCAGCTGTTCTCGCCGCCTTCGAACAGGTAATCGTCAATGACGAGTCCGGCGCCGTCCCAGTCATCGTTCCAGACCTGCTGCACTCCGTCATAGGCCGACAGCTTCCAGAGTTCAACGGGAGTGTCGCCTCGATCGGTGGCGATGATTCGGAAGTAGTTGTCGCGGCTCCCCTTATAGGAAAGCGGGTAGCCATCGGGATCGGTGGTCATGGATCCCTTGACCAGATCGCCAGTTTTGAACGGGGTGAGGATGTTCTCCCCGGTAGCTCCGTCGATCCAGTGCATCGACCAGTCGTAGCCACCGAACGACACCCAGGTTCGACCATCACGTTCGACCACGGTTGGCTGCCCGGTCCAGCCGTCACCGCACCAGGTGGAGGTCGACGCTCCATCGGTGGAGACGCCGCACATGCCGCCGTTCTTTGGATACGACCACAGCACATGAGGATTCTGGGGGACGCCTTGGCCATACCAAGAGCGAGTGGGGTTGCCGCGGAACGTGAGTAGACCCGGGACCTTGCCCCAGGGTTCGCCCGAGGAGGCAGGATCGACCCAGCCGGCATACGGGGGGCGAGTTGTGGTGGTGGTTTCGTTCTTGGACGGTTTCGAATTGTCGCTGGAACCATCCGATGAGGCCGAGGAGGAAGAGTGGCCACCGAACAGCGACATGGCGCCCAGACCGAGCACCAAAACGCCGACCGCGACACCAAGGGCGATAAGCGGGGCTTTGCTCCTGGGCTGTGCGTGCTCCATGGGACTCCCTTGTGGACCGGATGTGCCGGATCAGCCGGCGCTTCCCTCGGCCACCAGTCGCTCGAGAATGAGGTCGGGGTTGTCGGCTTCGAGTCGCTCAAGCCAGTACTGGCTTTCGAACAATGCCATGACAGTACCGTCGGCCCGGTGGAGTATCCGGACACCTCGCATGCCGCGCATGGCCAGTGCACTTTCCGCGTTGGTGCGACGAGCCACTTTGTAATTGGTGGGTGAGAGTTCCACGGGTGCGCCGAACTCGTTCTCAAGTCGATACACGGCAACGTCAAACTGCATGGGGCCCACCGCGGCGAGCACCGGGGCCTGATCGCCGAGCTCGGCGTCACGCAGGACCTGCACCACGCCTTCTTCGTCGAGCTGGGCGATGCCGCGGCGGAACTGTTTGAACCGGCCGGTGTCACGCACCCGGGCCACCGAGAAGTATTCGGGCGCGAAGCTGGGAATGGCGGGGAACTCCACCGCAGTATCCAGCCACAGGGTGTCGCCAACGCGCACTTCGGTGGCGTTGACCAGACCGATGACGTCGCCAGGGAACGCCTCATCGATGGTTTCGCGTTCGGAACCGAACACCTGATGGGCGTACTTGGTGGCGAATGGTTTTCCGGTCGTGCCGTGCGTGATGACCATGCCGCGTTCGAACTTGCCGGAACACACCCGCAGGAACGCAATGCGATCGCGGTGCGAGGGATCCATATTGGCCTGCACTTTGAACACGAAACCGGAGAAGGGATCGTCGAGTTGGCGGATGCCGCCATCGGTGGCTGGACGGGCACTCGGGCTGGGTACAAGGTCGATGACTGCGTCGAGAAGTTTGCGCACACCGAAGTTGGTGAGTGCGGAACCGAAGAACGCGGGAGTGGATTGAGCGCCTTGGAAAAGTTCGATGTCGAGATCGGCCCCGACTTCGTCAAGCAGCGAAATCTCGTCGAGAGCGGTGTTCCACGCCGGGCCCTCATCGATGGCGGCCTGATCGGGGCTCACGATCTCCTCGGGCGCCTCGGTGGCTCCGCGGGCAACACGGGTGAAGCGCGTGAACAGGCCATCGCGTCGGTCGATGACGCCACGGAAGTCGCCGGCGATACCCACCGGCCAGGTGACGGGAGTAACGACAAGGCCGATCTGCTTTTCGATCTGGTCGATCAGTTCGAATGCATCGAGGCCGGGGCGATCCCATTTGTTGATGAATGTGAGCAGAGGGAGGTCGCGCTGGCGACACACATCGAACAGTTTGAGGGTTTGGGGCTCGATGCCCTTGGCAGCATCGAGCACCATCACCGCAGCATCGGCGGCAGCCAGCACGCGGTAGGTGTCTTCGGAGAAATCGCGGTGACCGGGTGTATCAAGCAGGTTCACGACGCAGTCGCGATAGGGGAACTGCAACACGGTTGAGGTGATGGAGATGCCGCGCTGTTGTTCGAGCGCCATCCAGTCCGAGGTTGCTGAACGCCGGCCGGAGCGGGCCTTGACGGCACCGGCCTCGTTGGTGAGCGCCCCGCCGTAAAGAAGGAACTTCTCGGTGAGCGTGGTCTTGCCCGCATCGGGATGGCTGATGATCGCGAAGGTACGACGACGCGATGCTTCGGCTGCGGGGGAGGCCATCGTGTGGAGGGTACCGGTCAGCGCCGCGCCGAGGCGCATGCGGCACAGGTGCCAACCAGATCAAGGCGGTGATGTGCCACGACAAAACCATGGGTGGCCGCCACCGATTCAGCCAGTGCATGGACACCACGTTCGAGTTCCGGCGGTGCGTCAATGTCGAGCACTGAACCGCAGGTGTCGCAGATCACGTGATGGTGATGCCCGGTGAGATCCTCAGCGAGTTCATAGCGAGCGGTGTCATCAGAGGTGACGAGACGATGCACGACGCCGGCATCTTCGAGGATGGACAGATTGCGGTAGGCGGAGCTTTGAGCCATGCCTTCGCTGCGTTCGAGGAGTTCACCCATCGAAAGTGGCCGATCGGTGTCGCCGAGGGCATCGACCAGTGCGCGTCGATTGGCGGTGTAGCGCTGTCCGTCGCGCCGTAGCCGTTCGTCGGCAGTGTGGTGGAGTTCGATGAGCGAGTCCTTCATCGCTGTCGAGTGTATGCGCCGTCTGCTGAGGCCTAGGCTGGCGAACCGTGCCGGACAACGACCAGATGCGCTCCTATCCCGGAGCCCGACCCCCTGATCGCACCGGACATGTCATGAGTAGCGGTCTCCGACTCGCGTTGAACGAGTGGGGTGACGAGAAAGCGCCGCTTATTGCCATGGTGCACGGGGGCTTCGATTTTTCGCGAACCTTCGATGTGTTCGCTCCGATGATCGCGGATGCCGGTTGGCGGGTGGCCGCCTGGGATGCCCGGGGTCATGGCGACTCCGATCACGCGCATCTCTACAGCTGGCCCGCCGATGTGCGTGACCATCTCGCGGCAATCACCTCGTTGAGTTCGGAGCCGATCGTGCTGCTCGGACATTCCAAAGGTGGCGGTCAACTCCTCGACCTGCTTGATGCCCGACCAGGTCTGGCTCGCGCATTCATCAATCTCGATGGCATGCCGTCGCAATTCTCCGCACCCGATATCAATGATCGCGAACGTCGACGAATGCGCCGAGCCGATGTTGGTGCTGCGCTCGATCGACGCTTACGACGAAATGAACTGACCCGACGACCCGACACCATCGACGGGCTTGCCGGACGACGTGCCCCGATGAACCCGCGGTTGTCGCGGGAATGGCTCGAGTATCTCGTCACTGTCGGCGCCCGTCATGACGAGGCCGGATGGCGATGGAAGATCGATCCGGTGCTGCACCTTGGCGGGTTCGGTCCATGGCGACCGCAGTGGTCAATGGACCACCTTGCCGCACTCGACCTTCCGTTCCTCGGCATGCTCAGCGGTGTGCAGGACGATCCCATGGGTTGGAAGAGTCGGCGCGGCGATATCGAACCGTTCCTTCCGCCGGGCGGGCGGTTGGAGTTCTTCGATGACATCGGCCACTTCTTACATATCGAACAGCCCCGATTTATTGCTGATTTGGTACTCGAGTTCCTCGGGCGGCTGCCATGACCCGTCGCACTGAGTTCCTCGCCAACGGATTGCTGCGGCTCGCGCTGCACACCCTCGCTGAGGGCGATGGCACCACGCATCCATTGCTTCTGGTGCACGGTCTCGGCGAGCAGTCGCCGATGGCACGGCCGGAGTGGACCGAGTCATGGCCGGGCGCCGTGCTGGCCCTTGATCTCACTGGTCATGGCGAATCCGATGTCCCCGTCGGCGGCGGCTATATGCCCGAAACGCTCATGGCCGATGTCGACGCGGTTCTTGCGAGCCGCGGTCCGGTCACCATTGTTGGTCGCGGACTTGGCGCGTGGATCGCGTTGCTGATCGCTGGTGCTCGGACATCGTTGGTGCGCGGAGTGGTGTTGGCTGATGGTTCTGGTCTTGCCGGCGGTGGGCCCCATCCACCTTCGCCCTATGTCACGGTTCTGGATCCCGGCACCGGTGTGACCCCCGATGCATACGCGCTTGTCGAACTCAGTCGTGATGTGCGCCCGCCCGATTACGCCCTCGATTATCTGCGGTTCGCACTTGAGGAGTCTGAACTTGAGACCCCGGTGATTGTGGCTGCTCGCATTCGCCCCGAATGGCTCGTGGCCATCAGCAGTGATGTCAGCGTGGTTGAAGCATCACTTGCTGATGCTGTAGCTGCGTTTGTTGATCCATCACTTGCCACCCGCTGATTCTCGGCGGTGCTGGCCTCAGAGGTCGCGTTCGCTCACATAGTGGGCGAGTTGGATGAGTGCGCCGATGGCTTCGGTGTCGAAGGCAAGACCATCGAGTGCGTCGATCGCGGTGTCAGTGAGCTCAGCGATGGTGCGTTCGATCTGATCTCGCGCTCCGGTATCGACGACCACCTTCTGGAGCTCTTGGATTTCATCGGCGGTGAGGTCGCTGTCGCCGACTCTTGTGAGAAGTTGCAGTTGCTCCGCTGACGAGTTGTCACGGGCGATGGCGAGCATCGGTGTGGGTTTGCCCTCGCGCAGGTCGTCGCCGACTGGCTTACCAGTGCGCGCTTCGTCACCGAACGTGCCGAGGATGTCGTCTCGAAGCTGGAACGCCTCGCCCAACGGTGAGCCGTAGGCAGAGAGTTGGTCACGGAACTCATCAAGTCGATCCACGAGGGCAACGCCGACGTGCAGCGGACGCTCGATGGTGTATTTGCCTGACTTGTAGTGCGCGATGCGGCGGGAGGTTTCGAGATCGGTGCCACCGCGGGCGGCGCCGAGAACATCGAGGTACTGCCCGATGTTCACCTCAATTTTGAGCTGGCTCCATGCGCCGAATGCGGCGGGAGGGGAAGAGATCATCAGTCGATCGGCGAACACCTCGGCCAGGTCTCCAATGAGGATGGCGACGCCCTCACCGAATCGGCGCGCCTCGCCATTCCAGGCGCCGGCACGATGTTCTGCCGAGAACTCGGTGTGCACCGTGCTCGCACCGCGGCGGGTCTCGGAGCCATCCATGATGTCGTCATGAATCAGTGCAAACGCGTGGAGCAGTTCCATCGCCGCACCAGAGTCGATGACTGTTGCCGCTCCCGGTTCGCCACCGGCGCCAATGAACGCCCAGTGACAGAACGCGGGTCGAAGTCGTTTTCCGCCGCCGAGGACAAATGCGCGAAGTGACTGCAGCGGCAGCACAAGATCGGGATCAACCGCTGACCACTGCGTGATTTCGTCATCGAACAGCGATTGAAGGCGCGCCTCGACTGGTCCGACGACAGCGGTGAGGGCAGCAGGTGGTGGGGTTGTCGCTCGACTCACGAGGTCTCGTCGCCGTCGAGCAGTTCGAGGTCGGCGACGATGCGGGTGATCTCGGTTCGTGCTTCACCGAGTCGTCCACGACACAGTTCAATGAGATCGGCGGCCCGTTTCACCTGAGTGGCGAGGCGATCAACGTCGACCTCTTCGCTTTCGAGCTCCGCCAGAATTTCCTCGAGCTCAGCAACAGCTTCGGCGTATCCGATGGAGGTGGTGTCGGTCTTTTTGGTAGCCATCAGAGATCCTCGTTGCGGTTGGTGGCGGAAACGGTACTTGTGACGCTGCCATCGACCAACTGCGTCACCAGCGTGTCGCCGGCGGCCACATCGGCGAGGCCGCGGACGATGGTCCCGGTACTTGTGCGAGTGATGGTCCAACCCCGGGCAAGGGCCCGGGCGGGATCGAGTGCGGTGAGTCGGGCGGAGAGCACATCGACACGTGCTGATGCATGACGCAATGCGCCGAGTCCACCGCGGGTTGATCGTTCGGCGGCGGTGTCTAGCCGGAGTTGCTCGACAGTGAGTCGGGAGCGGACCGTGGTAGTTGCGTGACGGGCGCGACGGGCAAGACGTGTGTTCTCGCGTTCGAGCAGTCGCTGCGCGCTCGATGCGATCCCGATCCACGCGTCTTCCACGCGATTGATGACCTCACGCTGCAGGTCTGCAATCGCAGCCGCGCAGGCAGTTGGCGTCTTATGAGATTGGTTGGCGACGACATCGGCGACGCTGGTATCGATCTCATGGCCGATGCCGGTGAACACCGGTACATCGAGGGCGGCGATCGTGCGGGCAATGAGTTCATGATCGAACGTGGCGAGATCAGTTCGGGCACCGCCACCGCGCACCAGAGCGATGAGATCGACGCGCTGGGCGGCGAGTGTGCGCAGCGCGGCGGAGACGGTTCGCTCTGCGCCGAGTCCTTGCATTTGGGCATCGACGAACACGATGTCGAAGGCCCCTCCGCTGTCACGCAGCGTCTTGAGGAAGTCCGCTTCAGCTGCGCTGCCGACCGCAGTGACCAGACCGATGCGCTGGGGTGGCGTGGGGACAACGCAGCGATGGTTGCGGTCGATGAGCCCCTCGGCCCGCAGTAGGGCCAGCACACGGTCGCGTTCGGAGTCGATGAGTTCGAGGGTGAAGTTCGGATCGATGTCCTGCATGTTGAGCTGGAGCCGACCGCCCGGCAGCCACAACTCCAGCGGTCCGATAATGCGAACCCTGACGCCTTCATCCATGCGGATGGGGCCGGTGTCTTTGAACCGGGCGTTCACCTTCGCCCGGTTGCCGGCCCACAGCGCCACCGACACCTTGGCGATGACGCGATCCTCGTCATCCTTTTCGATCAGGTCGAAATAGGTGTGGTTGTTGCGACCTTTTTTGAACCCAGAGATCTCGCCCTCGACCCAGACTGCTCCGCCGAGTTCGGCATCGATGGCGTCACGGGCAGTGGCGAGCAGCCGACTGACCGAGTAGCTGCTGGCAACCTCATCGAAGTCGTCGTCTCCCATATGGTGGGCACGGTAGCGGGTGCATCGCTCGTACAGTGCGGGGATGCGAGTGCGGTTGGAGCGGCGGGATTCACATCGAGGGCCGAACCAGGCCCTAGGTGTCGCTGGCCGGGGTATCGCTGGCCTGGGTGTTGCCCGGCGTGGTGTTCTGGCCGGGATGCTGCTGTTCGCAGTGCTCGGGTTGGTGAGTTGCGGATCTGAGAACCCCGGCACCGTTGCCCGCTCAACCACGACGACCTCGACCTCGATCGTCATTGACCCCTCCACTATTCCCGCCGGCGACATCGCAGCCTGCCAGTTGCTCGCTGACACTGTGGGACTTGATGGACTCGTGCCCATCGACTCATCAAGTTGGCGCGATGAACGCGAGCGCATCCTCGTGGATGCACAACATGAATCGACGTTGCTTCGACTCGCAGTTCGAGGAGTGTCCCCCGAACTCTCGCCCGCTCTCGAAACGCTCGCAACCCATGCCGATCGCGTCGCCGAGGAGATGTCGCAGGCCACCAGCTACACCGATGCCATGAACCGTCTTGAATCCACCGGGATGGTCACCGAGTTGCGCGCCGCGGCTGATGTGTTGGACGCATGGCGTGGCACGAACTGCTGAATGATTGCGTGATCGGGCGTCGTTGAGGCGACGCCGCCAGTTACTCCTGGACGAGCTCGATCAGCGTGCCGAGGGCATCCTTCGGGTGGATGAACGCCACAGTGGTGCCGCGTGAACCCGGACGGGGAGCATCGTCGAGCACGCGGAAACCCTGGGCCTTGACGGCCTCGAGAGCCACCGCGCAGTCAGCCACGCGGTAGCCGATGTGATGAATGCCGGGGCCGCCGCGGTTGGCGAGCCACTTGGCCACAGTGCTGTCGTCGCGGGTGGGGGTGAGCAGCTGGATATAACTCTCGGCCACCTTGAGCAGCGCTTCCTCGACGCCGTCGCTCTCGACGAGTTCACGATGATCAACGGTGGCACCGAAGGTGTCGCGGTAGTAGTCGATGGCTGCACCAAGGTCGGGCACCGCAATGGCGATGTGATCGATTTCGGTGAGAAGCGGGGCGGGGGCGGCTGATTCGGACATTTGAACTCCGGGGTCGGTGT
>CANFQA010000032.1 GCA_947449015.1 Microthrixaceae bacterium | reverse complement strand
GGACTTTCCGCTGATGCCCGAATCGGTACGTTCGCGTGGAACTCCGCTCGTCACCTCGAGCTCTATTTCGCCGCTCCATGCAGCGGCCGAGTTCTGCACACTCTCAACATCCGCCTGTTCCCTGAGCAGCTCACCTATGTGGTCAACCATGCTGAGGACGAGGCGATCTTTGTCGATCGTTCATTGCTCAGTTTGATCTGGCCGCTCATTGACACTTTCACCACCGTGCGGCACATCATTGTCATGGACGATGGTCGCGGCGATCTCCCCGCCGATACCGGCGGTCGCACATTGCTCGACTATGAAACCCTTCTGCGCAGTGCGGCGCCGGTTGAGTTCAACATCACTGACGAGAACCAGGCTGCGTCGATGTGTTACACGAGCGGTACCACTGGTAACCCAAAGGGCGTTGTGTATTCGCATCGGTCGAACTGGTTACATGCGGTTGCCGCGATGAGCGCCGACAGCCTCGGGGCCTGTGAGCGCGATGTCATCCTTCCGGTCGTCCCGATGTTCCATGCCAATGCATGGGGTCTTGCCCATGTGGGTGTCGCCACCGGCGCCACCATGGTCATGCCCGGTCCCGATCTTTCACCGGCCAATGTTGTCAACCTGATCGAGGGCGAACGAGTCACCATCGCCGCCGGTGTGCCCACCATCTGGATGGGTGTGCTCAACGAGCTCGAGGGCCGTGATGTTTCGAGCCTGCGGGCCATCCCCTGCGGAGGATCCTCGGTGCCCAAGTCACTGTCGGAGGCCTACCGCGAGAAAATCGGTATTCCAATCTTCCAAGCCTGGGGAATGACCGAGACCAGTCCGCTGGCCTCCGGCACCCGACTCAAGGCGTCCTTCGATGCGCTCACCGAAGAGCAGCGGGCGGACTACCGCGCCTCAATCGGCATCATTTCTGTTGGCGTGAATTTCCGTATTGTGGATGAGGGCACAGGTTTGCAGGTGCCGTGGGATGGTCATTCCCGCGGCGAACTGCAGGTTTCCGGCCCGTGGGTGGCACGCGAGTACTACAACGACGAACGTTCGCCGGAGTCATTCACCGCGGATGGCTGGCTGAAGACCGGCGATGTCGCCACTGTCGATGCTGAGGGCTTTATGCGCATCGTCGACCGCACCAAGGATGTTGTGAAGTCCGGCGGCGAATGGATCTCTTCGGTCGAGCTCGAGAACGAGATCATGGGGCACCCTTCAGTAGCCGAAGCCGCCGTCATCGGCCTCAAGCACAAGAAGTGGGGGGAGCGTCCTTTGGCCTGTGTGGTGGTTCGCCCGGAGATGACCCTCACCAAGGAGGAACTCATCGACTATCTCGACGGACGAGTGGCCAAGTGGTGGCTCCCGGACGACATCGAGTTCATCGATGTGGTTCCCAAGACCAGCGTCGGCAAGTTCTCGAAGCTCGAGCTGCGTCAGCGATTCGCCGATTACACCTTCTCAACCGAGTGACCCTACGGTCACAACCGTGTATCGCTTCCTGCTGAAACCCCGCTGGATCCTGTCGCATCTGTTCGTGCTCAGCATGGTGGTGCTCATGGTCAGCCTTGGGTTCTGGCAGCTTCGCCGGCTCGATGAGCGCAAGACCTTCAACGCCGCACTGAAGTCGGCGGCCGCGCAACCGGCCGAACCAATCAGCACACTTTTGCCAGCCGGCGTGGATGCCAGCCGCGATCAGGTTGAGACGGTGAAGTATCGGTCAGCCTCGGCGACCGGTCGCTATCTGGATGATCAACAGGTGCTGGTCACGAACCGCACGCAGAACAGTGCGCCCGGGTACTGGGTGCTCACGCCACTCGATCTCGGCGACGGCACGGCACTTGTGGTCAACCGGGGTTGGATTCCTTACGGCTACACCGCCGATGGTTCCTGGGCCGATTTCGCGCCGCCCACAGGTCAGGTCTCAATCACCGGCGCTATCGAGGAACCGCAGGTCCGCTCGAGTGGCATTGTCGGAGGCCCGCAGGATCGTGCTGAGGGAACCTTGAAAACGTTCGCGCGCGCGGACGTTGCTCGTCTTGCCCAGCAGGTTGATGAGAAGTTGCTGCCGCTGTACGTGAATCTGCAGACGCAGGTCCCGGCGCAGCCCGATTCCCCCGGACTGCCCGCGGTTTTGCCACCGGCTGATTTTTCCGACGAAGGTCCGCATTTCAGTTACGCCATGCAGTGGTTCATGTTCAGCGCGATGACACTGATCGTGTACCCACTGCTGCTGCGACGCCTCGCTCGCCGTCGTCATCAAGTTGAGGAATCTGCGGGCCGTGATGATTCCGACTCGTTTGGCGATCTTCACGCGACATGATCGCCAGCACCCGCGAGAAAATCCTTGCGGCCACGCTTGCCTGTGTCGATGACGACGGATTGGCAGCCACCAGCATCGAAGACATCGCTCGCCGGGCATCGGTAGGCCGGGCCACCATCTATCGACAGTTCCCCGGTGGTCGCGAGCAGGTGCTGACCGAGACGATCACCTGGGAAGTCGGGAGGTTCTTCGGAAGTCTCGAAGCAGCCATCGCCGATGCCCCGGATCTCGCCGCCAAACTCGACCGTGCGTTTGTGGCCGGGAACCGTGCCCTGAGTGATCACGCCCTTCTGCATCGATTGCTGCGCACCGAGCCCGAGGCGGTGCTCACCGACCTCGCGGTGGCCACCGAGTTGGTGCTGGGACTGATCGTTGCCTATCTCGCCGATGAACTTGAGCGAGAGATCGTTTCCGGGCGCGTGCGGGCGGATCTCGACATTCCCTTTGCTGCCGATCATCTGGGTCGGCTCTTTCTGTCCTATTTGGGTACCCCGGGTGAGTGGGACCTCGCCGATCCGATTCGTCGGGCTGAGCTGGTCCGAACCCGCTTTCTGGCCGGAATCCTCGCTCAATGAGAGCCTGAGACAAAACGGGCGATAGTGTCTCATTTGTGACATCAGTCATCACCGCCCCAGGCGTCCCAATCACGGCCCGGATCTGCACTGCGTTCCTCGCGTGCATCGAGCGTGACGGTCTGCGCGCTACCAGCCTCGACGATGTCGCCATTGAAGCGGGATGCAGTCGTGCCACGATCTACCGGGTCATTGCCGGGGGTCGTGCTGGGCTGTTGTTGGCCACTGTCGGACACAGTTTGGGAATTGTGATCAGCGGTTGCCGGGAGGCGGTTTCCGGCGCCGAGACACTCGAAGACGCAGTGGCCCGTTCGCTGCAGACAGCGGCATCGTTGCTCGGAGCATCGGTGGCGCTGGAGCGGCTCCTCGCCGAGGAGCCCGGTGCCATTTGGCCGTTCATTTCATTCGACGGACTCCAGCCCCTACTCGATCGAGTGGCTGAGTTCTCGCCGGTGCTGTTCAGTCGCTTCGGATCCGATGAGCAGTCACGATCGGCCGGCGAATGGGTAGCGCGCGTTGTGCTCGGCCACCTGCGCTCGCCGGGCGGACCCGTCGATCTCACCGATCTCGACCACTGCCGTCGCTTGGTCGCAGGTTTCTTCACTACCAACAACGTCAGCACCACATCAGAACCCAGCGACATCATTCGCTGAACACCCGAGGAGACACCATGGCTTCAAACGAGGACATCATCGGCCGTACCGACATCAACGATCTTGAGGCAATCCTTTCGATCAGCAACAAGGACGTCACCGAGACGATCCACACGGTGACCGACAACGCGGATGCGATCTTCACGTGGAACTACGCCAAGGGTGAGCGCCCCGCGCTCAACAAGCTCTACGAGAAGGCAAAAACCTCGCAATGGAACGGTGAAACTGATCTCCCATGGCACCTCGACGTTGACCAAGAAGCCGTTGTCGTCGCCAACCAGGCCGCCAACAACCGTGGCGCCAATCTTGATGTCACCGGCACCTGCTTCGAAAAGTGGAGCGACAAGGAGTGGGTCCAGCTCGGCATCGAGGCCCAGAACTGGACCCTCAGTCAGTTCATGCACGGCGAGCAGGGTGCGCTCATCTGTACGGCCAAGATCGTCGAGACCGTTCCGTGGATCGACGCCAAGTACTACGCCGCCACTCAGGTCATGGATGAGGCCCGCCATGTCGAGGTGTTCGCCAAATACCTCCAGGACAAGTTGTCGGGGTTTTATCCCGTCAATGCCCATCTCGAGATGCTGCTCGATGACATCGTCGCCGACAGCCGCTGGGACATGACCTATCTCGGGATGCAGATCATGGTCGAGGGCCTTGCTCTGGCCGCTTTCGGGTTCATGCACCAGATGACAACCGAGCCGCTGCTCAAGCAATTGCTGCGTTACGTCATGAGCGATGAGGCCCGCCATGTTGCCTTCGGTGTGCTCTCGCTCAAGGAGTACTACGCGGAACTTTCGCAGGCAGAGCTTCGCGAGCGCCAGGAATTCGCATTCGAAGCAGCGGTGCGCATGCGTGATCGCTTCCTGCAGCAAGAGGTCTGGGAGCGCATGGGTGTGCCGGTGAAGGAAGCGGTGCACGTCGTCATGCATGATCCGGGTCAATTGCTCTTCCAGCAGATGCTGTTCGCCAAAATCGTGCCGAACTGCAAGAAGCTCGGTTTGCTCGATGCCGGTGACGGCTGGCTGCGCACCAAGTTCACCGAACTTGGTGTCATCGATTTCGAGCACATGCCCGACACCGAGGAGGAGTACGAGGCGTTCGCGTTGGCCGAGGGCGAGGTTGCCTCGGCCTGAACCCATACCGGCAGCAACGGGTGCCGCTGGTACGGTGAGTCCATGAGTCGCTTCGGTTCGGTGATCACCGCCATGATCACTCCGTTCACCTCCTCCGGCGAGGTTGATCACGCCGGTGCTGGGGCACTGGCGCAGTGGTTGGTTTCGCAGGGCAACGATGCGCTGGTCCTGTCCGGCACCACTGGTGAGGCCGCGTGTCTCACCGACGAGGAGCAGGTAGGCCTCTGGCGCACTGTGCGCGCGGCGGTCGATGTGCCGCTCATTGCCGGATCTGGCACCAATGACACCCGCCATGCCGGTGAGCTCACTGCGCAGGCGGCGGGAGCGGGCATGGACGCCGTGCTCATCGTCACTCCGTATTACAACCGACCTTCGCAAGCCGGAATCGATGCCCATTTCCGCCATGTGGCCGGTTGTACCGAACTCCCCGTCATTGTCTATGACATCCCGGTGCGCACCGGCCGCAAGATCTCCGCTGAACTCATCGGTCGTTTCGCCCGTGAGATCCCCAACGTGGTCGGTCTCAAAGATGCCGCTGGCGACCCAGGCGCAACCGCCGAGGTCATCGCAGCTGCCCCCGAGGGCTTCGAGGTCTACAGCGGTGACGACTCGCTCACACTGCCGCTTCTGGCGGTCGGTGCGGTTGGTGTCATCGGCGTTGCTACCCATTGGGCAGCCCCTGTCATGCGCGACATGATCGCCGCGTTTCAGTCGGGCGATATCGCGAGCGCCCGCTCTCTCAATGCCCGTTTGCTCGAGAGTTACGCCTTCGAGACGGGCGATCTCAATCCCAATCCGGTGCCGACCAAAGCAATGATGCGGGCGCTCGGACAGCCCGCAGGTCCGTGCCGCCCACCAATGGGTTTCGGCCCTGACGATCTCGAGGCCCGTGCGCTCGCGGTGCACGAGAGGCTGTATGCGTGAGCAGGAAGACTGAAACAACTGAGACCGATCCGGTTCGCGTCACATTCCTCGGTGGACTTGGCGAGATCGGTCGCAACTGTGCGTGTATCGAGGTCGAAGGTTCGATCATGCTGGTCGATTGCGGGCTCATGTTTCCCGATCTCGACATGCTCGGGATCGATCTGGTGCTTCCCGACTTCACTTATTTGCGCCAGAACGCCGATCGCATCGTGGGATGCATCGCAACCCACGGGCATGAGGATCATGTGGGTGGGCTTTCCTATCTGCTGCGCGAACTGTCGTTCCCTATCTATGGCTCGGCACTTACTCTCGGTCTGGCGCGTAACCGCATTGAAGAGGCGGGGTTGCTTGACCGCACCGAGTTCATTGCCGTTGCCGATGGCGAGCGGCGACAGATCGGTCCGTTCGATGTCGAGTTCATCCCGGTCACTCATTCGGTGCCCCATGGCCTCGCCACGGCGTTCCACACGCCCCAGGGTGTCATCCTGCATACCGGCGATTTCAAGCTCGATCTCACCCCGGTCGATGGCCGCCTGACTGATCTCGCTCGCATTGGTGCCATTGCTTCTGATGAAGGCATTCGACTGCTGTTGTCGGACTCCACCAACGCCGATGAACGAGGCCATGCGGCTTCTGAGACCACCGTCGGCGGCGTGCTCTACGATCTGTTCCATCGTTTCGAAGGTCGACGAATCATCACCACCTGCTTTGCCAGCCACATCCATCGCGTGCAGCAGATTGCTGATGCGGCGATCGCGTTCGACCGTGTGGTTGCCACCATGGGCCTTTCCATGAAGAAAAACGTGCGCATGGCACGCGAAATGGGACTGCTGAACATCCCTGAGAACCGTCTGCGAGACATCACCGATATCGACGATCTTGCACCGGAGAAGGTGTGCATCATCTCCACCGGAAGCCAGGGTGAACCTATGTCGGCGTTATCGCTCATGGCGGCCAATGAGAACCGCTGGATCACGCTCAGCTCCGACGATGTCGTCATCATGAGTTCGCATCCCATTCCGGGCAATGAACAGGACGTCTCCAAGGTCATCAATGGCTTGGTTCGACTCGGCGCCGAGGTTGTGCATTCTGGTATTGCCGATGTTCACGCCTCGGGTCATGCCAAGGCTGAGGACCTCAAGATGCTTTTGTCCATCGTGAAGCCGGAATGGTTCATCCCGGTGCACGGTGAGTACCGCCATCTTGTGGCCCACGCCAAGCTGGGTCGGCAGATGGGTGTGGCTGCCGACCACATCATTGTGTGCACCGATGGTGATCAGGTCACTCTCGATGCCAAAGGCATGCGTCCTTCCGCCCAGGTCCCTGCGGGCTACCTCTATGTCGACGGCATCGTCGGCGATGTCGGTACCGGTGTGCTGCGCGACCGCCGTGTCCTCGCGGACGAGGGCGTCGTCGTGGTCATCGTGGGCATCGACCTTCAGGAACACTCGATCATGATGGGGCCCGAGATCATCACCCGCGGTTGGGTGCATGCCGCCGAGGCCGAGGATTTGCTTGAAATGTGCGCCGAGCGGGTGCGTGTGGCGGTGCTCGATTCGATGCGCAACAACGCCACCGATACCGAGTCGCTGTCACGGGTCGTGCGACGGGCCGCCGGCAAGTTCGTAAGCGAGCAGACCAAGCGTCGTCCGATGATCGTCCCGGTCATCATGGAGGCTTGAGCGCCTCTCCCCGTTTCTGTTGGCGCCGGTTCGGTTGATAGCTGAGAGGCTGGCAGGTGAGCGGTTGGCTGCGTTTTCGGGTGACCCCCGCGTGCGCCTACCCTTGGCCCTCATGTCTGACGTCCCAGTCGCCCTCACCCCGAACCCCCGTGTGCCCGAGCGACCACGGTTGTCTGTCGAAGCCGCTCGTGAGGCACTTCGTGCTGCGAGCATCGCGTTGCTCGACGAGCGTCGGCAGCTCAGCCTCGACGAACTCTCCGCCCTTGCTGACGTTCCCGATTCCTCGGTGCCCGCACTGGCCGCACTCGCTCATGATGTTCGTCTTGAGTGGTGCGGTGACACCGTCGAGGTCGAGGGCATCCTGTCGGCGAAAACCGGTGGTTGCCCTGAGGACTGTCATTTTTGTTCGCAGTCAGCCAAGTTTGAATCACCGGTGCAGGCCACACCGTTCTTGGACACCGCCGAGGTCATCGAGGCTGCACGCGAAACTGCGGCGCTCGGGGCCAGTGAGTTCTGCATTGTGTTGGCTATTCGCGGTCCTGATGAGCGCACCATGCAACGCATTCTTGAATTAGTGCCCATCGTGCGCGAGGAAACTGGTCTCAATGTTGCTGTCAGCGCTGGCATCGTCACCGACGAACAAGCCCGTCGTCTCGCAGCCGGTGGCGTGCATCGCTACAACCACAATCTCGAGACCTCCGAGTCGTTCTTCCCCAACGTGGTCACCACGCATTCTTGGGCCGAGCGTTTCGACACCTGCAAACTGATCCGCGATCACGGCATGGAACTGTGCTGCGGTGTGTTGCTCGGCATGGGCGAGTCGGTTGACCAGCGTCTCGAACTCATCGGGCAATTGCGCGCCGTGGAGCCGGCTGAGGTGCCGGTCAACTTCCTCAATCCACGCCCGGGTACTCCTTTCGCTGGCCGACCCTTGGTCGAACCGCTCGAAGCCATCCGATGGATTGCGCTGTTCCGTTTGGGCCTGCCCTCGGTCATCCTGCGCTACGCGGGTGGTCGTGAGGTCACATTGCGCGAACTGCAGGCCCTCGGGCTCACCTCCGGCATTAATGCGCTCATCGTGGGCAACTATCTCACCACGCTCGGGCGTTCGGCCGATGAGGACCTTCAGATGCTTGAAGATCTCCATATGCCCATTGGTGCCTTGTCGAAGGCGTTCTGAGTCACAACCAGGTGAGCGCTGACACGTTCTGTCGCTGGTGCGGCACCGCGCTGGCCGATCACCCAACCATTGAATGCCGGCGCGAACTTGATCCGCCGCGGTTCTGCACGCTGTGCGGTCGCAGATTGCGCGTGCTGGTCACGCCCTCCGGATGGAGGGCGAACTGCCGCGACCATGGTGAACTTGTCGACTAGGTGCTGCTGATCAACCGGTGAAACTTGGGGCGACCACCGCTGTGGCGAGATTGCAGGACTCGACCTGAGCATCGGTGGGAACGATCTCGCCGGAATCTGGAACCCCACTAAACCGATCGCCCATCCAGTCGAGCATGGCCGGGGCTGATGGAAGGATGACCCCGGCATGGCTTTGGCCGGGGAACACCCAGCGGGTCTCGGTCTGACCGATGCCGCAGAGGGTGTCGAACATCAGCTTCGAGGCGATCACCGGGATCTGTTCGTCGCTGCCACCATGGATGATGAGCAGCGGGGCATCGAATGCCTCAGTGAAGGTTCCCGGATCGTTCTCCTGCAGGAGCGTGTTCCACTCGGGCACGGTTGCCGGATCAGCCTTCTGGAGGGTGGAGAAGTCGAGGCCCGAAGACACCGAGCTGAGATATCCGGTGCAGCCCTCGTCGACGTTGTTCAGCCAGTCGAGTCCGGCGGGAGTGAGGACCTTGTCGAGCGGTGCGAGGGTGTCGCCGTAGCCAGCGTTGAAGCCGGCAGCCGTCATGCCGATGTAGTACTTGTACGGGCTCGTCTGCAGGGCAGCGTTGATGAGCAGCAGTTGCGACGGGGGAGCACCGGCGACAACGCCCTTGAGGTTCAATTCAGGAGCCCATGCCGCTGCGAGGTGCCCGGCGAACATGGCAGCGTGACCACCCTGGGAATGGCCCCACACGATGTAGTCCGTCGAGGCCTTCACCTCGGGCATGGCGACAGCGGTCTTAACGATGTCGAGCGTGCCGCGTCCTTCGCTGATGCCAGCGATATAGGGATGGCGACCCGGCGTGCCGAGACCTTCGTAGTCGGTGGCGGTGACCACGTAGCCCTTATCGAGCAAACCGTTGGCCAGCAGCACTATCTCGGAACTCGAAGGGTTAAGCGATGGTGCGCATGAGTCCGCGATCCCGGTGGTGCCATGTGCCCAGGTGACCACGTCGTGGGTGGGTGCGGCGTCATCGGGGGTAGCGATAAGGCCGGTGACGGCGATGTCTGTGCCATCGATGGCCTGCGAGTGGTACATCACCCGCCACATGGAACCGTGAAGGCCGGGCGCCGAAACCGCCTCGCTGGAGATGAGTTCGCCAGGTGCACCCGCCGGAAGCGGGGATGGCACGGTGTAGAAGGAAGGCAGCGAGGGCGGAGCGGCCGATGCTCCCGGCGCCTGTGTTGTGACCACTGCGGCGACGAGCAGGCTTGCGGCGGCCAGTGTGAGAACGTTACGGATCTTCATCAGTACCCCTTTGGTGTGAGTGGAACGGTACTTCTCCGGTGGTTGCGCCGCCGGAACATCGCAGATCGGGCTCTGCCAGTGAAACTCTGGAGCTGATCCGCACATCGGCCCCATCGGACCGGTACCATCTCAAATGGCGAGCGGAGGGGGCCACGAGAGAATCGCGCACGCCTGTGGCCACGAAACAAAAGTCTCCAGCCTCCAAAACCAAGTCGACGAAGTCCTCCTCAGCGCGGACTTCATCTCGATCGACGACCGGGACCAAGCGGACCCCCGCCAAGTCCTCAGCGTCGCGTTCGATCGCCAAGCGACCCACCGCGTCGAAATCCGGGTCCAACTCGGCCTCGAAGGGCCGTTCGACGGCAACCAGCCGCTCGACGAGCCAGGGAGCTGTCTCACAGGTTTTGGCGGGACATGGTCACGATATGTGGGGAGTCGCCCTTATCGCTCTCGGACTTCTCACTGCGCTTGGCGTCTACGGCAATTTGGCCGGACCTCTTGGCAGCGGACTCGCGGATCTGTTCGGTGCCGCGTTCGGAACATTGCGCATCATGGCCGCCCCGGTTCTCGTCGTGGCCGGCGCGTTGCTCCTGAGAGGCCCGGGCTCGGCTGAGATCGCACCAGCCCAACGCATGATCCGACTCGCGCTTGGCACGTTCCTGATCTTCGCTGCCATCGACGGACTTCTGTTCATCACCCACAGTCGGCCCGGGTTCGGGGTGCCGCTCGATGAGGTGATTGCCGCCGGTGGATACCTCGGCATGGTCATCGGAACTCCGCTCGTGGCACTTCTTGCACCTTGGGGTGCTGGCCTTGTCATGGTTGCGCTTGGCGTCATTGGTCTGGTCTTCGCCACTGGGGTTTCGGTTCGCACGGCCGCCCGGCGCACTGCCGATGGGGTGAAGCCCATGCAGGGTGTGTTTCGTCGTGGCGTGGATTCCCTGTTCGAGGTTGGTGCAGGCACGCCCCCGACCGGCGATTCTGCGGTCGACACCGGACCGGCGTTCTTTGATGGCACATTCGCTGAGGCGATCGATCCTGACCCTGAAGCTGAACCGCTGCTTGCCGAACTGGCCGACCCTGACGGTGGCATCTACGACGGACTGGCCGATGAGCATGGCGTGTTCGTCGCCGGCAGCGACGATGAGCCGGTCATTGACGAGATTGATGTGCATGTGCCGAGCGCCCCGGAGGCAGACGGCGGAGAGCAACTTGTGATGCCGATCGGTCCGGCGGCCAAGCCAGTGATCTGGAAGCTCCCACCGCTCAAGATGCTCGAGCGCTCAAAGGTTCAGGAAGTCAACCGAGCTCAGGTCGAGGCGCGCGGGCAGATGCTTGAGGCCGCGCTCCTCGAACACGGTGTGCAGACCCGTCTTGTTGGCATGGTTGTTGGCCCGACCGTGACCCGATACGAACTCGAACTCGCGGCCGGCGTGAAGGTGGCCAAGGTCACCAGCCTTCATAAGGACATCGCCTATTCCATGGCAACGCCCGATGTGCGCATCCTTGCGCCGATCCCAGGCAAGCAAGCCATCGGCGTCGAGGTTCCCAACGATTCACGTCAGCTGGTGGCGGTCGGCGACATTCTGGCCTCACCCGAGGCCCGCGCCGCCAAGAACCCGCTTGAGGTTGCGATCGGTCGGGACATCAATGGGCGTGCCGTTCTCGCCGATCTTTCGAAGATGCCGCATATTTTGATCGCCGGTGCAACTGGTGCGGGCAAGTCTTCCTGTATTAACTCATTGCTTACCTCGATCCTCATGCGATCCACTCCCGATCAGGTGCGTCTCATCCTCATCGATCCGAAGCGGGTCGAGCTTGGGCAGTACAACCGTCTGCCCCATCTGCTCACCCAGGTCGTGACCAATCCGAAGAAAGCCGCCAATGCGCTGTCGTGGACGGTGAAGGAGATGGAACGTCGCTATGACCTTCTTTCCGAGGTCGGCTTCCGCGATATCGACGGCTACAACGCAGCCTTCGACAAGGGAGAACTGATCGACGATCCGGACATGGGAGTCGAATTCAACCGGCTGCCCTACATCCTCGTGGTCGTCGACGAGTTGAACGACCTCATGATGGTCGCGGCCCGCGATGTTGAGGAGTCCATCTGTCGTATTGCCCAGATGGCTCGCGCCGTTGGTATCCATCTCGTGATCGCCACACAGCGTCCGTCGGTCAACGTGATTACCGGTGTTATCAAGGCCAACGTGCCCGCCCGTCTGGCGTTCGCGGTGTCGAGCCTTGCCGATTCCCGAGTCATCCTCGATCAGGGTGGCGCTGAGAAGCTTCTGGGCCGGGGCGACATGCTCCTGCTCGGTCCGAGCTCGAGCATCGCCCAGCGCGTCCAAGGAGCGTGGGTCACCGAAGAAGAGGTGCGCGCGGTTGTGGCGGCGTGGCGCAAGCAGTCGCCCGATGTTCGTTACGACCAGGCCGTGCAGGGATCCGAAGAGTCGGCAGCGGCTGGAGCCGGCGGCGCCGTCGGTGTCGACGGTGACGACGACGACGATCTCCTGATTGCCGCCACCGAGCTCGTCGTGCGCTCGCAGCTGGGGTCAACCTCGATGCTCCAGCGGAAGTTGCGGGTCGGTTTCGCCCGCGCTGGTCGTCTCATGGACCTGCTCGAACAGCGGGGCGTGGTGGGACCCAGCGAGGGATCGAAGGCACGCACCGTGCTCATTACTCCCGAAGAGTTCGATGCAGGAGTCACCGGCGCCGTCTGAGCTGTTCGTCGACTCGCCTACGATGCCGAGATGACCGGCAGCTACTGGATAGAGACTCTCGGCTGCCCGAAGAACCAGGTCGATTCCGACAAGTTGGTTGGCACGCTGGTGGCCGACGGTCTTGTTCCGGCCGATGGTCCCGAATCAGCTGATGTCGTGGTGGTCAATACCTGCGCGTTTGTCGAAGAGGCGCGGCAGGAATCCATTGAGGTCATCCTTGGCCTTGATGCGGTGCGTGCCCCCGGAGCTCGGCTTGTGGTCACCGGCTGCATGGCGGAGCGTTATGGGTCCGAACTTGCCGATGCCCTGCCCGAAGTCGATTCAGTTTCAGGATTCGGTGTGCCGGTTACGTTGTCTGCCGGGATCGGTCGTCGGGCCAACATTGAGGTGCCCTCGTTCGATCTGTTGAATCTTCCCCGGCCGCGGTCCACGTCGCCTTGGGCCTATGTGAAGGTTGCCGAGGGCTGTGATCGAGCCTGCGGTTTCTGCGCCATCCCGTCGTTCCGAGGAAAGCAGCGCTCCCGCACTGTCGCCGACATCTTGGGTGAGGTTGACCAACTCGAGGCGCGTGAGATTGTGCTGGTGGCTCAGGACCTCGCCGCCTATGGGCGCGACCAAGGAGTGGGGGAGCGAGCGATTGTGCCGCTGGTCGAACAAGTCGCCGATCGAGTGGATCGGGTTCGACTTCTCTATCTCTATCCCTCCGATCTCACTGACTCTCTTATCGAAGCGATCTGCGCCACCGGGGTCCCGTACTTCGATCTCTCGCTCCAGCATGTCTCGGCGCCGCTGCTGCGTCGGATGCGTCGATGGGGTGATGGTCAGCGGTTCCTCGACCGCATTCGCGACATTCGTGGTCGGGAATCGGCGGCTGCATTCCGGTCGAATTTCATTGTGGGTTATCCCGGCGAGACCGAAGCAGATCATGACCAGCTGCTCGCCTTCGTCGAGGAGGCTCAGCTCGATTGGTGTGGATTCTTCACGTTCTCCCGCGAGGATGGCACCTACGCTGCTGATCTCGACGGAGTTGTCCCGGAGGGTCTCATGTTGGAACGAATCGCTGAACTGCGAGAACTGCAGGATTTCATCACTGCAGCTCGTCGCGACGCGCTCATTGGTTCCACCCTGCGGGTACTTGTTGATGAGCCCGGTCGCGGTCGTTCCCATCGCGAAGCACCGGAGATCGATGGTGTTGTACTCATCGACGATTCTCTCGAGGTTGGCTCCTTTGTCGATGTCAACATCGTCGATGCGCTGGGGCCAGATCTCGTCGCTTCCGGTGCGTCACTTGCGGGCTATGACGATGAGTGATCCGAACTACGGCCCCGATGCCATCGCCACGCCCGCCAATATGGTCACCATTCTGCGGTTGCTGGTCTCGCCGCTGCTGTTCGCCATGGTTAGCGACACACCAAACGGTTGGTTGGTGTTCCTGCTCTGGAGCGTGCTGTCCTTCAGTGATGGTGTCGACGGTTGGTTTGCCCGACGGCATGGCACCACCCGAAGCGGAGCGTTCCTGGATCCCCTTGCCGACAAAGTGCTCATCCTTGGAGCGCTCTTCTCGCTGGTAGCCAATGGTCGATTCCCGGTGTGGCCGGTGGTCATCATTGCGGTGCGCGAGATCGCCATCAGCCTGTACCGCGTCTACTGGGGTCGGCGCGGACTTGCGGTACCTGCTCGACGCTCAGCCAAGTTGAAGACCCTCGTGCAGTCACTTGCTGTCGGAGCTGTTCTGTGTCCGCTCACCACTACGGCCACATGGTTCGCCGACGGGTTGCTCTACGCAGCCACATTCCTCGCACTGTTCAGTGCGCTGCAGTACGTGCTTGACGGCAGCCGAGCGGCCACCACGATGGGTGACCGCAGCGGCATCGCGAAGTGAACCCGACCGACCACGAGAACGAGAACGGGCATCCGGCGCAGGTCGTGCCGTTCCTCGAACTGTTCTACGACCTGGTGTTCGTGGCCTCCACGATGGTGATCTCCAATGAGTTCTCCCATTCGGCCAACTGGCACGTCGCCGGCACCTGTTCGCTCATGTTCGCGCTGCTGTGGCTGCTGTGGTTTCACACCACAGTGCTGATGAATGTTGAACGACGCGACGATCTCGGCCAGCGCGGCCTGGTGTTTGCGCAGATGTTCATGATTTTCGTCACTACTTTGGCGTTTGTTGACACTGGGGTTGCTGCGGTCGATCTGGTGGGGGCTGGATATCTCGTTGCCGTGCTGATCGTGGCCTACGGGCATCACCGAATTGTGGATCTGCCCGATCCAGTCGGGGGTTGGGCGCGGGCGAGGCGTAATCGACTGGTACTGGCGGGAGCGGTGGTCTTCGCCGGGATTCTGCTCCCCGATGGTTTCGACTGGCTGCTCTATGCAGCCGCCATCGTTCTACTGGTGTTGCCAACCTCTCTTGCATCATGGAGCGGTCGACCGGTTCCTCCGGTTGATGAGCACCACCTTTCTGAGCGGGCGGCGCTGCTCACACTGATCGTGATGGGCGAGGCGTTCGTGAAGTCCGCGCTTGTCATCAGCTCGGGATCTATCACCGGCTGGGATGTGATCACGATGGCGGTGTTGTTCGTCATCCTTTTCGGACTTTTCGCGGCGTATTTCGATGACATCCCGACCGCCGGCATCCGCGCTGGCGATCTTTCCGGCGAGGTCTGGCTGCTGGCCCACTTGATCCTGCAACTGTCCATTGTGGCGCTTGCCATTGGTGTGTCGAAGTTCCTGCAGGTTGGCGACGCAGGGGTACCGCCGAAGGCTGTGGTCATCTTGATGGTCGCCTACGCCGGAATCTTCTGCGGGCTGGCGCTGATCGGATGGTTCAGTCGTACTTCCCGCACGAGCGAGCTGCTGACCCTGCGTCTCGTTACCGCAGCACTCGCTGTTTTCAGCGGACTTGTTGTGCTCGCGGTCGATGGCGTTACTCCTGGCGAGTATCTGCTGGCGCTCGCTGGGCTCTCGAGCCTGCATTCGGTGCTCGCGATCCGTCTGCGCCGCACCACCGTGATCGAGGATGATTATCCGCGTTCCGACGCATCGATGAACTGAACAATCCATCACCCATCTCCCCGGAGGAAATTCGAATGAACTGTGAAGTCGTGGCTGTCGGCACTGAACTGCTCCTTGGTCAGATCGTTGATACCAACTCGTCATGGATCGGCGAGCAACTCGCGCTTGCCGGAATCGACTGTTATCTGCAGACCAAAGTTGGCGATAACTGGGATCGCATCGCGACGGCTCTGCGAGTTGCCCTTGATCGCAGTGATGCCGTCATCGTCTGCGGCGGCCTTGGCCCAACCCAAGATGACATCACCCGCGACGTCATCGCCGAGGTGATGGGCGTGCCGCTGGAAGAAGACGAGGAAGTCGTCGAACGGCTGCTCGAGATGTTCGGGTCCCGCGGCCGCAGCATGCCCCGCAACAACCTTCGCCAGGCACTCGTTCCGGTGGGCGCTACCCGTATCGCCCAGCAGCCCGGAACGGCGCCGGGACTGGTGTGTCCCATTGGCGACAAGGTCATCTTCGCTGTTCCTGGTGTGCCCTATGAGATGCAGGAAATGGTGACCGGCACGGTTATTGGGGAACTGCGTCGTCGTGCCGGCGATACCGGTGTCATTCGCAGTCGCACGCTTCGCACCTGGGGACATTCCGAGTCCGGCATTGCCGAGATGCTCAGCGATCGTCTCGAGGAGCTCGATCGCACTGGCGCTGCCACCATCGCGTTTCTTGCCAGTGGCATTGAGGGGCTGAAGGTTCGTGTCACTGCCAAGGCCGCCACCGCCGCCGAGGCCGACGCAATCCTCGCCGCCGAGGTCGCCGAGGTCGCGCACATTCTTGCCGACTACGTGTTCTCCACTGATGACGAAACGATGGAGCAGGTCGTCATCGAACTCTTGCGCGAACGAGGGCTCAGTTTGGGCCTCGCTGAATCGCTGACCGGCGGGATGATCTCGTCACGGTTGGCTGGCGTCGAAGGAGCGAGTGGCGTGCTGCGCGGCGGGGTCGTCTCCTATGCCAGCGAGGTGAAGTTCGAGGTGCTCGGGGTGCCCGAGGGTCCGGTTGTCACCGAAGAGGCGGCCATTGCCATGGCCGAAGGCGCCTGTCGGGTGTTGGGCAGCCATGTGGCAATCGCCACCACTGGCGTGGCCGGCCCCGGTTCACTTGAAGGCGTCGCCCCGGGAACTGCGTTCCTCGCCACCACCGTCGGCGGAGTCACCGAAGTTGGCATGGTGCGTTTCCCGGGCGATCGCGAACGCGTGCGTCAGTTCTGTGTGATCACGGCGCTCGACCATCTACGTCGACGGTTGCTTGCGCTGTGAGTCAGTCGGCCGCTCGCAGATCCAGCGAGGCCGAGTTCATGCAGTACCGCAAACCGGTTGGCCCGGGACCGTCGTCGAAGACATGACCGAGATGAGCACCGCAGCTGGCGCACAACGCCTCGGTGCGGACCATGCCATGGGTGGCATCGACCTTCGTGGCTACCGCATCGGTTGACATGGGATCGAAGAAACTGGGCCAACCCGTGCCGGAATCGAACTTGGTGTCTGAGCTGAACAGCTGGGCATCGCACACGATGCAGTGATAGGTGCCGTCGTCATGGCAGTCCCAGTATTTGCCGGTGAAGGCCCGCTCGGTGGCGCTGCACTGGGTGACCTCAAACTCCACGGGGGAGAGGCGCTCACGCAGTGCCCGCTCACGGTCAATCGGGTCTGAGGGGAGTTCGACGCCCATGGATGGGTCCTTTCGTGGGTTGAAATGCCTCGGGGGGATGACCCCGAAACCCCCAGCGTAGTGACAGGATCGCGGGGATCGACAGGGTCGTTGACCGAACGGACGTTCGAAAGTACAGTGACGTCATTCGAACGGGTGTTCACCCCAGCATCACCCCAGCATCAACCCAGTTTCACCCCAGCATCAACCCAGTTTCAGCCCGGTTTCAACCCGGCTTTAGCTCTGAGTCAGTCGCTGTCACACCCCGTTCGTAGGTTCCTCAGCACGCTTCACCCCCGCACGAAGTTCAAGAACCCACCCCTGGGTAAGCACCTAGGGATCCACACAAGGAGACATCCGATGGAACGTGACAAAGCACTCGATATGGCACTGGGTCAGATCGAGAAGCAGTTCGGCAAGGGCTCGGTCATGAAGATGGGCGAGAAGGGCAGCATGAAGGTCGACACCATCTCGACCGGTGCACTTGCGCTTGATCTCGCTCTCGGCGTCGGCGGCCTGCCCCGCGGTCGCGTCATCGAGATCTACGGTCCGGAGTCCTCCGGCAAGTCCACGCTTGCCATGCATGTCGTGGCTGAGGCCCAGCGCAACGGTGGCATCTGTGCCTACGTCGACGCCGAGCACGCCATGGACCCGGCCTACGCCCGCGGCATCGGCGTCGACGTCGACGAGCTGCTCATCTCCCAGCCCGATACTGGCGAACAGGCTCTCGAGATCACCGACATGCTCGTGCGCTCCGGCGCCCTTGACGTCATCGTCATCGACTCAGTTGCTGCGCTTACGCCACGGGCTGAAATCGAAGGCGAGATGGGCGACACGCATGTGGGTCTGCAGGCTCGCCTTATGAGCCAGGCGCTGCGCAAGCTCACCGCGAATCTCAACAAGTCCAACACCGTCTGCATCTTCATCAACCAGCTGCGCGAGAAGATCGGCGTGATGTTCGGCAGTCCCGAGACAACGCCCGGTGGTCGTGCACTCAAGTTCTACTCATCGGTGCGCCTTGACATCCGTCGCATCGAGTCCATCAAGGACGGCGTCGAGGTGGTGGGTAACCGCACCCGCGTCAAGGTGGTCAAGAACAAGGTCGCCCCGCCGTTCCGTCAGTGTGAGTTCGACATCATGTACGGCAAGGGAATCAGCCGTGAGGGCTCGCTCGTCGATATCGGTGTTGATCTTGGCGTCGTGAAGAAGTCCGGCGCTTGGTACACCTACGAGGGTGAGCAGCTGGGTCAGGGTCGGGAGAACGCCAAGTCGTTCCTTACCGCCAACCCCGAGATCATGGTCGAGATCTCCGATCGCATCCTCACCTCGGTTGGCATCGGTGCTGAGGAGGACGTCATGAGCGAGGAACATGACGTCCCGATTTCCCTGAACGACTGATTACTTCAGCCTCCGACGCGTACTACTGGTCCCGGGGTCGATTTCTTCGGCCTCGGGACCGTTCGCGTTCGGCCGGTAACCTGAACCACCGTGAGCCAGAAGACCTATGCCATCCGCACCTTCGGATGCCAGATGAACGAGCACGACTCCGAGCGCATCGCTGGGCTGCTCGAGGCCGATGGTCTGGTCCCCGCGCTCGATCCCGATGCCGCTGATGTGGTGGTGCTCAACACCTGCTGCATCCGCGAGAACGCCGATAACAAGCTCTACGGCACCCTCGGACACCTCAAGACGGCAAAAGAGGAGCGCCCCGGCCTCGAAATCATCGTCAGCGGTTGCCTCGCTCAGAACGACCGTGAGGAACTGCAGCGTCGGGCCGGGCACGTCGATGTCATCTTGGGCACTCACAACGTGCATCGAGCGGTTGAGTTGCTCCATCAGTCCCGCACCTCTGGGCCGGTGCTTGAGATCTGGGATGAAGCACTGGAGGAAGCCGAGTCATTCCCATCGGCGCTCGCCGTGCGACGGGAGATCGATTACTCAGCTTGGGTGAGCATCCAGATCGGTTGCGACAACACCTGCACCTACTGCATTGTTCCGGCGGTTCGCGGACGTGAACTTTCGCGCCCTTTCGGCGAACTCGTGGCTGAGGTGGAGCGCCTTGCCGCCGATGGTGTTCACGAAATCACGCTGCTCGGCCAGAACGTCAACTCCTACGGTCGCGATCTCACTCTTGATCGACGCGAACATACAGATGCCGGCGACATCGATGTGCGTGTCGCGGGCGCGCAATGGGCCGCTGAGCCATCACGGCGTATTCGGCCGCTGTTCGCAGATCTGCTGACCGCTGTCTCGGCCGTCGACGGCATTGAGCGGGTGCGTTTCACCAGTCCCCATCCCAAGGATCTGCGCCCCGAGACCATTGCGGCAATGTCGGACAACGCGGCGGTCTGCAACCATCTGCATCTGCCGCTGCAGTCGGGAAGCGACACCATGCTCACCGCGATGCACCGCGGCTACAGCGCCGAGCGCTATCTCGAGAAGCTCGCCGCGGCCCGGGCCGGCATTGATGACCTTGCGGTTTCCACTGACATCATTGTCGGGTTCCCGGGCGAGACTGAAGACGATTTCGAGGCCACGCTCGCTGTTGCTGCTGAGGCTGAGTTCGACCTTGCGTTCACGTTCATCTTCTCGCCCCGCGACGGCACCGTGGCGGCTACCTATACCGATCGGTTCGTCGATCCCGCGGTTGTAAGCGACCGCTTCAAACGTCTGCATACGGTCACTGAACGCTCCGCGCTGGCCAAGCATCGTGCCCGCATCGGCCGGGTCGAAGAGGTGGTGGTCGAAGGCATCAGCAAGCGCAACGACTCGGTGCTGGCCAGCCGTACCCGTCAGAACAAGTTGCTGCATTTCTCATCGGCCACGCCGCTACGTCCCGGCACCCGCGCTTCGGTGCTGGTCACTGATGCCGGTGCCCACTACCTGTCCGGCGAGCTCGTCGAGGTGCTTGCCGCACCACGACACCGCACCCGAATCCCGGTCGCGGCGGGTTGACCCCTCGTCATTTCGCCATTGTCGGGCCGACCGCCTCGGGGAAGTCGGCTTTGGCCATGGCGTTCGCCCGACACCAGGGCGACGTTGAGATCGTGTCGGTGGATTCGATGCAGGTCTACCGGGGCATGGATATCGGCACCGCCAAACCCACTGCCGCGGAGCAGGCCGAAGTTCGTCACCATCTCATCGATCTCGTCGAACCCGATGACGATTACACCGTGTCTCGGTTTCAGGCTGACTGCACCGCAGTGATCTCGGAGATCGAACAGCGCGGTCACCGCGCCCTGCTTGTCGGTGGAACCGGCCTCTATCTGCGGTCAGTCACCGATCAGCTCGAAATCCCCGGGCAATTCCCTGAGGTTCGGGCGGAACTCGACGCGCGGCAGGACACCGCTTCGCTTTTCAACCAACTCAGCGAACTCGATCCGCTCGCGGCCTCGCGTATGGAACCGGCCAATCGCCGCCGCATTGTGCGAGCCCTTGAAGTCACCCTTGGCGCGGGTCGCCCGTTCTCTTCGTTTGGCCCGGGACTCGAGCAGTACCCGCCCTCGTTGTTCCCGGTTTTCGGTCTCGATATCGATCTCCCCATGCTTCGCGATCGCATTGCGGCCCGCTACCAACAGCAGTTGCGCGCTGGATTTCTCGAGGAGGTCAGCGCGCTGCGTTCTCGACCTTTCGGCATCTCCCGCACCGCCCGTCAGGCACTTGGCTATGCCGAACTGCTTGATCACCTCAACAACTCGAGGCCGCTCGATGAGGCTGTAGCCGCTGCCGTAACCCGCACCAACCAGTTCGCCCGTCGGCAACTGCGCTGGTTCCGTCGTGATCCCCGTATCCGGTGGATACCGTCGAACGGCACCGCCGATGAGAATGCGCTCGCCGTTCTCCTCGATTCACTGGAAGACTCAACCTGATGCAACTCACCAAGCACCACGGTCTGGGCAACGATTTCCTTGTCGCACTTGAGGAGGTCAGCGGCCCGCTGCACGGCGACGCGTCCATGGCTCGCGCCCTCTGCGACCGCCGTCGCGGTCTTGGTGCAGACGGTTTCATCATCGGTTCCCTTCCCGAGCCCGGGTCCACTGCCGTCGATGGCCGACCCATCGATGTCGTGATGCATCTTTGGAACGCCGATGGAAGTCGGGCTGAGATGAGCGGCAACGGCATCCGCTGTTTGGGTCAGGCGCTCGCCATGGCTCGTGAGGAGCACCAGGTCACCTTCGCCATTGCTACCGATGGCGGTGAGCGAACGCTGATTGTTCACGACGACGCCGACTATCGCATTGCCTCGGTCAGCGTCACCATGGGGCCGGTGGGTGCTGGCCCCGCCATCCCGCAGTCGGTCTCCGAGCGTCTCGCCGAATTTCGTCACGGCGCCGCCGATCTGGGAAACCCACATCTCGTCGTCGTTGTGGCCGATCTCGCTGAGGTCGACCTAGTTGGAACCGGCTCATGGATCGAGCAGGAGTTTCCCGCCGGCGTCAATGTCGAATTCATCTCGGTCGCCTCCGAACCCGACACTCTCGATCTGCTTGTCTGGGAGCGCGGCGCCGGCGTCACTGAAGCCTGCGGCACCGGCGCCACCGCAGCGGCACAGCTTGCCCATC
>CANFQA010000031.1 GCA_947449015.1 Microthrixaceae bacterium | reverse complement strand
TCGGGTTCGCCGAGCGAGCTCCATCAAAGTTCGATTCGTAGTGGATTCCCCCGAGAGTTCCACCGTCAACAGCTTCGGGTGGGACGACAAGGAATTCATGGAGAACTCCGCGGTAGGAGAAGTGCGGACGCGTCGAGGTCAGCAGCGGTTGCTGCTCCGAACTTGGCAGCACGGCGACGACCAACGTGATGAATCGGGGCGCCAACGCGCCGACCTGATGGCTGGCGATGCGCACTTGTTCCGGCCGGATTGCCTGCGGATTGGATATCGGGACTCGGACTCATGGTTCTCCTCCGTTGGATTTTCACGAGCCCACTCGAGCCCGCCAACCGAACCTATGGAGGAGAGGATCTGGACGAATCGCCCATGAGGAGCAGATCAGGGAGCAATGAGGTTGCAGCCCATCATCACCACAGAGGGACTCGTCAATAGTCCTTCCAGTGCATCCAGGAAATTCGCCGACTGAACCGGCGATACACACGCCAGGACTGCATGCGGATTCCTCGAGGAGCCCAACCGTCCATGAACGAACGCCAATACTTCGGAATGGGCTGGAAACGGGCGGGGTCAAGGGTGGTCCGATGCCAGGAGAATTTCAGCGTTGGTGTGCTGAAAAGCAGCGTGCCGTCGTATCCGGAGAATGCGTAGACGACACGATCGGTGTCGTCGCGCAATTCCTCGAGGGTTGCCACCGGCGCCGACGATCCGAGCACAGCAGTACGGAGATCGCGTCGGACGAAGATCAGGTTAGGAAAAGTCGTTGCGACAAGTTCATACCCCATCGACTCAGCCAAAAGTTGAAGTGAACGCGGACTCGATCCCTGCGTCACGCTGAGGTCCCGTGATTGCACGAACTCGACGGCATTCGGGATATTGAAATTGAACTCGATAACGACGACCGATGGGCGATAGGCCTCGATTGATTCCAAAATCCAATAGTCGCAACCATCGATATCGATGGAGAGGACGTCGAACTCCACCGGAACCGGCGTCGAGGCCAAAATACGATCCAGTCGGGTGTCGCCCTCTAATCCCACCATGGACGCGATCTTGATCACTTCCGGCTGCGGATGATTGTCGGCTAGCGAACGCGCACGCTCGGGGCTCGGCTCGATCATCACCGCGCGAAATCCTCGAGAACGGATGAGGTTGCAGGTGTTGGAGTAGGTCACTCCATCATGAGCGCCGAATTCGACGCACCATTTGGTGAGGGGCTGGATCGCTTCGATCCGATCCAGAATCTCGGAAATAATCCCGTCTTCTCCAAACTGCGAGTACACGTTTCCCGAGAAGTCACTCAGCGGCTCAAAGCCCATAATGCAATTTTCCTCTGCTGTGGTGTCGGAGGGGGGACTTGAACCCCCACGCCCTTGCGGGCACCAGCTCCTTAGGCTGGCGCGTCTGCCTATTCCGCCACTCCGACGTGGCCATCGATGACCTGCGGGTCATCAACTGCGAACCGTGAATCTACTCAGCCGCCACTATCGGCCGCCAACCGAACCTTGGTGAGTAATTCCCGTGCTCAGCTGTGCGCCGGTTCATATGCGTCCGGCATCGCGCGCCGCCTGCTCGGCCGCCGCGAGTTGCCGGTCAATGATGGCAAGGCCACCGTCCCAGAACCGGGGATCGGCGAGGTCGACGCCAACGATGCGGCCGAGTTCCTCCGGAGAGCGCGAACCACCGGCCCGAAGCATCTCAAGATACGAGGGCACGAACGAATCGCCGCGCTGCTCATAGGCCGCATACACCGCCAGCGCGAGCAGTTGGCCATAGGCGTAGGCGTAGACGTACCCAGGTGATCCGATGAAATGCGGGATATAACTCCACCATGAGCGATATCCCGGCGTGATCTCAACGGCATCGCCAAGCATGGCTCGCTGTGTGGCCTCCCATGCGTCCCCGAAGTCATCGATTGACAGTTCGCCGATGTTGCGTCGATGCGTATGCACTGCATTCTCGAACCGATTCATGGCCACCTGACGAAACACTGTGGCGATCTGTCCTTCAAGACTCTCCGCCAGCAGTGCAAGTCGGGCAGCTGGGTCTGTGGTGTCAGCGAGCAGTCGGCCAAAGGTGACAGTTTCGCCGAACACTGATGCGGTCTCCGCCAGGGTTAGCGGGGTGCCCTGATGGAAGATCCCCTGCTCTCGGGCCAGATAGGCATGAAGCCCATGACCCAACTCATGGGCGAGCGTGAGCACGTCACGACGTCGACTTGTCCAGTTGAGGAGCAGAAACGGGTGGGCGCTTGGAACCGTGTAGGCGCAGAACGCCCCTGGGCGCTTCCCCGGGCGAATGGGCGCATCGATCCATTTCTCATCAATGAATGTCCGCACGACATCAGCAAGTTCCGGCGAGAACGATCCGTAGGAATCAAGAACGATCTCGGTGGCCTGTGACCACGAGAACTCCTCTTCGACCTCGGCAATTGAAGCATTGCGGTCGTAGTCAGCAAGGCGATCGACACCAAGTAGTTGTGCCTTGAGTCGGTACCAACGTTGCGGAATGTCGTAGCGGTCGACGACAGCATCAACTAACGCCTGCACCGAGGAGTCGCTGGCTTGATTGGCCAGGTTCCGACTTGCCACCCAAGAGTCGTAATTGCGGAACCGGTCATCGGTTGATTTATCAGCCATCAGCGTGTTGAACACGAAAGCGCGGGTGCGAAGCCCCGGTTCCAGTCCTGCAGTGACTGCTTCGGCTGCGGAGCGGCGCTCGTCATGACTCGGTGATCCAAGACGAGAAAGACCTTGTTCGAGACTGACAGCACCATCAGGAAGATCAATCACAATGGCTGAGGTCAGTTCATCGAACAACCGGGACCAGGCTGATGACCCAGTGATGTCCTTTTCTGCGAGGAGCGTTTCCTCAGCCTCGGTGAGCAGATGGGGACGGTAACGACGAGCCGATTCCAAGTAATAGCGGCAGAATTCGAGAACTGGTTCGCGCAGCAGGCGCGTGGCACTGGCCTCGTCGACTTCGGCCCATTCGAGTTCGAGGAAGATCACCTGTGTCGAAAGCGACGTCGCCTGCTCCTGAAATTTTTGCATCGCCGCGCCGAGTTCAGGATCGGAGGTGTCCACCGAAAATCGGAGACTCACGAACGATCCAGCCCGACCTAGCCGATCATTCATCTCACCAAGCAGAACCATGGCCTCGGCGAGCTGAACAGCATCGAGTTGCGCAATACGCCCGCGATACTCAACGAGTCGTCCGACGATCTGTTCGGCCTCACGCATGAGCGCCGAAACTCCATCAGAACCCCGGCCATCAACGAGCGAGTCAAGATTCCACGCCACCCCACTGGCGAGGAGATCGGCGTCGGCAGGTGGGGAGTTCTCGGTCGTGGTCATCACCAGAGGCTACGAACTCGACTGATCCACTTCCAGCTGTAAGCGAAGGCGCTCCTTGGAGGCCTCGATTTCATCGGACAGAAGCCGTTCCACCACGCCACTGCCGAAACCGCCGCTGTAGTGAAGCACCATCCTCAGATGCGTGCCTTTCGACGTTGGCTCAAGATGAGCATCGAGCATCCACTGTGCATGATGGCGACCGTCGAGTTCATCCCGCTCAAAGCGAAGATGATCAGGCTCATCGACGGTGCGCACCATACGTAGACGCTTGGATCGAGCCAGCGGGCCAACCTTGGCCCGCAGTTCAACTGCCCAAGCCTCGCCATCCTCAGCGACAGCGAGCGGTTCCGCCTTCGCCAGGATGGACAACCACGCGGGATAGCGATCCAGATCAGCAACGAAGACACGCACCTTCTCGGGTGCGGCATCAAGTTCAACCTCAGCGGTGATATCCACCGTGTCAGTCTGCCCCTCCCGAGGCACTGCGATGGCACCAGAGCACGCGAGTTCATCAGGAAGGTAGCGCCCGCACCCCGGATCGATCGACGGCAAGACACACCCGGTCGCCTGGTCGGAGCCAACCCGCACCCGTTGGGTCAGCCGTGGCAAACAATTCGGTGTCGCCATTCTCGAGCCGGCAACAGAGGCTGAGGTGAGTTCCGGTGAAAACCGCGGAACTCACCACTGCGTTTGCCGGGCTGGCTTCGCTGGCAGCAACAACACTCACCGCGCGCTCAAGAACCAGGACGGTCCCGCGCATCTCACTATCGGTAACCACGGAGCGAACCGCGTCGAACTCGCACACGTTTCGGTGCCCGAGGAATTTCGCCACGAACGCCGAAGGCGGTGCATGCCAAAGATCAGCTGGTGCACCTGAGCCGACGATTGCACCGGACCGCATAACCAACATCCGATCGGCAAGAGCGAATGCTTCACCCTGGTCATGGGTGACATGGATGACACTCAGCGATCGTGAGCGGAACAGATCACGGAGTTCTCGCAGCAAGTCGTCGCGCAGCCCCCTATCCAGCGCGCTCAAAGGTTCGTCGAGCAGCAACACCTTCGGCTCGGTCGCCAGCGCTCGCGCCAAAGCAACTCTCTGACGCTGACCACCCGAAAGTGTCGAGATAGATCGCTTGCCGAACCCTTCGAGACGAACCAAATCGAGTAGCCCCTCAACCCGATGCTGTCGCTCCGCACGATCGATGTGACGCATCCGCAGTCCGAACGCGATGTTGTCGGCAACATCGCGGTGCGGAAACAGCGCGAGATCCTGAAACATCATGGCCAGCCCCCGGGACTGGGGGGCGACCGCAGTGATGTCAGCGCCTCCGAGAAGCACATGACCTGATTCTGAGGATTCCAAGCCGGCGAGCGCTCGTAACAGCGTCGTCTTGCCACAACCAGACTCGCCGACAATTGAGATGATCTCGCCGGCGTTCACACCAAAGGACATTGCATCAATGGCGGGCTTCGCAGCACCGCGATGACGAACCGTCAGTTCTTTCACCTGCAGCAGGGCGTCATGCATTTCAGAACTCCGAACTTCCGAGCGGTCGAAGTCGATCGATCAGGATCACCACGACGGCGATCACTGCCATGAGGATGACCGACAAGGCCATTGCCTGCGAGAAGTTGTCTCCACCCGGCCGTCCAAGGGCACGAGAAATGGCAATGGGGAGGGTGGGATCGTCTGAGCGCACCAAGAAACTCGTGGCGCCGAACTCCCCCAGCGACACGGCAAACGCGAATCCTGCCGCCACGATCAACTGTCGCCACACCAGCGGCAACTCGATCGACCACCACACGCGCAGGCGCGACGCTCCGAGCGAGGATCCAGCATCGAGCAAGCGCTGGTCGATGGAAGCGAACGAGGGGACCAGCAATCGAATGACAAACGGGAGCGCAATCACTGCATGAGCGATCGGCAGCATCCATAACGATGAACGCAGGTTGACCGGCGGACGGTTGAGCGCAATCAAACAGCCAAACCCAACAGTGACAGCCGAAGCCCCCAACGGAACCATCAGCGCTGCCTGTGCGAGCGAATCACCCCAAAGCCGTCGGGCGCGACCTAGACGTCGAGCCCGACCGACAAGCGCCCAGGCCACCGAGGCCCCAAGCACCACTGAGATGACCATGGTCGCCAACGCGAATCGCATCGAGTTCACAATTGCATCGAACGGCGAGATGAATGAACTCGTACCAACACGAGCGCTCGCCAGTCCGGTGTAGGCATCGAACCCCCATCCGTGCGCTGTCTGCAGCGATCGCACTGCGAGCACCAGCAATGGAACAGCGAGAAGCGTTCCCATGATGAGCAGATTGGAGCGAAGTGCCCAGCGCTGAGCCTCAGATGCAGGTGAGCGCAGAAGTTCCCCGGAGCGACGCTGCTCAAGAGATACGTCGCGCTTTGACTGAGCCCGTCCGAACAACACAAGAAGTAGCACCAAACCAACGAGCTGGATGATCGCGAGCACCGCAGCGACGTCGAGGTGCAAAAACCTCGCGGTCTGGTCGTAGATCTCGACCTCGAGTGTCCGCTGGTGAACGCCACCAAGCAACAACACAACCCCGAATGAGGTGAAGGAGAAGAGAAACACAATCGAGGCGGCCGCGGTGATCGACGAACGCAACTGCGGCAGGGTGATGGAGCGAAACGCGCTGATTGGCGATGCCCCCAGCGTTCGGGCAGCTTCGACCTGACGGTTGTCAAGTGTCATCCATGTGGCGGCGACTGTGCGCACGACGACGGCATAGTTGAAGAAGAGATGCGCGATCAGAATTGCCCAAATGGTTCCGGTGAGATGCACCCCGGTGACTCCGCTCGGTCCGATCAGCGTGAGAAACGCGGTACCAACCACCACTGTCGGCATGACAAACGGAACCAACAACAACGACCAAAGCGTTCGCCGGCCACGGAATGCAAAGCGGGCGAAGACTGCGGCCGCCGGAAGCCCGACCACTAGACAGACAACGGTTGACAGCAGCGACTCCCACAGCGTGAACCAAGCCACGCGCCGCAGGGAAGGATCGGCGAGGACGTCGGCGAAGACGCCGAGTTGGAGATGACCAGAAGGTCGCAGTCCCCGATCAATGATGGCAACAACTGGCCAGGCGAAGAACAGGGCGAGGAACACCACCGTCGGTGCTGCCAGCGCCACTGTCCACGGTGCCCTCCGGGTCAACGGAAGACGCTCGCCCACTGCGCAATCCAACGTTCACGGTTTGCCGCCACCTCATCGAAAGGAAGGGTGAAGGGTTCGGCGATTCGGGTCGTGTACTTGTCGAATACCTCCGGGAGTTGTGTGCCACCAACCACCGGATACACATACATCTGGGTCGTCATGTCCTGCTGAAATGACGTTCCGAGCATGAATTCAATGAATGCTTCTGCGGCACCTGGATTTTTGGCCTTGGCGAAAACTCCGGCGAACTCGATCTGGCGGAAACAGGTATCCGCGATCACTCCGGTCGGTGTCTGATCGACCGCGAGTGTCGTGTCGCTTACCTCAGCAGGGGGGCTCGAGGAGTAACTGACCACCAGCGGTCGATCCCCCTTGCCCGTGGAACCCGAGAACGAGCTGTAATACGCGCTCTCCCAGGATTCCACGACCGAGACGCCATTTGCCTTGAGTGAGCGCCAATAGTCGAGCCACGGCGGATTCGATCCGGTGTCCTCGCCTCCACCGAAGTGCGCGATGGTGGCGAGGAGAAAGGCCAGACCCGGAGTTGACGCGCTCGGATCCTCAACCGCAAGGAGATCATTTGTGCTGGACGCCGCTAGATCTTCGAGACGCTGCGGTACTGGCTGCTCGTGGGATGTGAACCAACTCCGATCGAAGTTCACACAGACCTCGCCGTGATCGATGGGCGTCACCCGATGTTGATCATCAACAAGGTACGAGGGTGCGACAGTGCTCAATCCGGCAGCGTTGTAGGACCGGAAGAGACCGGCATCGAAAGCTGCGGTGAGCAGGTTCTCATCAATCCCGAAAAGCAGGTCACCCTGCGGATCGTCATTGGTGAGGATCGAGGCATTCACCATCGTTCCCGCATCGCCCTGATTCAGGATCTCAACCTTGACGCCGGTGGCCGCGGTGAACTCATCAAGTACAGCGCTGCTGACAGCGAACGAATCATGCGTGACGACTCGCAGCGTGGTTCCCTCAGGGAATCTCGGCAATGCGCCATCCACCAGAACCGATGTGTCACCTGTGCTCGTTCGCTCGGGCGATGAGGACATCGACGAGGAAGATCCGCAGGCCGCAAGCGTCACGACCAGCATGCCGACACTCGCGAAGACTGCAACACGACCATGCCGTGACCGGCGCGGGTGCTTCGTGGTTCGACCATGATTCATGCGGTAACTCCTGGTTGGATGATGAGAAGAGTGCCGGAGCCCACACGGGCTCGAGCCGTACTGCCGATGAAGCGATTGCTGATACCCAGGGTTGAACCTGGGGCCAGCGTTGCTCCAGCGAGTGGCCATTCGAGACCGCTGAGATGAACATCGTCGGCCGGACCGTGCACTGCGAGCACACTCACGTACTCGCCCGCGTTCCCCCGCAGTTCAACCTCAGTGCCGGGCTGCAAAATGTTGACCGTGGCGTCGCCCATCGCCGCGGTGATTACCACCCCGGCGTATCGATTCGACGCGAGGACCATCGCGTTGCCAAGCAGATGATCAAGACGACCGCCATGGCCGCCGATGAGGACGATGCGCGCCACGCCGAGTTCGAGCGCAATGTCGAGTGCGAGTTCAAGGTCGGTGGCGTCCTTGTCCACTCGATGGCGACGGATATCGACTCCATCGCGTTCGATCGATTCGAGCACCGAAGGATCGAGGGAATCGAAATCGCCGACGGCAATATCCACGACGAGCCCGAGCGACAGGGCATGGCTCACCCCTGAGTCGGCACCGATCACGACGAACGAACCATCGGAGGGCAGGATCGAAAGCGCACGCAATGTGGGCGCGTCGCCGCCGGTGACGACGACAGCAGTCTCAATCTGTCCTAGCGACCCAGCGTTCATGGAATCTTCCTTCGCCGGCATGACCCGGATCAGGTGCAACGGTCGGAGGAGCGGTTCCTCCCTCTCAGCCCGACTGCTCGGACTCCCGTGATCGCTGTTGACCGTACACGGCGATCACCTCGCTCCCGCCCACCGAAGCAACACTTCTGTCATACTCCCTGACACCACTTCGACTCTGGAGATCCTGATGCCCTACCTGCGCACTCCCGACGCTCAGTTCACGAGCCTCCCCGACTTCGACTTCGCCGCCCACTATGTCGAGGTGGCCGATCCAGCTGAACCCGGTGCAACGCTGCGTGTGCATTACCTCGATGAAGGACCGGCGCAGGGGCCGGTGGTTCTGCTCATGCACGGCGAACCGAGCTGGTGCTATCTGTACCGTCACATGATCGGACCGTTGGTAGCCGCCGGATTCCGTTGCATCGCTCCCGATCTCGTTGGGTTCGGAAAGTCCGACAAGCCCACTGAACGCGCCACCCACACCTACGCGAATCACGTCGAATGGATGCGCGAAGCCCTCTTCGATCGTCTCGAGCTCCGCGACATCACCTACTTCGGCCAGGACTGGGGTGGACTCATCGGGTTGCGCCTTGTCGGGGAACACCCGCAGCGCTACTCCCGCGTCATCGTCTCGAACACCGGACTGAACACTGGAGACCGTGGGGCTGGAGAAGCATTCCTCGCATGGCAGGAGCACGCCCGCACCGCAGTTGAGTTCCCGATCGGCAGGATTATCTCGGCAGGTGTGCTCACCGGGCTCACTGACGCCGAGATCAACGCGTACAACGCTCCATTTCCATCCGACGAGTACACCGTCGCACCGCGCACCATGCCTTCGCTCGTGCCCACAACCCCAGACAACCCGGCCAGCGCTGCCAACCGAGCCGCATGGTCGGTTCTTGAATCCTGGGACAAGCCCTTTCTCATCGCATTCTCCGACAGCGATCCGCTCACCGCCGGCGGTGAGCGCTCGTTCCTCAAGGTGCCCGAGAAGTTCCGGCAGCAGGTTGTTCTAGAGAGCGCAGCCCACTTCGTCCAGGAGGACAAGGGCCCCGAACTGGCCGAAATCATCATTTCCTTCATCAACTCGACGAGCTGAGGACCAAGGACCCCGAGGACCGAACCGCCTCCCCTACGCTGGGCCGATGCGCAGAACCATCCTCGACGAAGAACATGAGATGTTCCGGGAATCGTTCCGGACATTCATCGACCGGGAAATCGCTCCTCACTTCGAGAAATGGGAGGAGGCTGGGATCGTCGACCGTTCGCTGTTCACAGCAGCCGGTGCAGCCGGCTTCCTCGCCATGTCCGCACCAGAGCAGTACGGCGGAGGCGGAGTCGATGATTTCCGCTACAACCTGGTCATCGGTGAAGAGTTGGCGTATTCAGGTTTCGCCTCGCCTGGTGTCGGCATCACCCTGCACAACGATGTCTGCCTTCCGTATTACCTCTCGCTCACAACTGATGAGCAAAAGGCGCGCTGGCTCCCGGGCATCTGCTCAGGCGAACTCATCACCGCCATCGCCATGACCGAACCAGCCATCGGTTCCGACCTTGCCTCGATGACCACCTCTGCGATTCGTGATGGCGACCACTACGTGGTGAACGGCGCCAAAACGTTCATCACCAATGGCATCAACGCCGACCTCATCATCGTTGCGTGCAAGACCGATCCCTCTGAGCGCCACAAGGGCATGAGCCTGCTCGTGATCGAAACTGGTACCGAAGGATTCGAACGCGGTCGCAATCTCAACAAGGTCGGTCTGCATTCTCAGGACACCGCAGAGTTGTTCTTCAACGACTGCCGAGTCCCAGTGGCAAACCTCCTCGGCACTGAGGGAAAGGGGTTCATGCATCTGGTCGAGAACCTGGCCCAGGAACGGCTTTCAATCGCGGTGGGTGCGGTTGCTGCCAGTCGTCAAGCACTGCGCTGGACCCTCGAATACACCCACGAACGAACCGCTTTCGGACAGCCCATCGCCGCATTCCAGAACTCCCGGTTCTCCCTCGCCGAGATGGCCACCGAGATCGAAATCGCCGAGGTCTTTCTTGACCGCTGCGTCACCGCACTGTGTGCCGAGGAGCTCACTGTCGAAGAGGCAGCTATGGCCAAATGGTGGTGTACCGAACTCCAAAAACGCGTCGTCGACCAGTGTGTCCAGCTGCATGGGGGTTACGGCTACATGCTCGAATACCCGATCGCTCGCGCCTATTGCGATGTGCGCATCCAGACCATCTATGGCGGAACAACCGAGATCATGAAAGAGATCATCGGGCGTTCGCTGCGACCCTGAGTCACACGCGTCCTATCAATCCATTGAACCCGGAGTCCCCATGCTGCTGACATTCATCTTCGCCATCCTCGCCTTCATCGTCATCGGAGCATTCGCCGCCCAGATGAAGCGCCGACGTGAGTACGAAAACAGCGACGACGAGAGCTGACGGGTTCGACCTCGCGCTGCTGAACTGGCGAGCGTCTCAGGCCACACGTTCGGCCAACGCTGCAGGCAGTGCGAAGTTCCAACCAACAAGAAGCCCATCTCTGCTGATCGGCTGACCTGCGCGCAGGTCAAGGTTGACCCCGTCGAGAGCAAGTACCACGAGGCCGCGTTCGCGTTCGATCCGCCATGCATGATCGCCGAGCGCCCGACGTATTTGCCACAGCGCAGTGCGCAGACGGGGACGGGCAGCACGGGATTCAACGCCGGGCCACAGAGCACCGATGAGCTCATCGCGGCCCATGCCGTCGGCGCCAGCCAGCGCAAGCAGATAGATAGCCAGTTCCGCGTGACGGGTTGCGAACCTGACCGGCTCACCGCCGATGGTCACCGAACCCGTGCCAATGACCGAGATGACCAACGAGGTCGGGGCGGGACCCGTCCCGGGTTGATGGAAGGGACGCTGATCGCCAACACTCGCCTCCCCCAGCTCACCCTCTGCCTGAACTGCCATTTTCCGCCACCATTCACAGTGGCCGGGATCTCCCGACCGAGTTGAAACCGCCTGAACATTTCTCGCCGACGTTGCCGCCGCTACAAGAAACGCACAATGCGGTCTCACATTGCACCCGCTGGCGGCCTATACGTCAATGATCAGGTGTGACCCCGCTGCTAGACATGACTGTACAGTCACGAGTTCCGGCTCTCGAAGAAAGCTGCGCAATGTCCATCGACTCCCCTGAACAGTCCGCAGGGCCCTCTGCTGAGCGTCGAATGCTCGACGCTGGTCTCAATCTGTGGATCTCCGAGAACCCGGCAACAGTGTTCGGCGGTCTCTCGGTCTCGAGTGTGGCCAAAGCCGCAGGCGTGACCCGGGCCACGTTCTACTCCCACTGGCCCAGTACCTCGCAGTACTTCGATGCCCTGCTTGAAGACCTCAACCATCAACGAGAAGCGGGCTACTCGCAGGATGTCGTGGTCGAACTTGCACGCCTGCAGGACCCACGGACCGACACACTTGCCAGGTTCACAGCTGCCTGCAATGTCCGTCTCGCGCAGGTACTCGCTGACCCTGCGCTTCGGCTCAAGTTCGGATTCATCTCCAAGGTTGATGATCCATCGGTCGCAACTGCGCTGCGCGAGTACTACCGGTCCTACGAACACGACACGCAGATGCTCAATGATGAGGTTCGCAACCGCTGGGGACGCGAACCCCGACCACCATTCACCGACACATGGATTCAATCCTTGTTCGGCGCTCTCCTTGATGGCATCGCATTGCGTCATCTCATTGATGCGGAGCGGATGCCTTTCGAGAGTTTCGGGTTAGCCGGGGCAATGCTCATGATGATCGCCACCCGTGCGAATGATGATCCCCGTGACGTCCCCGAGATGCTCGGTGCTATCAATCAGTGGCCTGCTGCCGGAGTTCGGCTCGCATCAACAAAGCGAGTTGATGACGCACAGTCAACGACACCAATGAGCGGCGCGACTCTTCAAGCCACGATTTCCGCGGCTCGACGCATGCTGGCCGAGGACAACTGGGGCGCTCTCAACATTGACGACATCGCCGTCGCCGTGGGAATCGATGCGGACCGATTGCTGCGGACGTTTGGCTCAAAGATCGGACTTGGGCTCGCGATCATCGCGCTCAACGCCGACGAACAATGGCGGGAAACCCCGCGAACCGATGACCCTTTGGCTGATCTTGAGACACTGCTTCATATCGTCCTTTTCGAGCTGCGCCGTAGTCCCAGCCTTGGTCAGAGTGTGATCCAACTTCTTGCGGGAACAATCCGGCTCCCCGATGCAGCAATCCTCACCAGCCAACCAATCCCCGAAATCGCTCGGCTTCTCGCCGAAGCGAAACGCAACGGTCAGATCGTCGACTCGATTAACCCCGAAGCGTTCTCGATTTCGCTGACCCGGATCATGCTCGCCGAAGGGGCCCCTGTCACTGTCACTGGCAGTATCCAGATCGATTCGCTTCACTACATCTTGGACGGAATCAGAGTGCGGAACTGACCTCCCGCTCCGCATCCATGAGCGAGGCGTCCCTGACTGTCGTGGCCGGCCTCCGCACACCCCCTCCGATACGCTTCGGGCAGCGATGAACATCTCCCCCAAGCAGCGGCGCTCGGCGCTTACCGGTGTCATCGGCGTGGCTCTCATCTGCATCGCGGCATGGCCCGCAGTCGCCACCGGACTTTCGGCGCTGCACCTCGATTGGCACCCATCGGGTGACTGGGGACTGCTTTCGATGCGAATCGAGGACGTGGGGTACACCACGCCGCTGCTCGGCCCCTATTCCCGATTCGGTTGGAACCATCCCGGACCACTGCTCTACTGGGTCCTGGCCGGGCCGTACCACCTGCTTGGCTGGTCAGCTCGATCCATGCTCGCCGCAACCGCCTTCCTCAATGCCACCGCGCTCGGCGGCAGCGTTGCACTGGCATGGCGACGCGGCCGACTCCCGCTGGCCGCGCTGAGCGCGCTTGCTCTGAGCCTGCTCACGCACACAATGGGACCAGAACTCCTGCGCGACCCGTGGAACCCGTACATCACGATGCTGCCGGTGATCCTGTTCGTCCTGCTGTGCTGGTCTGGCGTTGAAGGAGATCGGTGGGCATGGCCACTGGCTATCGCTGTCGGTTCCTTCGTCCTGCAAAGCCATATCGGTTACGCCCTGATCATCATTGGCGTACTTGTGGCTGCTGCGGTGATGAGTTGGCGGAATCGAGGTGAGGTTCCGATCCTGCCCACCGCTCACCGGGCCCGCTCACTCCTACTGGCCACGACCGCCCTCGTCACCTTTGTGTGCTGGATACCGGTTCTGATCGATCAATTCTTCGATACCGGCAACCTCGGTGCCATCGCGTCGTATTTCCTGCACAGCTCTGACCATCCGGCAGGACTCCACGACGCCGTCGCTCAGGCCGCGGCCAACCTTCCATGGCGCGACGCCACCTGGCTGGGGACGCTGCAACCCACAGGAGCAGATGGTGCCGTTGAAGGCGGTCAGTTCCTCGCTCTAATCGTGCCCCTTGTTGCGTTTGCCCTGGCGCTGGTAGCCGCCGCACGCACCCGCGCCCGCAGCGCAGCGCGCTTCCAGATCCTCACCGGCGTGGCGGTGGCCTCAGGTGTCCTCGCCACCTCCCGCATCACCGGACCGATGTTCGGCTACTTAATCCGCTGGTGGTGGGTACTGGCCATGCTGGGGTGGCTCTCGATCATCTGGTCGTTCTTCGAAGCGGCGATGCTTGCGAGCCGCTCACCCGTGGCAATACGCCGAGTTCTGCCACTCGCAGTGGTGGCACTTGGACTTCTCAGTAGCTTCCGACTCGCCTCGGCCACTGCACACGCCGCCGATAGGGCCCTCCCGCCGGAGGCTTCGAACAGCCTGCTCCTGCATGATCTCCTTCCGCCACTCATTGGCACACTCGGAACGCTCCCCGAGGTGCATTCGGTACGGGTCGAGACCGTCAACTCCACGTGGGGAACAATGGCCGATGGTGTTCGCTTCGAGCTCAACCACAAGGGCATCAACGTCGTGGTCGACCCGGGATTTGCCTACAAGTTCGGAGAGCAACGCTCCGCGAATCGCGTTGACGCGGATGCAGTGGTCTGGGTGGTGCACGGCGATGCCGTGCGCATTTGGGGACAGCTGCCAAATGTCCGAACCATCGCTATCTGGGACCCACTCACAACTGAGGAACGCGCCGCATATGTTGTCGACGAAACCCTGCTGCAGCAGCAGTTGAACGCAGCCGGTCGACCCGATCTCGCAAGTGCTCTCACGAACGGAGGCGGCGGTGTCGATTCCGGCAGCGTTGGACTCCCCGGTGTCGACCAAGAGCTCGTCACGAGGGTTGAATCAATCCGACGCAAGGGCGATCCGATCGGACTTTTCCTCTCACTGACGCCGCATTGAGCCAACAATGAGCCCGTTGCGAGGCGAAGTGTCGGAGGCGGCGCAGAACGGTGATTGACTGGTGACGTGCTGATCGTCAGGGATGTCATCGTTGAGATTGGCGGAAAGACCATCGTTGACGGCGTCTCGTTTCAGGTTCGCGCCGGCGACAAGGTCGGCCTTGTTGGCCGAAATGGTGCCGGTAAGACCACATTGTTCAAGACGCTCGGGGGCGCGAACCCACCGAAATCTGGGACTATCCGTCGAGAAGGGGCCACCGGCTACCTGTCCCAGGATCCACGACAGGAAGCCATCCCCGACGACACCAACTGCCTGGCCCATGTGCTGTCGGGTCGCGGGCTCGCAGACGCCGCCGTGCACCTCGAAAAGCTGCGCATTGCCATTGAAGAGGACCCCAGCGAACGCAATATCTCCCGGTTCTCCGATGCCCAAGAGAAGTTCGAGAATGATGGCGGATACGCCGCCGAATCCGAAGTGCGCAAACTCGTCGATGGGCTGGGATTGCGTCCCGATCGACTGGACCTCAACCTGGGCGCACTGTCGGGCGGTGAGCGTCGTCGACTCGAGTTGGCTCGCATCCTGTTCGCCGGGAGCGATCTGCTGCTCCTTGATGAACCCACCAATCATCTCGATGCTGATGCTCGCGACTGGTTGCTGAAATTCCTTCGTGGGTATCGCGGAGCACTTCTCGTCATCAGCCACGACCTCGACCTTCTTGATGAGGCCATCACTCGAGTCATCCATCTCGATCGCGAGGCCGAAGATGCCATCGGCGAAGTGGTCGAATACAAAGGCACCTACTCCCAGTACCTCAAGTCCCGCCGTCTCGACGAGGAACGGCTGGCCAAGGTCGCCGAACAGCAACGGTCCGAGATCGCCCGCCTTTCCACGTTGGCCGACTCCATGCGCGGCCAGACCGCCAAACGGGCACGTGTCGCCAAGAACCTCGACAACCGTGTGGCCAGGATCGAGAAGAACCGGGTGGAGGGGCCCGCTAACCGCCGAACGCTCGAACTTCGATTCCCGCCGCCTCCTGCCTCGGGCCGCACAGTGCTCACGGCCACCGAACTGTGGAAGAGCTTCGGCGCCCTTGACGTATTTTCCGACGTGAACTTCGACGTGGGACGCGGCGAACGACTGCTCATCATGGGACTCAACGGTGCCGGTAAGACCACGCTGCTCAAAGTTCTTGCCGGCGAACTCACACCGGATATGGGAGCCGTCGAGTACGGACTCAACGTCTCCATCGGCTACTACGCCCAGGAGCACGAAGGCATCAATGCTGGGCGCAGCCTGCTCGAGCACATGCAGGAGCAGGCTGGACTCGGCACCGAGCAGATGCGGGCACTCATGGGAATGTTTGGACTGAGCGGAGACAAGGCATTCCAAGATGCCTCGACCCTGTCGGGCGGCGAGAAAACCAAGTTGGCGCTCGCCCAACTCGTGGCCGGTCGCCACAACGTGCTGCTTCTCGACGAACCCACGAACAATCTCGATCCGATGTCACGCACCGCCACCGGCGAGGCGCTCGCCTCATGGCCGGGAACCATGATCATCGTGAGTCACGATGTGGAATTCGTCGAGGCTTTGCGTCCCGACAGAGTGTTGATGATGCCCGAGGGTCAACTCGACTATTTCTCGCCCGAGATGGTCGAGTTGGTTGCGCTGGCCTAAGACCGGATGACTCAGTCGTCGCCGGCCGGAGCTGCGGCGCTGCGTTCCCAACGCAGGTAGGCCTCCATGAAGCCATCGAGATCACCGTCGAAGACCGACTCGACATTGCCCACCTCATGGCCTGATCGAAGATCCTTGACCATCTGGTATGGGGCCATCACGTAGGAACGGATCTGGCTACCGAAACCGACCGATCGCTGCTCCCCACGGATATTCGCTAATTCAGCCAAGCGCTCTTCGCGTTGCCGCTCCGCCAGTTTGGCCCGCAGGATCTGCATGGCGCGGTCCTTGTTCTGATGCTGGCTGCGCTCGTTCTGACAGGAGGTGACCACGCCGGTCGGAAGATGCGTGATGCGCACCGCCGAGTCGGTCACGTTGACATGCTGACCACCAGCGCCTGAAGACCGATAGGTGTCGATTCGGAGGTCCTTCTCATCGATCTCGATATCAGGGACATCCTCAAGGAACGGTGTGACCTTGAGCGCGGCGAACGCCGTTTGTCGCTTGCCCTGCGCATTGAATGGTGACATCCGCACCAGACGATGAACGCCGTGCTCGGATCGCAGCCGTCCGTAGGCGTGACGGCCGTTGACCAGGAAGGTGGCCGACGAGATTCCGGCTTCGCTCCCTGGTGAGACTTCATCGAGTTCGACGTCAAAGCCCCGCTTCTCTGACCAGCGCAGGAACATTCGCAGGATCATGTTGGCCCAGTCCTGCGCGTCGGCTCCGCCTTCTCCGGACTGGATTTCGCAGATTGCCCCGGAGTCGTCGTATTCGCCGGTGAACAGCGCCCGCAGTTCGAGCTCAGACAGTTCAGAATCGAGTTTGGTGAGCGCGCTACTCACCTCAGGTTCGAAGGATTCGTCACCCTCCTCACGGGCAAGATCGAACAGCGTTTCCGTATCTTCGATACGCGACAGGAGCCCTTCGTAGACATCGATGTCCTCAACAAGCGCGGAGAGTTCACCGTTGACCTTGCGAGCCCGATCGGGGTCATCCCAGAGGTCGGGGCGACTGGCTTCGGTTTCGATCTGTGGTCGCGCCGCGCGCAACTCTTCGATACGCAGGTACTCATGGGCCTCAGCCACGCGTTGGCGCAGCGCGGCAATGTCATCAGAGAAGTCGCGCATCGTAGATAGGCCTACTTGCCGTGACAGAGCTTGAACTTCGTGCCCGAACCACAAGGGCAGGGCGCATTGCGGGGCGTTTTGTCCCACTCACTCTTCACGACTGGCGCCTGAGTGGCTTCCTCAACGGGCAGACCTGGATCGAGGCCATTAGCGGCCGCCTCCAGACGAGCCGCCGCATTCATGGAACCACCGGACTCGCTGGGATCTGATGGCGCGCTGTAACTCATCGACGTCACAGGCAGCTCGGGCTCGGGCTGCGCCATAGTGACCTGCGCGTGCATCACGTAGGTGACGAAGTCGGTAGCTACCGCTTGCATCATGGCCCCGAACATTTCGAAGCCTTCACGCTGCCACTCGACCAGCGGATCCTTCTGCCCCATGGCCCGTAGATTGATGCCTTCCTGTAGGTAGTCCATCTCGTAGAGATGCTCGCGCCACTTCTGATCGATGATTTGAAGCATGACCTGACGTTCGATCTCACGCATTGTCTCGGGGCCGAACTCCGCCTCACGGGACTCGTAATAGGCCGTGGCCTCGCCCATGAGTCGTTCATAGAGCTCATCGGTGGTTGCGCACGCGCCAAGCTCATCTTGTGTAATGGCCAGTGGCCACAATGCTGCGAGGTCGCTGTGCAGACCGTGGACATCCCATTCGTCGGCGTGGTCTGACACACAGAAGGTCGAAATCGCGCCATCGACGGCCTCGGCGAGATAACCCATGGCCTCCTCGCGGAGATCCGCTGCATCGAGGATCTGATCACGGCGCTGATAGATGATCTTGCGCTGCTGGTTCATCACCTCGTCGTATTCGAGGACGTTCTTGCGGATCTCGCCATTGCGCTGCTCAACAGTGTTCTGCGCCCGCTCGATGGCTTTACTCACCATTTTGGCTTCGATCGGCACATCATCATCGAGGGTTTTGCCCATGACCCAGTTCATCGCCCCGGTGGCGAACAGGCGCATGAGATCGTCCTCAAGCGAGAGGTAGAACCGACTCTCGCCGGGATCGCCCTGACGTCCGGATCGACCACGGAGCTGGTTGTCGATGCGTCGGCTTTCATGGCGTTCCGTGCCGAGCACATAGAGACCGCCGAGTTCACGGACCGTCGCACCGTCGGCCGCGCACTTGGGCTCATAGTCGGCGAGCAACTGCTCGTAGCGCTCCTGACCTTCTTCGCTGGCGAGATCGAGACCCTCAGCGACCACATCGCGCTCAGCCAGACCCTCAGCGTTGCCGCCAAGGAGGATGTCGACACCACGACCGGCCATGTTGGTGGCCACGGTGACCGCACCGAGGCGACCAGCCTGGGCAACGATGTCAGCCTCACGGAAATGCAGCTTCGCGTTGAGGACCTCGTGGCGAACTCCCCGCTTGGACAACGCTCGAGAGAGCGCCTCGGACTTCTCCACTGAAATGGTGCCGATAAGAACAGGTTGGCCCTTCTCGGCACGATCGAGGACGTCCTCCACCACAGCGTTGAACTTGGCTTCTTCGGACTTGTAGATGAGATCGCCCTGATCGATGCGGGCAAGTGTGCGATGCGTGGGAATCGGGACCACATGAAGGTTGTAGGTGCCGGCGAATTCAGCCGCTTCGGTCTCGGCCGTACCGGTCATGCCTGCAAGCTTGTCGTACATGCGGAAATAGTTCTGAAGGGTGATCGTGGCGAGCGTTTGGTTCTCCTCCTTGATCTTCACCCCTTCCTTCGCCTCGACGGCTTGATGCAGGCCCTCGGACCAACGCCGACCTTCGAGAATGCGGCCGGTGAACTCATCAACGATGCGAACCTCACCGCTCTGCACGACGTATTCCTTGTCACGCTTGAACAGTTCCTTGGCCTTCAGCGCCGCCTGGAGTTGATGGACGAGGTTTTGTGAGACCTCGTCGTACATGTTCTCAACGCTGAGCGCTCGCTCAACAGCCTCGACACCCGCGTCGGTAGGAGCGACTGTGCGCTTCTCTTCGTCCACGTCATAGTGGACGTCGCGCTGCAAGCCGCGGACGATGGATGCGAACTGGTAGTAGATCTTGGCTGCATCCGCGATACGGCCCGAGATGATCAACGGAGTGCGCGCCTCGTCGATCAGGATGGAGTCGACCTCGTCGACGATGCAGTAATTGAGACCGCGCTGCACCTGCTCGGCCCGGGTCATGGCCATGTTGTCGCGTAGGTAGTCGAAACCAAACTCGTTGTTGGTTCCGTAGGTGATGTCACAGGCGTATTGCGCACGCTTATGCGCAGGCGTGAAGTCCCCGGGGATGACCAGGCCGACCGACAGGCCCAAGCGACGGTGCACCCGACCCATCCACTCGGAATCTCGGGTGGCCAAGTAGTCGTTCACGGTAATGAGGTGGACACCCTTGCCGGCAAGAGCATTGAGGTACACCGGCAGAGTCGACACAAGTGTCTTGCCCTCACCGGTCTTCATTTCGGCCACCCATCCGAAATGGAGCGCGGCGCCGCCCATGAGCTGGACGTCGTAATGGCGCTGACCGATCTCGCGCCGGGCTGCCTCGCGCACAACGGCGAACGCTTCGATGAGGAGATCATCGAGATCGGCGCCATTGGCCAAGCGCTCCCGGAACTCGACCGTGCGATGTGCGAGCTGGGCGTCGGTCAACGCCTCGGTCTCGGATTCGAGTGCGTTGATGTCGGGGATGAGCGCTTGAATCGCTCGGAGTTTCTTGCCCTCACCGGCGCGGAGCAGTTTGTCGAAGACGCCCATAGGGGCTGAAGTCTACCGATGCCGGTACTCCATGGGTTCAGCGCCCAAATCGCCGTGGCTGAGATGCACCGGGGTTCGGCGTTCGGGCCAGAACAAGACCATGAACTCGTTGGGCGCCCATCCGCCGCATCGCTGAAGCCGCTGCCGCCAAGGTCGCCCCCGTGGTGCAGACATCGTCGACGACCAGCACCCGACCGGGAACTCCGAGGCCGACGAATCCGGGTCCACGCAAGCGTTCGGAGCGCGAGCGGCCGGTCTGGGCAGGACCATCACTGCGCCGCAACAACCGGCGCACGGGCAAACCCAATTCCCGCCCCACCATGCGGGCGATCAGCTGCGCCTGATCGAATCCCCGTTCACGGCGTCGGGCTCGAGTCGTCGGCGCCCAAGTGACCTCGTCAAGGTCGTCGACTATCTGTTCGGGGAGTTGGACAACTGCCCAATGTGCCAAGACCCCAAGCGCCGAGCGGGAGTTGCGGTACTTGGCATCGGTAATGAACACCGCCGATCGATCGTCATAGGCGGTGAGTGCTGTCAGCGAGTCGAGGCCTCGGGGAACCCCCAGCGGAGGAATCTCGTTGAGACTGGCAAGACACAGCGCACACGGCGAGCGGGGAGGTTCTCCACATCGGGCACACGGCACCGGCAATAGGATCTCGATCAGACGCATCAACCGACGCTAAGGACTCGAGGTCCCCAGCGACAGCGTCGATCGGATCTAGTGCATAAGCATCGGCGGGGTGCCATCCTCGAGGATTGCTGTCATGCGCTGGGCGACAGCCGCCGGGGTGTCCTCATGCGTGAGGATCCAGAACCGACCGACTTTCACCGCTTCAGCAACCTTGTCGGCCACATCAGCGGGATCGATGCCGCGAGAGATGAATGTTTCGATGGCCTCGGCGATTGCACCAGCATCGGCTGGTTCGCCATCAGGATGATTACGGGTCGAACTGGCGATATTGGTCTTGACCCATGAGGGACACAACACAGAGACGCCCACGTTGGGATGGGCCATTGCCAGTTCGTTGAACAAGGTCTCCGACAGTGCGACCACGCCGTATTTGGAGACGTTGTAGGCACCCATGAACGGCGCGGCGAAAAGTCCGGCCACTGATGCGGTGTTGACGATGTGTCCCTCACCTTGCTCCGCCAACAAGGGCAGGAACGAACGAACGCCATGGATGACACCCCAGAGGTTGACCCCGATGACCCATTCCCAGTCGGTGAGATTGAGCTCGGTCATCGGCCCGCCACCACCGACGCCGGCGTTATTGCACACCAGGTGCACCGAACCGAACGATGAGAGCGCAAACTCGCGAAGCGCCTCAACCTGCTCGGCTTTGGACACGTCACATACCGTGGAGACGGCCTCGGTTCCCGCCGGCAAGCCGGCCATGGCCATCTCAAGCGCGGGAGCTTCCACGTCGGAGAGCACAAGCTTCATGCCCTCAGCCGCGAAACGATGAGCCATGGCCAGGCCGATACCGCTCGCAGCGCCAGTGATGACGGCGACGCGTCCGTTGAGATTGTCCATGATGAACTCCCGACTCTCAGTGTGTCTCAGTAACGATAGTGATCAGACTTGAACGGACCGCTTGCAGGAAGACCCAGATACGAGGCTTGCTGCTCGGTGAGCTTGGTGAGCTTCACTCCGAGTGCATCGAGATGCAACGAAGCCACCTTCTCGTCGAGGTGCTTCGGCAGCGTGTACACCTTGTTCTCATAGAACTCGCGATGACCGAACAGTTCAATCTGGGCGATGACCTGGTTGGAGAAACTGTTCGACATGACAAAACTGGGGTGACCAGTCGCGCAACCCAAGTTCATAAGCCGACCCTCGGCCAACACGATCACCGAGTGGCCATCGGGGAACACGTACTCGTCGACCTGCGGCTTGATGTTGACCTTGCGCACATCGCTCATCTTCTTGAGTCCAGCCATGTCGATCTCGTTGTCGAAGTGGCCGATGTTGCTGACAATTGCCTGATGCTTCATCCGGCCCATGTGCTCTGCAGAAATGACGTTGAAGTTTCCGGTCGCGGTGACGTAGATATCGACCTGATCGAGCACGTCTTCGATACGCGCAACCTGATAACCCTCCATTGCTGCCTGCAACGCACAGATGGGATCAATCTCGGTGATGATGACCCGGGCGCCCTG
>CANFQA010000030.1 GCA_947449015.1 Microthrixaceae bacterium | reverse complement strand
GGAGGCTGAGCTCCCCAGTAGCCCCACACGAGACCGAGTTTCATCTGCGTCACCTCATAAGCGGGCCGCACCAGCGGCCGGAGTTGCCGATGGCAGTTGCCACCGGTCGGGAAAGACTAGAGGACCACCATGAGGGTCAATCCCCGAGGTCGGGGGCCCAAACGGCGCCATTAATATGGCTGCCACCGTCGGCAAAAAGAGTGTTGCCAGTGATGTACTGGGAGTCCTCGGTGGCAAGGAACAGCGCCACTGGAGCGATGTCAGCTTCAGGGTCACCGAGATGACCCATGGGATTGGCTGCCTCAGATTCACGGGCCACATCAGGGGCCATCTGCTCAAACATGCGGAACGCCGCGGTCTTGGCGCCGGGACAGATGACATTGGCCGTGATGCCGAACGCCGCCCATTCGCGAGCCGCTGTTCGGGTGAGCGAGCGCAGCGCCTCTTTGGTGGAGTTGTAATGCACTGAACCCATATGAGCGTTGACGCCGTTGAGCGAGCAAATGTTGACCACGCGTCCGTACCCGGCAGCGCGCATATGCGGGAACACTGTCTTCATGGCCCAAAAGGGACCCATGACGTTCATATGCCAGGCATGCTCCATCGCCGAGTCAGGCATGCGATCAACTCGCTGCAGCCCAGCGCGGTCGCCGCCCCATGCATTGTTGACGAGGATGTCGACCGAACCCCATCGGTCCATGGCGGTGGCGATCATCTTCTCGTTATCGGCCTGCTGGGTGGCGTCAACATGGAGGAACAGTGCATCGGCGTCGAACTCACTGGAGAGTTCGGAGGCCACTGCAGTTCCGGTGTCGTCATTGATCTCGGCGATGAGCACCTTGGCGCCCTCAGCAGCAAACCGACGCGCAATGCCACGGCCGATGCCATCGCCTCCGCCAGTGATCACTGCCACGCGATTGTCGAGACGTCCCATGATGTGCCCCCTGATTCCGGAATATCTACTCGGTGATGCCGTAGTACTTGTCGAGCTTGTAGAGCTCGATGGCGTTGCCACGGAAGAACTTCAGCGCCTCGAACTCGTTAAGCCCCGCCTTTGTGGCGATGCGCTCGGCGACGTCGCGAGTGTGTGGGAACGTGGAGTCGGCATGCGGGTAATCGACCTCGAAGGTGAGGCGATCGATGCCGATGACATCGCGGTTCCGCATGGCAGTTTCGTCATCGAAGATGCAGTACCAAACGTTGCTCTTCATGTACGTGGACGGCGGCACTTTGAGATTGGAACCAAATCCCGAGGTGTCGAGCAGACGCTCTTCCCACAGCTTGTCGGAGCGCTCGAGGATGTAGGGCAGCCATCCGGCCTGGCCCTCGCTGTAGGCCACGCGAAGTTCGGGGAAACGCTCGAACACACCGCCGAATACGAAGTCGAGCAGTGAACCCATGGCGTTTTGGAACGTGAGCACCGAGGAGATGATGAACGGAGCATCAGGAGAAGTGGACGGCATCTTCGATGACGAGCCGATGTGCATATTGACCACAGTGTCGGTCTCGACGCACGCAGCGAACAGCGGATCCCAGTGGCCGGAGTGAACTGACGGAAGACCAAGCGGCGATGGGTTCTCACTGAAGGTGATGTTGTGACTGCCCTTGGCAGCACAACGCCGAACCTCGGCAGCGGCGAGCTGCGGGTCCCACAGAGGCACCATGGTGAGCGGGATGAGACGGCCATAGCCAGCGCCTGCGCACCACTCATCGATCATCCAGTCGTTGTAAACCTGAATGCACAGAAGTGCGAGTTCCTTGTCCTCACGCTCCAGGAATGCCTGACCACAGAAGCGGGGAAGAATGTTCGGGAAGCACAGCGAGGCCTCAACATGGTTGGCATCCATGTCGGCAAGACGCTGGGTCTGGTCGTAGCAACCAACAAGGATGTCATCGAAGGTGCACGGTTCGTTCTGCACGACCTCAGCACCCACTGCGGCCGACAGACGCGTGAACGGATAGACGAGGTCGTCGTAGTACCAGACATCGCAGTCCGCGCCGGCGGGGTCATCAACAGTGAATGAGTAGCCACCGGTGATGTTCATCGACACCTTGTGACGTTCGATTCGCGGTCCACGATCGACGTATTTCTTGGGGAGACGAGCCGACCAGAGATCCGCCGGCTCTACCACGTGGTCATCAACCGAGATGATGCGGGGGATTTCCATGACTGCGGCCTCCTGGCGTGGCGCCCAACTGCGGCGCCTGAGAATCTGACGAACCGTCAGTTTGCCATGATCAGGGCCCGCGATGTCACGCTGGGAAGAACTCTCCAGGCGGACCGCAGATCACCGAGGTACCTACCGGATCGGCGGCGAGGAACTGATCTGCGACCTCGGCACTGGTGCACTGGGCCACCGAACGGATCCCTGAGGCCGACTCCACAACGGCGATGGTGGTGAGTTCGCCTCCGCGTCCGGGCACAACCGTGGCCCCGACGATGATCGCCGGCCCGAGCAGATCGGGGTCGACCGTTCGAACCGCCGTTGCCGCGCGGGCTTGTTCAGTGACATCAACGCACGCATATGTGGTCCGAGGTGCGGCGTTCGACCACAGCGTCACCGAAGGTTTGGTGAGCAGACCGCTCACCGCGCTGGTGAGACCAATGGTGTGTGCGGGTGCATTGGTGAGCGCGGTGACCATGGCTGCAGCGCCCTGTAACGAGTAGTTGTTATAGGGGCCTCCGGCGAAGGTCATGCCGCCGGTAATGGTGAGCGGGCGGGCGAGATCGAAGCCGAGCTCGGCAGCCTGCACCTCCACTGCAGCCGGGAAGCAGCTGTAAAGATCCACCAGGTCGACCTCGTCAATGGCAACCCCAGCAGTTGCGAGCGCGGCGCGCCCGGCGATGCCGCTGGCCGGCCACCGGTGAATTTCGTCGCGCTCGGGCATCGGGATGACCAGATTGGAAAGGCCCGTGGCCAGCGGGTACACCCACCGCTCCTCGTCGATGCCGAGTTCACGGGCCACACCCACAGTGGTTACGACCAGTGCCGCGGCCTGATCAACGTTCCACTGAGAAATAAGCCACTTCGTATAGGGCGAAGCAATGACACGATTGGACTCAGAGGCGATGGCGATGTCCTCAGCGCGCATGGCCTGCTGATTCCATGCGCCAGGAGCCTGCGCGGCAACAGCGGCGAATCCCTCCCACAGATTGCCGAGTGCCCGCTGATGCTCGTCAATGCTTCGGCCCAGACAATGACGCAGCCCGGACTCGATAATGGCGTATTGATGTGCCGCGGTGGTGAGGTTTCGTTCGATCTCGATGGCTGAGATGACCATTTCAGCGGGCGAGATGACTTCATCAGGTTCGCCAATGGCATCGGAAGGCGGATCCGGAACCACACTGCCCGTCTTGGCCGCGTGCACACCCGACCACCGGTTCTCACCACCGGCAACGATGGCCACCTCAACCCGACCTGCAGCAACCGACGTGATCGCGCGCGCGAGCAAAGTGTGCTGAAGCACACCGAGTTCAGATCGCACCGACACGGCACCAGATGATCCAACGGCGTTTGCGATCGCCCTACCCGGATCGGTCTCGGGCCAGGTGCCGTGTGGAACCAGAACTTCACCGACACGTGCACCAAGTTCGACGGCGGCTCCGGTGAGGTCGAGCGCGCCGCGAACAGTTTCGAGAAGCAGCTCAGTGGCCGAGGTTGGACTGAAGTCGGAACCGGGTCGGTGCACGACCTCGGCAGCACCGACCACGATCGGGGTGGAATCAGGAAGGGATACGTACTCGGTCATGAACGGTCCGGCGCCTCGGTTGCACTGAGCGCTGCGAGTCCGGCGAAGAACACCGCAACAGTGGGATTGAAGATGTCGGCGCGCTCCCATTGCAGGAAGTGGCCGGCACCGGGCAGCACAAGCGGACCTACCCGATTGGGAAAGGCCACCTCGCAGCAGTGAATGAAGTCGGGACCCACGACCTGATCGTCGGCGCCGTAGAACACGAGCGTGGGTACCGAGACCGGTCGATCCATGATCGGGTTCTCGGCGGCAACGCGTCCGAACCCGAGTTGGTACACGGCCCAGCCCGCACGAAGTCGGGCCTCGTCGGCCCATGGTTCGGTCATGAAGTCGATATCGGCATCGGTAAATGTTCCCGGCGAGGCCCAGAGCCGAGGGCCGTACATGGCGCCCACCCAGTTGCGCCGCAGTGCCGGCGAGTTCAGTTCAGCGGCGAGGACATCAGGCTCTGCACCCTGGCGGCGGCGGTAGTCGCCGGAGGGGCCGTCGCCGATCGCCCGAATGGAGCCGAGATCGATACCAGCAGCTGCGTACTCATCGAGCAGGATCGGCGGGACTGTGTCGAAGAAGCAGAGTCCCTCTACGAACCCAGGGAACCGATGAACCATGTCAACGGCGATGACACCACCGACATCACCGCCGATCAGTCCGCAGCGCTCGTGACCGAGTACATCGTGAACAAGGGCGTAGAGGTCGCGGCTGTAGGTCACGATGTCGTAGGTATCGTCGGTCGAGAGATCAGAATCACCATGACCGCGAAGATCGGGAATGATCACCTCGTAGCCCGCAGCCACGAGCGCCTCGATATTGCGCCACCAGATGCGCTTCGTCTCTGGGTACCCGTGGATGAGCAGCAAAGGCCGGCCACCGCCCCCCTCATGCACATAGGCGAGCGACAGGCCTTCGACCACCTCGGCGCGATGGATGGTGAACGCATCGGCGGCGGGCGTCGGCGGCTGAGCGGGGCGCAGACCAATGTCATACCCCCCGACACTCATGCCACGACTCCGCTGGCGAACATCGCATCGATCTCGGCCGTCGCCAAACCAAGCCCCTCGAGCACCTCACGGGTGTGTTCACCGAGTGTCGGCGCAGCGCTGCGTGCGCTCCAGGGTGTGCCGTAGAAATCCGACGGACTCGCCACCCGCATCACACCCCCGTCGCGTTCAGGTACCTCGACGAATCCGCCAGCAGCGTGGGCTTGGGCATCAATGAGCACATCGTCAATGGTGTTCACCGGTGCCCAGAAAAGCTCGGGCTCCCCATCGAGAATGGTGACCCATTCCTCGAATGTCTTCGTTGCGAAGATCGCATCAAGAAGCCCGATGAGTTCCGTTGCGTTCGCCCGTCGGCCCACCGGCGATGAGAATCGTTCGTCATCGATCCATTCAGGATGACCAACGACGCGACACAGCGGTGGCCAATGCCGTGAGATCTCCTGGCCCACTAACCAGAAACTCCGGCCGTCGGAGGCTGTGTAGTTGTTCATTGCGGGGTTGCCCATCTCTTCGCGACGACCAATGCCGATGTGATCACCCCATCCGAGTGTGATGGCGAGATCGAAACTGATCGTGTACATGCCTTGACGCAACAACGAGGTGGAAACGAGCTGTCCTTTTCCCGTTCGTTCGCGATTGAACAGCGCTGCGCAGACCGCCGCCGAAGCTGAACTTCCGGTGGGATGATCGCCCATGCCACCACGCTGGAACGGCAAGGGGCCATCGGGCGCCTGCAGCAGTGATGCGATTCCCGAACGAGCCCAGAACGCGGCGATGTCGAACCCGGGCCGATCAGCATCTTCGCCTTCCATGCCGTAGCCGGTGATGAGTTGGTAGACGAGCCGCGGGTTCACCTCAAGAAGTTCATCGGGCCCGAGGCCCCACTCCTCAAGCGCGCTTCGCCGCAGGTTGGTGACAAACACATCAGCCTCGGCAATGAGCCGACGAGCAATCGCCTGGCCTTCGGCAACTCGCAGGTCGATAGCGATACCGCGCTTGGAGCGATTGTCGAGCTCAAACACCGGATTGTCCGGCATCATCTGACCGAACAACGCCTGGAACGATCGCGCCGGGTCGCCGCCGCCGGGCGGTTCGAGCTTGATGACATCGGCTCCCCAGTCAGCCAAAATCCCGGCACACGCGGGACCAGCAACCCACATGCCGAGTTCGACGACCTTCACACCTTCGAGCGGACCACCCATGAACTCCCCCGGAATCGCGCGTCGGTCACCGCGACCGACTGGGGAACTCTGTCACAGTCACAGCGACCAGCGGAGCGCCAGCGAATCCTCGCCGCTCACCCGAGGCGGGCGGCGAACCAATCGTTCATGGCGCGCTCCCAGGCCGTGGTGATCCCACAGGGGAACGCTTGAAAACCATGGGGCATATCTGGGGCGACGAAAAGTTCAAGGTCGTTCTCCGCTGCAGCGAACCGTGATGCGAACAGCAGCGAGTCGTCGAGGAGATGATCGGCGGTGCCGACCGACACCAGTGCCGGTGGCAAACCGTGAAGATCCGCAAACGCCGGCGAGATCGAACCGTCGCGTCGCTCATCGGCACTACGGCCCGGCAGGTAGCAATCTCCAAACAACGCCATTCCCGCGGGCGTCAGCATGTCGGGACCGTCAACGGCACGCAGCCCTCGTTGACTGGGCGAATGTCCCCAGTCCATAACTCCGAACACGAGATTGGCACCAACGATGCGATCGAACGCTTCGAGTTCGTCGCGGGCGCGCAGAAGAACGGCGGCGGCCATATATCCCCCGGCGCTCTCCCCTCCGAGAATCACGCGGTCGGTTCCGAAGCGATCCGCGCCATGATCGAGAATCCATCGCAGCACAGCCATTCCATCATCAGGCCCCGCTGGGAACGGATGCTCTGGCGCCAACCGGTACTTCACCGAGATCACCACGACTCCGTGTGAACGAGCGAGCGCGAGATTGGCGCCATCGTTCATCTCCGGAGCGCCGATCACCATGCCGCCGCCGTGGAAATGCACATAGATACCGCGCGCGGGACCATCCGGCTCGAAAAGTCGACAGGGCACGCCGGCGAACTCAGTGACCACTGCCTCAGCCACCGGCGCGTAGGTTGCCGCGAACCCAGCGCGTTGGAATGCGACCAATCCTTCACGGTCGGTCGGCGGCTCGCCCTGACCCGCGAACATTGCGGCTACGACCTCCATGCCCGCGGCGACAACAGCGCGGGCCTCCGGTCGCATCGCTTCGATCTCATCGCTCCACAGCTTCATGATCTCCCCCTTCGGATCCGAACCCTATTCGCGCCTCCGGCGTTGCGAAGACCGATCCTCGACGACACCACCGCGACCGGTACGCTCGACATATGGGGTTCTACCGGGAGCAGGTTGTACCGAGGATCATTGACCGGGCATGCGGCGGCGCCGATATGAAACCGCTTCGAGACCGCGCCTGCGAGGGACTGTCGGGCGAGATCATCGAGCTCGGATTCGGATCCGGCCTCAACATCAGCAGTTACCCAGACGCAATCACCAAAGTGTTCGCCATCGAACCGTCATCGGTCGGTCGGACGCTCGGCTCTGAGCGCATCGCCAAATCTCCGGTGCCCATTGAGTTCTCAGGCCTGCGCGGCGAAGCCCTCCCCCTTGAAGATGATTCTTGCGATGGTGCGCTATGCACCTTCACCTTGTGCACCATTGCTGAGGTCGACACCGCGATGCGCGAGCTGGTGCGAGTTCTGCGTCCCGGCGCACCATTCCATTTCCTCGAGCACGGCACTGCACCCGATCCGGGGGTTCGTCGCTGGCAGCAACGCCTCGACCCGCTGCAGCAACGACTGGCCGACGGCTGTCACCTCACCCGCGATCCCGTCGAGATCGTGCGAAGTGCAGGGTTCCGGATCGAGTCATTTGAAAGCTCGTATATGCGCGGCCCCAAACCTTGGGTCTATTTCACGAGTGGTCGGGCAACTTCACCCCAGCACTAGGTAAAGACTTCCCCAAGTCGCTTCCCGCACAAAGGTGAGCGATCTACCTTCCGCCCAGCGATCACACGCAGGACGAAAGGTGTGCAATGCCCGGACAACCACCACTACTGAAGTTCGATGACTTCCGCAGCGAACTCGACAAATTCCTCACGAGGTTCGGTGCCGGCGGCAGCAACGAGAACAACGGACAGAACGGCAACCGCTACCGCGAAGACGATGACCCCTACACCGGCCGTCGCCGGGGCCACAGCGCGATCCCATCAGGGAATGCTGCCGCGCTCCATATCGCCCGCCGACTGACATTCGGGGCCACCCCAGCACTCGTGGCCCAGATCTCATCGAAGGGCATTGCGAGCTGGATCGACGAGCAACTCAATCCCTCAGCAATCGACGATTCGGCGATGGACCCAATCCTTGCGTGCTTCCCTGGTGTCGCCATGTCGCCCCAAGACGTCAAGACCGGCACATTGAAATTCAGAGTGACCCCAAATGTTGCTGCCGCCACCGTGGCAAGAGCCGTGTGGAGCAAACGCCAGCTTTTTGAGCTGATGGTCGACCATTGGACCAACCAGTTCAATGTCAACGCCACTATCAACCCTGTTTATATGTACAAACCCTCAGATGACATCGCAGTGATCCGTGCGAATGCCATGGGGACATTTTCTGATCTCCTCATGGCCGTCACGAAATCGCCGTCGATGCTTACGTTCCTCAACAACGCTCAGTCGCGTGCCGATGGCGCCCACATTCCAAACGAGAACCACGCTCGCGAGCTCATGGAGCTCCATACGGTTGGCGTCGGCCAGGGCTACACCGAGAGCGATGTCATCAAGGTGGCGCACATCCTGTCCGGTTGGACGATCACGAAGTCCGGAACATTCACATTCGATTCCACACGTCACGATCTGGGCCCTGCCTCCGATGGCGCGCCGATCCTGGGGTGGTCACGAAACGGACGCACTGGCGTTGCCGCCGGCGAGTCATTTCTGAATCACCTCGCTCGGCATCCCAACACCGCCCAGCGGGTTGCCTACAAACTCTGCGTGCGCTTCATTGGCGACTACATCCAACCTGATGACGCCATCGTCGCAACCATCGCCTCGAGCTATCTCACCAATGACACCGCACTCGCCCCGACGCTGCGAACCCTGTTCCAATCATCTGACTTCAAGGCATCGGCAGGCCTCAAAGCCCGGCGGCCCTATGAGTTCATCGCCGGAACGCTGCGTGCCGCAGGTCTCAGTTTCGATCCAAGTCAAGCGGCAGCATTCCAAAAGTTGGTTACCTCGCAGCTGAACACACTCGGTCAGTCGCTGTTCAGCTGGACCTTCCCGAACGGCTACGCCGATGCAGATTTTCGTTGGATCACCGCCGGGTCGATCCTTGATAGATGGAACTTTGCCCGCAAAGTTTCTACGAACGGCTTCACCGTTTCGATGTTCGATATCAACCAGATCCTCGGCTACCCAGCACCCAGGAAAGTTGGCGACATCATCTCGACATTGGCCAACGCGGTGCTGTCCGAACCGCTCGATCCTGCGGTGTTTCAGTACATCCTCAACGCGACCGGCCTCGATGCCGATATGCGCTGGCAGCCCTGGTACGACGCCCGTCCGTTGCTGGCTTACATCCTCCAGTCCCCCCAGAACCAGATCAGGTGATCCCGATGTCCCACGAAGACGTCACTGTTTCGAACGAGGAATCCAAAGCCGCTGTGCTCAGCGGTACCGTCGGTCGCCGAAAGTTCATTGCTGGTGCTGGTGTCGCCGCAGGCTCCCTCGCCGCCACGGCCTACCTGAGCCCAGCGCTGCTCGGCGGAACCGCCGGTGCTGCGCCTCTCCCGCCGACCAAGGTTCCCAACTCGCCTGTGTTGGCAGCGCGAGTCACCAAGCCCAAGAACAACATCCTCGTGGTGCTCTATTTACGCGGTGGGTTCGACGGCCTATCCGCGCTCGCCCCGATCAGCAATTCCGAGTACTACGCGCAACGACCAACTGTTGCGGTCCCGGCCGCGAGCGCACTTCCAATCAACACGGACTGGGGTCTGCATCCGGCTCTTCAGCAAATCAACTCGCTCTACACCGCCGGGAAAGTGGCCTTCGTCCCCGCCTCAGGTGCACCGTTCATTGACCGATCGCATTTCAACACCCAGGCGTTGACCGAGATCGCGGTTGGAGCAACCAGCACATTCTCTTCAGGATTCTTGGCTCGATACCTGTCCGCCACTGCCAGCAGCAACGAATCTCCCCTGCGGGCGTTCGGTGCCGGAGCGGTCGTGCCCGACTCACTGGCTGGCTCGTTCGCCCCCAGCGCCCAGAGCCTGTCCTCGCTCACGCTGACAACCGGTGGCAACTTCGCCGAGGACTCGGCCTCGGTCACCGGCACGCTCAACAGGATCTACCGCAGCACGAGCAATCCGCTACTCAAGGCACAGGCCCTGTCGGCAATTCAGGCGCTCAACACGGTGGGTGGAGCGCTTGCTACCGCAGTGGCGCCGAAAAACCTGTCCACCGGACTCGGAGCTTCGCTGTTCCAGATTGCCAAGTTGATTACGAGTGGGTTCCCGGTTGAGATCGCCGCCGCCGACCTGGCCAACTTCGACTTCCATGCCGATATGGGCAGCGCCACAAATACCAAGGGCGGCCAGTACGCGCTGTTTGCCCAGTTGGACGCCGCGATCGGCGCATTCTTCGAGTATCTCGGCGCTGATGCATCGAGGGTCACGTTGGTGACCATGACTGAGTTCGGACGGCGAATCGCCGAGAACAGTTCGGGTGGAACGGACCACGGACATGGGTCCACGATGATGGTGGTCGGTGGCGGTGTCAGCCCGGGCGTGAAGGGCGACTGGCCGGGACTCACCAACACCATCAACGGCGATGTGATCGTTGCCAACGATTACCGGACCGTTCTTGGCGAGGTCATCGCCAAGCGCCTGCGTCCGGTGGATCTGGGGACCGTGTTCCCGAACTTCACAATGCCGGGCTATACCGGCGTGGTGGCCTGACCTACGTGGCCTGATCTACGTGGCCTGATCTACAGGATTCCAAGTGCATGACGAACGCGACCGGCAATCTTCTGCAGAAACGAGCGTCGGGCGAGTCGTTGCTCGTCGCGCGTGCGAATCGTGAGGTCGTTCATTCCGTTTCTCATTGCGCTGACAACCTCTGCTGCAACTTCCTCCGGTGAAAGGAAACTGCTGTGGTTCTCAATGAGCGGTGTGTTCACGCCGGGAGGCCGGATCACAAGCACATCTCCGCCATCGGTACGCAGCCTGGATCCCAAGCTCGCGAAATACGTGTCAAAGCCAGCTTTCGAGGCTGCGTAGACGCCGGCGTTCTCCAGAGTCCACGGCTGCGGGCGCGAGGACACTGCGAGGATTCGACCGCATCTCTGCGACTGAATCAGTTCCGCCAGTGCCTCCCCCGCCGCAATGGCGCCCTGCAGGTTCAGATGCACCAGAGCCAGGGTGGCGTCAAGATCACTCGCCAACTCTGCAGAATCCGCGTAGGTGCCGAACGCCACGATGGCCACATCCACGCGGCCGAGAAGAGCAGTTGCCTCCGTGATCGCTCGCGTGGTCTCGTGAACTTCGGCGCCGTCGAACCGCACCGTGAAAGCATCGGTAGCACCCACGCTGCGCAGCCGTTCAGCGACTACCTGTGCGCGATCAATGTCGCGAGCCGCAACGACGACAGGTCCTGGCTGCTCAACGAGCAGCGCTTGCGCAATGGCGGTTCCGATTGCCGATGTTCCACCGAGGATGAGAACAGACCGGCCGGGATTCCCGGCGCGGTCTGGATTGCTCATCGAATCAGCTGCAGCCGCTGGTGGTTCCGCAGCTTGGGCAGGCATGGCAACTGCCGGCTCGCTGCATGGTGACGCCGCACTGCATGCACATTGGCGCATCAAGGTTGACCGAGGCGGCAACCTTGGTGGCCACGCGGGCCTCGGCCAGCAGTGTGGTGACCGACTCAATCGACGGCGGGTCGGCTGGCATCTCGGAACCCTGACGGGTCTCCACCACGGAATCCTCAACGCCGGGCAGTGTGGGCTGCATGCGCTCAGAGGTGGTGAGGATATTGAGCTCTGCGCGCTCCTCGGTTGAGAGGTACTCCAACGCCATGCGGCGGAAGAGGTAGTCCATGAGCGAGTTGGCAATGCGAATATCGGGATCGTCGGTCATGCCGGCGGGCTCGAAGCGCATACCAGTGAACGCCTCGATGAAGCTGCGCAGCGGCACGCCGTACTGAAGGCCATGACTCACTGAGATAGCGAAGGCGTCCATGATGCCGGCAAGCGTGGAACCCTGCTTGGAGACACGCACGAAGATTTCACCGGGACGGCCGTCTTCGTACTCACCGACGGTGACGAAGCCCTTGCAGTCGGCCACGCGGAACTCGAAGGTTCGCGAAACACGGGTGCGGGGAAGCTTCTTGCGGATCGGCTCGTAAACCACCCGCTCAACAATGCGCTCGACAACCTCAGCGGCTGCACCAGCAGCGGCATCAACGGAATCATCGTCCTTCTTCGAGGCCGACAGCGGCTGAGCCACCTTGCAGTTGTCGCGGTACACGGCAACTGCCTTGATGCCGAGCTTCCAGGCATCGATATGAAGCTGCTCGACCTCTTCGACGGTGACATCCTCAGGGAGGTTCACGGTCTTGGAGATAGCACCGGAGATGAACGGCTGCACCGCACCCATCATGCGGATATGACCCGAGTAGTGAATGGTGTTGTCACCCATGGAGCAAGCGAAGACCTCAATGTGCTCCGCCTTGATGTGCGGTGCACCGAGAATCGACATGTTCTCGTGGATGTAGTCGGTGATCTCCTGCACCTCGGTGGGTGAATACCCAAGACGCTTGAGTGCACGCGGGATGGTCTGGTTGACGATCGACATCGTGCCGCCACCAACGAGCTTCTTCATCTTGACCAAACCGAGGTCGGGTTCAACGCCGGTGGTGTCGCAATCCATCATGAGGCCGATCGTGCCGGTGGGGGCGAGCACAGTGGCCTGCGAGTTGCGGACGCCGACCTGTGAGGCCACCGCACATGCCGAATCCCAGGCGGTGCGGGCGGCGACGAGAAGATCCGACGGAACGCCGAGTTCATCGATGCCGTAGGCGGCATCGCGATGCTGATCGAGCACGCGCAGCATGTGCTCGGCGTTCTCCTCGTAGCCGGAGAACGCTCCCATGCGGGCAGCGGTGCGAGCCGAGGTGGCGTAGGCATGACCAGTCATGAGCGACGTGAGAGCTCCGGCCATGGCGCGACCGCTATCGGAGTCGTACGGCATACCAAGGGCCATGAGTAGCGCGCCGATGTTGGCGTAGCCAAGACCGAGCTGACGGAACTTGTGGGAGTTCTCGCCGATCGGCACGGTCGGGTAATCGGCATTGCCCACGAGGATCTCCTGGGCGGTGAACATGACCTCGATCGTGTGGCGGTAGGACTCCACATCGAAGGTGTCATCCTCAGCGAGGTACTTCAGCAGGTTGATGCTGGCGAGGTTGCATGCCGAGTTGTCAACGTGCATGTATTCCGAGCAGGGGTTCGATCCGTTGATCCGACCGGTGTTGCAGGCGGTGTGCCAGTGGTTGATGGTGGTGTCGAACTGCATGCCGGGATCGGCGCACTCCCAGGCGGCCTGCGAGATCTGACGCATGAGATCACGGGCCTTGATGGTCTTGACGATCTCACCGCCGCTCACCGCACGCAGGTGCCAGTCGGCATCATCGACAACGGCCTGCATGAAGTCGTCGGTGACGCGCACCGAGTTATTGGCGTTCTGGTACTGGATCGAAGTGATATCTGCGCCGTCAAGATCCATGTCGAAGCCGGCGTCGCGCAATGCACGGGCCTTCTTCTCCTCACGGGTCTTGCACCAGATGAACTCCTCGACGTCAGGATGATCAACGTTGAGGATGACCATCTTGGCGGCGCGACGAGTCTTGCCGCCGGACTTGATGGTGCCGGCAGAGGCATCCGCTCCACGCATGAAACTAACCGGACCGGAGGCAGTGCCACCGCCCTTCAGCAGCTCCTTCGAGGAACGAATGCGTGAAAGGTTGATGCCGGCGCCGGAGCCACCCTTGAAAATGGTTCCCTCCTCGACGTACCAGTTGAGGATGGAGTCCATCTTGTCGTCGACCGACAGGATGAAACAGGCCGAGGCCTGCTGGGGCACACCCGGGACACCAATGTTGAACCACACCGGGCTGTTGAACGCCGCCCGCTGGGTGACGATGATGTACTTCAGCTCGTCGCGGAAGGCCTCGGCCTCGGCGTCGTCGGCGAAGTAGCCATCGGCAATGCCCCAATCAGTGATGGTGTTGGCCACGCGGTCAGCGACCTGCTTGAGCGACCACTCGCGCTCATCGGTGCCTGGGGTACCGCGGAAGTACTTCTGCGCAACGATATTGGTGGCGTTGAGCGACCAGCCGACGGGGAACTCGACCCCGAGCTGCTCAAAGGCGACCTCGCCGGTCTTCCAGTTGGAGATGCGGGCATCACGGCGCTCCCACTCCATCATTTCGTAGGGGTGAGTCCCCTCGGCGGTGAAGTTTCGACGAATGCCGATGGTGCCGAGTTCTGTTCCGGACTGTTCGGGAGCGATTGCCATGGTGTTCCTCCGCTGGAGCGTGGTGTTCGGGTGACGAATGAGATGGGTACTGGGACTGCGTCGAGCGGTCAGTTGAACCAGCCGCAGGTTTGAATCGAGTCGGGTGGATCAAGTCGGGTGGATCGAGTCGGGTTGAGTCCGATTTCCGCCGATTTCCGCCGATATCCGCCGAATTCGTTGGAGATTTTTGCGGGTTTCTAAGGATTTCTGCGCTTCGTGTGCCCATTTGGGGTGAACACAAGATGTTGTGGTTCTGCTGCCTGCCGCACCTGACGGGCCACAAGATGTCGGGGAATTACATCAGAGTAATTCCACCGGTGTCAACGTTTACCACGAAGATTTTGAAAAACCCGAGGTCAGAGAGCTCCCCCGCCCCCGGAACACGCCCCGTGGGGTACTGCGGACGGTCCCAGCGGGATCGTGATGATCGATTCGGGTTGGGTGAGCTGCAACGCGGGCGCCAGGTAGGAGCGCCCGGAAGGCGCTCCCAAGGAACCGTCCTGTCAGCGGAATTGCCAGGACGTCGCACCACCGTCCGTCGCCCGCGCTGCAGCGCTGTACCCAACCAGCACCATAGGGAGTAAGCCCTGTGGACCGATAGAGGTACAACCCTGTGAATTTCGAGTGGATTTCGATGGGAGTTCTCCACAGAACCCACAGGCACCGACGATCTGACCGGCATTCGCACACCACCCTCTAGCGTGGTCGTGTGCGTCAATTGCTCCCAACGGCCATCGATGAGGTGGACCCGGTCACGCTCTATGCCGGCGATGACCGACCGTCGCTCGCAGAGCGTCCCTGGGTGCTCGTGAACATGATCGCCAGTATCGACGGGGCGACAGCAATTGCTGATCGATCCGCAGGATTGGGCGGACCGGCCGATCGAGCGGTGTTCCGGGCACTGCGCGAATTGCCCGACGCGATTGTGGTGGGTGCCGCGACGGCGCGTACCGAGGGCTACGGGCCAGTCCGACTCGACGCCGATGCGATCGAACGACGGCACATACGCGGACAGGCTTCGACACCGCGACTGGTGATTGTGTCCGGATCGCTGGAACTCGACATCACGAGCGCGATGTTCGTCGATTCGACGCCGCAAACGATCGTGGTGACCCATGAAGCTGCGGATGCGGAGCGACGGAAAAACCTCGAAAAGGTCGCTGAGGTCGTCGTTGCTGGGGCGACACGGGTGTCGATGGGCGAGATGTTGCGTGCGTTGCGCACGATGGGAATTGGCATGGTGTTGTGCGAAGGCGGCCCAATTGTGAACGCGCAACTCTTGGCCGACGACCTTGTTGATGAGTGGTGCCAGACCTACTCGCCTCTGCTGGTGGGCGGAACATCGAGTCGTGCAGCTGTGGGCGCCGACGCGCACCGAGACGCTGCAAACGATGACGCTCCGGAGCGCCTTCAGTTGCGTCGACTTCTGGAAGCCGACGACATGCTCATGGCCAACTATGTCCGTGGTTCGTGACGTTTGGGTTCGCTGTCTTTGAGCAGGATGATCTCGCGCTGAAAATCCGCCGCTGCGTCGAAGCCCTTGTAGACACTGGCGAATCGCATGTATGCGACCTCGTCGAGTCCACGAAGCCCTTCCAGCACAGCCACACCCACCTGCTCGCTGGTGACTTCCGGCCCAGCAAGGCGCATTGCGTCCTCGACCTGGCTCACCACACGGGCGATGTCCTCTTCGGAGACTGGTCGCCCCTTGGCCGCGGAAGCGAGTCCGACACTGATGGAATCGCGACGGAACGGCACCCGATCGCCGGAGCGCTTGAGGACCATGAGCGGAATCTCCTCGACGCGTTCGAAGGTGGTGAAACGTGCCCCACATGACAGGCACTCGCGTCGTCGACGGATGGTGATGCCATCGTCGGCCTGACGAGAGTCGACCACTTTGTCGTCGAGGTGCGAACAGGCTGGACAACGCATCCACCGAACCTAGTAGGGGCCGCGCGATGTGCCTCGTCATCTCGGGTCGGACAAATGTCACTCGGCAGTGAGTCCGCGAACGTCGACGTGCTGGCCGACCTCGAGGGCCGCGCCACCCGTACGACGCTGCAACGCGTCGACGACACCGCGGACTTCACCGGTGGGTCGGAGTCGACGGGCAATGCTCCACAGCGTGTCGCCTGATTGCACGACCACCTCGACCGGCGCTGATGAGGTGGTGGTGGCATCAGCGCCGATCGGGTGGTTGATCGCAGCGGGCGACGCCGGCACAGTGGCGGCAGCGTCGGCGCCGAGAAGGTTGAGTGCTCCGACTGCAGCGAGCGAAACGAGCATGGCGAGCGCCACACCACCGAACACCGTCCTCAGTGGCCGACGAACTGTTGATCGGTCACCACGGTGGGCCGTGGACCGATCTGCGCTGATGTGGCTGGCCTCGAGGCCGCCGGTGATAAGGCGCAACTGCGGTCGGCGGATGGGAGCGGTCTCGAGCATCTCGTCGAGGAAACTGGGATCGTTCCAAGGGGCGCGGGCAGCGCTCGAGCGGCCGAACGCAGTTGCGGGACCAGCCTGGGGCTCGAGGCTGAACAGCGAGGCGGACAGCGTGGTGGAAAGGGAATCGGGGTGGAGGAGTGCGGCCATGGGAACCATCCTGCGAGCTGGGTGTGACAGTGGACGTGGTGCGGAGTTGGTGCGGAGTTGGTGCGGAGTCGAAGAGGGTGTTGCGGGCTGATTTTTCTGGGCTGGTTCGAACGCCCGTTCGAACTGATGAAGATAGCCAAGCACGAACACCCGTTCGACGTCAAGAGGAAAATCGAACGGGTGTTTGCCCCAGTCACTCGAGAGGGCTACGGTAAGTACATACGTTCGATCTGATCACTGTCACCCCTCCCCTCTGAGAAGCAGGAGCACACCATGACCACCCCGGGCCTCACCCTTCGCCAACAGCAGATCCTCGAGGTCATTGACCTCCACATCACCGAGCACGGCTACCCGCCGTCGGTGCGTGAGATCGGCACCGCAGTCGGGCTCAACTCTCCCTCCAGCGTGCAGAACCACCTCAACCGGCTCAACGAGCTGGGCTTTTTGCGCCGCGATCCGGTCAAGCCCCGGGCCATGGAGGTCCGTTACGACCCCAACTCCGGAGCTTCGGGCGATCGCCGTCCCTTCCGCCATGTGCCACTGGTCGGCGATGTCGCCGCCGGTGTCGATGTACTTGCCGAGGAGAACGTCGAAGAGATCGTGCCGATTCCGTCAGACTTCTGCGGTGACGGCGAGCTGTTCATGCTTCGCGTTCGTGGCGAGTCCATGATCGAGGCCGGAATCCTCGACGGCGACTTCATCGTGGCCCGCTCCCAGACTGTCGCCGAGCAGGGCGACATCGTGGTGGCCGGGATCCCTGGCGATGAGGGCACGGTGAAGACCTACACCCGTGTCGGTGACGAGGTCGTTCTGCTGCCGGCCAACCCGGCGCTGTCACCCATGCACTTCCGTCCTGACGAGGTGGCCATCTACGGCCGCGTTGTCACGGTGATGCGCAAACTCTAAGTAGCTGCGCGTTGCCGCGGCAGCCGTTTGGCTTCAGCTCGCGCCCTCAGTCACCAGAGCCTGCAGGATCGCCCAGGTGCGTTCCAGCGGTGCCCGGTCCAAATACTCATCAGCGGTGTGGGCCACGGTGTTGTCACCGGGTCCGAAGTTCACCGCGGGCACGCCGTGGGACGCGAACCGGGCCACATCGGTCCAACCCAGCTTGGCCAGTACCTCTCCGCCGCTACGCGCCACCAGAGATGCCAGCAACGGGTGAGTGAGACCGGGAAGTGCTCCATCAGAGCATTCGGTGAGTTCAACGACGTCGCCCGCCTCAAGCGCCGGGGCAAGCAACTCGCGCACATGCGCCTCGGCTTCAACCCCTGAGCGATCCGGGGCGAACCGATGATTGATCACCACTGACGCCACATCGGGGACCACGTTGCCCGCCACTCCCCCGTCGATCGCGACCGCCTGCAGGCCTTCATGGAACTGGCAGCCATCAATAACCGGTTTGCGCGGTTCATAGGCGGCAAGCAGATCGAGCACCTGTCCGAGGCGATGGATGGCATTGCGACCCATCCACGAGCGCGCCGTGTGCGCCCGAGCGCCGTGCAGGGTGACCCGCACGCGAAGCGTGCCCTGACAGCCTGCTTCGATCAGACCGTCGGTGGGTTCACCAAGGATGGCGACATCTCCAATGAGCAGTTCTGGCCGAAGTTCGAACAGCTCGCCGAGACCGCTTTCTGCGCTTCCGATCTCTTCACGGGCATAGAACACGAAGGTGCAGTCCACTGCTGGCTCGGTGATGGTGCGGGCCAACTCGAGCATGATGGCAAGCCCGCCCTTCATGTCAGCGGAGCCAACCCCAGAAAGACGATCTCCCTCAATACGGGCCGACGCGTTGTTTGCCGTGGCCGGAACCGTGTCGGTGTGACCGGCGAACACGACGCGCTGCGAGCGCCCCAACTCGGTTCGGGCAACCAGGTTGTCACCCACCCGATCAACGGTCAGAGTGCCGATGGCGCGCAACTCCGCCTCGATCGCGTCCACCAACGCCGCTTCGTCCCGACTGGGTGAAGCGATGTCAACAAGCGCTGCTGTGCGGGCGAGCAGATCAGCCATGATCAGGTAGCGGCGCCGTGATCGCGCAGCACATCGTTGAGCGCAGCTTTGTCATGGCGCTCGCCTTCGTTGAGGCGCTTAATGACCAGCACACATGGCAGGCCGAACTCGCCGCCGGGGAAGGTGCGGGGACGAGTGGCGGTGACCGCCACGCTCCAAGCCGGCACCACGCCGCGGCTGAGTTCTTCGCCCGTCTGGGCGTCAATCACCGGGATGGACCCGGTGAGAATGCACCCGGCACCAAGCACGGCCCCGTCGCCCACCCGAGCACCTTCGGCCACGATGCAACGGCTGCCAATAAGCGCGTCATCGCCCACGAAGACCGGCGCGGCCTGCGGCGGCTCAAGCACGCCACCGATACCGACGCCACCAGACAGATGCACATTGGCACCGATCTGCGCACAGGATCCAACGGTGGCCCAGGTGTCAACCATCGTGTTGGCCCCGACGCGTGCGCCGATATTGACGTAGCTGGGCATGAGCACCACCCCGCGGTCGAGGAACGAGCCGTAGCGGGCCGAGGCACCGGGCACGACGCGCACACCGGCCGCTGCGTAGTTGGTCTTGAGCGGAATCTTGTCGGCGTACTCGAACACGCCGCCATCAATCGTGTCCATCTTCGAGAGACGGAAATACAGCAGGACCGCATGCTTCAGCCACTGGTGAACGATCGGCTCGCCATCAGTTCCGAGTTCAGCGATGCGGGCCTCGCCTCGGTCGAGCAGGCCGATGACCTCACCCACTGCGGCCACAGCGTCGCCGTTTGCAGGGCTGAGCGACTCACGGTTCGCCCAGAGTTCATCGATTGTGGATTCAAGAGCAGCCATGGCAGCAAAGGCTAGTTGTGTTGCGAGCGACTCAGAGACCTAAGCGCTGAGCGACGAGATCCAAGCGTTCGTCGGGTTGCACCACTGCAACACGGATGAAGCCGGCACCATCGGGTCCGTAGAACTCGCCAGGAGAGACGAGCGCACCACCTTGTTCGGCGAGCCGACGCACGAGCGCCCATGCATCACCATCAGGAGCAGCGGCCCACAGGTAGAACGCACCGTCGGGCAATGCCACCTCAACATCAAGCGCCCGAAGGATCTCCGCGAAGCGGGCGAGTCGTTGCTGATAGCGCTCCCGCTGCATCACGACGTGATCCTGATCTCCCCATGCAGCAATGGCTGCGGCCTGCACGGGACCAGGAACCATGAATCCGGCGTGCTTGCGCAACTCGGAGAGGTAGTGAACCAAGTCGCCGTCACCGGCGTAGAACCCCGCTCGCACCCCAGCCAGATTCGATCGCTTGGAAAGCGAGTGGACGGCGAGCACCCCATCGACTCCGTGTTCAAGGATGGTTCGGCCGCGACCGTTCCAGGTGAACTCCACATAGCACTCATCAGAAATAACGGGAACATCATTGGCGCGACCCCAGGCAGCCGCAGCGCCAAGGTCATCAAGAAAGCCAGTGGGGTTGCCCGGCGAGTTGACCCACAGGCACAGCGCCCGGGCAGCATCGGCCGGATCGATGGCTGAAAGTTGCGAACGACCCTGTGCGTCCACCGGAACCGGAACCGCACGCGCGCCGGCCAACTCAGCACCCATCGCATAACTCGGATAGCTGATTGCGGGATACAGCACGGTGTCGCGAGATGGTGTGCGAAGACGCAGCCAATGCGGCAAACCGGCCACGAACTCCTTCGTGCCGATGCAGGCTGCCAACTGCGAAGACTCGACGCTGACTGCGAGTTCTCGTTCCATCCATGCGCGAGCAGCATCGCGATAGGCGGGCGTACCAACAGATGCCGGGTAGCGACGCTCGGAGGCCGAGGACGCGAGCGCATCGAGCACGACCTTTGGAGGCGGATCACAAGGATCGCCAATGGACAGATCGACAATCCCGCCTTCGAGCGCTCCCGCCACTGGTTTGAGCGCATCGAGGCGATCGTAGGGATACGGCGGTGGGACGAAACCCTCGGCGGCGGTGCTCATAGCAGTGGTCTAGTTCGTCACGACGTAGTCGCGCAGCCTGGTGACCGAAACATCATCGAGCCGGGCCCGTACGCGCATCCCAGCATCGGTGGGTGATTCGACCAGCACCTCACCTTCACGGTGCACCATGGCCAGCACATCGCCCCGCTCGAAAGGCACGAGAAGTTCGGTTACCGAGGACAAGCCCCGCAGACGATCACCGAGCGCTCGCAGCATCTGCTCAATACCCTCGCCAGTGCGTGCCGAAACCGCAACGGCACCCAAATGTGATGAGGCCAGATACTTCGCACCAAGCGGATCGACATCGGCCTTGTTGACCACCAGCATGCGGGGCACATCGGAGGCACCGATCTCATTGAGCACGCGTTCGACTGCATCGAGGTGTTCATTGGGCTCGGCGGTCGAACCATCCACGACATGGATGAGCAGATCGGCATCGACCACAACCTCGAGTGTGGACTTGAAGGCTTCGACCAGCTGCGTCGGCAGCTTGGTGATGAATCCAACGGTGTCGGTGAGCAACACAGTTTCGCCACCGGGAAGTTGTAGGCGACGTGTGGTGGCATCAAGCGTGGCGAACAGCCGATCCTCAACCAGCACGCCGGCATCGGTGAGGTGATTCAACAGCGTGGATTTGCCAGCGTTGGTGTAGCCAACGATTGCCACTCGACTAAGTCGCGAACGTTGGCGCGCTTTGGCCTGGGTCTGGCGCACGCGAGCGATTTCGCGCAGGTCTGCCTCGAGCTTGTGCATACGCCGGAGCAATCGCCGCCGGTCGACCTCGAGCTGTGTTTCACCGCCACCCTGACGAGCACCGATGCCGCCACCCTGTCGGGACAACGCTGTTCCTCGGCCGCGCAGACGCGGCAAGCGGTAGCGGATCTGAGCCAGTTCAACCTGCGCCTTGCCCTCGAGGCTGTGGGCGTTCTGCCCGAAGATGTCGAGAATGACTGCAGTGCGATCGATGGCTGTGCGTTTGAGCAGTTTCTCAAGATTGCGCTGTTGGGCTGGACTGAGTTCGTCGTCGAACACCACAGTGTCGGCATCAAGCGCGTCGCAGAGTTCGCGGAGTTCCTCGACCTTTCCCGAACCGAGATAGGTGGCGGGATCAGGTGACTGCCGCCGTTGCATCACGGTGCCGACGGCATCGGCCCCGGCGGTGTCGACAAGCTGCGCCAACTCTGCGAGATGACGATCGGTGTCTTCCTCGTAGTGGCCTTGCAGTGTGACCCCGACAAGCACGATCCGTTCGCGGAAGGTCCGATCGATGAGACCAGCGGATTCGCCACCAAACTCACCGAATCCGCCGCGGTGCGACTCATCGGCGACACGCTGGCGATCAGACACTCGGAACCTCGATGGTGGCCACATGTTGGGCCGGACCGATCAACGTGGGTTCGTCCTCGGGTCCCTCGGCAACGATGACCTCAGCACTGCCCCCAGGCATGCGCACGCTGACCTCGCGTCCCACCAGCCCCCACTGATGGGCAAGCTGTGCCGCTGCGGTGGCGCCGGTGCCGCAGGCTTCAGTGACGCCGGCGCCGCGCTCCCAGACAAGCAGATCGAGAGTGTCGGGTTCGGAGGCGACCGAGATGAATTCGACATT